>JAEYKI010000015.1 GCA_023408315.1 Bacillota bacterium
AACGGCATCAAAATCGCAAGCGGCGTTACCCTTACCATACGGGACAGCAGCAACCCCTCCACCGGAAAGCTGACTGTGACCAACCATGCAAATAACGTTATAACCAGCAATAACGGGGCTGGGATCAACACCACCGGCGGCACACTGGTGATTGAAAGCGGCACAGTAATCGCCACCGGCGGCCAGCGTGGCGCAGGCATCGGCGGCGGTTACTTGGGCGGCGGCGGTACGGTCACGATCAACGGCGGCACGGTAAACGCCACCGGTGGCGACTTCAGCGCAGGCATCGGCGGCGGTTATTTGGGCGACGGCGGTGCGGTCACGATCAACGGCGGCATGGTGAACGCCAACGGCGGCATGGGCGGCGCGGGCATCGGTGGCGGAAATAGCGGCGGACGCGGCACGCTCACCATCACCGGCGGCTCGGTTCAGGCAAATAACATATCGTACAACAGTGCCGCCGTTCCCAAGGCTTCAGACGGCAGCACCCAGCTTTACCCCGCCACCCTCACGGTAATGGGAGCCGGCACAGCAGTTGCCAATACCGCGCTAGCCGAAACCGGCCACACCATATATACCGGCAGCGGCGTCGTCTGCGCCTACGGTACAAAGGGAGTGAAGACAGACGCCGATGGCAAGGTGCATTTCTGGCTGCCCGCAGCCACCTATTATATTGCCCTGAACGTAGATAGCGTGAGCTATGCCAACTACAACGTACATGTTGAGGCAGGCAGCGGCGGCACGGCGGAACTTACAGTTATTCCCACCGAGGAAGCGAAGCTGCGCAAGGCGGCGGCGGACGGCGGCACCTATCAACTTTTGGCGGATTTTGACGGGCAGGCTGGCAGCGAAGCAATCCTTACAGTGGGGCTGCAAATAGCGAACGACTTTACCCTTGACCTCAACGGCCGCCATCTGGAAATTGCTTTGGACGCCAATACAGGAAGGGGATCCAACGGCATCAAAATCGCAAGCGGCGTTACCCTTACCATACGGGACAGCAGCAACCCCTCCACAGGAAAGCTGACTGTGAAAAACGGCGTCGACAGTTACATTACTTACAATAATGGCGCGGCGATCAATACCACCGACGGCACACTTATAATAGAAAGCGGGACGGTAACCACCACCGGCGGCCTGCGTGCCGCGGGCATCGGCGGCGGCTATGCGGGCAATGGCGGCACGGTCATCATTAACGGCGGCACGGTAATCGCCAACGGCGGCACCAACGCCCCGGGCATCGGCGGCGGCTATGAGGGCGGACGCGGCACCCTCGCCATCACTGGCGGCTCGGTCCGCGCAAACAACCGGGACCTGATAAGCGCCGCCATTGCCATGAATTCAGACGATAGCGCCCAGCTTTACCCGGCCACCCTCACGGTAATGGGCACCGGCGCGGTTGCCAATACCGCGCTTGCCGCCACAGGCCACACCATACATACAGGCAGCGGCAGCTACGCCTATGGCACAAAGGGCGTGAACACAGACGCCGATGGCAAGGTGTATTTCTGGCTGCCTTCGGCCACCTATGCCATTTCCCTAAAAGTGGGCAGCGTGAGCTACGCTAACGATGCCGTACCTATTGAGGCGGGCATTGGTGGAGGCGCCATGCTGACCCTGATAACGTCCTCATCTCCCATCGGCATTTCACTTTCCGGCACTTCCATTGCAAAGAGTGCCGCTTTGGGCACGGCAATTGGCACGTTATCCACCACAGATTTGGACGGAGATACGAGCTTTACCTATACGCTGGCAGCCGGTGCGGGAAGCGATGATAACAACCTCTTCACGATCGACGGAAATACCCTAAAGCTTGACTCCTCGCTGGATTCAGTCACAGGCTCCAGCCTGAGCATCCGCATCAGGACGACAGATGCCTCGAATAACAGCTATGAGGAGGTATTCGTCATTACGATAATCAACGTTCCCGGTGCACCGATCATCGGAACAGCGGCAGCGGGCGATGGTCAGGCGACCGTCAGCTTTACTGCTCCCACTTCGAACGGCGGTTCGGCCATTACGGCATATACCGTCACGGCGAGCCCGGGAGGTGTGACAGCGACGGGGTCATCCAGCCCGATCACGGTCACAGGGTTGACCAACGGTACGGCGTATACCTTCACGGTGACGGCGGCAAACAGTATTGGTGCGGGTGCGGCATCGGCGGCTTCCAACAGCATAACGCCCAACTCATGCCCATCCGTTGTCTCGGTCGGCGTACCCGCAAGCGCCACCTACAAAGCAGGGGATAGTCTCGATTTTACGGTGAACTTTGACGAAGCGGTCACTGTCACAGGAACACCAAGGCTTGCTCTGACAGTGGGTATGGATTCCGTCGAGGCCACCTGTGTAAGCGGGTCAGGTACAAGCGCCCTTGTGTTCCGGTATACGGTGGTTGCGGGTGACACGGACACCAATGGCATTGAGGTGGGCACGTTAACTTTGAATGGCGGCACCATAAAGAACACTTTAGGGAGCGATGCAATGCTCACCCTGAATAGCGTTGGCAGCACGACGAACGTCCTCGTAGACACGACTGCGCCGACGGTCGCTTCGGTCAACGTACCCGCGAACGGCATCTATAAAGCGGGGAATAATCTCGACTTTACGGTGAACTTCGACGAAAGAGTGTCTGTCACGGGAACGCCCAAGATTGCGTTGACGGTGGGTCTGAATACCGTCGAGGCCGCCTATATGAGCGGATCGGGCACAAGTGCACTGACGTTCCGGTATACGGTGGCGGCAGGTCAATTGGATACCGACGGCATTGCGGTGGGGACGCTGACTTTAAACGGCGGCAGCATAAAGGATTCGGCGGGTAATCCTGCAAACCTGACGCTGAGCAGCGTTGGCAGCACAACAGGAGTCCGCGTGGACAGCGTCGCACCTGCCGCGCCGACTATTGCGCTCGCACCGGCGTCCGATTCGGGCGCGAGCAGCGCCGATGGCATCACGAACGACAATACACCGACGTTCACCGGCACCGCAGAGGAAGGGAGTACGATTGCCTTATATCAGGGAGGTACGCCCATCGGTACGGCAACCGCAGATAGTTTTGGAAACTGGTCCATTACAATAACGTCTTCTTTGAGCGATGGGACGTATGCCATGACCGCGATCGCCACGGACCCGGCGGGTAACGTGAGCTCCGCATCCACAACGCTGATCCTCGTGGTGGATACGCAGGCGGATATTGTGAGCGTGTCTCCGGCAGACGGGGCTGTGAATGTGGCGGTCAACGGCAGAATTGCCGTCACCTTTGACGCGGCGATGGATGTGACGGGCCTCGTGAAGATCAACGGCTCCGCTTTGACCGGTGGAACATGGAACGCGGGGAAAACCGTGTATACTGTGTCGTATTCTAATCTGACGCATAACCAAAGCTTCACGCTGGACATTATCGGCTTTAAGGATACGGCAGGCAACGAGGTGGCAAGTCAGAACATCACCTTTACAACGACCTCCGACAGTGCCGCACCCGCCGTCGCCTCTCTTTCGCCCAATGGTTTGGATGTGCCGATCAGCACCAACCGGTTGGCGGTTACGTTTGATGAGGCAATGGACACCGCGACGGGAACGGCAGCGCTGAGCGGCAGCGCGGCCTTGGCTTCTCCGCAATGGAGCAGCGATCACAAAACGGTCGCCTATATAATGTCTGATCTTAGCTATGGCACGACATATATGCTGGCGCTGACCGGCTTTAGGGATACAGCAGGTAATGAGATGGCTGCCAACACCAGCTTTGGATTCGCTACGGAAGCCGCGCCGGCCTACACCATTACGGCTTCGGCGGGAATCGGCGGCAGCATCAGCCCGAGCGGGGCAGTCAGCGTGACGCAGAACGGCAGTCAGACCTTTACTATCACGCCAGATACGAATTACAGCATTGCTTCCGTTACAGTGGATGGCATTGAAAAGGGGGCGATATCCGCCTATACCTTCAGCAATGTGACGGCAGGACATACGATCACTGCAACTTTTTCGACCAATTATGTGGAAGATCAGTACATTGTGGATGATGGCAATAACGTAACAGTTGACCTCACCAAGGGCTCCAGCACTCTGTCGGCCGAGCAGATGAATCGGCTCATTTCACTCAATCAGGATCATCCAATTATCATGAGCGGTAACGGGTACACCGTCACCTTCCCTCGGGGCAGTATGGCCTCCGATGGAAGCGGCGACCTGGACCTGGGCATTCAATTTAACGTGGGGTCGTATTACGCAACCATCAAAGAACAAACTGGCGACGACCTTGTACTGATGCTGGATTTCAATCACAGCGGCGCACTGCCGGGAGAGGCACAGATTCGCATCTTTGTGGGCAATCAGTACGCGGCAGAAACGCTGCACTACGATTACTACAACCCACAGACCGGCAAGCTTGAGTTTATGCAGTCAGTTACCGTGGGTTCGGACGGTTATGTGACAGTTAAACAGAGCCATTGCTCATCGTATGCGCTGACTATGTACGATGCGGACAACGTTCCAGAGACCGGTGACAATAGTGCTCCATGGATATGGTGGCTGCTGTGTAGTCTCTCTGTGGCAGGTGTCATTACACTGACTTTATGGAGAAGACAGAAGAAAGCCTGCTAATATGGTTGAGGAAAGCGGGTATAATTTTCAGCCTGCTTTCCTGTCTATACGGTGAAGTAGTATGATCAATATCAGAAAAGACACTCTCAAGAAAATGAAGCCGAAGCTGAAAGGTATGGTCCACAGGCTGTTTGCTCGCCACGCTCTATTGGTTCTTTGTCTGGCAGTATTTGTGGTATCTGCATATATGCTGATTTCATACTATGCGCAGGGAAGCAGAGAAGAAAGCGCGTTTCAAAAGCTGGCGGCTATTATCGCTGAACGACGGTTGACCCCTTTGTATAGGGTGGATCAGATATCAGCCGTCTTTTTTGATTCAAACTCTTTTGTAATGAGGGTTTCAGGGATTCTTGATTTTTAAGATATAATTGGACACCAACATACAAAAATTAAAATCTAAGCAATGAAAAATCGAAAAATAGGGCTTTTGAACCCCGCTGTCTGATGTCGTTCCTAGTTTTTACGATCATAAAATAAGCGCTCATAGGCGTTTGGCGTCTTATTATTTAGTGTGGAATGTGGACGATATGTATTATATGATTCGATAAAGCCATCAATACCTTTTTTAAATTCGCCTACCGAACGGTAATTTGTTCGATACAGTTCTTCATTTTTCATATTATTAAAAAATGATTCCATAACGGCGTTATAAAGTTTTCTTTTTCTTGTTCTGTATAATGTCTAGCCATAATAAATCTTTTCTTTATAACGTAGTAGCAATTAAAGATTATATAGACAAGACAGGGATTCATCAAGCGATTTTTCCTTGGGTATGTTACTGTATTATTCATAAAATCGATACTAATTGAACGGCGCAAGCTAAAAATTGGAATCCTTATATTTACAATATATACAATAAAATATATAATATTATAATATTGATAACTTTTTTGTCGCTATAAAGAAGAAATCGCTTGGGTTCAAAAATGGAAGGTTAGCGAAGATTTGAGACCATATCTTTATATAGCAAAAATAAAGATTTTATCTGTTCTTTCATATCGCTTTGACGTTATTTCTTCCGTTATAATTCAAGGCCTTATCGTTATTGCCACGTCCTTTTTCTGGATGGCTGTTTATGGCGACCGGCAGTCCGCGCTGGGTGTGACCAAAGACCAGATGCTCACGTATACAATCATATCGGCGCTGCTGGCGTGTATATTCACCGCAAACGTGGAGGAGAGGGTAATACAAAGCGTCAGAAAAGGCAGCGTGGCTTTGGATATGTTAAAGCCGGTGAGCGTCTTCGGTATGTATCTGGCGGAAGATATAGGCGCGATAGTGATCGCTTTCTGTCAAAACGCAGTTCCGCTCCTGCTGATTTCATCCCTTCTGATACAGGTGCCCGCTCCATCGTCCGGCGTCAATTTTCTGTTATTTTTACTCAGTGCCGCCTTAAGCTTTCTGATCAACTGGCTGGTAACAGCTTGCTTTTCTATGTTGTCGTTTGTTGTGATCAGTATGAATCCGCTGCGGCAGATCAAGAACGTCCTGATTCGGATACTTTCAGGAAGCATTATCCCGTTATGGTTTTTTCCCCAAAGTCTTCAGAACGTACTGGGATTTCTGCCTTTTATATACATCTACCAGCTGCCGC
The DNA here is from genome assembly GCA_023408315.1 of Bacillota bacterium. Lineage (GTDB taxonomy): Bacteria > Bacillota > Clostridia > Christensenellales > Christensenellaceae > JAEYKI01. Next base: position 6,194 of record JAEYKI010000015.1, read on the forward strand.
TCAGCATCTATATCGGAAAGCTGGGATTCCAGGATATATTGATGCAGATGGGACTGCAACTGGCTTGGCTGCTGGCGTTATATGTGATCTTCAGAATGATACAGAAAAAAGTATTCTCCAATGTCCTGATACAGGGAGGCTGATAACTTGATATCCGGTATTAAGCATTATTTTTCGGTTGCGGCCTTTCTGTGCAAGATGTCGATCCAAAGGACCCTGGAATACCCGGCCGAACTGATCGGGTGGCTTTTTGCAAATCCGATCCAGTTTATACTGGGTTTTACGACCATTCAGTTCGTGATATCGGAATTTGGCACCATAAGCGGTTGGACGTTCGGAGAGCTGGCGTTTTTATACGGGCTTGCCATACTGAGCTACGGAATATCGGTCATCCTTTTTGTTCAGACATGGTTTATGGGAAGCCTGATATTGGACGGCGAATTCGATATTTTTATGCTGCGGCCTATGAACGTGCTGTTTCAATTCTTCTTTCTGATTTTCAACGTATATGGGATCACCGATTTTTTACCGGGCGTCGCCATTTTTATATACGGATGCTCGCAGGTCCACTTTATCTGGTCGCCTGTTAATATACTGATGCTGATAGCGGTAGTGATCGGCGCAACGCTTATTCGCGGCGCTCTATACCTGCTCACCGGTTCAATCGCTTTCTGGTCAAAAAGCCGCAGCAGCTTTACTATGATGAATCTGACAATATTTGACCAAACGACAAAGTATCCTTTGTCCATCTATCCAAGGGCTATACAGGCCATTTTTACGTTTGTGATTCCTATGGGGTTTGTAAGCTTTTATCCGGCAAGCGACTTTCTTGATAAAAGCAGCGGGTTTATTTTTCCCGGCGGGGCCTGGATCACGCTGCCGGTGGGTATTATCGCATTCTGGATCACCACACGGGTATTCCGCAGGGGGCTCGCGAATTACGAGAGCGCCGGGACATAAAATCCTTGGTATATAAAAGGACCGTATTCGTAAAAAAGGGGGAAATCTTTTTGGCTTTAATAGAAGTAAATCATCTGGTGAAAAACTTTAAGGTCTCAGAAAAAGAAAAAGGGCTCAAAGGCGCGCTAAAAAGCATTGTGCACAGACAAATAAAGATCGTGAGGGCCGTTGATGATATCAGCTTCACTATAGATAAAGGGGAAATTGTCGCATATATCGGGCCTAACGGGGCGGGCAAAAGCACCACCGTAAAGATGCTTTCGGGCATCTTGACCCCTACTTCGGGCGATATTTTAATTGACGGTCTGTCTCCGCAGAAGAACAGAAAACAGGTGGTCAGGAATCTGGGCGTTGTTTTCGGGCAGAGAAGCCAGCTGAATTGGGATCTGCGGCTGGGGGAAAGCTATGAATTGCTTAAGAGGATCTATCAGATCGATAACGCACAATTTAAGCAGAACCTGGAAACCATGAATGAGATCCTGGAAATCAATAAGATCATAAATACGCCGGTGCGCCAGTTATCGCTCGGGCAGAGGATGAGAGGCGATCTTGCGGCGGCCATGCTGCATTCTCCCCCGATCCTTTTTTTGGATGAACCGACCATCGGGCTGGATGTAGAGGCAAAGTATTCGATCCGGAAGTTTATAAAAGAAATCAATTCTTCAAAGGGAACGACCGTCATTTTGACTACCCATGATCTGGGAGATATCCAGGCGCTGTGCTCCCGCCTGATAATCATCAATAAAGGCGTTATTATAGAAGATGGTTCGCTGAAAGATTTAATCGATCGTATCGCGCCATACCGGCATCTCATTGTGGAGTTTTATGAGGAGCAGAATGACATTACTCATCCGCTGGCAGAGATCGTTGAAAGGGAAGGCGCAAGGATTGTATATCGCTTTGAAAAAGCAAAAATAACTGCATCAAAATTAATTGAAGACATATCAAATCAGGCACGTATTAAGGACATACGCCTCGACGAAGCAAAGATTGACGATATCATACGCGCGGTATACAAAAGATAACAGAAAACTTAAATCATGATGAAGTAGTATGTTGTGCAAGTATGCAGAGGGCTAATTATATACTTGATGGAATTGTATGAGGGGTATACTCTTATCGTAATGTTTATAAATGGCTTTAATAAAGGGAATATTGATCGAAAATATTAAAAAAAATGTCTACTAATATTTTAAAGATTGATTCAACTAAAATATCCAATAGTTTAGGCGGTTTGGTCAGCTAAATATAAAAAACTATTATTTATAGGCTTTATACAGCTCTATTCGTGAAATTTTAGGTGTTAGAGGTAGTATGAGGATTTGATTGCTAGGTGAGCTGTTTAGAAACAGAGGTAAAGTCAGACTCCCCTCGCCTCCATAAATTGGAAAATGCGGCTGATAGTCTGTGATCACCTTTGTACAGGGTGAACAGATTATCGGCCGCATTTTTATCAGGCGCATTTATAAAACGTTTGTTTTACTGCCCTGTAAACTTGTCTATCAGTCCTTTTGCAAATCCAACGGCCTTGTCCACCGCGCCCGGCGTAGCGCCGCCACTCTGGGCTTTCCCCGCGTCCGTGAACAATTGCATGATGGCCTGGTTTCCTCTGCTCACAGCCACATCGTAGGCTATTTTACCTTCGCTGTTCTTAATGGTGGCGTCCGCTCCTGCGACAAGCAGGGCCTGTACCTCTTCCCTGTAGCCACACCTTGTTGCTATGTGCAATGGGGTATCACCGGGTTCTACAATCTCTACATCATTCCAATCGTTATAATATCCGTCATAGCCCTTGTTGAGCGGGCAACCCGCCTCAATCAGGTATTGCAGTATATGCACGCTCCCGCAGGCAGCCGCGTATTGCACAACATCATAACCCAGATAGGTATCATCCAGTTTTGCGTCATGCTCCACAAGCAGCTTAATCTCTTCTAGATCACCCTTTTCTATTGCCTCAAAAAGAAGTTGTCCGTTATCTTTGCCATAATCAAAATTCGGATCAGCGCCTTTATCCAGCAAAAGTTTCAATGTATCGATGTTGGTATAAAAAGCGTTAGATAAAGGAGAACCAAATCCGCTTTCGTTGCCGTTCACCAAAGCGCCCTGACTGATTACGTATTCCATTGCTTCCGTATTCCCGTCTCTGGTGGCAGATACTAACGGACTGTAAAATTCAACCGAAGGATTTACGCAGCTCTTATACCTTTCCACCAAAAAACGCAGTATATCCATTTGCTTTCCCATAATAGCGCCTTTCATGGCGCTGCAGATATGCTTTTCATCTGTTCGCGCGCCCGCGTTCAGCAAAAGTTTTGCCAGTTCCATATCTCCGCTCTGCGCTGCCGCGCTCAATTCGTCAGTAAAACCGTCATAACCGGTAACTATCTCGAAATTCTGAATATCTCCCTTGATTTCTGAGCCGCTGTCAATCAAATACTTTGCAATATCCAAATGATCATTCTTCACCGCCCACAGCATAGGGGTAAACTTAGTGTCATACGCCTTGTATCCCTTGTTCACGTCCATTCCTTTTCCGGCAAGGTACTGCACGTTTGCCAGATTGCCGTACTTGGCTGCAAGCAGGAGAGGGCATTCGTACTGGTTCACGGCATCGCTTGGCTGGCTGATCTGCAATTTTTCCAGCAAATCAGGATTCCCAAACGCCGCCGCGCAGGCGGTTACCAGTTCCCTGTCCTGCTCGGGTATTCCTTTGTCTATCTCCTGCTTCAGTTTATCCGTATCCGCCAACAATGCAGCTTCCGCCAGCGGGGACAGGCCTGTATCCTGTCCCTGTGCCCTGGCTGCCTGCGCCAGTTTCTGCAATACCAGAAGATCAATTTTTCTATAATTCTGGTATGCAAGCCGCATGGTCTGCGCTGTTACCTTTGCACCATGCTGCAAAAACAGGTCGACAATTTTATTGTCTTCCTTTTCCCGGTCATTTTTCAGGTAATACTCCAGCGCAGTGTACCCTTCCTTGGATACAATGTTTGGGTCAGCTCCATGTTCCAGCAATACGGGCAGATATTCCGCCCAGCATTGCTTAAACCTCTCTGCGCATATGCTAAGGCCTGTTTTTCCGGTATCGTCAACGGAATCCGGGTTCACGCCGCTATTGAGCAGGACCATTAGCTTTTCCATTCTGTTCGCAGGGTCATCCTGTCCGATAAGCACACCCAATGCTGTGGAAGGAAATTTCGCATCATACTTTTGTAATTGCGGTATTTCAAGATGTTCGGACGTCGCACCGTTTGCCAGGGCTTCTTTTACCATTTCCAGGTTTCCATAGAGTCCCATTATGCCATTGTTCGTTAATCCAAGCAGCATACGGGTATTCTGGTATTCAGCGTTTGTATCGCTGGTGTTCATAATCTTATAATAATCCGCATCATTTCTGTATCCTGGCCATAATTTGCAGCTTGTAAGTATTAAGGCGCAAACCATAAGAATTGCTACCGCCAAAATTAGTTTTCTAAGCATAAATTCCTCCAATACTATCTTTCACCAGCCGCTGCCACCGCCGCCGCCAAAATCACCGCGGCTTAATATACTATTAGGGTCATAGGTATATGTAACAATAAACTTTCCAGTGTGATTTGGATCCGGTTTTACTTTTCCAAAAAGTATTTTGGTTTTCTGTGTGTTTTCATTAGCGTTTTTGGCAAGAGCATTTAGGAATCCTTCGTCTTCAGAAATAAGGGTCGCAACCATGTACATATTATCTTTATCTAAATCTCCCGCCATCATATTGGACCCAAACTGCCAGTACCTGTCTTGCCCGTGGTCGTCAGTAGACATGACCTGGTTGCCTTTATCGTCATATACTTGTATATTTGTCCGCACTCTTTTATCGGATGATTTATCTATTCTATAGTGATCCTCTTTATTGCCATCCGAATCCGTCTTGTTGCTTTCATATATTCCGAATTCACCTCCCGGAACTAAAGAAAATGCTCCATAGTCCCCAAACCAAGGCCTGAATACGTAATGTTTATCGCCATAATCAAATCCCACCTTATCCGTTTCCAAGTCAAAGCCAAGTAATGGAGTTAACAAGTCATAAAAGTCCGCATAACCAAAATATTTTTGCGTGCCTTTATCATCGGAGTACCATTGTCCTGTTTTTTCATCATATTGCATTCCAAAAACCTCCAAAACCCCCTGAAAGTTTTTGCTCAACTGTTCCTGCATGGCTTTTACGTTGTCTGCGTTTTTTGGGTCTTTTAAATAATCTCCAATTATTTTTGCCACAGGCGAGGTAACTGTCTTCATTGTATCCTTATAAACGTCAGAAATACCTTCTAAGGTTTCATAAAGCGGATCATCCTTATTTTCATTTTGTACTTCACTCGAAAGAAAGGCAACCTTGCCCTTATCCAGCCCAGCATTCCTGTTATGCTCGTTAAACGCTTTATTGATGATCGCCGTGTCGCTGCTGCTTGTATTCCCGCTGTCCTGGCTGCTCTCGGGGAACTTATAAATCGCTTTGTCGAGTGGTTTAGCCGATCGTTTAAACGCATCCTCTATGCTTTCTCCAGGCTTTGTATCATAGCGGTAAACCAGGTCGTTGAAGCTTCGCTTCGTATTGTCCGCGGTTGCCTTATCTGTAATCTTGTTCATGTTTGAGACCATATCAAGGTAGCTCTGGCTGTTCTGCCCTGATGCCGTATTCTGTTCTGTCTTTGTCTGATAAGGTGTTACACCGGTGTTTTGCATCTGCAAAGTCTGCGCTGGCTTTTGCGTCGCGGCAAACGGGTTCTGCGCTTGATTGCCCATTCCCGTGTACGCCATGGACTGCCCCCAACCGTCAGTCAGGCTTGTTCTCGAAGGCGTAACCGCCGCCTGTATCTGGCTGTCGCTCGCTTTGGGCATAGCAGGGTATGTTTGCGTTGGCACGGTTTTCTTTTGGTTTGTTCCTCCTGTGAATCCGTCAAAAAAGCCATTTTCAAACTCGTTGGTAGCGGCGTCCGTTTTAGGGCCGAATATCCCGTCCTCTTTTAACTGATTACCGTTTGCGTCTTTATAGCCCCAGTCATTTAGTTGCGACTGCCACGCCGCGGTAGATGCATCAGGCTTGCCCAGATGCTGCTGGTACGTATTCATCTTTGCCAGCGCCTGCTGCGTTTTGGGTCCGGCTATGCCGTCCACTGCCAGCTTGTTCCCGTTATCGTCAGTAAACCCATAGTTGTTTAGCATCGTTTGAAGGTTTTTTGCCTGGTCTGCACTCCAGGTTTTGTTTGTTGTTATTGCCATAATTATTACCCTTTATCGTAATTTTAATAGCATTATATCATACTATGGTGTGCAGTTAGCACCAATTTTTACGAAAAGGGGTATTTTTTTAAATTTTAATATGATTCGATTTAATACTATTTTACCACTAAATGTTAATTTGGTCTATAATTCTGTAATAATGGGGGATACGCCAGTGAATTAAAAGTTTGTGCGCCGGATTTGTTGGTGACCGAGGTAGAATGAAACTTCCCTTGGAATGCTGACAGTAAACTGGACAATTTTTTCTGCTAGTCTAATTACCGGCTAGTATATGCATTTGTATGAGGGCTAAAGTTTTATCGTATTTGTTAAAAACGCCTTTAATAAAGGAAATATTGCTAGTTTTATTTTTAAAAAATGTCTACTAATATTTTAAGATTTACTCTGATGACTGTATTATCAGTTAACTGTATTAATTAATTCCGTGTATTAATTAATCCTTATTTAAAGCCTTTATAAAGATTCATGCGCGAGATTTTATGGGAACAAGGTAATATAAGAAATTGATCGCTCGGGGAGCGTTTTAAAAATGGAATGCTGACGGTAAACTGGACAGTTTTTTCTGGACAGTCTAATTACCGGGCAGCATTTTTTCTTTCTCCTGTTTTTCAAAATATTCACTTTCTGCCTGATTTGGCGTTATAAAGCCCAGACATTGATGCGGCCTATAGTCATTAAAATATTCTAAGTAATTCTGGACTGCTGTTCTTAGTTCTTCTTCTGTTGTGTAATAGCTACGTTTAAACTCTTTTTTAATGGACGCAAAGAAAGATTCAGCAACAGCATTATCAAACGGTACACCAGGCTTCGAATAGGATGGCTTCACATGATGTTTTCGTAAAAAAGAACGAAATATATAGGAGGTATATTGAGCTCCCTGGTCACTGTGAAGCATTAGACCTTGCGGTTGATTACGTACAGAAAATGCTTCTTTGAAAGCGGATGTCACTAAATCCACATCAATTTTGTCTGAAATAGCGTGAGATACCACTTTCCTGGAAAATAAGTCGATAATAACGCAAAGATAGTAGGTTGCATCATTTACATATAGGTATGTTATATCAGTGACCCAAACCAGATTAGGCGCTTCCTGAAGGAATTGCCGTTTTAATTTGTTTGGATAGTATTTATATTTTCTGTCATTTGTAGCATTTGGATATATGTTACTTTGGCACGACAACCCCATTTCTTTCATAAGGCGGCTAGTTCTTTTCTCGCTTATTACATATTGGTTTTCCATTAACTTGGCGCGGATTTTTCGTACGCCAAAGCGTCTTCCACTCTTTTCAAAAATTTCATTGATAAGAGGTCTAAATTCTTCATCTTCTTGCTGAATTATTGTTGTTTCTGGACTCCTTAGAATGTAGTTGTAGAATGTTGCGCGGTTGACCTCCAAAACATTGCATAGGACGTGAGTGCTGTATTCATTTTGTAACTGCTTCATGGCTGATAATTTATCTTTTAAGGGGGCTGCAGCAGTGCATCCGCTTTTTATTAATATTTGATTGACTATACGGATGACCTGAACCCGAAAAATTTCAAGTGCCAGAGGTAATGTGAGAATGATTGCTTTGCGAGATTTGATATAACAGAGGTAAGGTTCAACTCCACTTGCTTCCGCAAAATTACTAAATAATACCAATAATTTATTAAATTATTGGTATTATTTTATTTGACAAGCTCATCAAGCATACAGGATTTCCAGTAGCAATAGAATTACTTGATAACATCCATATTAGGTTCATATAAGCGGAAACAAACCAGTTTTTTCGTTTGTTTGACACACATAATATTGTAAAATAAATAAAAGAGTACGCTATTTTTATTGAAAACAATAAAAGGTCTTTTTTATATTATGTAACCTGTTAATCTTTATATTTTCTTAATATCCACCGCCAAATTCTTAACACTACCTTTATATAATCCGTGGTAATTTAATACCAAGAATGAAGCAATTATCAAGCTATTAAGCATTAAAATGTAATGTTTAAAATATTGGAGAAAAAAGGAGGCGTTAGGATTATGGGGTATGTGCTGGCTGTTGCGGCAGTTGTTGGACTAGGTTTGCTCATATATCTTTTTCTTGTTTTATTCAGAGGTGAGAAGTTATGAATGACGCAGTTTTACAGTCCGTTATTTATATCGCCATACTTATCTGCGTATCAATTCCGCTTGGTATATATATTTATAGGGTAATGACAGGGCAGAAGGTTTTTTTAACAAATGTATTTGCTCCCGTGGAAAAAGGAATCTACAAGGCGATGGGAATCAGGAAAGAGGAAGAGATGCCGCCAAAGAAGTATGCCTGGATGGTAATCGGCTTCTCCGCCGTGGGGCTTGGAATTGTTTTTTTGATCCAAATCATACAAAGCGTGTTGCCTTTTAATCCGCAGGGGATGGGGGCAGTAAGCCCGGACCTGGCGTTCAATACGGCTGCCAGTTTTATAACCAATACAAACTGGCAGGCATACTCCGGGGAAACTGCGCTTTCATATTTTACGCAAAGCATTGGCCTTACTGTGCAAAACTTTGTATCGGCGGCAGTGGGTATAGCAGTTTTGTTTGTGCTGATACGCGGTTTTGTTTTAAAACAGCAGACGGGAATCGGGAATTTTTGGGTTGATTTGACCAGAGTAACACTTTATGCTTTGATTCCACTTTCACTGATACTGGCGGTGCTGCTGGTGTCGCAGGGCGTTGTGCAGACGTGGAGCCAATATAAAGACGTCACAATACTACAAACCGGTGCGGCTCAGACTGTACCGCTTGGCCCTGCCGCCAGCCAGATAGCGATCAAGCAGCTTGGCACGAATGGCGGAGGATTTTTTGGGGCAAACTCTGCATTTCCTTTAGAGAATCCCACGGCCTTTTCCAATTTAATTCAGCTTCTGTCCATATTGCTGGTTCCGGCTGCGCTCTGCATATCATTCGGAAAGGCGGTGCGTGACGGCAAACAGGGAAGAACGATTCTGATTGTGATGTTGGTTTTGTTTGCAATATCCCTTGGGGCTGTTATAAGCAGCGAATTTTTGGTTTCGCCTGCTTTCCAGGGAGTTGCTGCATCGGGCAGCATGGAGGGCAAGGAAGTAATACACGGTGTTGGCACTTCGGCGATTTGGGGAACCGCCACCACTGCCGCTTCCAACGGATCGGTAAATTCCATGCATGACAGCTTTACGCCGTTGGCCGGAATGGTATTGATGTTTTTAATGCATATTGGAGAAGTTGTCTTCGGCGGCGTTGGAAGTGGCCTGTATGGCATGCTTGCATTTGTGATACTGACCGTGTTTATAGCCGGATTGATGGTGGGGCGCACGCCTGAATATCTGGGTAAGAAAATTGAGCCGTTTGATATGAAGATGGTCTGCCTGATTGTTTTGGTGCCCCCGCTTTTTGTTTTGTTTGGAACTATGGCGGCTGTACTTAATCCCCAGGTTTCTTCCTGGCTGACCAACAGCGGAGCGCATGGATTTTCTGAAGTGCTATATGCATTTTCTTCCATAGCCAACAACAACGGCAGCGCTTTTGCGGGATATAACGCGAATACTCCCTTTACCAATATACTGGGCGGCGTGATTATGCTGGTTACAAGATTTATTCCAATGGTTGCGGCCATTTTTCTGGCCGGGAGCCTTTCCAAAAAGAAGATTGTTGCGGCAAGCGAAGGCACGCTCTCTACAAGCAACGCCCTGTTTGGGGGCTTGCTGATCTTTATCATCCTGATCATAGGCGCACTGACGTTTCTGCCCGCTCTTGCTTTGGGGCCGATGGCGGATTTTTATACGGCCGTGCATTGAGGTGAGATAAATGAAAAAAGGAATGGACAATAAAATTTTAATAGACGCAATCACCCAGTCGTTTGTAAAGCTGGCGCCGCAAACCCAGGTCAAGAATCCGGTCATGTTTGTTGTCTTCATTGGCGCAATTTTTACCACGGTTCTGTATTTCCTGACTTTTGGTGGCGTGCAGGACGCAAGCGCGTGGTACATTCTTACCATTGCTTTGATATTGTGGTTTACCTGTATATTTGCCAATTTTGCGGAAGCCATTGCGGAGGGCCGGGGCCATGCCCAGGCGGATAGCTTGCGCAGTGCAAGAAAAGATGTGATGGCTAAAAAGCTGAAATTTGCTGCATCCAATATAAACGATTATACAGAGGTGCTTTCCAGTACGCTGAGAAAAGGCGATATTGTTTATGTGCAGGCGGGTGAGCAAATACCTATGGATGGGGATGTGATTGAAGGAGCGGCCAGTGTGGACGAGAGCGCCATTACCGGAGAATCAGCGCCGGTGATCCGTGAATCGGGCGGGGACAGGAGCGCCGTTACCGGCGGCACCACGTTGGTCTCTGACTGGCTGATTATTCAGGTGACAGCGTCCCCCGGTGAAAGCTTTCTGGATAAGATGATCGCAATGGTAGAAGGCGCCTCGCGAAAAAAGACGCCCAACGAAATTGCGCTGCAAATATTGCTTGTTACTCTGACAATTATTTTTTTGGTGGTATGCGCGTCCCTTTTGCCGTTTTCCAGCTTCGCAAGGGAGCAAGCGGGAGCAGGCACCCCGATATCAATAACAAATGTAATCGCCCTGCTGGTGTGCCTGGCGCCAACTACCATCGGCGCGTTGCTTTCTTCCATTGGCATTGCAGGAATGAGTAGATTGAATCAGGCGAACGTACTTGCCATGAGCGGGCGTGCCATTGAAGCGGCGGGTGACGTGGATGTGCTTCTGCTGGATAAGACGGGAACGATAACGTTCGGCAACCGGCAGGCAAGCGAGTTTATACCCGTATCCGGCATAACGGAGCAGGAACTGGCAGACACCGCGCAGCTTTCCAGCCTGGCGGACGAAACAGCCGAGGGCCGGAGCATAGCGGTGCTTGCCAAGCAGCGGTTTAATATACGTGGGCGCGATTTATCAAAGTTGGATGCAACTTTTATTCCGTTTACAGCAAAAACAAGGATGAGCGGCATTGACTTTGGCGATAACGTAATCCGAAAAGGCGCAGCCGATTCTGTAAAAGCATATGTGCTTATACAGGGAGGGCAATACCCGGAAGAATGCGACCGGATTGTTCAGCGGGTGGCCCGTGAAGGTGGTACACCGCTGGTGGTTATAAAAAACAAGAGAGTTTTGGGTGTAATTTACCTGAAAGATATTGTGAAGAACGGAGTAAAAGAACGCTTTGGAGACTTGCGTAAAATGGGGATTAAAACCATTATGATCACGGGAGACAATCCTATGACGGCGGCTGCAATAGCCGCGGAAGCGGGGGTGGATGATTTTCTTGCGGAAGCGACGCCGGAGGCAAAGCTTACGCTGATACGTGATTATCAGGTTAAAGGCCATCTGGTGGCCATGACGGGAGACGGTACAAACGATGCGCCCGCACTGGCGCAGGCGGATGTGGCGGTTGCTATGAATTCCGGCACCCAGGCGGCCAAGGAAGCTGGCAACATGGTGGACCTGGATTCCAATCCCACCAAACTGATCGATGTGGTGCGGATAGGCAAACAATTGCTCATGACTAGGGGCGCGCTGACCACATTCAGTGTGGCAAATGATATTGCGAAGTATTTCGCAATTATTCCCGTTCTGTTTTTCACAATATACCCGCAGCTTGCGGCGCTGAACTTTATGGGCCTTACCAGCGCGACCAGTGCGATGCTCGCCTGCATTATTTATAACGCAGCTATAATTATCGCTTTGATCCCGCTGGCTTTGAAGGGTGTTAAATACCGCGAAACTTCCGCGGGAAAACTGTTACAGCAAAATATACTGATTTACGGGCTTGGCGGAATTGCCGCGCCGTTTGCGGCTATCAAAGCGCTTGATATGCTGCTGACCGCTTTCCATGTGGTGTGAGGTGAAGTTTTATGAAAAAAATTTTTAAGGCACTGCGTCCAATCCTTGTCAGTTTTGCAATACTCACGGTTATTTGCGGATTAATTTACCCGGGGATTGTGACAGGAATTGCACAGGTATTCTTTCCGAGCCAGGCAAACGGGAGTATAATTACAGTAACATTGGAGGACGGCACCATAAAAGAGTATGGTTCCGCGCTGATTGCGCAGGATTTTACGGATCCCAAATATCTGATTGGCAGACCATCGGGTTCTTCAAATCTGAATCCCGTCAGCCAGGTAGAGAAAGATGCGGTGCAGCAGCGCGTGGACTGGTGGCATTCGTTTGATCCCGGAAATACAGCGGCCATTCCCGCGGACCTTGTAACCCAGTCGGGCAGCGGCGTGGACCCCAATATATCGCCAGAAGCGGCGGAATACCAAATAGCTAGGATTTCGGTCATAAGAGGGATCAGCCAGGAACAGGTTCGGGCGGTGATCAGTAAGTACACCTCAGGTAAGTTCCTGGGTTTTTGGGGAGAGCCTGCCGTGAATGTGCTGAAAGTAAATCTGGCTCTGGACGGACTGATTTAAGTTTAATCAGAAGCAAATCTTTTAAGAGGTGGTTTAAAAAATGGAAGACCTTGAAAACCAGCGCCCAGACCCGGATGCTCTGCTCCGGAGTATATGCCGGGAAGAAAAAAGCCGGGCTGGCAGGCTTAAAATTTTTTTTGGATACTCTGCAGGTGTAGGAAAGACCTATTCCATGCTGGGTGACGCGCATGATCTTTTAAAACACGGCGTAGATGTTATTGTAGGCTACGTGGAGCCCCATACAAGGCCTGAGACTATGCGGCTTTTGGAAGGGCTTCCCTGTATGCCGCCCCAAGTGCTTCCCTATAAAAACATAGAACTGAAAGAATTTGATTTGGATGCAGCATTGAAAAGGCATCCGGAAGTAATCCTGGTGGACGAGCTTGCACATACCAATGCGCCGGGCGCGCGCAACAAAAAAAGGTATCAGGATGTGGAGGAGCTTTTAAATGCCGGGATTGACGTGTACACAACCGTAAATGTGCAGCACATTGAAAGCCTTATAGATATTGTACAGAATATTACTAATGTAAATGTACGGGAGACTGTTCCGGACTATATATTTGACAACGCGGATAAGGTTGAACTGATTGATATTGGGGCGGACGAACTGCTCCGGCGTTTCCGGGAGGGCAAGGTTTACAGCCCGGACAGGGCGCGGGCCGCCATGCATAACTTTTTTACAAAAGAAAATTTGCGTCTCCTGCGCGAACTTGCAATGCGCAGCACGGCTGACTGGTTGGGAAGCGCAAATCAAAATGAACCGCAAATTGTAGAAAAATCAACAAATATCAAATTACTTGTTTGCATCAGCCCGTCTCCATCATCAACCAAGTGTATCCGCTGGACAGAACGGACTGCAAAAGCTTTTCATGCGCCGTGGGTCGCGGTATATGTGGAAGACATGCATAGCCATACTCTGTCAGACGAACAAAAGAAAAACGTCCGTACAAACCTGGACCTGGCGGAACAACTGGGCGCGGAAATAGCCACCCTGAACGGAAACGATATTGCCACGGTGATAGCCGAATACGCAAAACTTTCGGGGATTACAAACATAGTGGTGGGTAAAAGCAGAAGAAAAAAATCTTTTTGGAGTTATTTTGAAGCTGACCTGGAAGACAAGCTTATGTCCATGCTATCCACCGTGGAAGTACATATTATACCTGACGCCAGTAACGTTCAAAAGTCGTTCAGGAAACCGCCGAAAGTCAGGCTGGGCAGGGGCCTGCTTTTTTCCTGGCGCGATTTTTGGATGATGATTGGCATTCTTGCAGCAGCGACTCTTTTATCTGAAGGGCTGCGTGCGCTTACTATTGCGGACCAGAATATTATAATGGCATATATTTTATCTGTGCTCATTATATCCAGGATTACCACTGGATATCTGTTTGGGATCATTGCTTCCATATTGAGTGTGCTGGCCTTTAATTTTTTCTTTACGGAGCCGTATTTTACGCTGAACGCATACCAGCCCGGATATCCTGTTACATTTGCGATTATGTTCTTTGTGGCGTTTCTCACCAGCGCGCTGACTTCCACCGTAAAGGCACAGGCCCTGATTGCTGTTTCCAGGGAGCGGCGGACGGAGGTGCTGTACGAAATAAATAAAAAGTTGCTTGCCACCAGGGGTATTGAAAATATTGTGGCATTGACAAACGAATACCTTATTGCCTTGTTTGACCGGTCCGTTATTTTTTATGTGGACGATCCGGCAGACAGCGCAGCAGAATATTTTGTGCAATCACCGGCTGAGCTGGATGCGTCCGCCATGAAGGGCGAAGATGAGCGTGCTGTTGCGCACTGGGTTTTTGTAAACCAGAAACGCGCGGGAGCGGGTACGGATACACTGATGGGGGCGATTGCGTTTTATATGCCCGTTATTTCGCAGGGCATTGTTTTAGGCGTGTTTGGCCTTTCCTGTTTTAAAGGAAAGGTTGACCATAAGGACAGGCTATTTTTACGGATGATCGCTTCGCTTGTCGCTTTGGCTTTGGAACGCCAGGCTTTATCTGACGAGCAGAGACAGATGACAATCCAGTCCGAAAAAGAAAAGGTGCGCAGCAACCTGCTTCGTGCGATTTCCCATGACTTGCGTACGCCTCTTACCTGTATTTTAGGCGCAAGCTCGGCAGTGCTTGAAAACGGAGATTCTTTGGATCACGAGACCCGTGACAAGCTAATTGGGGATATTAAGGAAGATTCCCAATGGCTGATTCGTATGGTGGAAAATATTCTGTCCGTAACCAGGATTGATGAAGGCACAATGAATGTTATAAAAAAACCGGAGGTTGTTGAGGAAATATTGGCGGAGGCTGTAAGCCGCATCCACAAGCGGTTTGGGAACAGAAAAATATCTGTAAAAGTACCGGATGAGCTATTGATCGTGCCCATGGACGGCACTTTAATAGAGCAGGTTTTAATCAACCTGATTGAGAATGCAATCAAACATTCACCGGATGATTCAGTTATACATGTTTCCGTTACAAAAAGCGGTCAAGAAGCCGTATTTGAAGTGGTGGACCACGGGAGCGGGATTGCAGTGGAAGCGCTCCCGCACCTTTTTGAGAATTACATTATGAACGGCGGGCAAAGCCCGGATGCAAGCAGGGGAATGGGAATTGGGCTTTCCATTTGTATGTCTATTATAAAGGCGCATCATGGCGGTATGGAGGCGAACAATAATCCGGAGGGTGGAGCGGTGTTTAAATTTACTTTACCATTGGAAGAGGAGAGGGAATATGCAGGTTAAATCAGTAATTTTGATCGTCGAAGACGAGAGTGGAATCCGCAACTTTATATCTGCAATTCTAGGTTCCAATGGTTTCGATGTAATAAAAGCGGAAAAAGGCGTGAATGCAATTTCAATGGTTGCCTCCTACTGTCCGGATGTTGTATTGCTTGACCTGGGGCTGCCGGATATGGACGGAATCGAGGTTTTAAAAAGCATCCGCGAGTGGTCAAATGTGCCGGTTATTGTGGTTTCAGCTCGGGAACAGGAACGCGAAAAAGTAGAGGCCCTGGATTTGGGCGCAGACGATTATATCACGAAACCGTTTGGCACTTCAGAACTTCTGGCAAGGATACGTACAGCCTTGCGCCATAGCCATTCCAATGTGAGTGCGTCCGGAATCAAGTCAAATAGGGTAGTGATTGACGAATTGGAGATTAACTACGAAAAAAGGCTGGTAAGCCTGGCCGGTGTAGAAGTACACCTAACGCCCATAGAATATAAAATTATCGTTTTGCTTTCGGAACATTTGGGCAAAGTTTTGACGCACGATTATATTATAAAGGAAGTCTGGGGACCGCATGTAAACGAAGTGCAGGCGCTCAGGGTCAACATGGCTAATATTCGAAGAAAGCTGGAAGTGAATCCGGCTGAACCAAAATATATTCTAACAGAAGTAGGCGTTGGATACAGAATGGTGGAATAAAGTTTTATTGTGTCTGTTAAAAATGCCTTTAATAAAAGAAATATTGCTTGATTGTTTTCAAAAAATGTCTACTCATATTTTAAGATATACTCATAAAACTGATTATTAATTAAATGATTTAATTAATCTCGTTTTTTAATTATTCCTTATTTCAAGCCTTTATATAGATCGTTACGCGAAATTTTAGGGGAACGAGGTAATATGAGAAATTGATCGCTCGGGGAGCTTTTTAAAAACAGAGATAAGTCAGCCGCCCTCGCCTCCGCTATTTACCAAATATCGCTGATGCATTCAAATAAGCTGCATTGGTGATATCTTTATTAAAGCATATGCATTCTTTTTTGCTAATTTAGTATACATGGTTCCTCATATTTTTTGACAAGAGGAACGGAAAGCCTACGAATGGAATCATTAATACATTTGGCGATGGAAAAAGCAAGTAATTGCACAGAAAAAAAGAAGAGCAATGAATATCCGTTCATTACTCTCTATAGTGTAAGCGCTAAATACCGGGCAAAAGGTTAGTGTTTTTTAATTCTCCTTAATAGTAGCTTTACAAATTCAGATATCATAATAACACTAAATGAAACCCCAAATATTTTTAGCCACATCATTAAGTCAAGGGGGATTGTCCCGAAAAACGCGCCTGCAAATTGTATAATTACAATTTGCAATACAAAGGTAATTGAAATAACCAGCAGCATAATCTTATTTTTCAACATATGCCTGAAAATACTGACCGAGTGAAGTTCACGGCAGTTAAAGGCATTAAACAGCTGAAATAAAGCAAATAATGTGAAAAGCACGGTGGCCGTTTGTTCTTTTGCCGCTCCCAAAAAATTAAAGGCGTATTGGCATAAAAAGATGATAGAAATATATGCGCCGACAAGCCCAATCCTTATCAGCATATCCTTGGATACAATATTATCACTACGTTTTGTAGGCGGGCGGCCCATCAGATCATCGTAAATGGGTTCCAGCCCCAAGGTGAGAGCAGGAGGACCGTCCATGATGATATTGATCCATAAGAGCTGCAAGGCGGTAAAGGGTGCGTTGAATCCCAAAATAATCGATGTGAAAACAACGATAACAGAGGACACGTTTACTGTAAGCTGAAATTGAATGAACCGTTTAAAGTTTTCGTAAATACCGCGTCCCCAGGCAACTGCCTTGACAATTGTTGAAAAGGAGTCATCCAGAAGTACGATATCGCTTGCTTCTTTAGACACTTCAGTACCTGATATGCCCATGGCAATGCCGACATCGGCATTTTTAAGCGCAGGGGCATCATTGATGCCGTCTCCGGTAACAGCAACCACATTTCCTTGCACCTTTAAAAGTTTGACAATCCGCATTTTTATGGTAGGGGTGCTTCGGGCAATAACACTTATTTTTGGAAGCGCCATTAACAATTCATCATCGCTTAAATCTGCGATGTCTTTAGACTCAACAGCGATGCGCTCTCCGGATAAAACATGAAGTTCGTTGGCAATAGCGGTAGCCGTAACAATATTGTCTCCAGTCAGTATTTTAAGGTCAATACCGGCTAAGCGGCAATTCTTAACGGCTTCATACACATCGGCGCGCAGAGGATCGGATATGGCAACAAAGCCATCAAAAATCATGTTGGTTTCCATTGTGGCGTGGTGGAGCTCGTTTTCATAGTCCCGCATATCATCCAGTTCTTTGTGCGCAAAGGCTATTACACGCATGGCTTTTTCCTGCGCCTTTGTAATGTATTGCTCAATCTCGTTCTTTTTGGGAGCCGAAATATCGCACATGGCGAATACGCATTCAGGACTGCCTTTTACATAGGAGATAATTTTTCCGTCTACTTTGCTGATCGTGGTCATATGCTTCAATTCGGAGGAAAATGGGAAAGCGTATAATACATCATGCTCTGAACGTTCATCCTTATAGGATTTTCCGCTTTTTTGGCGGGCATCCGAGCGCTCGTAGAAATTTAAAATTGCACATTCTGTGGGGTTCCCGATAAAAGTACCGTTCTGAGAAATATCCGCAGTTGTGTTGAGGCAGATATTATGAACAATCCAATTGGATGAGAGCTCCGACGGCTTTTCATGCCATTTGGTATCAAAGAAGGTCGAAACCGTCATTTTATTCTCGGTCAGTGTACCGGTTTTATCCGAGCATATCACATTGATACACCCAACGGTTTCGGATGCAATCATTTTTTTAACCAAGGCGTTTTGACGGGAAAGCTTAATAATATTAAGCGAGAGGGATACGGCCACGATGGTGGGAAGTCCTTCGGGTACGGCGGCTACGATCAGTACAATGCTGGTGACAAAAGCCTCCAGCACTTCCTCAAATACAAGCCCGCCTGACATGGCAAAAGAGATGATTTCAGTTGTAAAAACAATTGCCGCGGCGATTACTCCCAGAATGGTGATTGTTTTGCCGAGCCGCGCTAGTTTTTCCTGAAGCGGTGTGGAAGTTCTCTCCGTTTGAGTAAGTTCCTTTGCGATTTTTCCGAATTCCGTGCTGTCGCCGACTGCCGTTACCACCATTTTGCAATATCCGCTTGTGATGTAATTTCCCGAATAAAGCATATTAGAGCGATCAGCAAGAGGTGTTTTTTCGTCTGCAATGAGAAAGTCGGCATCCTTTTTTGCCGGAACACTTTCGCCGGTCAGCGCGGATTCGTCCGCTGCAAGGCCCACGCTTTCCAGCAATCTTCCATCAGCGGGGATTTTGTCTCCTGTAGAGAGAAGCAAAATGTCGCCGACCACGATCTCCTTTTGGCCTATTAAAACCGTATCACCGTCACGCAGAACCTTGATAACCATGTCTTCGCTAATTTTTGAAAGAGCCTCGAATGCTTTGGCGCTCTTGCCCTCCATGACAACGGTGATAATGACCGAAAGCGAAATTGCGGCAAATATGCCGACACATTCCAAGAAGTCCGATTCGCCGCCCGTCGCTGCACGTATAATGTTGACGAAAAGCGCAATGATTCCTGCCATGATCAGCATCAAGACCATCGGTTCACGGGCGGCCCCTAAAATGCGCTTTGCCAAGGATTCAGGCTTTGCTTTTGTAAGCGTGTTCAGGCCAAATTGCACTTGGTTCTTAATTGCCTGATCTGTTGTCAGACCGGCAGATGGGCTTGTGTTCAACCGGCGTATCAGATCGTCTTTGGTTTCTAGAAATTCCTGCAATGCAAATTCCTCCTATTTATAAGATATTCAATGGCTTGTACAAAATAAAAGGCTCGTGCATAGTATTACCGCTATACACGAGCCTTAAAAAATAAAAGACTATGTACGGCTGTAGAAGCTATACATGAGTCTCGTTTATTAAGACAAGCCAGACCTTTTACAGTCAGTATGTTGACTTGACACGCAGAATTCTGCGCAAACTACTCCCTCACGAGTATTTCTAATTATATTAAAACTTTATCATGTACTAAGGAGTTTTGTCAAGGTAAAAACAATCTGGCTTTCAATCAGCTTCGGGCTAACTATATAGTGAAATTGATAGGGCGAGGGTATTTTAGACAGTTTTTTCTGGACAGTCTAATTACCGGGCGGCATTTTTTCTCCTGTTTTTCGCAATATTCGTTTTCTCCCTGGTTTGGCGTTATAAATGTACAGTGCTTGACCAATCCTATTTTATACAAGTTAGAAAAGTGGCAAAGAGACAATTTTACTGGATATTCAGAAATATAATACCAAACTACTGCTAGATACAAATTTAAATATCATATTGACATTCTTCGATTTGATAGCATATAATAGCCATATCGAATATTTTAGATTTGAGGCTGCGTTATGGAAAATTATATTGAACATACAAAAGTATTTAAGGCGCTGGGCGATCCCAAAAGAGCTATGATAGTTGATATGCTCTCTTGCGGGGAACTGTGTGCCTGCAAAATTTTGGAGAAATTCAAATTGTCTCAGTCCACGCTGTCCCACCACATGAAACTTCTATGCGAGTGTGGGTTGGTTAATGGCAGGGAAGAAGGCAAGTGGACATATTACTCTTTGGATGCGGACACCATCAGCGGGACAAAACAGTTTTTTTGCACTATCACAACCGATAAAGAAAACTGCATTTGCAAAGGAAATGCTGACTGCTGCAAAGGATGTGATGAAAATGAGTAAAGAAAAATCGTGCTGCTCTTCTCCCGGCTGCCGACCGGATCAGGCCGCGCATGAACAGTCGGCAAAAAAAATCAGCTTTTCTGCATCAGCGCAACCTTTAAAAAAAGCTGTGTCAGCAAAGACTATGCTATCTGCTGAAAAAGGCTTGAAACTGAGTGCGGAAAAAGCATGCTGTTCTTCCAGTTGTAACTGTGACAAAGAGCTTATAACACCATATAAAACAGAGGATACGTGGGTAACGGGCTTGCTCTCCGCTTCAAAAGGCAAAGTGCCTGTCGTTTCAACCAAGACCGGATTTAAAGACACGCTCGGAGCATGGAAAGTGCGCTGGAACATAGGAAGAATGGATTACAGAATTAATCCCGGTATTTATGCCGTTGGTTCGCCGGACAATTCATCTCCAGTGCTTGTAAGCGCAAATTATAAATTGACATTTGATACTTTGCGGAAAGAACTATCTGGACTTAATTGCTGGCTTTTGATATTGGATACAAAGGGCGTCAACGTCTGGTGCGCCGCAGGAAAAGGCACATTCGGCACTGACGAGCTTATTAATCGCATATCAAAAACCGGGTTATCTGAAATCGTATCGCACAGAAATCTCATTTTGCCCCAGCTTGGCGCAGTCGGCGTGAGCGCCCATGAAGTTGTACGCAAGACCGGTTTTTCAGTTGTATACGGTCCGGTAAGAGCAAAAAACATAAAGGAGTTTATCCATTCCGGTTTCAAAGCAACTGAAGCCATGCGTACTGTACGGTTCACGGCAGGGGATAGGCTTGTACTCGCACCCATGGAGCTAGTTGAGGTAGCTAAGCCTTTGTTAATGGTGTTTGGAGCGCTGTTTATACTGAATTTGTTTGCGGCAAGGCCTTTTGGCTTTAATGATTTCATCATTGGCGTGGGAGCCGTAATTGCGGGAGCGGTACTAACGCCGCTACTCCTACCGTTTATACCAGGCAAGGCGTTTGCGTGGAAAGGCTGGCTTCTTGGAGCTGTTTGGACAGCGGCATATGCAGCTTTAAGCGGATGGCTTGCTCCGGGCAATCTGCTTTTAGGGCTTGGGTATCTGCTGGTATTGCCAGCCATCTCAGCATATATTGCAATGAATTTCACTGGCTCGTCAACCTATACGTCCTTCTCCGGCGTCATCAAGGAAATGAAAATCTCGTTGCCGTTCATTATTTCTTTGTCTGTTGTGGGAACCGTGCTGGTGCTGATTAAGGGCTTTTTGGCTTAGGAGGACGTTATGAAACATAAATATCTAAAAAATGTTGCGACTCTGAATTTATCAGTTGAGAAATGCATCGGCTGCGGAAGGTGCGCCGAGGTTTGCCCGCACCGCGTATTCGGCGTTAACGAGGGAAAAGCGCAGATAAAAGACAAAAATAGCTGCATGGAATGTGGCGCGTGCGCAAAGAATTGCCCTGCAGACGCAATTTCTGTGGAGGCGAGCGTTGGATGCGCGGCTGCAATTATCAAGAGTTGGTTTACCGGAGAGGAACCCAGTTGCGACTGCTCGGGTGGCGGAGACTGCTGCTGAAATGCAGTGATAAGCCCCGACTTTAGTGTATTGGTGATAGAAGGCAGGGAGATACTCTTTGAGGATTATTATTATTGGAGCGGTTGCCGCGGGTACTTCCGCCGCCGCAAAAGCAAGGCGGAATACCGAAGAGGCTGAGATTACAATATACGAAAAAGACCGGTATATATCCTACTCAGGATGCGGTATGCCTTATTACCTGGGGGGAGAAGTGGAAGAAGAAGCCGAACTGTATCCGCGTGATCCCGCGTTTTTTAAAACAAAATACAACGTGGATATACATACGGGGCATGAAGTAATTTCTGTTGATCCTGCGACAAAGACACTGCAGGTAAAAGATTTGGCAAATGGGCAGATATTCAACGATACCTACGACAAGTTCCTGTTTGCAACGGGAGCCATCGCTGCGGTTCCACCCATTAAAGGCGCAGACCGGGACAATGCTTTTGTTCTGCGCAACATTAGGGATATGCAGGCGATTGATGCTTATATCGAGAAAAATGCGCCCCAAAATGCTGTGATTATCGGGACCGGTTTTATTGGCATGGAAATGTGCGAGAGCCTGGTGAACCGGGGTATCCATGTTACATTACTGGAAAAGCAGCAAACGATATCTCCCTGGCTGGACCGTGATATGTCTGCCCATTTAAAGAAGTACCTGGACTTAAAAGGCGTTGGTCATATAACCGGCATTTCTGTTGAGCAGATTACGGAAAATCAGGTTTTGCTTGCAAACGGAGAGGAGATACCGGCGGATTTGGTGCTGCTGGCTGCAGGCATTATTCCCAATACAGCGCTTGCCGGCAAAACAGGAATTCAGTTGGGAACTACTGGGGCCATAGCCGTTAATGAGCGCATGGAAACAAGCCTTAAGGATATTTATGCCTGCGGAGACTGTATAGAAGTTGAAAATATCATAAGCGGCAAGCCGGTGTACTGCCCACTGGGATCAACGGCAAACAAGACAGGAAGGATAGCGGGCGACCGGATGACTGGCGGCGACCTGATTTTCAGAGGAGTACTTGGTACGGGAATCTACAAGGTATTCGACATGACGGTAGCCAAGACAGGGCTTGGAGAAGAACAGGCCAAATTGGAAGGAATTGAGACATCAGTATGCCACAACATCAAACCGAACAGGCCTGAGTATATGCACGGGCAGGAGATGGTCATTAAGGCTGTTGCGGATAAAAAGACAGGCAGATTACTGGGCGTTCAGATAATCGGCTACGCGGGTGTTGCCAAGCGGATAGATGTATTTGCGACGGCAATGACCTACGGTGCAAAAGCAGAGGACCTGTTTCATCTGGACCTCGCGTACGCGCCGCCGTTCGCCACCACCAAAGACCCGGTGCATTATACCGGAATGATACTTGATAACACAATACGGCAAAACAGCCCGCTGATTACGCCGGATGAGCTGCATGCCTTGATGAAATCAGGTGAGCGCTGCGTGATCATTGATACCAGGGCGCAAAGCACGTATGAAAAAGGGCATATCAAATCTGCAATCAATATACCGCTGGCAGACCTGAGGGCAGCTTTAAGCGGAATAGAAAAGAATGTGTCTGTCATAACCTACTGCAACAAGGGCGTGACCGGAAACGCGGCGCAGAATGTATTGATCGGCAGGGGATTTAAAATGGTTTATAACCTTTCGGGCGGATATAAAAATTTTAGTACGATGTATCCGGATGAAAATGAAAATACCAAATCCGGTTTTGTACAATAAATAGTGGGGAGGATATTGCAATGGATAAAAATAAAGAAGTCAGATTATCTTTTTTAGACCGGTTTCTTACACTGTGGATATTTATCGCAATGGCCGCAGGCGTACTTGGAGGTTTTTTATTTCCGGGGCTTTCAAAGACGCTGGAGGGAATGAGTACCGGTACGATTTCATGGCCTATCGCAATGGGACTTATTGTTATGATGTACCCGCCCCTGGCGAAGATCAAGTATGAGGAAATAGGCAAGGTAGCCAGGAACAAAAAGGTGCTGGGGCTTTCTCTCATCCAAAACTGGCTCGTAGGCCCTGTGCTCATGTTTGTGCTTGCGATCCTGCTGTTGCATGATCTGCCCAATTATGCAATAGGCCTCATCGTCATTGGCCTTGCCCGGTGCATCGCAATGGTGATCGTTTGGAATACGCTGGCCAAAGGTGACAACGAATACTGCGCTGCGCTGGTCGCTTTGAATTCCATTTTCCAGATCATATTCTATTCGGTATATATCTACATATTTGTAACTGTGCTGCCGCAGTGGCTTGGGCTTTCCTGGGGCGGGACGGTTGTCAACGTCTCTATTCTGGACGTTGCCAAAAGCGTATTGATTTATTTAGGTATTCCTTTTGCAGGAGGGTTTTTGACCCGTTTTCTGACACTTAAGAAAAAGAGCAAAGAGTGGTATGAAAAGAAGTTTCTTCCCAAGATATCGCCAATCGCGCTGATCGCGCTGCTGTATACGATTGTTGTGATGTTCATCCTGAAGGGCGAGTTTATAATCTCCTTACCGTACATTGTGCTCAGGATCGCTATTCCGCTGCTGATCTATTTTGCGGTAATGTTCCTGGTCAGCTTCTATATGTCATACAAGAAGGGCTTACCTTACAATCAAACTGTTACTCTTTCTTTCACTGCCGCCAGTAACAATTTTGAGCTGGCCATTGCGGTCGCGGTTGCGGTGTTTGGTATCGCTTCGGACCAGGCCTTTGCAGCGGTAATCGGTCCTCTGATTGAAGTGCCGGTAATGATCTCACTGGTAAATGTAGCGATGCGTTTTAGAAAAAAATATTTTGATGAGACTGGTATGCCCCTATCAAAACAAGTCAAATAAAATTAAATTCATATGATTTCGCAACTAAAAGGGTTCCGCTGCGCTTCTTACAATAGTAAGGGAACATCTATGCTCAATCTTACAGAAAATAATAGATCAAGGAACCATATCCTTGATCTATTAAATCTACCAACGCCACAAAAGAAATGTCTGCAGAGATATTATCTTTTTAATTGAAGATCAAACTGCTTCATATATTCTTTTTCTTCATCAGTATATTTGCGCAGTGTATCAATGACTTTACCGTTGTTCCATTTGCGATCAATAATTTCATCGCTGGTACCCATAACGGTAATATTCAACTGGCGATGACGGGCACGCACATGATCCCAATCAATAAAATAAATGTGGGCGAATTCGCCTCCATCCAGTTCTCCATCTTTGATCGTCATTGTTTCACTTCGCCCAAAGAATACGGAGCGCAGGTGCCCATCGGTATTCATACTCGTAAAGTCTCCCGGTTCGCCGACGTGACGGCCAAACTGGGCATGAATTGGGCCCGGATGACGGTATTGGTGCTCTTCAGCAAAATCCGGAATCATTTTTCTCATAATATCAAGTAAATCGTGCTGCAGGTACTCTAGATCAAATGAATCTATATCGTGCGAGCATTCTTGCACCATAACGCTGCAAGTCGTGTGGTGGGACGCGATGCAGCAAGTGCCGTTTTTTATGCCTGAAGCAGCAATAATTTCGCGCACCTCTTTCGACACATCGTGAAATGTTGGTATCCATCCCCTGGACTGTAGTTCCAGCTCCTTTTGAACGACTTTAAAATCCATCTTTTCGACCTCCAAAAACTTAAAAATTATTATTTATAAATATAATTCATCCCAAGCGCGCCGTACTGAACTGATCATCTCTTCAACCATGGCTGCCCGGTCGGGAGCGTTTGTAACTCCGCTGGAAGAGCCTGTTGCATCTGCGCCGGAACGAATTACATTATATACGTCTTGCCCATTGCTGATTCCAGCTGCCTGCAGCACCAGAATCTTGGAGTTAATATTTTTAATGGCAGAAGTTGTTGCCGCTATATAATCAGTGCTGCTCGTTTTGCCTGTTCCAATCAATTCGGATGGTTCCGCAACTATGATATTTGGGCCAAGGCATGCAACTGCTTTGGCTTCTGCAATTGAATCTGCGCAGACAATTGTAGTGAGTCCGACTTCATCGGCCCTTTTAATGGTTTGATTTAAAACGCTAAGGGACAGTGGCTTTTCGCAATGGTTGAGCATGACCCCGGTTGCGCCGGCGGCAACCAAGGACTCGGCGAGTGTATCGGCCAAACCGCGGCCAGGGCGCAAAGGATCCATATGGGGAGCAAAAATAAAAATACGTTCGGTTGCTTCTGCAATCCGGCGAATATCCACAACCGGTGTAGTAAAGATGATATCAACGTCATATTTTTTAGCAGCTGCATCGGCAGCCTTGGCTAAAGTCAGGACGTCATCTCCATAAAGATAGGACTTTGGTCCGATTTCAAAAAAAGGGGGCTTTATTTGCGAATTCTTATTCATCGTGCACATCCTTTTTTATTGTTTTTAATTATTATAAAAAAAACAAAAAAATAAGTCAATAATATTTTCTAAAAATTTTCGTATTGATTTCCTATACAAAAAATATTATAATATAAACAATATTTTGTAAAAAATGTTGAAGCCACAAAGATTAAAGGGAGGCTGTTCAGGATGGATGCAGCAATGGAACAGGCAAAAGAATCATTTAAGATTGAAGCTGATTGTTTATATGAACAATTCAAATATATTGATGAGAAAGAATTTACGCGTGCTATAGATGCGCTGGCAACGGCGGAAAGAATTGGAGCCAGCGGTTGCGGCCATTCAGGGATTGCATGCCAACATTTTGCCCATTTGATGTGTTGTATAGAGCGGCCTGCGCGTTTTATTTCTCCGGCTGAAGCTGTTCATGGGGCTATGGGCTTTATTAAGAAAGGCGATATTATGCTGCTTGCGTCCAGAGGCGGTAAGACGAAGGAACTTCTTCCTATTATGGAAGTTTGCAAAGAAAAACAAGCCACTGTCATTGCTTTGACTGAAAATATAAATTCTCCGCTTGCAAAAGGCGCCGATATCGTAATTGCCATGCATGTCAGCCGCGAAACGGATAAGTACAACAGTCAGGGGACGACAAGCTTTATAGTTCTTTCGGCAATTTTTGATGCTCTGCAATCTGCTTTGGTAGAGAAAACAAATTACCAAAATGAGCAATTTGCATTGATTCATCCGGGCGGCGCCGTTGGAGAACGTCTGAATCAAGAAAAATAAGAAATTAGTTTCGAAATGGTTCGTATTGTGATATGGTGAAAATATATAAATTGATTGATTATATTTATATTTTGGAGGGGATAAAATGGCAGTGGGAGACTTGAAGATAGATGCGCGCAGAAACAAAATTTTAGAGATTTTAAACCGTGACGGGCAAGTACGGGTAACGCAGCTCAGCGAAGAACTGGGAGCCACAACGGTTACGATCCGT
Source organism: Bacillota bacterium (assembly GCA_023408315.1). Classification (GTDB taxonomy): domain Bacteria; phylum Bacillota; class Clostridia; order Christensenellales; family Christensenellaceae; genus JAEYKI01. Next base: position 33,303 of record JAEYKI010000015.1, read on the forward strand.
AGTGATTTAGACGCTCTGGAGCAGGATGGATACCTTGAACGTATTCAGGGCGGCGCTGTTCAGACTGTAAGAAACTATTATAATTTAGAATTTCTGAGAAGAAAACAGGAGAACAGTGAAGCAAAAAAAAGCATTGCATCGGCGGCAGCCGATATAATTCGCGACGGTGATACAATTTTAATCAATTCCGGTACCACCACGTATTATACTGCGATTGAACTGAAAAAACGTAAAAAATTAAATATCGTTACAAACTCGCTAATGGTTGCTTCGGAGCTAGGGGCTTATCCGACTTTCCGGGTTATTTTATTGGGCGGAGAGATTAATACGCAGTATTCTTTTACCTATGGCAGTGATGCGCAAGAGCAACTGAGACAATATAAGGCTGAATATGCGATTTTATCAATGGATGGCGTTTGTTTTGAAAATGGATTAACTACATACCATGCGGAAGAAGCGGTAATAAACCGAATTATGATGGATCGGGCAAAAAAGACGGTGATCGTTGCGGACAGCCGTAAACTGGGACGTGAAGGATTCTTACATGTATCTGATCTTTCAAATATGGATATTCTGGTTACGGATCAAGAAGCAGATTTGCAATTCTTAAGCAGGCTTCAGGAAAAGAAAGTAGAGGTTTTTTACGGAAAAGACGAGTAGATGGATGCCGGTATTTTTGTCAGCATGCTTAATGCTTTTTATTGGGTTTGAAGTAGGAGGATTTCAGTTCGTTCTATCTGATATTTCAAGAGAATTCAACACAACGAAAATCGGTATGGGATTTTTGGCGGCGGCACAATATATGAGCGTTATTGTAATGCCGCTTTTCTTTGGCAGGTTGGCAGATAAAACAGGCAAAAAGCCCATGCTGGTAGGTTTCGTCATTGTTTTTATTTTAGGGTGTGCAATAGCAGCGCTGTCGGGTTCCGTTTGGATATTTATTATTGGGGCTTTCTTGATCGGCGCAGGTTATAGCGTTTGTGAAAGCGTAAGTTCTGCACTGATTACGGATTTATATCCTGAAAAGAATATAAGGTATATCAATATATGCCAATGTATGCTTAGCGTAGGCGCGGTTCTAGGCCCTGTTATTGTTAATTGGGGCATAAAAAATTCAAGCTGGCGTACGCTGTTTTTTATATGCGCAGCCGCCTATTTATTTCTGCTGTTTCTCTTAATTAAAACCAAAATTCCCTTAAGTGATAGCCGGAATAAAACTGAAAACATCTTTAAAATTGGAAAATTTATGAAATCTCCCGTCTTTGTAATATTGCTTGTATTGATTATTTTGTATGTCGGGCTTGAAAATGGAATCGGATATTTTACAGAGACTTTGTTTTATTCAAAATTCTCGCAAGCCAGCCTTGGAGCTTATGCAATTTCCGCATATTGGATAGGGATGGCTGCATCCCGCCTGGTGAGCGGAACCAGAAGGCAGCCGCATTACCGTGTATTGCTTGTATGTTTTATGCTCGCCTGTGCATTGTTTGCGGTGCTGGCTTTTTCTCAGGAAGTTTACCTTTCGCTTGCCGTATGCGCTCTAACAGGCGCGGCATTTGGTCCTATCTGGTCAACTTTAATAGGATTGGCGGCAAAACAATTCCCTCAAAATACAGGCGAATCTGTAGGGCTAATGAGTTCGGGGTGTGGATTGGGCGGAGCTGTTTATCCTGTTTTAATGGGGATAATGGCAGATTGCTTTAATATAAGCACCGCCTTTTTGTTTTTAGCGGCGACGGCGCTTGCGGGAGGGGTAGTGTGCGTTGTGCTGATTACTTTCAAACTGAAGAAACCTAACAATGCGGCGCTTCAATGATTGAAATTTGATATAAGAATTACAACATGATCAAGAAAACCGGCAAACGAAAATTTATGGCCGGTTTTTTCGTTAATTAACCAAAAAATTCACTTAAAATATTTTTTTCTTGCAATTAAATAATGTATAAAAAAGCGCAAAAAAACAAACCATCTAATAATATTTGCGATTAAATAAAAATAAAAAATTAATAGAAAGAAAAATGAAAATATTACTTGCATTTTAGAAATATATAATTTAGAATGAGCTTATTGCTACTGGCGAAATATTTCGTGAATACACTTAACTTGTTAATATTAATGGAGGAGACAGTAATGGGGAACGCAGACAAGTCTAATAGTTGGTTGAGTAAAATATTCAGTATAAGAGAAATGGGAGTAATTATTCCTTTAATTGTTGCGGTTATTATCTTTTCGTTTGGGAACAATTTCATGACCGTTGGAAACATGACGGATGTTTTGAGGACTACTTCATTTACTTTTATTACCGCGATTGGAATGGCATATTTGATGATCTCGGGAGGATGGGACTTGTCGGTCGGCGCGGTTTATGCACTTGCCGGCGTTGTTTGCGGCCTTCTTATGACGGCGGGCATTCCAATTCCTCTGGCAATTGCTATTTCTTTGTTGGTTGGCGTCGCCGTAGGCTGTGTCAATGGTTTTTTTGTACAGGTTGTTAATCTGAATCCTTTTATAGCCACCATGGCAACAATGTATTTGGCCAGAGGGTTTGTGCTTGGTTTTCAAAAAGGCCAAGCGGTTTATCCTCTTCCCGACGGCTTTAATGCAATAGGTCAGGGCAGTTTGATGATTGGTACTATTGGTATCCCTTATGTGGTCATTATTGCGGTTGCCCTGGGTGTTATTGCTACTCTGGTATTAAGGTATACGGTATATGGCCGAATGCTCTTCGCGGTTGGCGGTAATGTGGAAGCTGCTCGTTTGGCGGGTATCCCTACAAATAAAATTCGTTATAGCGCATATGTGCTGACTGGTTTACTTGCCGCATTGACCGGTATATTAATGGCGGCACGCTTGGGTTCGGGCCAGCCAAACGTAGGCTCCGGCTTTGAAATGACTGTTATTGCAGCCTGTGTTATCGGCGGTGTAAGCTTAGCCGGTGGTGTAGGAAAAATATATGGCGCATTTTTAGGTGCTGTATTTATGGCGATGATTTCAAACGGTATGACCATTATTCAGATATCCTCTTATTGGCAACAGTTGGTTCTCGGTATTGTATTGTTATTGGCTTGTTCTTTGGAATATTTTAGAATCCGCTTTAAAAAATAAGGGAGGGTTTACTGTGTCAGAATATTTGCTGGAAATGAAAAATATAACGAAAAGTTTTGGCGGTGTCCAGGCGCTAAAAAACGTTTCGATCAATTTAAAGAAAAATGAGATTCTAGCGTTGGTGGGAGAGAATGGTGCAGGAAAATCCACATTGATGAAAATTCTCAGCGGCAGCTATTCTCATATGTCTTATGATGGTGAGATATGGATAGAAGGTTCGAAGAAGAATTTTGCTACCCCGGCTGATTCTGAGTCTAGTGGAATCGAAATGATTTATCAAGAGATCAGCGCCCATCTTGATTTAAGCGTTGCCGAAAACATTTTTTTGGGACGCATTCCGGTCAAAAGCGGCATTGTACAGTGGAACAGGATGTTTGAGGAAGCAAAAATTTACACGGATATGGTCGGTCTTGATGTTTCTGTTCAGCAACCCGTAAGTGATCTGTCTACTAGCCAACTGCAGATGGTTACCATTGCCAGAGCGTTGTCCAGGAATCCTAGAATTCTCGTTTTGGATGAGCCGACAAGTGCACTTACAGAGAAAGAAGTAGCGCATTTGTTTGAAAACCTTTTTAAGTTGCGTGATCAAGGCATTTCCTGTATTTATATCAGTCATAAAATTAAAGAGGTAATGTATCTGGCGAATCGAGTGACTGTCCTAAGGGATGGGTGCAATGTTAGTACCAACGATATTAAAGAAGTAACGGCGGATAATATTGTAGAAAAAATGGTAAACCGCAAAATTGTTAACATGTATCCCAAAGAAGATGTTCAAATTGGAGAAGAAGTTTTACGAATAGAAAATTTAGTCGTTCCTCATCCGTTTAACCCAGGTAAAAATATTGTAGATAATGTATCTTTCAATTTGCATAAGGGTGAGATATTAGGTCTTGTAGGCCTGGTAGGTTCAGGCAGGAGCGAGACTGTCAATGCGATTGTCGGCGCGATTAAGGCGGCTTCAAAAGATATTTATTTGGAAGGAAAGAAAGTTCAGATCAGGAATCCTCGTGACGCCATAAAAAAAGGGATTGTATTGCTGAGCGAAGACCGCAAAATAAACGGTTATGTACCGACTTTGGATATAGCGGGCAATATTTCGCTGGCCAGCATTAATAAAATTTCACGGAGATACATACTTCAGAAGAAAAAAGAAAAAGAGTATGCACTTAAATATATTCAGAATCTCAGTATAAAAGTTCGCAATGAACTTGACGACGTATTGAATTTGTCCGGAGGTAACCAGCAAAAGGTAGTTTTAGCTAAATGGCTTATGACTGAGCCCCGCGTGTTGCTCTTGGATGAACCTACGAGAGGCATTGATGTTGGCGCAAAGAGCCAAATATATCAGATCATGTCCGATTTAGCTAAGCAAGGTATGGCAATTGTAATGATTTCTTCTGAACTGCCCGAACTTGTTGGGATGTGCGACCGCTTTATTGTGCTGTCCGAAGGCCGGCAAAAGGCGGAATTAGGGCGGGGAGACGCCGATGAAGAGAAGTTTTTGCGTATAACCACAAATGGCTGATGTGGCTTCAAACGGGGAATCCCGTCAAATAAAAAGGAGGAAAAAACATGAGAAAGATTTTTGTTTTGATCTTGGTAGCTAGCCTACTCTTATCTCTGGTAGCGTGTTCTGGCAATGGAGCCCAAGCAGGCGCTGCGACGAGTGGAGAGGCGGCCAGCAGCAGTGCTCCGGTTAGTGAATCCGCAGCAGCCGCAAGTTCACAAGGATCGTCGGCGAAACAGCCCCATATCGTTTTGGTTAACGCAATTGTTGGACATCCGGTATATGAGCAGCAGGCTGAAGCTGCCAGAGAGGCAGCCGCAGATTATAATGTAAAGCTGGATATTATCGGGCCGCCTATGGGAGACAGTGATCTTGTAGGTACCACTGTAACCAACTTTGATAATGCAATTGCTATGCATCCCGACGCCATAATTACCGAGCCTTGGGATCCGTCCTTCATGGCATCAATGAGTAAGATCCGTCAAGCGGGCATTCCAAACTTTTGTACAAGTAACGCTCCAACCAATGCGGATGACTATGTCGCTATGATTGGTACGGATAATATTAAATATGGTCAGACTGCTGCCGAAATGATTGCCCAAAAGACCGGCGGCAAAGCAAATGTGCTTATCATGTTCGCTAATCTTGCAGCAGCAAACCAGATGGAACAAGCAAAAGGGTTTGAAGATGCGATAGCAAAGAATTACCCCAACATTAAGGTAGTTGCCAAAGATGCGGATAACGCGGACGCTTCAAAAGCCGTTACTCAGTTTGAACAGGATTTTAAAGCTTACCCGGAAATCGATGTGGTTCTGATGCTTGAGGGTACCGGCGGACCTTCTGCGGCTCAGGTGGCTGCCGAGATGAATAAGAAAGTTCTGATTCTCGATATTGATGCAACTGATCAGACAATTGCCAATATTACCAAAGGTACCGAATGGGCTACCTTGGCTCAAAACTTCTATAAAAGGGGATACGAGAGCGTACGTATGGCTGCCGAATATTTACAGAACGGCAATGCAAGTTCCTTTAACAAGGATAATGACTCGGGTACTGTATTGATTGATTCTTCCAATGTTGCTGACTATAAAGCGGTGCTGCAAGCTGCAATCAATAAAAAGGGGACTCCTTTGAAATAAAATAGGGTTTTATGGGGGCCTGTCTAGGTGTATATCTAGTATCAGGCCCCATAAAACAATCGAGGTTGGATATGGTAAGGCTGAAAGATATTGCTGATAAAGCAGGAGTGACTGTGGGGTCAGTCTCGAAGGCATTAAGCGGCAGCCCCGAAATTAGTGCATCAACTGCACAACGTGTAAAAACGGCAGCTTATGAGATAGGATACCGCTCTAAGAAAACATCAAAAAATACAAAATCAATCGGTATCGTTCTGCCTGAAGTTCGGAGTCACTATTATGCTGAGTTAATGCATTCTTTAAATGATGAAATAAGTAAATATGGGTACTCAACAATTACAATGCTAAGCGGCTTTACTACGGAAGGCGTTTTAAACGCATATGAAAATATGCTTCAGCATGATATTAAGGGCCTGTTTATAAGCGGCGTTACTTTTTTAACCGAATCATTATGTAAGCGCATCATTGCTGAAGGGGTTCCGACAGTACTTTTTACTGAGTACAAATTCCCTTATGCCATTGATTCCATTTATGTAAAAACAGATAATGTACTGCGTCTTGCCGTGGAACATTTGAAGCAGCTGGGTCATAAGAAAATAGGCTATTTGGGAGAATTTAATTCAAATGTCAGATATGACGCCTTATGCGAAGTCCTGAAACAAAACAGCCTTGAGATTAATCCTAAGTTTGTTAAAAAAGGCAAAGAAAGATTCGAATTGGGAGGTTATTTGCGCGCTTGCGAGCTGTTGCAGGAAAAAGAGCTTCCAACAGCGGTCATTACGAGTTATGACCAGATGGCTTTTGGCGCAATGCGCGCTTTTTTTGAAAAAGGAATTAAAGTTCCGGATGATATTTCCATTGTGGGCGTTGATAATCTTGTTTTAGATGAATATCTCCCTGTTCAGATTACGAGTGTCAACAGTCCGGTCCAAAAAATGGGAGTCATCGCTGCGAAATTATTGCTAGATAACATTGGAAACCCATCTGCGCATGTGGTGCAAAATGTTTCGTTGCAGAGCAAGCTGATTATTCGGAATTCAACCAGTTCTCCAAATAGGTAGTAATTGAAAACGAGGAGTGACAAAGATGTCTGATAAAAAGGTAGGTTTTGTGTGTTTTGGCGAAATAAATACACCTTATGATAAACTTCAGATAAAACATGATGAAGCACTTGCGTCCCTAACAAAGCTGAATTACGACATTTTAGATACTGGGATTGTTATAGATGATATTGAATATAAAACCGCTGATAATGCTGTAAAGAAATTAAAACAGTTTGAAATGGATTGTTTGATTGTCTGTGTTGCCGGTTGGATCCCGACTCATGCTGTTATACGTGTTACCGATGCTTTTCGGCACGTTCCAATATTGCTTTGGGGCCTTTGCGGGTGGCATGAAAACGGACATCTGGTAACTACAGCTCCGCAGGCGGGCACGACTGCGGTTAGGCCAGTTTTGGAAGCGTTAGGTTATACTTTTAAATATGTGTACAGTGTAATAAATCAGCCTGTTCCATTCCAAAAGATTGATGCTTTTGTTTCTGCCTGTTATGCAGCGAATTGCCTTCGAAAAGCCCGCGTGGGTACCATGGGGTACAGGGATATGCTTTTGTACGGGACTCAATATGAAGGAAATTCGCTGCGCGGAAAGATAGGCGTGGAAGTAGAGCCATTTGAAATGCTTGAAATGTTGCAAAACATGGAGCATTTGGACTTGGCTCAAATACAGGAAGCCTTGGATTATGTAAAAAAATTCTGGAATTTTGTCAAGCCTTGTGACGATATGGTTATTGAGCAGGGGATTAAATATGCGCTTGCAATTGGCAAAAAGATCAAAGAACGGGGATATGAGGCAATTTCTTTGATTGATGTTGACGGGATGAAGAAACTGCTGGGTTTTCCGCCTGCCATGGTGTTTATGCTGCTAGAACACTATTACGGTGTGCTCACTATACCGGAAAATGATGTAATGGGTGCTGTAACGCAGTTGATCATGAAATATATATCTGGTCAGACGGTTCCATATTTAGAATATTATGAATTCTTTGCAAATAGCATGCTGATCGGCGTACCGGATTTTATTACACAATCGGCGACACAAGGCGATGTAATGGTGCTTCCCACAGCCTTTGGTTTGCTGTCTGCATCGTTGCTCAATGTTTCCAAAGTTAAAACCGGCTATGTAACCTGTACTCGTCTGATTTATATAAATGGAAAATATAAAATGCATGTTTATACGGCGGACGCAAAGACTCCCGCAAAGTGGGAAGAGTGCGGTTGGGAAGCGCCTGCTCCCCAGTTGCCTAGTCTGGAGGTTTTCCCGGATGACTGTAGTGTTGAAGAGTTTGCACAAAAGGTTTCAAGCCAGCATGTTATTGTTGCTTACGGCGATTATACTGAGGCTCTAAGGGATTTCTGTAAGCTCAATGATATTGAAATGATATAAAATAACTTTTGGGGTAGATGATTAAATGATGAAACAGAAAATCAAGATCGGTTGGGCACAATCCAGCATTACACCTACTCGTCCTGTTATAATGCTTGGGCAGATGTACCAGCGCGTTTCACAATATGTACACGATCCTATTACCGCGACTGCTATGGTCATTGAAAACGGTATTGAACAGACGACTTTTGTTTCTATGGATATGACGGAGGTTCCCGTTCACGCTTTCGATCAATTAAGGGAAATGCTGAAAGAATATAAGGAAATAGACTTTAATAAGGTTTCTTTCAATGTGACCCATAGCCATAACTCAACCGATTTTTTTAGTGATTTTATGCGCGATGAAAACGAGCATGTCTATGGGGAAGAGATACTTCCGCAGATCGGCTTGCCTCTAAATCTGCTTTCATTTGATGAAGCACAAAAATATTTTGTAGACGTAATAGGCCAGCTGATTATTCGCGCTTGGGAAAGCCGAAAAGAGGGTGGCGTCAGTAACGCGCATGATTATGCCGTTGTTGGATTTAACCGCAGGCCTGTATTTATGCTTAACGGCGAAAAAGAAAGTATTATGTACGGCGATTGCTCCAGGCCGGATTTTGTTCGGTTTGAAGGCGGTGTTGATAATGCTGTTGAGATGTTATATACGTGGAACAAGAGCGGTGAATTGACAGGCGTGGTTGTAAATGTTCCATGCCCTTCCCAGGTCTATGAACTTCATAGCTTTATTTCTGCTGATTATTGGTGCCCGACCAGGAGCGAGATTAGGGAAAAACTCGGAAATATTTATATACTGCCGGTATGCGGAGCGGCCGGGGATATTGCTCCAATAGATCTTGTAAAAATCAGCAAAACTAATAAAGAAGCTCTTTTGGAATGGGGCGGGCAAACAAAAGAGGTGTTTCGTAATTTTGATATGACACTGGAGTGTCAGCAAATTGCAGCCAGAATTTCGGAAGCGGTTGCGAGAGGCTATAAAACGGCAAAGAATTACATAGATTACGTACCTGTATTTGAGCATCAAGTTTTAGAGATGAAGTTGCCGATAAGAAAGGTGAGCGAAGAGGACTACAGGAAAGCCATGAAACAGGTTGGTGAAATCAAAGCAAAGTATTCAAAAGAGAATCCTATGACTATGAAGGATATTGTCGCCGCTTTTGAGCCTCAGGGTGTTGTGATTCGTTATGAGCAGCAGAACGTTTCCGATAAGTATTCGTTTAAATGCCATATTTTAAGGATCGGCAATATTGCAGTAGCAACGAATCCGTTTGAATTATACCATGAGTTTGCGCAACGGATCAAAGCAAGGGCTGAAGCGGAACAGGTATTTATTATTCAGCTCTCAAACGGCCTGGGCGGTTATCTGCCGACAAGAGATGCAGTGAACGGCGGTTCATACAGCAGCAAGCCTGCTTCCACCTGCTGCGGCCCTGACGGAGGCGATGTCTTGGTAGAAGAAACACTGAAGGTTATCGGTAAATTGTGGAGTTAATGTTGGATCAATCGGATCGTTTTAAGGCTTTGAGCTACTCGGGGGAAAAGAGCGTGGAATTCATTGCAGTTGACTTAGGAAGCACCAATGTAAAAGCGACAGTGTATGACAGAAATCTTAATTGTATCGCGCAGAGGAAAGAGCCTGTTGTTTATCATCGGGAAGGCGGTTTCGTAGAGTTTGATACGGATGCGTATTTTGATTCTTTAATCTCCATGATTGCCGGCTTGTGCAAAGATCCGGCGGTAAATTCGCTGGAGATAAAACAAATTTCTTTTACAGGCCAGGCGGAATCTCTTATCGTGCTGAATCAGTATGGAAAGCCTTTAATGAATGCGATCTCCTGGATGGATGAAAGATCGCAAGAAGAATGCGCAATGATAGAAAAAGCGTTTTCGCATGAAGAATGTGAAGCAACGACCGGGCAGCTTGCCGTTTTGCCTACTTGGCCGGCTACAAAAATTTTGTGGCTCAAACGCAATAGACCGGAAATATTTCATCAGGCAGCCACGTATATGCTTTTAAAGGACTTTATTGTCTACAGGTTCACCGGTAAAATGCTGGCGGACTGTTCTATAGCCACATTTACCTTTTATTTTGATATTTATAACAAGTGCTATTGGAAAAAAATGCTTGATTTCTGTGGCGTTTCAGAATCTCAGCTGCCGCCGCTGGCAGAGCCGTGTACTGAAGCGGGGACGCTGCAGGCAGACATTGCCCAACGGATAGGATTGACAGAGCAGGTAAGGGTGAATGTGGGAACTCTGGACCATTTCTGCGGTATGATCGGTACCGGAAATGTGAAAGAAGGGGGCATAAGTCTTTCTATGGGAACGGTGATGGCATTGGCAATAATGGCCAATAAGCCATCCGCCAAAAAAGCCGGCGTTGCTATGCATTACGGCTTTATTCCGGGAACCTATGTTATGCTGCCTGTTGCCGAAAGCGGCGGCGTCTGCCTGGAATGGTTTAAAAGCATTTGCATGAAGGATATTGCGTTTGGTGACCTGGATGATCGGTTAAGACAGAGAGAACGCCCCAAAAAGCTGTTGTTTCTTCCGTATATTGTAGGTACGAATGCTCCTGAATTTGATTCCAGGGCATCCGGTGTGTTTTATGGTTTGAGGGCGGAGCACGACGCATATGATATGGCTTATGCCGTTATGGAAGGCGTTGCGTTTTTGCTTCGAAAGAACTGCGAATACATCAAGGCAAAAGGTACGGATGTACACTATATAATTGCAACAGGCGGAGGAGCAAGATCTGATATTTGGTGCCAACTTCAAGCGGATATTACCGGCCTTCCTGTTGTAATTTTAAAGGAAAAAGAGGCGGCCTGTTATGGCGCGGCTATTATATGCGCCGTATCGGAAGGCATATTTTATAATTACGAGGAGGCGGCAAAAAGCGTAATTGAAATTGAAAAAAGGTACGAACCACAGAATAGCGGCAACCTGGACAGAAAATATAAGCAGTACTGCGCCCTTTATGATTTAACAATACAGGTTGCGAAAATATAATGAAGATTCTGTTTAAAATGGCGAAGGCGGATTTTCACCTATTCCAATGTAATGCCGGGTATAAGGAGCGTATGTAATGATAAAAGTAGCGCCCTCTATTCTTTCCGCAGACATTGTAAACTTGGAGCGCGATATTCATCGTTTGGAAGCCTGTGGAGCAGACTATTTGCATATTGACGTGATGGACGGCATTTTTGTACCAAATCTTTCTTTTGGTATAAATACAGTAGAAGCCGTCCGTAAAGTAACACAAATGACGCTTGACGTGCATTTGATGATTGACAGGCCTATTCGTTATATCAATGAATTTTGTCAGGCAGGCGCGGATATCATTTCAATCCATGCTGAAGCTGACTCGGAAGAAAATACTTTAAGGGCGCTGCAATTGATTCGGAAGTCCGGTGCACTTGGGGCTGTATCAATAAAACCAAGCACAACTGCCGATACAGTCATTCCGTTCATTGATCTATGCGGTATGGTTTTGGTTTTAACTGTAGAACCCGGATTTGGTGGTCAGGCTTTTATGGCGAGTGTTTTGGGAAAAGTAGCCCGGATTCGTCAGATAATTGATAAAAAGAAATTGAATTGTGACGTTGAAGTGGATGGCGGTATCAACCTAGGGGCGTCTGTATTGGCTAAAAACAGTGGGGCAAATGTTTTAGTTGCAGGGAGTGCCTTTTTTGAAACGCAAGATGCTGCAGAATTCGTGCGCGTTTTAAAATTATAATTCGTTCTTAATGTGCCGGCGCTTAAAGGCAATTATAAAGCCCATAATAGCGGTTAATACCGTATTTTGCTGAATATGTATTCACCGTTCCCGGTATTTTTAAGTTCAAAACTGCTTCCATAGTGCAGCTTAAGTTTTTTGCGCAGATTCGCAACATGTACGGCAATGGTATTTGACGAAACGGGTGCAGAACTGCCCCAGGTGCGGCTGTAAATTTCCTGGCAGCTCAGACGGCGTCCGGCATACAGGGCAAAACAGGCCAACAACTGTATTTCTTTTTGCGTAAGCAAGATTTGTTCGCCGTTAAGCGTAACCTCACCTGCCAACAGGTCGATGACCAGAGGCAAAAGCTCAATTTTTCCGGCATTCATAATACCGGACCTGCGGAGTTGCGCCGCGACGCGCGCTCCCAGAACGCTTAAATCGTATGGCTTGGTGATATAATCGTCTCCACCTTGCAAAAGCCCTTTTACAACGCTCTCGTTTTCATCTCTGCAGGTCAGAAAGATAACAGGAGCGTTTGTTTTTTTTCTGATCTCAGCACAGAAGTCCCAACCCATTCCGTCCGGCATCATGACATCCAGTAAAATCAGATCCGGAAGCTGTTCTTCAAGATGGAAACGCGCCAGCTCCAGCGTCTGCACGCAAGCCACCTCGTAGCCCTGGCTTTCCAGATATTCTTTGTTGAAGGACAGCACCTCTGCTTCATCCTCGATCATCAGGACCTTTGCTTTGCTCATAATTTCACCTATATACAGTTTAACATTTTTGCGTTCAAAAGTCAGCCTGAAACGGCCGTTAATTAAGATTTGTTAATTTTGCGGCAAAGGGCAAAAGATCTCTGCTATGCTGAGTATAAAGAAACGAAAGGCAAGGGCAACGAAAACGGTATGCTGCGAATTTTACGGGTGGATACGCTGGATGACCAAATGCTGGATATTGAGCTGAACAACGGACATTTGATCCTGTTTTCCATGAGATTCCTGCTGGAGCACAACCCTGCCTATGCCTATCTGCGGGGGAAAATTCCGCTACCCTGCCCGGTCAATCAGGGCGTAAGCATACATTGGCAGGGTGGCCCGACGCTTGCTTTGGAAGATATACTGGTTCTGCTGGTCAACCAGGATGAGGAGACCGGCAGCGTGGGCACTTGAGGCATGTAACGCCGGGCAGCGTTCTGCCATACTGAACGCTATGAAGAGGTGAAATGGTGGAATTATGGTTTTCTGCACTGGCAGGTGCGGCTCTGCTGGTGAGCGCATTGGTCTGCTATGGATTCAGAAAACAAACCGCTGCGCCGGTTTTTTTTCTATTAGCAATTATTTTTGGCACGCTTGCGGCGCTGTGTTTTTTTTACTGTGCCGCTGGTCTTATGCTGGCAATAGCGGTCGACTGAGTGTGGCAACCGGCCGGCCGATATTTAAAAGTGGTTCCGCTAACAGTCGGAGGCAGGCAAAAAGCAATTTTGCTGTTCGGAGATAAGGTTTACAGAGAACAGGCGCCAGATGCCGGGTTTTCAAATAAAATTCAGGAGGAAAAAATGAAAAGGAAATTTACAAAATCGATTATTGTGATGATGATAGCAGCTCTAATGGTTCTGCTGGGTGGTTGCGGCTCCAGCTTTACAACCGGAACATGGTATATGGAAGGCAACAAAGACAGCTACATCAACTTTTTGAATGAAGGCGTGGCGGAGATGTACGACAGCGACCAGGACACCGTTTACGTGGCGGAATGGACGGAAAAGGACGGGACTATTAAGATGGAGGTTGGGTCGGAAACAGCCGTGTTGGAATTTGACGGAAAAGGGACGCTGACCAGCGAAGATATGGGTGCTTCGTTTGAGCAGGGGACGAAAAAAGACGTTCCGGAGTTTACGCAAAATGAACTGATGAGCTACATCTGGATGCAGAAAGATGAGGACTGCGAATTAACGTTTTACGGAGACAATACATGGGCCCTTTACGACAACGACGAATCGGAATATGTTTCCGGGGGTACCTATGAGCTGGATGAAGGTAAACTGATCATGGAAAGTGATGAGGATGAATCATATTCACCCACGCTGACCCAGGAAAGAAAAGTACTGGCCTTGGATAAGGAACTGGTTTTCCAGATTAAGGACTAAAGGTTGGCGCCTGCGGCCTTTGTAAAAGCCACAAGACGGAGGGTATAATTATTTATGAAACGCGTAAAAAAAATATTCGCATACAGCCTCATGCTCGTGATGGCATGCATGTTCTTCGCGGCTTGCGAGAGTACTTCGGAATGGACTGTAACCGTTGCCAATAAACTGGATTGCGATATTGCGGAGCTGCATATCGGCGCCGCCGATAAGGAGAACTGGGGGAAATCTGTACTCAAAGACGTGCTGGAGGATAACGACAGCATAGAGCTGTCCGTGAAGCCGAAAGATACCAAGGAATACGCCATTATCGCCATAGATGCCCAGAACGATTACTATTATTTTAACGGCCTGCCGCTTTCTGATGGCGCTGTGGTCAAACTCGTTTCCACAGACGATGGCTATGAAGCAATCGTGACCCCAAAGAACGGTGACGCTGTGACGGTTGAGGGTAAGTTTGAGTGGGGGGAAACGGGCGAAGATGGGGAAGCCGATGCCCAAGCAGTGGCCGGCGCGCCCACGCTCAATGACCCGCTAGACGCTTCCATTGCATTGCCCGGCTTTGAAAGTCTGGTGATTCCTTATCCATCCACCATGAAGGTGGCGCTCTCCAACGACCGTTTTCTGCAGTTTGACGCCGTCAACGACCCGGATAACCATGAGGTGATTATGGTGGATCTGATTGAACTGCAGGGAAGTTATGATGAGCGGCTCAGCTCAAGCCAAACAGCACAGGCCGCAATGGCGGAGATTGCCCCTAAGATCTGTGACATCCAGTTTCCCGGTATGCTTATCAAAACCATTGGTACCGAATTTGTTGACGGAGGTTCCTATTATTCGGCTGTAAACTATCTCTGGATGTCGGGAGAGGTCTTTCAGCAGGCAGCCAACACGCCCGTGCGCGGCGTGCTGGAGTGCCGTTACTATGGGCATACGGGCTATATTCTGGCGGTTTTCACCTTGGCCGACGAGGGCGCTATACAAAATTATTTTGGCATTGCCAGCAATATTGTGAACGCCATCAGCTTTGGCAACGGATGGACCACGCCCGATGCTGCGGGCAGCGGCGTGACCTGGTCTGACCCCGGCGACTACGGCTATTATTATTATGAGGACGGACAGTGGTACGAATCGAACGATTATGACCCGTGGTCCGACCCGGGTGATGGCAACGACGAATGGTCCGACCCCGGTGACACGTATGACGACGGGTACGATATATATTCCGACCCGGGTGACGGCAACGACGAATGGTCCGACCCCGGTGACGCGTATGACGACGGGTACGATATATATTCCGATCCGGGCGACGGCGATGACGAATGGTCCGACCCCGGTGATTACGGCGAAGATTATTAGGCCGCATATGTAGCGTTTTGCGGAAAAAGCCGCATGCTATAGCAAAACTGTTTTGGAGCAAGCCGCAGGCTTTGAAACTTACAGTTTTGGAGGCTTGTGGCTTTGTTTTTTATACATTAAAATAGGACTAACAGATGCACCGGGGGTGATGGGGATTTATAGCCAAATCAGAAAGCACAGCCTTGCGTTTGTCTTGATTGCGGCGGCACTGACAATTGTATCGCTTATGCTGCTGGCCAGACTGCCATGGCTGGAAAACAGCAAACCGGAAAGCATTACAGTGGAAGAACGAGGCGGCATATACGATTTGACCGGCATTGGGGATTTGGGGGAAACTGCCGTTTTGCCTCCCGGCTCAATCTATTATCCCAATATCCTTCTGACCCCGGAAACTGTGGAGACTGCTGTGCCGGAAAGCACGGGCAACTTTGATGCGCTACGAGCCGATTACCTTTCGCAGCGGTTTGTGGTCAAACTGCCGGATACCGGCCAAGTATATGCGCTGACCCTTACCCTATCCGGACGGCATGCCATGACGGTATATGTAAACGGAAGACTGGCGGGACAGACCGGCCATGCGGGAACCACCAAGCAGGATACAGAGGTGTGGGAGAATAACATTACATGCTATGCATCTCCGGCGGGAGGAAAAATGGATATACTCCTTGCATCGGCGCAGTTTTACCATTTCAGAAGCGGCGCACGGCTGGCCGCGTTGCACCTGCAGGCAGCTGGAGCGCAAACACCCGGGCTGGCCAGCGAATTAAAAGGCCTCCTTGTTATGGGCGCGCTCGTTTGCGCGGCCGTATTGCTTTTGTGTTTTTACCTGCTTTTTTGGCGCGCGCGGGCTACCCTGTATTTTTCGCTGGCCTGCCTTGCCATGGCGCTGCGCGAATGCATTCAAAGCCAGGCATGGACGTATTTCCCGTTCTTATCCGGCAATGTGTCCTTTATGCTGGAATATCTCAGCGTCGTATTGCTGACGATTTTCCTTTCACTTTACCTTGGGCAGTACGCAAAAAGTAAATTTTTAAAGGTGATTCAATACTCAGCTATTATAGGATCGGCCGCTTATGGCCTTTGCGTGCTGTTTGCCGATTCCGTCTTTTACACATCCGTTTTGCATTACTACCAGGCGTTGCTGGTTGTTTGCATTGTGCCCGGCGTTGCCGGTCTGTTCTGGACGATACGCAGGCCTACCGGGGAACAGGCCGCCGCCCTGTACGGCATTGCGGTGTTTTTTCTGGCCGCTGTGAGCGATATTATCATGTACAGCGATATTTTTGGTGATACGGTATCTAACGCCCCGGTAAGCGAAATAGCAATGCTGGTTTTTGTACTGGCGCAAACGGTATCCCTGTTTTTTATGAGCAACCGGCTGTATACGGACGCAAAGGAAGCCGAGCGGAGAATTGCGGCGGAAAAGGAAACGCTTGAAGATTTAAACCGCCTGAAGACTGAGTTTTTGGCCAACGTGTCTCATGAATTGAAAACGCCGCTTACGGTGGTATCGGGGTACGCGCAGCTTTCACGATCCCAGCTTTTGGGGGCGGAAAATGCCGCCGTGCGGGAACGGCTGAGCATTATTGCCTCCGAGGCCGACCGCCTGGCCCTGATGGTCGGACAGTTTTTGGACGTGACCCGCATTGAGGAGGGGCGAATGATACTGGATAAGAGCCCCTGCCACATCGACGAGTTGATCTACCGGGCCGTGGAGACACATTTTCCTGTATTAAATAAAAATGGAAATCACCTGGAGATCAGGGCAAACCATGACTTGCCGTTGGTTAACGTGGATTCGGGTAGAATTACGCAGGTACTGGTAAATCTTATTGCCAACGCCCTCCGGCATACAGTGCAGGGTACGATTGCTGTCGTTACAAAACAAAGCGGCGATTATGTGGAAGCCTCAATAGCCGATACCGGCACGGGAATACCGGCGGAGGAGCTATCAATGCTTTTTACTCGTTTTCACATTCAAAGCTACTGCAGAAATGAGACTGGCACGGGGCTTGGACTTTATATCTGCAAGCATATCATAGAAGAACACGGCGGCAAAATTATAGTGGAAAGCGAGCCCGGCTTGGGCACAAAAGTGACTTTCTTTCTACCGGTACTTAAAGGAGAAGATTTATGATTCTTTTAATGCATTTATCAGCCCTCTAATACATTATAAAACTGTATGAGGGATAAAGTTTTATTGTAATTTTGGAATGCTGACGGCAAACTGAACAGTTTTTTGTGGACAGTCTAATTACCGGGCAGCCTTTTTTTTCTTCTGTTTTTCAAAATATTCGCTTTCCGCCTGATTTGGAGTTTTAAAGCCAAGGCACTGATGCAATTATGTACAGAAAATGCTTCTTTGAAAGCAGAGGTCACTAAATCCACATCAATTTTGTTAGAAATAGCATGAGATATAATTTTTTTGGGAAATGCATCACTGCACTGTTGTCCATATTAAAGGTGAATCTTACCGCCCGAAGGACGCAAGAAATTCATGAAACAGAAGCAGCAGATGACAAAATCTCTATTTTCTGAATCTGCGTCCTGACGCCCCTAACCTATAAAATTTAACCATCATAAAACTGCATTTTCAAACCGGTGTTGACACGAGTGTTATGGTTACTTGGGTTTTGTTTGAATTTTTAAATTTTATTAATAGGGTTGACATGTTTTCTAATGTGATCTATAATTGATTTAATAAAACATATATGATTAGTATGTATTAGGAGAGCGTATGGAAACTCAGGCGCCCATTATTGAACTGAAACACATAAGAAAGACATTCCCGTCTGATAATGGAGAAGTGCATGCGCTGCAAGATGTTTCTTTTTCTGTAAATGCGGGAGAGATATTCGGCATTATCGGCATGAGCGGCGCGGGAAAAAGCACGCTGGTCCGCTGCGTCAATTACCTGGAACGGCCTACATCCGGGCGGGTGCTGTTCGAAGGCAGGGAGCTTTCCGCGCTTAATGAAGCGGAGCTGCGGGATGTACGGAAATCCATCGGCATGATATTCCAGCAATTTAATCTTCTGGAGCAGCGCACGGCTCTGGGAAATATTCTTTTTGCGCTGGAAATAGCGGGAATAGAAAAACATGAGGCCAAAAAACGCGCGATGGAGCTTTTGGAAACAGTGGGCCTTGCGGACAAGGCGCGCGCGTATCCGGCCCAGTTGTCCGGCGGCCAGAAACAAAGGGTTGCCATTGCGCGCGCGCTGGCAAACGATCCGAAAATTTTGCTTTGCGACGAGGCGACCTCCGCGCTGGACAGCGCGACTACGCGCCAGATACTCGCCCTTTTAAAGGACATCAATCTCCGCCTGGGAGTCACTATAATCGTGATTACGCACGAGATGAGCGTAATAGAGGAGATATGCTCCCGCGTCGCCATTATAGACGCGGGCGGCGTGGCCGAACTGGGGTATGTGAGCGATATATTCGCTTCGCCCAAAAGCGCGGCCGGACGCAGGCTGGTGTATCCCGATGGCAGGGAGATTGACCGCTTTATTGGAACCCGATGTTGTCGCCTGGTGTTCGACGGCAATTCTTCGTTTGAGCCAATATTGGCAACAATGATCCTGGAATGCAAAGCGCCGGTGAACATCCTGTTTGCAGATACAAAGGACATAGATGGAAAAGCGTACGGGCAGATGGTTCTGCAGTTGCCCGAGGATGAAAAAGCTGCCGAAAGGATGCTGCAGTTTTTGCGGGCCAGGAATTTAACGGTGGAGGAGGTCGCGCCAGTTGATAGATGACAGCATATGGCAACTTATAGGCGCCGGCGTTTTAGAGACGGTCTACATGACGGTTGTATCAACAATTTTTGCTTATGTGATCGGGCTTCCGCTGGGTGTTGTGGTGGTTGTGACCGAAAAGAACGGGATTCTGGAAAACAGGGCCTTAAGCAGCGTATTAAACGTGATCATCAACATTACGCGCTCCATTCCGTTCCTGATCCTGCTGATTGCCATCATTCCCTTTACAAGGCTGGTGGTAGGCACAAGCATCGGCATCAACGCAACCGTGGTGCCTCTGGTGATCGCGGCGGCCCCTTTTGTGGCAAGGCTGGTTGAATCGTCCATTAAAGAAGTGAACGGCGGCGTGATAGAAGCGGCAAAATCCCTGGGGGCTTCTCCCCTTCAGATCATCTGGAAGGTGATGATTCCGGAGGCAAAACCGTCCCTGATTTTGGGCGCTACGATTGCCACCACCACCATATTGAGCTATTCCGCCATGGCGGGCATAGTGGGAGGCGGCGGCCTGGGGGATATCGCGATCCGGTACGGCCTGTACCGCTACGAGCCTCTGACAATGATGATCACCGTAATTCTTTTGGTTGTTCTGGTGCAGGTGTTCCAGGAAATTGGAAATAAAATAACCAAAAAACAAGATAAGCGCAAAGCAGGCTAATGCCTTGCAAATAAATATTTTGGAGGAAAATCATATGAAAAAAACATTGGCAGCAATTGTATCTCTTGTTGTTGTGGTAGCGTTGCTGGCAAGCTGCGCCGCAACTTCTGCGCCGGCAAGTCCGTCCGCGTCCGCTTCTGAATCGGCAAGCGCTTCGGCGGCTCCGTCCGAATCGGCTTCCGCTTCTGCATCCCCGTCGGCTTCTGCGGCTACGGTAACGATTACCGTTGGCGCTTCCCCGGCGCCCCACGCCGAGATTTTAAAGGCAGCGGCACCCATTCTGGAAAAACAGGGGATCACCCTTGTTGTGAAAGAATTTACGGATTATGTGCTGCCCAACACCGCTTTGGAAGGCAAGGACCTGGATGCGAACTACTTCCAGCACCAGCCCTACCTGGACGACTTTAACAAGAAAAACGGCACGAGCATCGTCTCCGCCGGAGCCATTCATTACGAGCCCCTGGGCCTGTATCCCGGCAAAACAAAGGCCCTGGACGCGCTGAAAAACGGCGCTGTGATTGCGGTTCCCAACGATACCAGCAACGAAGCAAGGGCTCTGCTGCTTCTGCAGGCTGCCGGGCTTATTACCCTGAAAGCGGACGCGGGCCTGACCGCAACCGTGAAAGACATTGCGGAGAATCCCAAGAAGCTTGAGATAAAAGAGCTGGAAGCGGCCCAGATTGCCCGCACGCTCCCCGATGTTGATCTGGCCGTGATTAACGGCAACTACGCGATTGAGGCCGGCCTGAATGCCGCCAGCGACGCGCTTGCCAAAGAGGAAAAAGATTCCCTTGCTGCAAAGACATACGCAAATATTATTGCGGTGCGCACGGGCGACGAATCCAGACCCGAGATAAAAGCCCTGGTGGCCGTTCTGCAGAGCGACGACATCAAAAAGTTTATTGAGGATACTTACAAAGGCGCTGTAGTGCCGGTATCCTAAGCTATTTGCCAAAAACAAAAAAACGGGGCGCGATGCCCTGTTTTTTTGTTTTTCTAGAATTGTTTTTGCAGACATACGAATTATTTTATAAAAATATAATTTCTTTATTGACAAAACAATAAAAGAAGAATATCATATAACATATAAAGAATATATGAATTATATGAATTGATTTGGAGGGGAATAAAATGACTAAAGTTTATAAGTCTTTAACTGAACTTATAGGAAAAACACCTCTTCTTGAGCTTACAAAATATAACAAGCTCCACGATGCAGGCGCAACGATTATCGCCAAACTGGAATATTATAATCCGGCTGGTAGCGTTAAGGACAGGATTGCAAAAGCAATGATAGAAGATGCGGAAGCAAAGGGCCTTTTGAAGCCGGGCAGTGTGATTATTGAACCCACCAGCGGAAATACCGGCATCGGCCTGGCGTCTGTTGCCGCGGCAAGGGGGTATCGCATCATACTCACAATGCCAGAGACCATGAGCGTGGAACGCCGGAATTTGCTGAAGGCATACGGCGCGGAGCTTGTGCTTACCGAAGGCGCGAAAGGTATGAAGGGTGCGATTGCCAGAGCAGACGAGCTGGCCGCCGAGACGCCGAACTCTTTTATTCCCGGTCAGTTTGTAAACCCGGCGAACCCGGCTGTTCATAAAGCGACAACAGGCCCGGAGGTATGGGAAGATACGGAAGGTGCGGTGGACATTTTTGTAAGCGGGGTTGGAACAGGCGGCACCATCAGCGGCGCAGGGGAATATTTGAAATTAAAGAAGCCTGAAGTTAAGATTGTAGCGGTTGAACCGTTTGATTCTCCGGTACTTTCGGAAGGAAAAGCAGGCCCGCACAAAATTCAGGGCATTGGGCCTGGATTTGTTCCGGATACTCTGAATACAAATATTTATGACGAGATAATCAAGGTTAAGAATGAGGAAGCATTTGCGGCAGGTAAAGCCGTCGCAAAGTCGGAAGGCCTGCTGGTAGGCATTTCTTCCGGCGCGGCGTTGCACGCCGCCACAGAACTTGCGAAACGGCCGGAGAACAGAGGCAAGACAATTGTTGTTATTTTACCCGATACGGGAGAACGGTATCTCTCAACCGCGCTGTTCAGCGAATAAGCAATCCAACATATTGCCATAATACACTTTCCAGCAGAAGGCACCGGCGGCGTTTAAGCTCGGGTGCTTTTTGCTAAAAACAAACTGAACGGAGAAAAACATGCAGTATCAAAAGCACAGAACATTTGGAGAAGAATATGGTTTTGGAACCAGGAGCGTACACACGGGGAACGATGTGGACGGTGAAACGGGCGCAATCAGGCGGCCCATTGTAATGGCCAATAGTTACGAGCTCCCATACGACCCCACAGGGATCAACTGGAGCAGTGCGGAAACGCAGATATACACGCGCAACGGCGGCGCAAACCAGAAATACCTGCAGGAAAAGCTGGCGGCGCTGGCGGGAACGGAGGACTGCGTGGCGCTTGCCTCGGGGGTGGCGGCACTGTCCGGAATTTTTTTCACATTCCTTAAATCGGGCGACCATATTGTGAGCTCCCATGTGATGTACGTTGCTGTATACCGGCTGCTGACGCAATACCTGCCCGAGAAGTACAACATTACGGCAACTTTGGTGGATACTTCCGACCTGGAGGCGGTGCGCGCGGCTATCCGGCCGAATACGCGGCTGATTCATGTGGAAACGCCCAGCAACCCGATTTTGAGCGTAAGCGATATTGCGGAGATCGCAAAGATAGCGCATGGGGCGGGCGCGCTTTTGAGCGTGGACAACACGTTTGCATCGCCATATAACCAGAGGCCTGCCGGGCTTGGCGCAGACCTCACGGTGGAAAGCCTGACCAAGTACATCAACGGGCACGGCGACGCAATGGGTGGAGCGGTGCTGGGGAAAAAGGAACTGATGGACCGGATACGCGCCGAGGCAATGATCAACGTCGGGGGCGCCATCAGCCCGTTTAACGCCTGGCTCATCATGCGGGGCGCTGTAACGCTTCCGCTCAGAATGCGGCAGCACAACCAGAGTACCATGGAACTGGCAAGATTCTTGAATGAATTGCCTGAGGTGCGTTTTGTGGCCTATCCCGGCCTGCCGGATCATCCGGGGCATGCAATCGCCAAAAAGCAGATGAACGGATTTTCCGGCGTAATGGCGTTTGGGCTGCATGCGGACGCGGACGGGCATAATCGCTTTGTGAGCCGCTTGAAGGTTATCACATCCGCGGTCTCCCTGGGACACGACGAGAGCCTGATCTCTTTTCTGGGCCCTAACGACGAGAGGCAGTACCTGTATCCGGAAGCCTTCCGGCAGGGATTCTTCCGGTTCAGTGTTGGGCTTGAAGACGCGGAAGATTTAAAAAACGATATTTTAGAGGCGCTGCAGCAATCCGGCGTTACAAAAGTAAAGGAGGCGCGCCGTATAGCCAGATAGGGGCGGGGATTACAGCGGGCGTAATCTTAATCAAAGGGGTGATTTGCGTGGCTGGTTTTTGGAGGATCGCGATTGCAAGCTCGGACGGAAAAGCGGTAGACCTGCATTTTGATAACGCCGGCTTGTTCCGCATTGTTGATCTGGACGAATCCGGCGCATGTTGGTTCGCGGAAAGCAGGCCGGTGCCGCCGCTTTGCGGCAGCGACGAGCACAGGCCGGAGAATCTTCAATACGTGATAGATACTCTAAAAGATTGCTCCGGCGTGCTGGCCGCCAGGGTCGCGATGGATGTGAAGCGTATGATGGAGCTAAACTGCATAGAGGTTTTTGAATTTCCGCATGATATTGACCGGGCTCTTTTATCGGTTTCTGATTATTTCTCGCGGAGCCTGCCTTCGGACGGATAAAACGTTTGTTTGAGGGCGCCGCCCTCAAACCCGCTAAGGGCCGCCTGGCCCTTAGAACCCTTTTGCGAAAACTGCCATTAAAAAATGGCAGTTTTCGGGATAAGATAAAAAAAATTTTACGAAATATTAAAGTCTTTTGCTTCTTTTCTTCAGAAAAGAAGTAGGGAACGGGGCAACGCCCCGAAAAAAGTTTATAGATAAACTGGTCTTCAAAAATGAAGTTTTACATGAACCGTACAAATGACGTCTCCCAATCCGGCGCGTCGTTGATCTCGCGGATCAGTTCTTTTGTGACGCGGATCTCCGTTTCAATCCTGTACAGGTTGCAGGTAAGCATCATTTTTAAATTAAAGGGTACGAGCGGTTTGGATTTTTCCAGCCGCTTTTCTGCTTTTGCATAGAGCTCTTCCAGAATATCCAGCCTTTGCTGCGAGCTGGCTATTGCGTCCTGGCGCGAAAGCATGCCAATGTGGAAAAGCGCAATGCCAAAATCGCTCGCTTTGGATTCGTAAGAAGAAAGCCCGGAGAGCAGGTCCGCAAGGAGCAGGTTTTCTCCGGCTTCCGTCAGCGTAAAAATAGTTTTGGGGGGAAGTTTGCCTTCGTGCAAAACTTCTCCCCTGATGAGTTGCTTTTTTTCCAGATTGCGAATGGTTGTATAAATGGAAGCTGCCGTAAGCGGAAACCAATCCTGTATCAGCGCCATATTCACCAGTTTTGTAAGTTCGTACGGATTCATGGGCTTTTTCCAAAGAAGCCCCATGATCAGCTTGGAGAGTTTGGACAGCATACCCTGCTCCTTTTTGTTATTCCTCAAACAGTGGCGTGGAGAGATACCGCTCGCCCGAATCCGGCAGCAGGACTACAATTGTTTTCCCGGCGTTTTCTTCCCGCGCGGCAACAATGGAAGCAGCATGCGCCGCCGCGCCCGAAGAGATGCCCACCACCAGGCCCTCATCGCGGGCAAGTTTTCTGGAAGCTGCAAACGCCTCGTCTGTTTTTACCTGCAATATTTCGTCCACAACCTTGGGGTTGTATACCTTGGGAATAAAACTGGGCGCAAGCCCCTGCAGCGCGTGCCTCCCCGGTTTTCCGGTGGAGAGGATGGGGGAATCAAAAGGCTCAACCGCCACAATCTGAACGGCGGAATTTTTGGCTTTCAGCACTTCGCCAACACCCGTAATGGTGCCGCCCGTGCCTACGCCGCCTACAAAAATATCCACTTTGCCGTCCGTATCGCGCCAGATTTCTTCCGCGGTGGTTTTGCGGTGTATCTGTGGGTTGGCGGGATTTTCAAACTGCATGGGAATAAAGGAATCCGGTATTTCTTTGGCAAGTTCAAAGGCCTTGCTGATTGCGCCCGTCATTCCCTGAACGCCGGGAGTTAAAACAAGCTCCGCGCCCAGGGCGGCCAGCAATTTGCGTCGCTCCAGGCTGAACGATTCGGGCAGCGTGATGATGAGCCTGTATCCTTTTGCGGCGGCCGTGAGCGCAAGCGCAATCCCCGTGTTGCCGCTGGTGGGCTCTATGATTACGGTGTCCTTGCCTATCAGGCCTTTTTCTTCCGCGTCCTCAATCATCGCGCAGCCTATTCTGTCTTTTACGCTTCCGCCAGGGTTAAAGTATTCCAGCTTTGCGAAAAGCGTTGCCGCGAGGCCCTCACCATAGCGGCCCAGCTTTAAAAGGGGCGTGTTTCCAATAAGATCCGTTAAATTATCCGCGTATTTCATTGCGTACCTCCATACTCAAAAACATTAGTACTAATATATATTAGTATTATAAAACATATATGAAAAATAAGCAATATACGTTGCTATTTTTTTATTGGTCAAATATAATATAAGCATATATGATCAGTATAAATAAAATGGAAGTTGCAAATGGAATGGAAGGGAAGAGAACATGAGCGATGATTATTCCGGCAAGCTGGATCAGCTTGTGTCCAGAATAGCGCTCAGCTATAAGCTGGAGCGCAACATTGTGCCGCTTGGCGTGGGAACCCTGCCCAACCGGGACAGCATTATAGAGATTACAAAGCAGCTGCGGCAGCTTTTGTTTCCCGGCTATTTTGGAAAAAAGGACTTTGAAAGCGATGCGAAAACGTACCACATTGGTGAGATTTTGAGCGGCGTGTTTGAGAAGCTGACAGAACAGATTTCGTTTGCGTTAAAACACCAGTCAAGCAGGCAGGACAGGTTTGAGGAAGAGGACATAGGCGTAAAGTCCGCGGAAATCTGCCTGCAGTTTTTAAGCAGCATTCCAAAGATACGCGAATACCTTTCACTGGACGTGCAGGCGGCTTTTGACGGAGACCCGGCTGCGGGAAGCAAGGACGAGGTGATTTTCTCCTACCCCGGTATTTTTGCCATCAGCGTGCACAGGCTGGCGCACGAGCTATTCCTGCTCTCCGTACCGCTGATTCCCAGAATTATGAGCGAATACGCGCACAACATCACGGGGATAGACATCCACCCGGGCGCGGAGATTGGCAGGTATTTCTTTATAGACCACGGAACAGGCGTGGTGATTGGCGAAACCACGGTGATTCACGACAACGTGAAGATTTACCAGGGTGTAACGCTGGGCGCTCTTTCCACCAGGGGCGGGCAAACCCTGCGGGGCGTTAAGCGGCATCCCACGCTGGAAGAGGGCGTAACCGTATATTCCGGCGCATCCATTTTGGGTGGAGATACGGTGATCGGCAGGGGCGTGGTGATTGGCAGCAACGCGTTTATCACTAAATCCGTTCCGGCAAACACAAAGGTGAGTATCAAAAATCCGGAGCTGATGTTCAAGGACCACGAGCCGCAGGAGTTTGCGCAGGAATTTATACCAGACTGGGTAATTTAAAAAGACTCCTGGAAATAAAAACATAATAAGTGCGCCCTGTTGAAAAATTTTTTCAGCGGGGCTTTTTTATATCGTACCATTTAAAAAGAGCCAAGGCGCCAGAAGCGGTGTATTTAACTCAACGGGGCTGACGGGCAGACAGGATACTGTTGTAAGCCTAGTATCGCAAATCTTATAAATCAGAGGCGGCCAATGCAAGTATTGGGTTAGCCATGAGAGGGGTTGACATGCCGGGGCAGAAATTTTACAATGGCAGTATGATATAATTGTGGGAGGTTATTATGCGGATTTCTTCCAAAGGACGCAATGCTTTGACCGCTATGATTTATATCGGGCATCAATGCAGGGTGGGAGAGTACGTCTCGGTATCGCAGGTTTCGGAAACGTTTGGAATGTCAAAGCTATATTTGGATCAGATTTTTCTTCAACTGCGCCGCGGTGGAGGGCTGCTTCGTGCTGTAAAGGGGGCGCAGGGTAAATATACTCTTGCTAAAGCTGCAAACCTTATAACGGTATATGATATTTTATCTATGTTTGAGTCCAGTATTTTTGAAGATACCGAAACCACTGTAGCGGAGGAATATCCTGAGATAGAAGAAGTGATGCAAAGCCAGGTTTTTATTCCTGCGAATCATTTGCTGGCTGATTTTTTTGAAAATATTACTTTGGAACAACTGGTGCGGGATATGGATATTCAAAAAGAAGACGAGTTTATGTTCTATATTTAAAGTATTTTCTGGGCGTGCTATACGCTTATACGTTCCATATGGAGGCTCATTTAAAGCGGCTGCTGCAGGCGGCTGCTTTTTTTGTAGAAAAAGCTCCGGCTTTGAGGCTGCCTGGAGCACTTGTTTTATCCCAGATTCAGGACAAACTGAAAAGCCAAAGGCCTGCTGAGCTACTTGACAATAAAACCAACTTATGATTTAATTATATCATATTAAACATATCGATTATATATATATTATATAATATAGATAACATATATAATATAAATTATGATTTGTGCTTGCTGGAATTGCAGAGGCAAAACTGGCCACAAACGCCGTATGGAGGGCTGGCTGGAAGCAATGGAGATCAGAATAGCGGTGGGAAGCAGTGACGGTAAGGTTATTGACCAGCATTTTGGGAAGGCTGTGCAATTCGTCCTGCTTGATTTGGATACTGACAGCGGTGTGCAAAAAGAGGCTGGAGCCATTCATCCGCCAGCCTTGCAGGATACCGGAAAACACAGTGAAAGCAGGCTATTGGGCATTCTGGGGCTTTTGGAGGGGTGCAGCGCGGCGCTGGTCAGCAGCATTGGCCCGGGCGCTTTGTCTGTTGCTGAGGCGCATGGTATGGCCGTTTTTTGCACCAACGGAAAAATTGAGGAGGCTATAGAGAAACTGGTAAAGTCAAAATACTTTATTACGCTTATCCGCGGTTTTGAAAGGAAGAATAACAAAAATCATTGAGCTTGCTTTCTGTGCTTGTAAAATGATTAAATATTTATTGAAGAAAATGAAGGAGCGGCATTGAATATGGCAAAGAAATTAGTCCAAATCGCAATCTACGGAAAAGGAGGAATTGGGAAATCCACCACAACGTCCAATTTAAGCGCAGCTCTCTCGGAGATGGGCTACAAGGTTATGCAGTTTGGATGCGATCCCAAGAGCGATTCGACCAACACGCTTCGCAAGGGCAGGTATATCCCAACTGTCCTGGATACGATGAGAGATAAAGGCACTGTAAACGCAAAGGATGTTATTCATGAAGGATTTAACGGCATATATTGCGTAGAGGCTGGCGGCCCCGCTCCTGGAGTTGGGTGCGCGGGCAGGGGCATTACTTCGGCGGTGCAGTTGTTTAAACAGCAGAAAGTCTTTGAAGAGCTTGAGCTGGATTTTGTGATTTATGATGTTCTGGGAGACGTGGTTTGCGGCGGATTTGCCGTTCCCATCAGGGAAGGAATTGCCGACCATGTGTTTACGGTATCCTCTTCGGATTTTATGGCCATCTATGCGGCAAACAACCTGTTTAAGGGGATCAGCAAATATTCGCATTCGGGCGGCGCTTTACTGGGAGGAATCATTGCAAATTCAATGGGCGTGCCTTATTCCAGGGAAATAATAGATGATTTTGCGGAAAAGACGCAGACCCAGATCATTGAATATATACCTCGCTCGGTTACCGTGACCCAGAGCGAGCTTCAGGGTAAGACCACGATAGAAGCTGCCCCCGGTTCCAAGCAGGCGGATGTATACCGTTCGCTTGCGAAGAGGGTTGCAGAGCATGACGGCTCCAGTGCGCCCAAGCCGCTGGATACCCAGGAACTGAGAAAATGGGCTGAAAAATGGGGCGATTATCTGCTGGCGATGGAAACGGGAAAGACTTCTGAAAATGGCAGCGGCATATAGGCGGCCGCCCAGGGTTCTTTATTAAACAGGAAAGAGGCTAAAAAACTCATGGCAGGAATTGCACAAAGCTTAACGGATTTAATTGGAAATACGCCGCTGCTCCAGCTCAACCGCTACGGATCGGCCAAAGGCGCAAGAGCGAATATTGTTGCCAAGCTTGAATATTTTAATCCGCTTGGCAGCGTTAAGGACAGGATAGCGTACGCGATGATTGCGGATGCGGAAGAAAAAGGGCTGATACAGCCGGAAAATACAGTCATTATAGAACCCACGAGCGGCAATACGGGCATTGGGCTGGCGTTTGTTGCTGCCGCCAAGGGATACCGGATTATTCTAGTAATGCCGGAAACAATGAGCGTTGAGCGCAGAAATTTGCTTGCCGCGCTGGGAGCGGATATTGTGCTGACGCCTGGGCCGGATGGAATGAGGGGGGCTATCAGGAAGGCGGAGGAACTCAACGCGCAGATCCCTTCCTCTTTTGTTCCGCAGCAATTCAACAACCCTGCCAACCCCAAGATTCACCTGGAGACTACGGCTGAGGAAATATGGAAGGAAACAGGCGGTAACGTGAAGGTATTGGTATCCGGTGTTGGGACGGGCGGAACGGTGACCGGCGTGGGGGAAGGCCTGAAAAAGAAAAACCCTGATATAAAAGTTGTGGCAGTGGAGCCGGCGGACTCGCCCGTGTTGTCTGGAGGCAGCCCTGGACCGCACAGAATACAGGGGATAGGCGCGGGATTTGTACCCAAGGTGTTCGACAGGAAGGTAGTTAACGAAATATTCCCCGTGAGGAACGAGCAGGCGTTTGAAGCCTCCCGGGAAGTTGCCCGCCTGGAAGGCCTGCTGGTAGGCGTCTCTTCCGGGGCTGCGCTGTATGCGGCCACCCAGATTGCCAAGCTGCGCGAATACGAGGGAGGCAATGTGGTGGTGATTCTGCCGGATACGGGCGAACGCTATTTGTCTACCGGGTTATATCAGGCTTAGCCCTGAACGCCGTCGCCGCGCATACACGCCTGGTTCTGACCCTGCGGGCGCGGTGCTTTTTAAAACTGTCATTATTTTTTAACCGGAAAGGCTAGAGGTATATTTATGTCGCATATTGAAAGGCCGCGCTTCTCCTGCGTGCTGGGAGGCGCACTAACGACAATCAATTCTCTTCCCCGCGTTGCGCCCATTGTGCATGCTTCCCAGGGCTGCGGCGGAAATTTATTCAGTTCCGCTTTTGCGGGCAGCGGATATCTTGGCTCGGGCTATTGCGGAGGGCAAAGCGTATCCAGCTCGAATATCGGCGATTCCGACATTGTGTTTGGCGGCGGAGAGCGCCTGGATGAGCAGATTACAACCACTCTTGAAATGATAGACGCGGATCTTTTTGTTGTAGCCACAAGCTGCATGACGGAAATTATTGCCGACGATGTGCATGGGGTGGTAAGCTGCTTTTCTGAAAACGGTGTGCCCATTTTTGCCATTGAGACAGGCGGCTTCAGGGGCAATTCCTATCATGGTTACGAGAAAGTAATAGAAGGCCTTTTTTTGAACTACATAGAGCGCCGCGACGAAAAGGATGAGGCACTTGTGAATATACTGGGCGTTGTTCCCGCCTACGACCCTTTTTTCCGCGGTGACCTGGAGGAAATCAAAAGGATACTGGAGGCGCTGGGTTTGAAGGCAAACACCTTTTTCACCAACGACCAGACAGGGGAAAATATACAATCTGCGGGAAGCGCTTCCCTCAACATTATATTTTCAAGGGCATATTGCGGTGAACTGGCCGAAAAGATACGGGAGACGCACGGAATTCCTTATTTTATAACAGACCTGCCTGTGGGCGCACTCTCCACCCGGGATTTTATCAATGAGCTTCAAAGCTATATTAAGATTGACCCAGGCACGGCCGGGCGCGTTTTAAAAGAGGAGTTTTCCACTTATTACAAATACGTCGACAGGGCGCTGGATTTATATGCTGATTCGGATTTTCAGCAGTATGCGCTGGTGGCTGCCAACGCCAACAGCGTAATCCCGTATTCCAAATATTTGGTTAATGAACTGGGTTGGATACCCGAACGTATGTTTGTGACGGATGACCTGGCCGACTGGCAAAAAGAAGCTGTTGAAAACGCATTTAAAAAACAGGTTGCGGGGAATGCGGAGCTTATATTTGAGCCCAGCGCCACAAAAATACAGAGGAGTTATATGCAGGAGAACCCGCAGTTTTTATCCCAGAGGTATTTTGAAAAACACGCGCCCGCGTATCTGCTGGGGAGCTCGCTGGAAAAGGATTTTGCCGCCGCTTTGGGCGCGAAGCTTTTAACGGTGAGCTTTCCGGTTATGAACAGGCTTATTGTGGACAGAAGCTACGCCGGCTTTAGAGGAGGGCTTCACCTGTTTGAGGACATTGTATCCTCACTTGTGCAGATGCGCTGACGCCCGGCCCAATAAAATTGATTGAGAGGAATTATTCATGAGTTATTTAGATAGCAAGGTGCCCCCGGTGAGAGATTCCCGCCTGAAACTTGGTATCAGTTTTGGCGGTTGCGCCAGGGATTTGCTGGATTGTTCGCAAAAAGGGTGCCTTTTATCCTGCAAAAGAAGCTTTACCCAGACGGGGTCATGCCAGATGTTCCTTTCGCTTCAAATGGTAATGACTATACCGAAATCCGTTACAATCATGCACGGCCCGGTTGGCTGCGGTTCCCAAAGCAACATGCTGGATTTTGCGGCCCGCAACGGGAGCGCGGCGCGAGGTGTTGACCGGAAAAATGTTATATGGACCAGCACCAATTTGAGCGAGGTGGATGTAATAAACGGCGGCGAAAGCAAGCTGCGCCAGGCCATTCTGGAAGCGGAACGGGATTTTAGGCCGGACGTCATTTTTGTTGCCTCCACCTGCACGCCCAGCATCATAGGGGACGATATAGACGAAGTGGCGGACAGCCTGCGTGACCAGATTTCGGCCAAAATTGTGCCTTTGCACTGCCCGGGATTTAAAACGAGAGTTGTGGCAACGGCGTATGATACTGTATACCATGGATTGGCCAAGTATCTTGACCTTGAACCCAAGCCTTATATTGATTTTAAGCCGCTGAATAAATTTGACCCCAAATATGAGATTGAGTCGCGCAAATACGCGTACATGAAATCCAGAACGGTAAACCTGGTTAACGCATCCTCCATTGGCGCGCCCGATGAGAAGGAGCTGACCCGCCTGCTTAAGGCGATGGACCTGAATGTTCGCGTTTACACGGAATATTCGTCTGTGGATGAATTCAGGATGCTGTCTGAGGCTTCGCTGAATATCAGCATGTGCAACGTACACGACGATTACCTGCTGGATTACCTGAAAGAGCGTTACAGTATTCCGTATATCATTCATAATATGCCCATAGGCATCCACAACACCAGGGAATGGCTGCTTGCCGTGGCGGAAGCCACCGGCGATACGGAAAAGATAAAAAATATTATCCAAAGGGAAGAAGAAGAACTTATGGAGGCGCTGGAACCCCTGCGGCCCCAACTGAAGGGCAGGCGCGTACTGCTTTCCGGCGGCGTGATCCGGGTTGCGTGCATGGCCTCGCTTTTAAAAGAGCTGGGGCTTGAAGTGATTGGCGTGCGCCCGTACCATTACGATAACCTGAGCGACCCGATTTATGAAATGCTGGACAGAGAGTTTCCCGGTATTAACGTGAACGTATCCTCCAGCCAGATGTTTGAACTGGTGAATATACTGGAGCGCGAAAAGCCGGACATTGTATTTACGCACAGCGGAAGCAATGCATGGGCTGCAAAGACGGGTACGGTAAGCATTCCGCTTTTCTCACCCAATAAAAACTACTTTGCTTATGCCGGCGCTTACGATATTGCAGTGAGCATTGCAAGGGCGCTGAAAAATACGGCTTTCCAGAAAAACATAAAAGAGAACATATCCCTGCCGCTGAAAAAGGAGTGGTTTGAAAAAGACCCGTACAGCTATATCCAGCAGGATGCGTCCGAAGCATAAGGAATTCTTGAAAAACAACCAACTGGTGAAACGCAGGCAACCGCCTGCGTTTTTGTAGTGTTCCGTGCCTCCCTGCCAGAAAACGGATAAGAAAAATTCCCCAACGAAAGATAAAAAAGACCAGCTAAAAAAAATTAAGATGTAAAATATTCATTTGCGTATCTTTCTAAGCGCTCTTCAAGAGCGCCTGTATGTAGCTCAAAGAGGTGATTATCAGAGTCATAAAAATAAATAGAACGTCCTTCGCCTTTAACACGAGGGCGTGCGGGCTTGATCTCAACATTTGCTGCTTGAATTTTTGAGACATAGCTCTCAAAGTCACTTTCAGATATTAAGAAAGCAATGTGATTGTACGTACGCTCGCTAAGGCTGTCACCTTCCATAATGCATATCCAAACGTCGTTTACAAGGAAGAATTTTTCTTTGGAAAGTGAAAACTGTTTATTTCCGCTTGAATAAAGCTCCCTTGCATCAAAGATTTTGCGAAGGAAATCGGATGCAGTATCCAAGTTTCTTACGACGAGCGTGATATGGCTAATACCTTTAATCATCGGTTATCCCTCCG
Source organism: Bacillota bacterium (assembly GCA_023408315.1). Lineage (GTDB taxonomy): Bacteria > Bacillota > Clostridia > Christensenellales > Christensenellaceae > JAEYKI01. Next base: position 66,737 of record JAEYKI010000015.1, read on the forward strand.
CTAATGGCCTTCTTAGGAGGCGGCGCTTCATACGGCCTGTCTGTTACGCTTATTATCCCATATCCATTACAGGTTAACAAGTTTTTAATAAGGTACTCTTGTCAAAAGCACCGTAAATTCATAATACGAGGAGATAAAAAAAGAGCCAAGACTGTTGAAGTTTCATGGCCCTTGCCTGCTGTTTTTTTATTGTTACACCTGGTTTAATGCCGCTACCATTTGATAACGCCTTTCTGCCAGCTAAGGAACCTGTCGCGCACCTTGAATATCAGCGTGATCACCAGGGTGAAAGTGATTAAAATAAGTATGATACCGGCAAATACTTTGTCGTACTCCATCCAGCCGGTTGCGCTGCTGATATACCAGCCGATGCCGGCCTTTACGCCGATCATCTCGGCGCTGATCAATGTGACGCAGGCAACGCCAATGCCCTGGAACATTCCGAGAAAAACACTGGGCAGAGCTGCAGGCAGCGCGACCTGCATAATCAGCGAGCGCTGGCTTGAACCGAGTGTGCGCGCTACCTCCAGGTATGCGTTGCGCACGCCGGAGACGCCGGACATGGTCATGAGTGCTGTGGGGAACCAAACAGCAAGCGCAATCAAGAATACGCTTCCCGCAAGCGTGGTGGGAGCCAGCATAAGAACAATGGGTATCCATGCTACGGCCGGAATGGGGCCGATGATGCGCAGGGCGGGGAATATCCAGAAGCTGGCTTTTGAACTCCAGCCAATCCAGACGCCCATCATGATACCAACCGCGCCGCCGATAATATAGCCCAGTATGAGAAGGCGGAGAGAGTATAAAACGCTGATAATCAGAACGCTCCAGTCTGCTATGAAAACGTTTAATATTCTATCGATCCACGGAAAAAAGGGAAGGGGCAGCGCTGCGGTTCTGTATGTTGCAATGTCCCATGCCACCAGAAGCATCATGGTGACAAATGTTCTGAAAGCGGCATCAACAAACTTTTTATATTTCGCCGGGTCTCTGCGGGCATTGAAATACCGCAGCACATAGATTGCCAGAAAACCCGCAACAACGATTGGATATACGGGCGTTAAAGAAAAGATATTGTCGCTGGGTATCAGATAGTCGTTCAGGTAAATGATAAACGCTCCGACAAAAGGCAGAAACGGTTTTATTTTAGAAAACAAATAAATTCACCTCATATCATATTGGGAACGCAGCAAAATTGTTTTGCTGCGTTCCCGGTTGCATTTTTTGCTTAAGCTGTGTTGCGTACCTATGGCCGTTCCAACCGGGATACGAACGCTTTTAAGCTTTGATCATTTTACATCGTCCAGAAGTTTTACAAAAGTTCTGTCCAGCACTTTTTGCAGGTTTACGTTTTTGTCTATCAAACCTGCCGTTTGGTAATCTTTAAAAGAATTTGAGAAAGAGGAGACCGCGATATCATAGCCGGGCGCCCATTCGTACAGGTCTGCTATGGCCAGGTTGTCTTCGGGCGTGCCGTTGATGATATACCCTTTGTCAAAGGCATACTGAATGAGTTCTTCTTTGTGATCCTGCGCATAAAGCGAGGCTTCATAGACCGCCTTTGTAAATGCTGCGGCTGCATCCTTGTGTTCTTCTATGAACTTGGGATTAAAGGCCAGCAGGCAGCAGGTCTCGGGTTTAAGGTATTCGTCCGTAGCCATTACGGTGAGCCATTTAAACTTTTTTGCGGTTACGCCTGCATAGTTGAGCGAGTCGACGCTGGTGATGGCTTGCACCTTGCCGGTTTCAAGCGCGCTGATGAGCGCCGCCGGGTCCGCAAAGGCGACGTATTCAAAGTCCTTCGCCGGGTCAAGCTTGGTTGTGTTCAGGATCGTTCTGGTCAGATAGTTGTGCGGGCCGCCGCCAATGGTTCCCAGCACGCCGATGGTTTTTCCTTTCAAGTCTTCAAGCTTGGTATACGGAGCGTCGGCGAGCGTAACGGTGCTCATGCAGCCCTGTTGCATGCCCAGTGTGAACCGTATGTCTAGGCCCTGTTCAATTGGCTTGACCCATCCCTGCAGGATGCCGTCCGTTGCGTCGATTTTACCCGCCGCAAGGCTTGTTGCCGCGTTTGCGTCGTTTACAACGGTCCATTCAACGTCAAGACCATATTTTTGGAACAGGCCGAGCTTTTCGGCCGCGTACCAATGCAATTCGCAACTGCCCTGGTAATAGCCCAACTGTAATGGCCGGTCCAGCAGTTTGGCGGGAGCCGCCGCCTCGGAGGCAGCCGCGGATTCGGAAGGAGTGGCTGATGCAGCCGCCGGCTCGGAAGGAGCTGCAGAGGTTGCGGCAGGTGTTTGCGCGCAGGCAACAAGGGCTGCCGCTACAAAAAGCACTGCGAGGAGCAATGAAGCCAGTTTGAGTTTTGTTCTCTTCATGAGAAACCTCCTTTAAAATAGTTCCGGGTTAAGTGGATATTTTCCATATTTTCTGAGCGCCTCAAAAAGCGCGAAAATATTTCTAGGGGGAGTATCTATTGGCAGCGCGCAACCAAACGACGGGAGATATCCGCCGGGAGCGTCCCAGCCTTTTTTAAGGCAATTGCGCAGGTCGTTTTCCACATCTTGCGGGGTTCCAAGAAGCATGGTGTCTGTGGGGCTTACATTGCCAACCAGCACCGCGTCTTTCCCGATAACTTTTTTTGCGTATGCAAGGTCAATCATATTGTCTACACTGATTAAACCTGCGCCTGTATCTATGATGTCTCTGAGTATTTTGTTTGTATTGCCGCACATATGGCATTGCGGCTTTTTGCCCGAGACGCGCGTCATTGCCTCAAACAGCCTTTTTTGGTAGGGCTGTACAAAAGTTTTGTACTGTTCCTGCCTGATGAGCGTACCCGACGCAACGGGGTCAAATATGCCGAACACAACGCCGTATCCCTCCAGTGAATTCACAATGGCAAGCTCTACGCTCAGGACTTTTTCAAGCAAATTATGAACATATTCGGCGTCTTTTTTAATCAAGCTTATCAGCAGGGGAGAAGTACCCACCGCCCGTCCCAGTGTGGAAAAGGGCCCTTCCATGGCAACCGCAACGGGGGCCTCGCCGCCCACTTTTTCAATCAGCTCTTCCAGCGCGCGCCAAAAAACCTGCAACTTGGGATGCTTTTTAGGGTCGTCCAAATGAAGATGCTGCAGTTTGCCGTCATCCAGGCTCATGGCCTTACGAATAATGGGCGTGCTGTAATCCGGATAGACAACATCTGAACCTAGAATTTCTTGTACCATCACAAAGGCCGAAACGGAATCCAGACCATAATGCCTGTATGCTGTTAAAGTTGCGTCCACTTGTTTTTTGGCGTCCAGATGAAACTCTGAAACCTTTGCGCCGGTTAACCTGACCGCGCTTTCGCCCAGAAAGAATGCATGGGGAATACGGTCGTAAGGACGGTTCTCCGCAATGGCGGCCATCCGTTCTTTGGGAGTCATTGTATCTGCCATATCTTACCTCTTACAATCTTGCCGTATCCACAGGATACCGCCCAAAGTCGCGGAAGGCGGTGTACAGAGCATCCAGGTTTTTTACAGGGGTGCCAAGCGGCAGACCGCAGCCAAAAGCAGGCACGTAAGATTTTGGCGTATTCCACGCTTTTTTTAGGCAAAGTTTAAGGTCCTGCACCACATCTTCTTCCGAGCCCAGCAGCATGGTTGCGGTGGGCTTTACATTTCCCATAATGGCGGCTTTATCTCCCACCTCGTTTTTTACAAATTCAAGATCCAGAATGTTGTCTATGCTTACAATATCAGCGCCTGTTTCGGCCATGTCGTTCAGTATTTTGGATGTGTTGCCGCATATATGAAGCACATGGTCATTTGGGCTGGTTTCTTTCATGGCTTTCAGAAGCCTGGTTTGATAAGGTTTTACAAACTTGCGGTAGTCTTCCGGCTTAATCAGCGTTCCGGATGCAACCGGATCCTTAATGTCAAATTGAACGGGATACCCTTTTAAGGCCCGGACAGCGGTAATTTGTACATCTGTAACAGCGCTTACCAGAAGATGAATATAATCGGGATCTTTTTTCATCTTTTTTAAAAAGTTATCAACGCCTATCGCCTGCGCCGCCGCCGTGAACGGGCCGCCCAGCAGAATGCCAATTTCCGTTTTATCGCCAAGTTTTTCAAACAGTCCGTCCAGAATGCGCCAGAAATCCGCAAATATAGGATGCGTTTTGGGATCGTACAGCGGCTTTGATTCCAGGTCATGGGGTTCCAGTACAACAGTTTCGCTTACATACGGATTACGGTCCTCCGGAAAAGCCATTTTATGGCCAAGAACGCCGGCGGCAGGCAGAACGGTTTCCACCACGTCGGGTTCAAACCGTTGGTGCGCGGCTACCGTCGCGGCAATTTGCTTTCCGGGATTAAGATGGAATTCTGCAACAGAAATGCCTGTCAGTTTTGCCGCAACATCCTCAATGGTAAACCAGCTTTGCAGGCGGTCGTAAGGGCGGCCTTCCTGAATTGCTTTTTTACGCTCCCGCGGGGTCATTGAATCTATCATACCGCCACCAATCCTTTCAGAAGGCGAAGCGCGTCGGTCGCGTTGGGCGAGTATCCGTCCGCGCCGATCTGGCTTGCATAACCCTGGGAGATTGGGCCGCCGCCAACGATGACTTTATACTTTTCACGTATCCCTTTTTCATTGAGCAGGTCGATCACTTTTTTCATGCCTACCATTGTTGTTGTCATGAGAGTCGAAATGGCAATCACATCGGCGGCTCTGTCGATGGCTGTTTCCACAAACCGGGAGGGGGGCACGTCGCGCCCCAGATCGTATACCTCAAAATTGCCGGATTCCAGAAGCACTTTCACTAAGTTTTTACCGATGTCATGCGTATCCCCTTCGATTACGCCAATGACGACCTTTGTTTTTGCTTTGATTTCGGCATCCGATCTGATGTGCGGTTTTAAAATATCTACGCCTGTAATCATTGCGTCCGCGCAAACAAGAAGCTCGGGTATAAAGTATTCTTCACTTTCGAACAAATCGCCCGCGCGCCGCATGCCGTCCGCAAGGCCTTTGTCGATTGCCTCAAAAGCGTCAATTTGTTCATTGACCGCGCGGTGCGCGTATTCAGATGTCTGTTCTTCCTCCATATTTAATACGGAATCGGACAATCCCTGAATAATTTCCTCTTTTACGCTCATAACATTAACACCTCAAATATTTCGTTGTCGCTGTATTTCATATTAAACATATATGTTAATTATAGTATGAAATATACCATGACGACGCTCCCTTGTCAATATCAAACATATAATTTTTATAGAATCGATATATTGTATATAAAAAACAAGTATGGTATATTGATATTGACTTTTTAGACAGGAGTAAGCCATATGCAGCACCTGAAATTAATATCCTGCAAAGTGTTCTATCGGGAGATTTCTTATTTTGCCGCTACCAGCAAAAATTATACGGATGTCACTTATCTGCGGCAAAGGCTGCATGAATATCCTTCGAAGCTAAACAAAGCGCTCCAGGATGAAATTGACCTGGTTGATTCCGGAAAAGACGTGCATACCAATTATCCTCCCTATGACGCCGATTTTGACGCAATATTGATTGGTTTTGGGCTTTGCTCCAATAGCATAGAAAACCTTTCGTCCTGCAAATATCCGCTGGTAATACCGCGGGCGCATGATTGCATAACATTGTTTTTAGGATCAAAAGAACAATACAAGGACTATTTTTTTAATCACAAGGGTACCTACTGGTATAACGCGGGGTGGATAGAAAACGCTTCCATGCCCGGCCCCGAGCAGCACGAAGCCGCTCTGAAGAAGTACCGCGCCAAATATGGAGCCTCTGCCGACAAGATGGTCACAGCATCCGAGGAATGGAGGAAGGGGTATCAAAGCCTTGCCTTTATTCGGTGGAACGAATTTGATACGTCGCGTTTTGAACAGTTTGCACGCAAATGCGCCGCGTATGCGGGATGGGAGTATTCCGCTCTGCAGGGAGACAGCACCCTGATGCGGGATTTTATTGAAGGAAATTGGGATGAGGAGCGGTTTTTGGTCGTGCCGCCGGGCAAAAAAATAGCCTTGACCTATGATGAAAAAATAATAACATACGATTAAAAGATATGGTAAATATATTTTAAAGAACCTGAATATTAAAATTTGTTTTACAAATGGGTTGACAAAGGCTTGGTTTTTTTATATTGTAAAAACATACTAAACATGTATAAAAAATATGAATTGTGTGATGCCGCAAGGTATCTAAAATATTTTTAATGAAAAAGAGGTAGAGATATGCCAGTTAGCGATGCAGTAGGAAAAATAGCAGTATCTGATGTGCGTAAGGTCTTTAATCCCAAGCTGGAATCTGAGATTACCGTTCTGAACCAGGTAAGCCTGGAGATCAGGGCAGGAGAGTTTGTTTCGCTTTTGGGGCCAAGCGGCTGCGGTAAATCCACACTTTTACGGCTGATAGCTGGCCTGGATCATGTAACGGAAGGAAACATAACGCTGGACGGCCAGGTTATTGAAGACACCCATTACGAAAGAGGGCTGGTTTTTCAGGACCCTACATTGTTCCCTTGGCTGAATGTGCGTGACAATATTGCGTTTGGCCTTAAAACCAGGAATGCGTATAAAGAGAACAAGGACCTGGTGGACGAATACATTGAGCTGGTGGACTTGAAAGGGTTTGAAAAGTGCTATCCGCACCAGTTGTCCGGAGGAATGGCGCAGAGGGTTTCGCTGGCCAGATCCCTTGTAAACCACCCCAAGGTGCTGCTGCTGGATGAGCCGTTTGGAGCGCTTGACGCTTTTACGCGGATGTATATGCAGGACGAACTGCTGCGCATCTGGCAGGAACGCGGCACCACAATGGTGCTGGTTACCCATGATGTGGATGAGGCCATTTATCTGGGCGACCGGATTGTGATTATGAGCCAGAGACCGGGCAAGGTGGAAAGCATTCTGGACGTTAAAATGAAGCGCCCCCGCGAAAGAAATAATGCAGAGTTTTTGGATATGCGCGTAAAAATTCTGGAGACGTTCCACTTCGCAAAAAAGCCGGCAGAACTGAACTATTATTTATAGAATTGCGTATTGCGGGGGCTGTGGAGGCGTTTTGCTGATGCGCCTTGGGTAATGTTGTTATGGCGATAGCAGAAAAAATACTGGTGGTAGACGACGAGCCCAAGATAGTAGAGCTGGTTCGGGCATATCTTGAAGCCGGAGGATTTCAGGTTCATGTTGCCTTTAACGGCAAGGAGGCGTTGGACAGGTTCCGGGATTGCTCTCCCGGCCTGATCGTTCTTGACCTTATGTTGCCGGACATCCCCGGGGAACACGTGTGCGAATGCATCAGAAACGATTCGGATGTACCCATTATCATGCTTACCGCTAAATTGCAGGAGGAGAGCTTTATCAACGGCCTGCGCATTGGAGCGGATGATTACGTAACAAAGCCTTTCAGCCCCAAACAACTGGTGGCAAAAGTGCACGCGCTTCTAAGAAGGGCAAAAACGTGCGAAGACGGATCGCATAAAAAAAAGTCCATCACCATTGGCGGGCTTTATCTGAACGATGTGTCCCATGAGGTCAGAAAAAACGGAAGGCGCATTGATCTGACGCCTAATGAATTCAATATTTTATATACCATGATGAAGTACCCATACAAAGTGTTTACAAGGGAAGAGCTTGTTCTTGTTTCACTGGGTGAGAATTACAGCGGCTTTGACCGCATGATTGATACCTATATCAAACAACTCCGGCAGAAAATAGAGGATGACGCAAGGAATTCGCAATATATTTTGACTGTTCACGGTGTGGGCTACAAGTTTGGCGAAGAACTATGAAGAATAGTTTGCGGTTGCGGCTCACATGTATTTTTGTTTTGCTGTCTGCCGTTATCATTGTTTCCGTTTCTTTTTGCTCCCGGCAGCTTTTAAACGCCTATTTCCAAAAGCACCTGACCGAACAGCAGACAGTTCGGATTGATGAGGTGAAAAAATTGATTGCGCAGGAATATGAGAATGACGGGAACTGGAAGCCGGAGGAATTGGAAAACATAGGGATAAACGCGTTGGCGCAAGGCCTGATTTTTGTATTAAAAGACGCCGGGGGCAACACAATTTGGGATGCCACCGAGCACAACAGCGGCATGTGCGCGGCGATGATTGAACGGATGGCGGATAATATGAAAAAACAGTATCCCGGCATCCGGGGAAGGTATATGGTAAGCTATGAAACGCTTTATGCCGGAGACCAAAAAATAGCGGACATTGAAATAGGCTATTACGGGCCTTTTTATTTGAGCGACAGCGAAGCAGTTTTTATAGGCACGCTTAACGGCGTTCTGATTTGGGTCGGCATTTTTGCGCTGATCTTTTCCTTTGCTGTGGGAATGATTTTTGCACGCAGATTAAGCGCTCCTATTTCCGACGCGATTTCGGCCGCGCGAGCGATCACGGATGGAAATTATGCAGTTCTGCCCAAACCGAAAACATCCGTTAAGGAAACAAATGATTTGATAGACACAGTAAACCATATGTCCGGCATCCTAAAAAAGCAGGAGGAACTCCGCAAACGGTTGTCCCAGGATATGGTTCATGAGATAAGAACACCGCTTGCAACCGTGCAGGGCTACATTGAAGCCATGATGGACGGCCTGTGGGAACCGACTTATGACCGCATAAAAGGATGCTATGAGGAATTGCAGAGGATTACCCGGATGGTGGAGGATGTTCATTTGTTGTCCAAATCAGAAAGCCCAGCAGTCTTTAAACAGGCAACAGATGTTTATCGTTTGATTGGACAGGTACTAGCGAACCTTGACAGCGAATTTGTTGCCAAAAACATATCTGTCCGGTTACATGGGCATTTGCTTGTTGCACATACGGACAGGGACCGTCTTGTACAAATTGTGATCAACCTGTTGTCCAACTCTTTAAAATATACGCCTTCCGGGGGGATTGTGCAGGTGTTTTTGCAAGAGCGACAAGGCTGGTGCTTTGAGATTATGGTAGAGGACAATGGCGCGGGCATACCGCAAGAGGAACTGCCTTTTATTTTTGAAAGATTCTACCGGGCGGACAGTTCAAGAAACAGGGACACGGGCGGCGCAGGCATTGGGCTGTCTATCGTGAAAGCGCATGTGGAGGCCCTGAACGGGAATATAGCCGTAAAAAGTGAGCCGAATGTTCAAACCAAATTTATTATAACCTTGCCGATTTAAATATTTAACAAATATTTAACATAATCCACATAAAATCTCCACAAATATAACATTGACACATAATTTAAGATATGATACATTGTTTCTATAAAACATATATATCATATATGTAATTATAAATTAAATTCATTGGAGAGGAATTTTATGAAGAACAGGATTATTTTTGGCATTCTTTTTATTGTTTTAGGCACTCTGATTGCGTTTGGCCCGCAAACTATTTTCCCGGTTTGCGAATACGCGTCGGCGCATGAAAGCGCAGAACAAAGCCCTGCACAGGCCAGCATGCAGATGGATAAACAGGACGGCGGTGCAGCTGCGGAAAAAAGCGGTTCCAAAAGCGCTATGCCCATGATTATGAAGTGCCACTATACTGCGCAGGCAGAATTGCCCATAGGCATTGTGATTGCGGCACTGGGCGCATTGCTGATAGTTTTTAAGTCTGTACGGGCAAGAGTTGGGTTAAGCATAGCGCTTGCAGTTGGCGGAGTATTTGCATTGCTGATCCCCACCGTACTTGCAGGTGTTTGCGGCAGCGAACAGATGCCCTGCCGTGCGCTTACTTTACCTGCGCTGATTATTCTGAGCATAGCGGTTATAGTTATTGCCGCGTTAAGCATTGTATATCTTATTCAATCTGGCAATAAAGGAAAGGCCCAATCATGAAACAAACTTTTTTGTCAGTAAGGCAACTATCACTTTATAATTTAAAGCGCAGGCTGTTTCGCACAGCCTGCCTCAGCGTTGTTGTTGCGGTTCTGGCTTTCACACTGCTTGGGGGGTCCATCATGGCCAGCAGCCTGCAGAACGGAATGAGCAGCATGGAACAAAGGCTGGGAGCAGACCTTATGGTGGTCCCCAAAGGGCAGGGAGAGCAAACGGAAGCAATCCTTTTGCAAGGCATCCCCGATTATTTTTACTTTGACGGGTCTGTCGCCAAGGAAGTGGCACAGGCGGATGGCGTTACCCAGGTATCTTCACAGTTTTTCCTGGCGTCTCTCTCGGCGGTCTGCTGCTCTGTGCCCGTACAATTGATTGGGTATGATCCTGAAACAGATTTTGTAATTCAGCCCTGGATTGCGAAAACTTATTCTGGCACAATTGGCGATGGCCAATTGATTGTGGGGAGCAATATTGTTCTTGGGAGCAATAATACCCTTAAGTTTTTTAATCATACGTTTACCGTAGCCGCAAAACTTGATAAAACGGCAACGGGGCTGGACTCTTCTGTTTTTATGAATATGAATACCATGCAAACACTGCTGGATGCTGCGAAAAAAATGAGAGTAAAATTTCTTTCGGACGGCGAACCGGAAGGATCGATCTCCGCCGTACTGGTCAAGATTGATAAAAACTACAGGGCAGATGCGGTTGAAAGCGCTATCCGTTCGGCTGTCACGGATGCGGATATCGATATCGTCAAACCGCAGGCACTGATGCAGGGTATCTCTAAAAATCTGGATTCCCTGGTTGGGTATATCCACACCCTTTCGGCAGTCTTCTGGATTCTGGCCATTGTGATTCTGGCGGTGGTGTTTTCTGTAACCATCAATGAGCGGAAGAAAGAATTTGCCGTTTTCAGGATTCTGGGCGCTACGCGCAAAAAGCTGGTGGAAATTGTGCTGACGGAATCTCTTTTTGTCAGCCTGGCCGGAGGCGTATTGGGAACCGCAGCGGCCTCTATCATTGTTTTTCCGTTCAGCACGTATATTGGAGAAAAGCTGCAGCTTCCGTATCTGCAGCCGTCTGCCGGTGTTATTCTGGGAGCTTTGGGTCTCAGCCTGCTTTTGTCTTTTGCTGTCGGCCCCCTTGCTTCCATCTATTCCGCTGTGAAGATCAGTAAAGCGGAAGCGTATATGACCATGAGGGAGGGTGAATAGCCGTGTTGCTTGAAGTAAAAGGACTTACGAAGGAATACAAAAGGGGCCAAACCGCTTTTAAGGCAGTGGACAACGTTGATTTAGCCGTTTCTCCCGGTGGGTTTGTGAGCATTATCGGACGCTCTGGCAGCGGTAAAAGCACGCTTTTGAATATGATTGCAGGGCTGATTTTTCCAAACTCCGGGAGTATTGCGGTTGACGGTGAAAGCATTCTTTCTTTGAGCGACGAGGCCGCCTCCCGCTACAGGAATTCAAAAATTGGATACGTTCCGCAGGGGCACAGCGTTCTTTCAAATCTCACCGTGCTTGACAACGTAAGGCTTCCGTTTTTTTTCTTTAAACGAGGGGGCGATGCGTATGAAAGGGCATGGTCGCTGCTGGAGGAGGTTGGCATTTCCCATTTGGCGCAGTCTTACCCCAAGCAGCTTTCGGGAGGCGAATTGCGCAGGGTTTCCATTGCCAGGGCCTTAATCAACAATCCTTCAATTTTAATTGCAGACGAGCCCACGGGCGACCTGGATGCTCAAACCACAAGTGATATTATGAAGCTGTTTGTACAAATATCGCAAAACGGAACTGCCATTTTGATGGTTACGCACGAATTGGACACGGTTGATTTCGGGACCGATGTGTATACCATGGATTCGGGCAGGCTATTCGGGCGGGCTTAAATTGAGGAATTAAGCGAATAAATAGTTCAGGGTTGAAACAGGCTTGCCGGAAACGCAAGCTTGTTTCTTTTAGAAACAAGGGCGCGCCTGAAATGGTTTTAATGTTGACTTTTTGATTGCGTAAACATATAATTATATAGAATATATAATACATATATAAATAGTATGATATTGCGGGTGCTTGTGGGAAGTGCAGGGTTGGTACATAAGCCTATCAGCAAGTATGACGTGCGGGCGCGCAGGGGCGGAGTGCGATTTTGGCAAGCAAATTAGAAAAGGGGATCCTATGGATACAGATAAAGAACTGAACGAAAAACTAAAACATATTTCTAATAACCATCCGTGTTTCAGCAAGGGCGCTCATTTTAATAAAGGGCGCGTTCATTTGCCGGTAAGCCCTACCTGCAACATCGGATGTGGTTTTTGCAGCCGCACGATGAACAAATCGGAACAGCGGCCGGGCGTAACGGGAAAATTGCTGAGTCCCGAACAGGCGGCCGAACTTGTGGATCGCGCGCTGGAGCTTTGCCCGGCAATCACGGTTGCAGGTATAGCCGGTCCCGGGGATACCCTTGCCTCCCCCTGCGCGATCGAAGCATTCAGGCTGATTCACCAGAAACACCCGGAGTTAATCAATTGCCTGAGTACCAATGGGCTTCTATTGGAAAGGTATGCAGACGATTTGGCCCAAGTGGGCGTTAAAACACTCACAGTCACCGTTAACGCGGTGGACCCTGAAATATTGCAGAAGATCAATCGGTTTGTGCTGCTGGATGGCAAAAAATACGTTGGGTTGGAAGGAGCCGAAATTTTGATTGGCGCGCAGCAAAGGGGTGTGAGGAAAATGTCCGGATACGACTGCATCATCAAGATAAACATTGTGCTGATCCCCGGTGTAAACGATGTGCATATTGAAGAAATTGCAGGTGCCGTAAAGAATTGGGGCGCTTCTCTTATTAATATTATTCCTTTGATACCGCAGAACGAATTTTTATCTTATAAAGCGCCCACCTGCACGGAACTCTTTGACGCAAGGGAAGCCGCGGAGAGGTATTTGCCCGTATTCAGGCATTGCCAACACTGCCGGGCGGACGCCTGCGGGATACCCGGAGAAAAGGATTTGGCGGACCTGCTTTACGAATACCGGGATGCGGCGCAAACTTTTTCGCACGGCTAAACCGGGATTGCAAACCAACGATTATAAGTAGGCCTGAAAACAAGGCCGTATAAGCGCACGTCTTTGAATCGGATATAGGCGTCCTGTTCAAGCCAGTTATTAAGGGTTTCTTCCACGCTGTTTCTCACAGGTCTTTCATAACCTGTAACGGCTTGGTTCCTCCGCCTGAGATTGTTTGTGAGATTATCAAAGGCATGTTGACAAAAATACCATTTCGCGATAGAAAAGGCAAAATAATTGCTGAACACTAAAAAAAATGCAGAATCTTGCTGTTAATATTCCAAACAAGGGACTATACGGCAATAAACGCGTCCTGCAATCTCAACGTATTTAAACGCCTTCCGTTTTCCTGAAATGGGGATAAAAGCAACTGGGACTAATTAATTTGTTTTATTTTGCGCCTCCAGATACTCATCAAATGTGCCCGTCCAATCCACAATGCCCCCTTGCGTAAACTGAATGACGCGGCCCGCAAGCGTTTGCACAAATTCACGGTCATGAGATGAAAACAGCACAATTCCTTTAAAATTGATCAAGCCGTTGTTTACAGCGGTAATGGATTCCAAATCCAGGTGGTTGGTGGGCTGGTCTACCATCAGTACGTTTGCTTCGGCCAGCATCATTCTGGACAGCATGCAGCGCACACGTTCGCCGCCGGACAATACCTGCACCGGCTTATAAACATCTTCTCCCGAGAATAGCATCCTTCCTAAAAAACCACGCAGATAGGTTTCTGTGGTGTCTTTGGAATATTGCTCCAGCCATTTAATTAAGCTGAGATCACAATTGTCAAAAAACACGCTGTTATCTTTGGGATAATAAGAAGTCTGAATACTAACGCCCCATTTAAAGCTGCCCTGATCTGGCTGCAATTCTTCCGTCAGAATTTTAAACAACGTTGTGGCGGCAACTTCGTTATCTCCCAGGAAAACAATTTTATCGCCCCGGTTTACCCGAAAGGAAACGTTATTGAGTACCTGCACGCCATCTATTGTTTTGCTCAGGTTTTCGACAGAGAGTATTTCTTTGCCCGGCTCGCGGCTTAAAGTGAATCCTGCAAAAGGGTAACGGCGGGAAGAGGCGGGCAGTTCTTCAATGGTAAGCTTATCAATTAATTTTTTGCGGGAAGTTGCCTGCCTGGATTTTGATTTATTGGCGGAAAAACGCTGTATAAAGGCTTTAAGCTCTTTAACCTTTTCTTCGTTCTTTTTATTTTGATCTGTTTGCATCCGGCGGATCAATTGGCTGGATTCATACCAGAATTCATAGTTGCCTACATACATTTTAATTTGTGCATAATCTATATCTACAATGTGGGTGCATACGTTGTTTAAAAAATAACGGTCATGCGAGACCACAATCACAGTTCCGGAATAGTCCAGTAAAAAATTTTCCAGCCAGGTAACCGCGTCTAAATCCAGGTGGTTCGTAGGCTCGTCCAGCAGCAGTATTTCCGGATTGCCAAACAGCGCCTGCGCCAATAGGATCTTCACTTTTTCTGCGTCTGTGCACGATGCCACTGTTTGATCCATCAGCGTAAGGGACAGGCCCAGGCCCTGCGCCAATTTTCCTGCATCCGATTCCGCGTCCCAGCCGTTCATCTGTGCAAATTCGCCTTCCAGCTCCGCAACCAGCAGGCCGTCTTCGTCCGAGAAATCCGGTTTGGAATACAGTTCGTCTTTTTGTTTCATAATTTCATAAAGGCGGGAGTTGCCCATAATAATGGTATCTAGTACAGTAAAATCGTTATAAGCATAATGATCCTGCTTTAAAACGGACATACGCAGACTGGAAGGAATGGATACATCCCCGGTGGTGCATTCCAGTTCTCCGGATAATATTTTTAAAAAAGTGGATTTGCCTGCTCCGTTTGCGCCTATTACCCCGTAGCAATTACCGGGGGAGAATATTAAATTTACATTTGAGAATAGATTGGTTCCGCTAAAATTTAAGCTTACATTAGTTAAAGTAATCAAGTCTGCCTCCAAAATTTTTATATCTTATTGTATCATAGGAAAAGGGTAGTAAACCACATGTTCGAGCTGAAAGCTTCAAGACATTTGGTAAAATTATCTCAGTTTATTGTGTCTTATTTAAGGATTTCTCCGCTATCTTTGCCATAATCAAAATTTGGATCAGCGCCTTTATCCAGCAAAAGTTTCAATGTATCAATGTGGTATAAAAAGCGTTAGATAAAGAGGGTGAAACAGAGATGGAGGTAGATAAGAAAATCTGTCCTATTTGTGGAAAAAAGAACCACTGCGGACAGGAACATGGGGCACCAGAAGGGAATTGCTGGTGCCGCTATATCAGAATTCCTCAGGAACTAATAGAATTGGTTTCTGAGGATTTAAAAGGGAAATCCTGTATATGCCGTGACTGTATTAATGAGCCTAGGATAAGCATACCCTTAAATCTGTTTTACCAAATATAATATGATTTTACATTGACAGAATAAACCTAGTTGTTTATAGTATTATTGTAAATTATGACAATTGAATATTGTAAGTATGCTTTGGTACCATATACTGGGTTAAAAAGGAAGCCGGTGAGATTCCGGCGCAACCCCCGTTGCCGTATTGGGTGATAACGAAACTGGGCGTGAAGCCAGCCACTGACGCGAAAGCGTTGGGAAGGCGTTTTAGTCAAATGATCCCTGAGCCGGAAGACTTGCCGTGCAGAATGAATGAGTGTCTTTCGGTGGGAAAGTACAGATTATTTTTTTGAATCATATGCTGCTGTGTCCCCAAAGACGCGGCAGCTTTTTTATTACAGTAAAACAAGAGCCTTACGCACAAAATGTGTGAAATTATAAAAGGCACAAAGTATGGAGGAAAAACAAATGAAAAAAGGAATCATAATTGCGATTGTTGCTGCATTGCTCTGCACGGTTCTTGTGGGCTGCAGCACACCTGCAAGCAGTGCAGCGCCGAGCAGCACGCCTGCAGAAAGTGCAGCTGCAAGCAGCGCAGCGCCGAGCAGTACGCCTGCAGAAACCACAGACCAGGAAGCCGCGGATAAAGTGGCGGCCCTGATTGACGCCATCTATGTGCAGGAGAGAACCGAAAACACGGATGAACAGTGCGCGGCGGCGAAGGCCGCGTGGGACGCGCTGACGGATGCGCAAAAAGCTCTGGTATCCGGCGAAAACGCCGACCCCGATTACTTTGGGAGAGATACCGGCGACGCATCCAAAGATGACCCGCTCAACAAGGACGACATCGGCGAGAACGAACTGCTGGTCGTGAGCTTTGGCACGTCCTTCAACAACAGCCGCGCCCAGGACATCGGCGGCATAGAGAGGGCATTGCAGGCAGCTTATCCGGACTGGTCGGTGAGAAGAGCGTTTACCGCACAGATCATCATCAACCACATCCAGGCTCGTGAAGCAGAGAAGATCGACAACATGGACCAGGCTCTGGAGCGCGCGGCCGCGGGCGGCGTCAAGAAACTCGTGGTACAGCCCACCCATTTGATGCACGGCGCCGAGTATGACGAACTCGTGGCTGCGGTGGAAAAATATCGGGACAAATTTGAGTCCGTAGCGATTTCCGAACCGCTTCTGGGCGAGGTTGGCTCTGATGCGGCGGCCATCAATAAAGATAAGGAAACTGTCGCGAAAGCGATTACCGCTGAGGCGGTTAAAACTGCCGGCTATGACAGCCTTGACGCTGTGGCTGCGGACGGGGTTGCGTTCGTATTCATGGGACACGGCACCTCCCACACGGCTAAGGTGTCATACGACCAGATGCAGGCGCAGATGAAGGCGCTGGGTTATGCGAACGTATTCATTGGCACCGTGGAAGGCGAGCCGGAGAATACAGCCTGTGAGGCTGTGATCAAGGCGGCCCATGAGGCCGGGTTTAAGAAGGTGATCCTCCGCCCGCTGATGGTGGTGGCCGGCGACCATGCCAACAATGATATGGCCGGCGATGACGCAGAATCCTGGAAGAGCCAGTTTACCGCTTCCAAATATTTTGAAAGCATTGTCAGCCAAATCGCGGGCCTCGGCGGCATAGCCGACATCCAGCAGATCTATGTTGCGCACGCCGCGGCAGTAATCAAATAAGGAAAAGTTATGAAAACGAATATGAAAGTAAAATTTATTGTTATGCTATTTGTCGCTATGGCGATTGTGGCGCTCTCCGCCTGCGGAAACCCGAGCGGGGCAGCCCCGGAAGCTACGGTCTCATTAAACGGAGCATCGGCTTCGGAAGCTGCGACCGAATCGAACGCAGGGCTTGCCGACGGCGTTTACAGCGCGGACTTTACCACTGACAGCAGTATGTTCCATGTAAATGAAGCCAATGACGGAAAGGGCGTTTTGACAGTGAAGGGCGGAAAGATGACCATTCACGTCAGCCTGGCTTCAAAGAACATCGTCAACCTGTTTAGCGGTACCGCAGAAGCCGCGCAACAGAATGGAGCCGCGCTGTTGGAGCCTACCACGGATAGCGTCACCTACAGTGACGGAACAACAGAGGAAGTGTACGGTTTTGATATTCCGGTACCTGCTGTTGATGAAGAGTTCGCTGTGGCGCTTGTTGGGACAAAGGGCATGTGGTACGACCATATGGTCTCAGTGTCCAATCCCGTCCCCGCTGAATAGCACAAAATGCTTTACAAATTCTGTATGCGCGGCAGTCTGCCGCGCATACAGAATTTGCGCATTTAGAGAGGATCCTTTATGAAAAAATTTCTTGCCTTTCCGCTTATACTGCTGATTCTGGCGCTTTTTGCCTGCGCTTCGGCTGTTGGTACGCCGCGGGACGGGCAATACACCTTGGAGGTGACGCTTTCCGGCGGTTCTGGTCGGGCCAGCGTTGCTTCTCCTGCGCAAATGACCGTTGCGGACGGTGCAATGACAGCCCGCATTATATGGAGCAGCCCGCATTACGACTTTATGGTAGTGAACGGGCAAAAATATCTCCCCATTAACAAAGGGGGCAACTCTACGTTTGATATCCCTGTATCCCAGCTTGACGCGGAACTTCCTGTAAGCGCGGACACAACCGCCATGAGCCAGCCTCATGTGATAGACTACACACTGCGATTTGACTCTTCTACGTTAAAGGCAGAAGGCAGAGACGAAAGCGCTGTTATAGTAGCAATAGCGGCGGCTGTTGCTGTGGCAGCAATAGTGCTTGCGGTTGCCTTATGGCGGTGGAAACACAAACACACTGAAAATGAGTTATAAGCATATGAAAATAAGAAAATGCACGGCTGTGGTTTGCGTTGTTTTAATTTTTATACTGTTGGCGGGATGTGCAGGCCTCGTGCCGGCGGCAAATCAGGCGAATGATAAAGGGCTTGGCAACGGCTGGCAAATGGATCACAGCATGGAACTTAAGTATGCCAAAAATTTCAGCGTAGATTACTATAAAGGCGGCTGCAAGCTTATTTCCATTTCAAATGGGAGCCGGTTTTTGGTTGTGCCCGAAGGCCAGGAAGCGCCTGCGGTAACCGGCAAGGATATTGTGGTATTAAAACAGCCTGTGAATGATATCTACCTTGTGGCCACCTCCGCCATGTGCCTGTTTGACGCGCTGGATTCTTTGGGCAGCATTAAAATGTCCGGCACAAACGCCGACGGCTGGTATATTGAGAATGCGCGGCGGGCCATGGAAAATGGCGATATATTATACGCGGGAAAATACAGCAAACCGGATTATGAAATGATACTGGCAAACGGCTGTAAACTGGCAATTGAATCCACAATGATAAACCATTCGCCCGAAGTAAAGGAAAAGCTGGAGGAGCTGGGCATACCGGTGCTGACAGAGCAGTCCAGCTACGAGAAGCATCCGCTGGCGCGCACAGAATGGATTAAGCTGTACGCTGCCTTGCTGAACAAGGAGGACGAGGCCGCGCGCATCATGGGCGAGCAGACGGACTACATGGACCAGGTGGCAAGCCTGGGCGATACGGGCAAAACCGTTGCATTTTTTTATATCAGCTCATCCGGCTCCGCGATTACCCGGAAATCCGGGGATTATGTTACCAAAATGATTGAACTTGCTGGGGGCAAATATATATTCGACAATCTGGGAGACCCGGATGTTGCGACGTCCACCGTTACGCTGGAGATGGAGGAGTTCTACGCAAAGGCAAAGGACGCGGACTTCATCATATACAACAGCACCATAGACGGGGGTGTGCGCACCTTGCGGGAGCTTATTGGTAAAAACAAGCTGCTGGCGGATTTTAAGGCGGTTAAAAACGGCAACGTATGGTGTACGGAAAAAAATCTGTATCAGGAAACAACGCAGCTTGGCCTGATGATTTGGGATATGCACCAGATGCTGACGGGCGGAAATGATTTAGAAAAGCTGAACTTTATGTACAGGCTGCAATAGGGAGGGCATAAGATGAACAGGGCAGACGTGCGGCTGCGGATTGTTATTGTATATATCATACTGATTATACTTTTGTTTGTGCTGATACTTTTGAATATAAGTATCGGCAGTTTTAATGTTTCCCTGGGAGACGTATGGAACGCGGTTTTGCAGCAGGGCGGAAACTCCACCAACAACAGCATCATCTGGCTTATCCGCCTTCCAAGGCTGATTGCCGCCGTAATACTGGGCGGCGGTCTTGCGCTTTCCGGCTATTTGCTGCAAACCTTTTTTAACAATCCCATCGCCGGGCCTTATGAGCTGGGCATTTCATCGGGCGCCAAGCTGATGGTTGCCGTGGTGATGATAAACCTGCTGGGACAATTTCAGTCGGCCAGTTCCCTGGTGCTTATCCTTGCGGCCTTTGTTGGCGCAATGATGGCCACCGGTTTTGTGCTGCTGATGGCGCGAAGGGTAAAAAACATGGCAATGCTGATTGTGAGCGGCGTGATGATCGGGTACATTTGCTCCGCCATTACGGAGTTTTTGATTACCTTTGCGGACGACGCGAATATTGTGAATCTGCATAACTGGTCTTTGGGCAGTTTTTCAGGGATAGCTTGGGACGATATCGGCGTAATGACAGTGGTCATACTGGCCGCGTCCGCGGTTGTGTTTCTCCTGTCCAAGCCCATCGGCGCTTTTCAGCTTGGGGAAAGCTACGCGCAGAACATGGGCGTGAATATCAAGCTGTTTAAGGTCGTACTCATCTTGCTTTCCAGCGTGCTTTCGGCCTGCGTAACGGCGTTTGCAGGGCCTATTTCGTTTGTAGGCGTCGCGGTGCCGCATCTGGTCAAGGCTTTTTTCAAGACGTCAAAACCCATTGTTGTGATACCGGGGTGTTTTTTGGGAGGAGCAATCTTTTGTTTGGGCTGCGACCTCATCGCAAGGACGGTATTTGCGCCCACCGAGCTCAGCATAAGCGCGGTAACGGCGGTGTTCGGCGCGCCGGTTGTGATTTATATCATGGTGAGAAGGCGAAAGAGGACTGCGGCATGAAGGAGCAGTATTATTTTTATACAGACCAGCTCACCGTGGGCTACGATGGCAAGCCTCTCATAAAAAATATCCGGATGCAGGTGAACCGGGGGCAGATTCTGACGCTCATCGGGCCAAACGGTTCGGGGAAGACCACAATCCTCAAGAGCATTACCAAACACCTGAAAAACATTTACGGAGCCGTGTATATCGATAACCGTTCAATAGACGATATGAGCAACAAGGATATGTCTTACAAGGTGTCTGTGGTGCTCACGGAGCGGCTCAGGACGGAATTGATGACCTGTGAGGATGTGGTGGCCACAGGCCGGTATCCCTATACGGGAAGGCTGGGAATCCTTTCGGATCAGGATGGGCGGCAGGTACAGGAAGCGATGGAGCTGGTGGACATATGGGAACTCCGGGACAGGGATTTTACGCAGATTAGCGACGGGCAGCGCCAAAGGATACTGCTTGCGCGCGCGATCTGCCAGGAACCGCAGATCATTGTGCTGGACGAGCCCACGTCCTTTCTGGATATACGCTACCAGCTTGAATTTTTACAGGTGCTGCGCAATATGGTAAAAACGCGGAATATAGCGGTTATTATGTCCCTGCATGAGCTGGCGTTGGCACAGAAAATATCGGATGTCGTGATGTGCGTCAAAGGTGAGTATATCGCGCATTACGGAACGCCAAAAGAGATATTTAAGAGGGAACTTATACACCCGCTGTATAATTTGACGGATGGCAGCTATAACCCGCTGTTCGGCAGCGTGGAGATGGGCAGACCCAGGGGCGAACCCAAAGTATTTGTGATTGCAGGCGGGGGAACCGGGATAGAGGAATACCGCATGCTGCAAAAGATAGGCATTCCGTTTATAACCGGCATTCTGCACGAGAATGATGTGGACTACCAGCTTGCCGTGGATTTGGCGGCGGAGGTTATTAGCGAGCCGGGCTTTATTACAATACGGGACGAGACGCTTAAAGCCGCGATAGCGCGCCTGCAAATATGTGACACGGTGATCAACTGCCTTGAAAGCTATGGCGAGATGAATAAAAAAAACAGGATATTATACGAAAAAGCTGTGGATATGGGATTAAAGGTTGTTCGGCATACGGAGGAGCTGGGCGGGATATGAGTAAGACCGCGTAATGGATGTGGAATAAGTATACAATCCGCTGCTGCCGGTTTTAGGGCATGTGTATTCCAGGGAACCGATCCGGAACGTTACGCCTTTTTGTTTCCTAATGGAGCGGCTTTTTTGCGGCTGGGTATATGCAATTGGCGTCATATTGATACTGCTGGCGGCGGCATCAGGCTGTACTGGGGATATTGCCTTTCTTCAGCTTTGAAACATGATTTCCAAACGATCTCCATGTTTTAATTCCTGAAGGAACGAGCCGTCTTTGCCATTGACACGGAGAACAAGGGTTCCCGTTGGATTTTCAAGATCAATTCCCGAACGCTCCAGTAGATCCATCAGGTAATAGGGAGAACCGTCGGTTTTTTTTGTGAGTAAGATGGGGCTGTTGTTTAATATGAGTTCCAAACCGCCTTCTGCCGGGCCGGATTCCGGCGCCACGGGCACGGGCGCAGCCGGGGGAAGGGATGGCTTTGCCGGATATTCCGCAGAAGATTGTGAAACCGGCACAGGTTCAACGGTTATTATAAGGGCAGCAGACGGAGCCTCCGCAAGAGCGGGCGTTTCTTCATCCGATTGGGTTTCCTCCGCCAAAGCGGGTTCTTCCTCGGCTATCACCTCATCCCCGTTTTTGAGCAAAGTTTCCGGAGAGGCGGTTATGCCGTTGACAGTTGCCGCCTGGCCCGGCTCGATTATATCTTTCAGGAAGCGCCGGGCGGATTTACCGAGAGAAGCGGGGGAAAATTCGATGCTGTCTCCCGCGTGCACAAAATCCGAGAATTTTGCTTCCAGACCGTTTAAACGCAGCGCGGCGGGTTCGCCCGGGGACCCGTAGAACACGGACCGTTTTCCGTTGAGTTCTATGATCAGTTTCTGGCCTGTTTGGGGAATAAGATCCCGGTAAGAAAAGCCGTTCATCATTAAAATATCCAGAACAGTCATTTTGCCGTTGCTGAAGAGTTTGGCCCTGTTGCCGTTTAATGTGACGTGAAAGTTTTCTGTAATCAGATTCAGCCCTGCGGAAATAGCAATGCCAAGAGGCGTAGCATATTCAGGGCTGCCCAGATCGCAGGCGTCTGAGACCGCGTATGTTTTAAAGTTGTTTCCGGCTATCGCCACCCGGTTTACATCAATATTCAGATATTTGGCTACGCAGGCCTGCATGCCCTCCAGCTTGCTGCCGCCGCCCGCCAGAAATACCGCTGCCGGAGGGCCTCCGTTTACCTCGCAGATATGCTCGGCAATTTCGCGGCACAGGCTCTCCTGGGATTCTTTGATGCAGCCCGCCATATCTTCTTTTGAGATAGTCTGCCGGATGCCAAGGATGTCTGTAATTTGAACGGTGTCTTGGCTTCCAAGCTGTATTTTAATGAGTTCCGCGGTGTTAAAATCAAGAAGGTATTTTTTCATCAGCACTTCTGTAATCTCGTCTCCCGCCACGGTAACCATGGTATATCCCACAACGCTGCCGTCCCTGGACACGGCGATATCCGAAGTCCCGGCCCCCACGTCCACCAGCGCCAGGTTCAGGAGCCAGAGGTTTTTGGGAATTACCGCGTTGATTGCCGCAATGGGTTCCAGCGTAAGGCTGCTGACCTCCAGGCCGACGCGATGCATGGCGGTATACAGGCTTTCCACAACTTCTCTGGGAAGGAAGGTGGCGATCACTTCGGCCCGGATTGCCCGCGCCTGGTGATCCAGCAGGCTGGAAGTGGGATAGCCGTCCATATAATACTGAACGGTGGTGTGGCCCACCAGGTAGAATTGGCGGCTGCCCTCTGCGTCTTGCCCGCTGTTAAAAGCGGTTTCCGCTTCGCAAATAGCTCCTGCTTCCAGCCGGCTGATAATTTCGTGGTCCAGCTTTTGCGGCTTGGGCAATTTCATCTCAAAAGAAGCGCGCTGGGTTTTAAGCGCGCGTCCCGCCGCAGCGACGCAAACCTGTTTTAATGTGCAGTCCAGCTGTTCCTCCAGGCGTTTTTTTACATTGCGCGCAACTTCAGCGACTTGTTCAATATCCTCAATCTGGCCGTCGATCATGGAACGCTTTGCATGCTCTTCTTGTTCCATGGCGATGACCCTGAGTTTTTCTCCCTCCACAACGCCCACAATACCAATGATGCTGCGGGTGCCTATATCAAGGGCAAATACCATACCGTCCGGCTGTGCTTTCGTACTTTTTTTGTGTGAGGCAGTCATATGCAGAGCTCCTCTTTTCGCGATGAACTTGCTGTCTTTAAGATTTATTTTATTACAAAATTGCGGAATATGTAAACAATTTTTTCAAAAATTGCCTCTTTGAACGCGGTTTACGGGCAACTTAAGGCCCGATTATTGGGCCCGGACCATGCGCCGGAAAGGCTTTGGAAGTATACGATTTTTTTGCCTGTTTTATCTGCTTTATTCATATAAAAGGCTTCTGGCAGGATATTGATAAATTGATATTAAGAACTATCAATTGTTTACGATATAAATTGAAGATAATTCTTCAATGAAAAAGAGGTAAGGCCCAATGAAAACAACCATAGGTAAAAAACTTTATACAGCCGTTTTGATTGGTTCTATAGGGACCGCGGCCGTTGCCGGAGCGGGATATTACGCGATCCAATCGTCGGGAGCGGACAGCCTGTTTGGCATGCTGGTTCTGGCAATTGCGGCGGCAACCGTTGCCGCTGCCTGGGTAGCGGCTATTTTTGCAGTTCGCGGCGTATCCAAACCGATCATCAAACTTAGCCAGGCTGCCGAAAATATGTCGCACGGGCTAACAAATGTTGATTTAACAGTTGAGAGCAAGGACGAAATAGGCGCATTGTCAAACGCGCTTGGAGCCGTTGCCAGAACTGTGCATGAACTGGCGGAGAGCGCAGAGCTGCTCTCTCAATCCGCTGTTGCGGGTACATTTGACACGCGCGCGGACGCGGAGAAATTGCAGGGAGACTTTAAAAGGATTGTAAGCGGGGTGAACGCGACGCTGGACGCGATTTCTGACAAGGTATTTTGGTTTGAAAGCCTTCTGGATTCGCTGCCCTATCCCGTTTCTGTAACGGATATGAATATGAACTGGACATTTGTAAATAAAGCAGTTGAAGATATGCGCGGCATAAAAAGAGCCGATTCCGTTGGTCACCCGTGTGCCGAGTGGGGCTCCGATATGTGCGGCACGGAGAACTGCAATATCCGCCAAATGGAAAGAGGCACGCCTTCCATTGTTTTTGTGGACGGCAAAGAGTATCACCAGGTTGACACATGCTATATAACAGACAAGCACGGCGAGAACATTGGGCACGTGGAACTGGTGCGCGATATCACTCCGCAGATGCGCTCTTCCCAGTACAGCCTGGATGAAGTGAAGAAGCTTGCGGAAAACCTGAAACTGCTGAAAGAAGGAAACCTGAGGCTCTCTTTTGATGTGGCCGAGGCGGATGAATATACCCAGAAAGAATGGGAGAATTTCCAGGAGATCAACCGGAATTTCAAGGAAGCCGTTGGGGAGATTTCCCGTTATATTGAGGAAATGGCCCAAGTATTGCGTAAATTTGCGGACAGAAATTTAACGGAAGAAGTTCACAGTGAATTCCGGGGCGATTTTGCCGAACTGAAAAATTCCATCAACCACATTGCCAACGAATTGAATAAAGTTTTTGTGGAAATCAACCTTACCGCCGAGCAGGTGGCTCTGGGTGCGCAGCAGGTTTCCAGCGGAAACCAGCAGGTATCGCAGGGAGCTGCGGAACAGGCAAGCTCTATAGAGGAACTTTCGGCCACAACAGCCTTGATAGACGGCCAGACCAAACTGAACGTGGAGAATTCCGCGCGTTCCAAAGAAATGGCTCTGGAAGCAAAAGATGCGGCGGCCCGCGGCAACAGGCAGATGAAGGACATGCTTGAGTCTATGGAGCAGATCAACGAATCTTCTGAAAATATTTCTAAAATCATCAAGGTAATAGACGATATAGCATTCCAGACGAATATACTGGCCCTGAACGCGGCGGTGGAAGCAGCCCGTGCAGGCGCGCACGGCAAAGGCTTTGCGGTGGTTGCGGAAGAAGTGAGAAGCCTGGCCGCCAGAAGCGCGCAGGCTGCCAAAGAGACGGCGGACCTTATTGAAAATTCCATTCAAAAGGTGGAGGTGGGTACAAAACTTGCCAATGAAACCGCGCATGCGCTGGCCGGAATTGTTGAGAGTGTGGACAAAGCCGTGCAACTGAGCGAAATGATTGCGGAATCGTCCAAGGAGCAGTCGCAGAGCATCAGCCAGGTGAACCAGGGGATTGAGAGAATGTCTTTGGTTGTGCAGTCCAACTCCGCGAGTTCCCAGGAGGGCGCGGCTTCAAGCCAGGAGTTGTCCGCCCAGGCTGAGAACTTGAAAGAAAAGATAGGATCGTTTCATTTAAGAAAATAATACTTACGAAAAGACGGGCTGTCACGCATCAGGTGAGGCTCGTTTTTTTTATGTATCCGGCAGAAAACAGGATATAGGTTGCGCGCCTGCAAGCCTGGACGGCAGGGTTTTGCGTGGCTGCGGGCGCGCTTTCATCCGCTATCAAAGTATGACAAAAACCTGCATAAAGCTCCCGGTTTTTGGGAGTTTCTCTTTGACGATAAATGGCGGTTGTGTTATACTTTTTTCCAGCATGTGCAAAATAAAATAGAATTGGAGGTTAAAAGTTTTGCAACAGCGAAAAATTATTCAAGTGCAGGACAAGGTTCCCCTTTCCCAATGGTTCCCACTGAGCCTGCAGCATTTATTCGCCATGTTTGGCGCATCGATTTTGGTACCAATCCTTTTTGGGATTGACCCCGGCATCGTACTCATTATGAACGGCGTCGGCACCCTGCTTTTCATATGGATGGGCAAAGGCAAAGCACCCGCGTATTTGGGTTCAAGCTTTGCCTTTATTTCACCCGTGGGAGCGGTGATATCCAATGCGGTGTCTATGGGGTATCCGCACGAACAGGCTTATGCCCTGGCGCAGGGCGGCTTTGTTGCCGTTGGCGTGATTGGCATGATTGTGGCCGTAATTATCTGGAAATTCGGCACCAATTGGATCAAGGTGGTTATGCCCCCGGCTGCCATGGGCCCCGTTGTTGCGCTGATAGGGCTGGAACTGGCAAGCACGGCCGCCGGCGGCGCAGGTTTGCTGGTAACGGCGGACAACCCGGTTATCAATTCCTCAAACGCCTGGGTATTTTTTATAACCCTGTGTGTGGCGGTGTTTGGCTCTGTATGCTTCCGGAAGTTTTTTGCCGTGATTCCCATTTTGATTTCGATTGTTGTGGGGTACGCTGCGGCAATCCTGTTTGGGATTGTGGATTTTAAGCCTATTACGGATGCAATGTGGTTTGCCCTGCCCCATGTGCAGTTGCCCATGTTTGAGATTGGCGCGATACTGACCATTGTACCTGCAATACTGGTTCTCACAACAGAGCATATAGGCCACCAGTTGGTTACCAGCGAAGTTGTGGGCCGGGACCTGATTAAAGACCCGGGCCTGCACCGCACCATGCTGGCGGATTATGTCTCCACCACCATCTCCGGCCTGGTAGGCGCTGTGCCCACCACTACATACGGCGAGAACATTGGCGTGATGGCCATGACCAAAGTGTACAGCGTGCGCGTGATAGGTGGCGCCGCCGTTATTTCCATGATCATTGCCTTTATAGGGAAATTTACCGCATTCATTAATACCATTCCCTGGGCGGTGATTGGGGGCATATCCATTTTGCTGTACGGCATGATCGCCGCGTCAGGTATTCGCGTTATGGTGGACGCCCGGGTGGATTTTTCCAAATCCCGCAACCTTGTGCTCACGGCTGTGATATTTGTCATCGGGCTATCCGGCATTTCCATCAATCTGGGATCGTTCCAGTTGAAGGGCATGGTTCTGGCCGCGCTGCTTGGCATGGTTTTAAGCCTGATCTTCTATGTTCTGGACAAGCTGCATCTGACGAACGACCGGGACGAAGAACCCCAGACATAATGAATCAAACATAAAAGCCCGGCTTGCCGGGCTTTTTTTATACAATTTGCAGGGCGCGCCGCAAAGGCGTTTTTTGTTTGCCCGGCAAATGGTTTGCCATGTTGCCATGGCTTTGTTAATATTCTTTTTAAATAAGTTCTATATTTGTTCAAAATGTGTTCACAGCTTGTCAATAAAATTGCATTATAAATAAATTAAATCAAATAAAAGGAGTGAGTTGAATTGTATTTTGATGAGTATGGCTCCGCTACGGAGAATAAAGAAAAATCCAGACCAAAAGGCATGAGAGGCATGGCAGCTTTGATGGCCGCGCTGTGTGTCGCCTCGGCAGTGGGCGGTTCGCTTTTGACCGCATATGTTGTTGAGCCGGCAATTTCCGGCGGCGCCATGCTGGGCGGAAAATCCGCTCAGCCCTCGCCTTCGGTGTCTGTGGTGGCCGAAAATGTGCAGGATCAATCCCAGATGCTTGGGGGAACTGCTCCGGCTATCACAAACCAGAGCAACCCGATTCCCGAGATTGCTTCCAATGTTACCGCCAGCGTTGTGGGAATAAAAACTTCCAACAAACAACTGGTGCCTGGGCAGCAGGCAAGGACACAGGACGTGGCATACGGGAGCGGTTTTGTGATTTCTGCGGATGGCCTGATTTTAACCAACAGCCACGTGATTGAAGATGGCCAGTATATTACGGTGGTGATGAGTGACGGGAAGACTTACGAGGCGACCGTAAAGGGCCAGGATTATGATTCGGACGTTGCCGTATTGAAAATTGAAGCGGCTGGCCTTACCCCCGTTTCCATTGGGGACAGCGACAAGCTGCAGGTTGGCGAGCAGGTTATAGCTATTGGAAACCCTCTTGGCGAAGAGCTGGCGGACACGGTTACAGTAGGGTATCTGAGCTCTCTTAACAGAAAAATACAGACCGGGGACAGGACCTACCATGTGCTGCAGACAGACGCTGCCATTAATCCTGGCAACAGCGGCGGCGCGCTGCTTAATACAAGCGGCGAGGTGATTGGCATGACCACCCTGAAATCCATGTATGCGGGAACAACTGAAAGCGGAGACACTATTTCGTCCGAGGGAATAGGCTTTGCAATCCCAATTAACTATGTGATGGATATTGCAAAACAACTGATTGAAAACGGCAGCATCCAACATCCGGGAATTGGGCTTTCTTATTACATGATGACCGAGGAAGACGCTAAAAACTGGGACGCTCCCCAGGGAGCACTGGTTGGATCCGTGACCTCCGGAGGACCGGCGGAGAAAGCGGGGGTTAAGACCAACGATATTATTACCGCCATAGACAACGTTCCCATTACGCAGATTAGCGATCCGGCCGCCACCATCAAAGGCAAGGGGCTGAACGCGACAATTGTGCTGACGGTTTGGCGCGACGGACAGACACAGAGTATCAGCGTTGTTACGGAAGACATCAGCAAGAATAAAAATACCGCAGGCAACACGGAATCCCAGAACAGCAGCGGTGGCAACAGCCAGAACCCGTTTGAGGGAAGAGACCCTTTTGCAGGCAATAATCCGTTTAATCGGTAAGTAACCGAAGCCTGAAAATGCTTAAAAAAGAGGCTTGATTGATGAAAGCCTCTTTTTTATTTTTACAAAACAGGATTATTTTAATAATAATTTTATCCAGATGGGGAGGCGTTATTTCAACAATTGGTATAAAACATGCATATATGTATCAATTTAATCTATTCTTGGAAAGGGAAGGCCGTCATAAAATGTAGGTAACAAAAAGATTGGAGGAATCTTTTATGGTAAAAAAAATCATTGTAATTGCTATGGTTTGCGCCATGCTGGCAGTAGCGTTTGCCGGCTGCCAGGCGACACCCGCGGCCAGCTCTGCTGCACCGGCATCGTCTGAGGCTGCACCGGCATCGTCCGAGGCTGCTGCACCGGCATCGTCCGAGGCTGCTGCTCCGGCTGGCAACGGCACCATGGTTGGTCTCGCAATGCCCACCAAATCTTTGCAGAGATGGAACCAGGACGGCGAGAACATGAAGAAGCAGTTTGAAGCTGCCGGTTACCAGGTAGAACTGCAGTATGCAGAAAACAAACCTGACATGCAGGTTCAGCAGCTTGAAAACATGATCACCAAGGGCTGCAAAGTACTTGTAATTGCTGCTATTGATGCCGACGCACTTAAAACGGTTCTGGACAGCGCGAAAAAAGGCAACGTTGTTGTGTTTGCGTATGACAGACTGATTAAAGGCGCGGACTACTATGCCACGTTCGACAACTACAAAGTTGGCGCTCTGCAGGCGAAATGGGTTATCGACCATATGAAGCTTGATTCATATGACGTATCCAAAGGCCCGATTGCCACAGAAGTGTTCGGCGGATCTCCGGATGACAACAACGCGTTCATGTTCAATGCCGGTGAAATGGATACATTAAAACCGTATTTTGACAAGGGCGTGCTGAAAGTTACCTCTGGCCAGACCGCGATGGATGTTATTGCAATTAAAGCATGGGATTCCGGTACAGCGCAGAAGAGAATGGATAACCTGCTGACAGCCAACTATGCAGACAAGCCGGTTCAGCTGGTAGTCTCCCCCAACGACAGTTTGGCGCAGGGCGTTGCCGCTTCGCTGAAAGCTGCCGGTTATGTTCCCAACGATGCAAATGCCAAGAAACCTTGGCCGGTTTTGACAGGGCAAGACTGCGATGTTTTGAGCGTGAAAAACATGATCGCTGGAATGCAGTCCATGTCTATCTTCAAGGATACCAGAACCCTGGCTGAGCAGACCGTGAAAATGGTTGGCCAGATTCTTAAGGGTGAAAAAGTTGATGTAAACAACACCACGGATTATGCGGGCGTTCCGTCTTACCTGTGCGATCCTGTTGCTGTTGATCTTACCAACTACAAACAAATGCTGCTTGATTCCGGATATTACACCGAGGATCAACTGAAGTAATCTAGTTCTTAAATATAAGCGGCAGCATTTGTTGCTGCCGCTTATATTTGTATGCAGGGTAAGCCTATTGGTGTAAACAAGGAGTTGATTGAATGGCGGACTATATTCTTGAAATGGATAATATCACAAAAGAGTTCCCCGGCGTCCGCGCGCTCGATAATGTTACCTTTGAGGTAAAAAAAGGAGAGATTCATGCGCTGGTAGGCGAAAACGGCGCGGGAAAATCTACTTTAATGAATGTTCTGAGCGGGATCCATCCATATGGGACATATACCGGAGAAATTATTTTTAAAGGAAATCATTGTAGATTTAAGACAATAAAAGACAGTGAAAAAACCGGAATGGCCATCATCCACCAGGAATTGGCGTTAAGTCCTTTCCTGAGCATTGCGGAGAATGTTTTTTTGGGCAATGAGCAGGCGCACGGAAACGTAATTGACTGGGATAAAACGAACGACAAGGCCAAAAGCCTGATGCAGATGGTTGGGCTGAAGGAAAGCCATACAACGCTGGTTAAGGATATTGGCGTAGGCAAACAACAATTGGTGGAAATTGCCAAGGCGCTCGGCAAGGACATCGAATTACTGATTTTGGACGAACCCACCGCGGCGCTGAACGAAGAGGAATCGGAAAATTTGTTGAAACTCCTGCAAAATTTGAACCGTGAGCGGGGGCTTACGTGCATTTTAATTTCCCATAAATTAAATGAGGTAATTAAAATTGCGGATGTTATAACAGTGGTTCGTGACGGCAAGGTGATAGAAACCCTGGATAATCAGCAAAAGGACGCAAGCGAGGGCCGCATTATAAAAGGCATGGTTGGCCGCGAAATGGTCGACCGGTTCCCGAAGCATACGTCTAAAATAGGGGAAACAGGATTTGAAGTAAAGAATTGGGTTGTGTATGATCCGCTTGACGAAGACAAAATGGTTATAGACCATGTTGATATGCATGTTCGAAAAGGTGAGATTGTTGGTCTGGCAGGTTTGATGGGCGCAGGAAGAACAGAGTTTGCTATGAGCCTGTTTGGAAAAGCTTATGGGAAAAAAATCAGCGGCGAAATCTATAAGGATGGTAAATTATTGCATTTAAATAGTATTGAGCAGGCGATTGATAACGGAATTTGTTATACAACCGAGGACAGAAAAAACGCAGGTTTGGTATTGATTAACGATATCAAAACAAACATCACTCTGGCAAGCTTAAAGAAAATCAGTAACGGAAATATTTTGAATGAAGATGAAGAAGTAAAGATTGCCAAGGAATACCGCGAAAAGCTGGATATAAAATGCTCCAGCATTTATCAGAATGCTGTCAATTTATCTGGAGGAAACCAGCAAAAGGTTGTGCTTGCCAAATGGATCGCTGCGACCCCCGACGTTCTTCTGCTGGATGAGCCGACAAGAGGAATTGATGTGGGCGCAAAATATGAAATTTATAACATTATCAATCAGCTGGCAGACGCCGGAAAATGCGTGGTCATGATTTCTTCCGAGCTTCCGGAAATATTGGGCGTTACCGACAGGATATACATTATGAACAGGGGCAGAATTGTTGGCGAAATGTCCACAAAAGAAGCGTCACAGGTAGCTATTATGTCATGTATTTTGAAAAGCGTGTCCGAAGATAGGGGGAACTAACTATGAATAAAATTAGACAGACAATGAGCAGCAATTTGCGGCAATATTCCATGGTTTTTGCACTCATTGTAATCATTATACTGTTTGAAATTTTAACCAACGGCATAGTGCTTAAGCCTGAAAACGTATCCAGGTTGATTCTTCAAAACAGTTATATTTTGATTCTTGCCATAGGCATGCTGATCTGTATATTGACTGGAGGCAACATTGACCTTTCTGTGGGTTCAGTGGTGGCTTTTGTAAGCGCAATGTCGGCGGTTTTGAGCGTAACGCTGGGTCTGCCCGTTTGGCTTTCCATTGTGGTTGGCATTGGATTTGGCCTGCTTGCAGGTATGTCGCAGGGGTATTTGATTGCATATATTGGAATACCATCGTTTGTTGTTACCCTGGCAGGCATGGGAATATGGCGTGGCGTAAACAACCTTATATTGAACGGCCTTACCGTGGGCTTGCCCAATGAATATACAACCATTGCTTCCGGTTCTATTCCCGATTTCATCGGGGGCGTTAAGGGAGTCAATATGGCAGCCGTTTTGATGGGAATCATTGCCGCCGTGGTGATTGTAATCTTTATGTTTATAAACAGGGCTCAGAAGCAAGCAAAAGGCTATGATGTTTCGTCTGTGCGCAGCACGGTAATCCGCGCCATTGTAATTGCCGCACTGGTTGTTTTGATAACCTATTGGCTTGCACTTGCTGACGGCATTCCGATCATATTGGTGATACTGGTTGGACTGATAGGGATTTATACCTTTTATACAACCATGACGATTCCCGGGCGACACCTTTATGCAATGGGAGGCAATAGAAAGGCCGCAGAACTTTCAGGCGTAAACACAAAAAAAATGTTGTTTTTTGCATACTCCAATATGGGAGTTCTGGCGGCGGTTGCCGGTATTGTTTATGCCGGAAGGCTGGGTGCAGCCTCTCCTTTGGCAGGGCAAGGATTTGAGCTGGAATGCATTGCTGCCTGCTTTGTAGGCGGAGCGGGCATGTATGGAGGCGTTGGTACTATTTGGGGCGCCATTATCGGCGGCTTTATCATGGGCCTTTTGAACAACGGTATGTCCATCATGGGCATGAGCACGTTTTGGCAGGACATCGTAAAAGGCCTGGTGCTGCTGGGCGCCGTTGCCTTTGACGTGTACACAAAATCAAGATCGGTAAAATCAAAGTAGGTCTCAAAAAGGCCTTATCTCACCTGGATAGCGTGTCTCCGGGCTTTAGCACCGGAGACACGCATCTTATATAAGCCAAAACACCGTGGCTTTCCATGTTTACCGGATATAATTAGCCCGGTTTCTTTGCTTTTTGGGAACACGCTATGATATAATAACAAGGGGTGAAATGCTCATGAAAGTAATAACCCGCCGAAATGCCAATGGCGAAATGCAGGTTCAATACGTCAAAGGCGCCAATCAACAATATTTTCGCTACTGTCTTCTAAAAAACATACTTGCCGGCAAGAATCAGGATATTACGCTGTTTATTGATACCAACCAGCGGATTGCAGAAAAACCTGTGGAAGAAATTGAATCGTATTTACAGGAAAAACAAATACGCCATACGGTTATACTTACGGAAAGCAATCCAAAATTGTTTTTTGGATTTTCGGTACCAGCCAGCAAGAAAAAAGCCTGGCGCGAGCACAAGATTATTTTTGAACTGCCGGGAAACGCTTTTTCCAAGGAATTGTTTGATATTATTAAATGCTACGATATTTCCATTGGGTTTGGCAAAAGCAAGCCGTTTGAGGTGCTTTGTGAGAATTACAGGATGGATAACGCCCTGGTGGTTTTTAATACCGAGAGCTTTGCTGAAAGCCTGTATGATTCGGTTGTGTGCGAGTGCCTAAGAAGTTCTTTTGATGTTGAACAATATATCAGGATAACAGAAAATGAAATTGCTATATAAAATTTCCATGTTTGCAGTGATCGCAATAGTTGCACTTTCGGCATTTGGGTCTCTGTATTATTTCAGCAAGGTGAACAGCGTTTATAATAAAACAAATTCATATGTCTTTAGCGATGACCCTAAGTATCATTTTTCCATGATTCTGGAATCGGGGGACGATACCTATTGGCAGGATTTTAAAGAAGGCGCTTTTGACGCAGGCAAAGTGTATAACGCCGCCATAGAATTCAACCCGGTTCCGGATACGGACAGCGGCGAGGAAACCGTTAAATATATCAATATTGCGTATGAATCCAAGGTGGATGGCATTGTTGTGGCCGCGCATAATACGCCCGAGTCCGCAAATGCCATTAATCAGGCCGCGCAGGGAGATATGAACATTGTTGTAGGCGTGGTGGAGAATGTAAACAACGACCGCCTTGCATATGTGGGTACTAATTTTTACGAGTATGGCGTGCAGGCGGCCAAGCTTGTTGCAGAGGCGGTGTCTGATAAATCAAAAGTCAATCTTGCCGTTATTTTATCCAGCGAGAATGCAGAGCAAACGAAGAACGCGTCCACAACGCAGAACGACGTTATGCTGAGCGGCCTTAAAAGCGCCCTTAAAAATGAGGGGCGGATCAATCTGGAAACGGCCGTATACAGAAACAGCGACCTGCTGGGCGCGGAGGATATGACGCGAAAAATTCTGACGCAGTACCCGGATATAGACGTGATTTTTTGCACCAACGCAAAGGACACGGTTGCAGCCGCGCATGTGATTATTGAGCGCAATCTTGTGGGACGGGTTTTAATTGTGGGAACGGACGTTACCCCGGAAGTAACCAATTATATTAAAAAAGGCATTATTTTTGGCGTGCTGGACCGTAACGGGTATGGGGCGGGCTACCAAAGTATTGGACTCTTGTGCGACAGCATGGGGCATAAGTTTCAGACCAACTACGTGGACATCAACATTGACGCGTATACGCAGGTGAATATTTCTGCGTATAACCGGAATAACGCATTATGAAAATTAACATATTTGGCGACAAGTTTTTTAAAAGCATACGCACCCGCATGACCGCGGTGTTTGTTATCACCACCCTTTTGATGAGCACCACCAGCATCTTTATTTTGATCACGTCCAAGGACTTGATTGAAAAAATGGACGATATGTATTCGGCCAACGTTAAAATGGAAGAGTTTTTGAATCTGATGAACAATGTGGATTCAAACCTGACCAAGTATCTGGTGATGGATGACTCGGACAGCCTTCTGAATTACAACAGGTACAAAGACCAGTTCGGCGACGAGGCAAAGAGCATGTTTAATGCATCCCGCGGAATTTACAGCCAGGACGATCTTATTTATAAAGACATTGTATACATGGTGGATTCTTATCTGAAAGAAACGGATGCGGCCATGGCAGCCAAAGGCCTGGATGAAGCGGACGAATATATTGCAAGGTACGCAAACGCGAACAAAATCGCAGGGTATATCAACACCTATGCGGACCGTTTGAGCCTGAGCAAAATGGATGTAAACACCACGCAGTACCTGGATATGTCTGGCGATTTGAACTGGTTGCAGATGACAAATATTGTGCTCATAGTATCCGTAATCTGCATGAACGTGCTGGTTGTTTCCTACATGACGTTTAATATGAGCAAGCCCATTATTACCCTGGCAAAATCGGCAAAGGAAATATCCAAGGGTAATTTTGAAGCGTCGGACATTCATGTGAATTCGCAGGACGAACTCTCTGTTATGGCGGACGCCTTTAACAACATGAAGCACAGCATTAAGCAGTATATATCGGAAGTGCAGGACAAAGCGGAAACAGAATCCAAACTGTTGGAGCAGCAGATTGAAAACCTGAAATTCAAATCTCTGCTGGCCGACGCAGAAATGAAAGCGCTGCAGATGCAAATTAATCCGCACTTTTTGTTTAATACCCTGAACGCAGGGGTCCAACTGGCCATGCTGGAAGGCGCGGAACGGACTTCCGCCTTTTTGGACGATATTGCAAAAATGTTCCGCTACAATGTGAAAAGCCTGAACCGCAAGGTAAAGATAAAGGACGAACTGGATACCATCCGGGCGTATGCCAACCTGTTTTATGTGCGGTTTGGAGATATTATCCGTTTTGACTATAACATTGATTTAAGTTTGCTGCAGATAGAAGTTCCGCCGCTCATTATACAGCCACTGGTGGAGAATGCCACCATTCACGGCATTGGTGACCTGGAGCGGGGCGGCATTGTAACGATTACTCTGGAACGGGAGGACGACACGGTGTTCATACGCATTGAAGACAACGGCGTGGGAATGGACGAGGAAGTCCGGCAGAAAATTTTAAGCTGTTATGCCTTTGAAAGTGAAAAATCCGGACATACCACAGGCATTGGCGTTTCCAATGTTGTCCAGCGGCTGCGGCTGTTTTTTGGTGTGGAAGATGTGATACAGATTGAGACGGAGAAAGAAAAAGGAACCGCCATTACGCTCAAAATACCTTTTCCGGAGCCTGCAAAGGCTTATGTAAAGGACGGTGGTTTGAATGTATAGCCTTATGGTGTTTGATGATGAGCAGATTGTGATTGAATCTGTTAAACATATTGTTGAAAATGAACTGAAAAACATCCAGGTTACACATACCGCAAGGTCCGGGCGGGAAGCCATAGAAAAAGCCAGGATAGCGCGGCCCGATATCATACTGACGGATATACGCATGCCTGGGATCAGCGGCCTTGAGGCTGTAAAAGAAATAAAAAAGCTGCACAACAATGTAAAGTTTGTGATTGTTTCCGTTTACGAATATTTTGAATTCGCAAAACAAGCGGTGGAACTTGGCGTGAGCGATTACCTGATTAAGCCGGTAAACAAAACAAGGCTGGTGGAAACGCTGGAGCGGATTACCGCGCAGTTGGACGAGGAGCGGCGCAAATCGGACCTGGAGCTGGAAGCAAAAGAAAAAATAGATAAAATGATCTCTGTTGCGGAGCACAGTTTTATCTATTCTCTGCTCTTGTCTCAGCAGGTGGATTTTAAGGAATACAAAGCGCTTTTTGATATTAAAAGCGATAAGGGCTATATATTTATACTTACATTCAGGGGCAGAAACGAGCAAATGGGGCCCATGGCAGAATTTGGAGACAAGGTACGCAATCAAAAATTTTATTCTTTTTTTAAAGAGAGCTTAAAGCGTAAACATCAATGTATTGTAGGGCCTGTTATGCCGGACAGAGTGGTTGTATATATTTCTCAAAACAACGAAGACGGATATGAGCAAAGAGTAAAAACAATCGCTTATCTGGAAGAAGTGATTGCCGAAATGGAAAAAGATTATTATGTGGATTTTAAAGTGGGGATCGGCAAGATGCACGACGACGAGAGCATCATCGCCTCCTATCAGGAGGCTCTGAAGGCGCTGAATTATGCGGTGGATGAAAAGGTGATTCATATAGACGATATTGCCCCCAATATATTCAACGCGGGTTTTGAAATTGTAACGGAAGAACAAAAACTGATCGGCGCGCTTGAGAAAGGCGACGCGCCGCTGTGCATGAACATATTGTCTGACATATTTAATAAATACGGTAATTTTTTTGAGCAGGAGGGCCTCAGGAGCCGTTTGATTGAAATGATGATTGTAGCCCACCGCATAGCCATAGAAAACGGTATTGGCAACGACAGTTATATAGAGTACAGCAATTATATCAGCCAGGTTCTGGCCTGCAATTCGCAGGAGGAATTTGAGCAGATTTGCATGGAACGCATCCGTTATATTGCAAACAAGATCAGCGCGGGCAGGGAGAAAACCATTGGTATTATTGTGGATAAGGCAAACAAAATTATAGGAGAGCGTTTTGCCCAGGAACTTACGCTGGACGACATATCCAAGGAGCTTTATATCAGTCCGCAGTATTTCAGCCGGCTGTATAAGCAGGAAATGGGTATTAACTTTATTGAACAGTTGACGCTGGTGCGCCTGAAGAACGCAAAAAAGCTTATGGAGCAGGGCACTTATTCCATCAAGGAGATTTGCTATATGTCGGGTTACAGCGATCCGAATTATTTCAGCCGGTTGTTTAAAAAATTTGCGGGGGTATCTCCATCGGTGTACCAAAAGCAGGTCTAAAAAAAGGAGGAAACGATGAAGAAAGCAGTTTTATTGCTATTTGCTGTACTTTTCGTATTTGTATCCGGATGTTCTTTGGACCAGAAAGTCAAAAACAAAGAGAATACCGTCATCATTGGTTTTATTACGGAATCCACCATTGTGGAACGCTGGCAGAGGGACCGGGATATTTTTGTTGCCAAAGCGGAATCCCTTGGCGCGCAGGTTATTGTGAAAGACGCTTACGAAGACAGCAAGGTACAGGAGCAGATTGGCCGCGATATGATTGACCAGGGCGCGAACGTTCTTGTGATTGTGCCCTACGACAAAGACAGCTTAAGAGACTTGGTTAATTACGCCCACAGCCGCCATGCCAAGGTTATCTCTTACGACAGGCTGATCAGGAATGCGAACGTAGACCTGTATATCTCTTTTGACAATGTAAAGGTGGGGGAATTGATGGGACAGGCAGCGGTGGCCGCCGTACCCAAGGGGAATTATCTGATACTAAACGGGAACCCTGCCGACAACAACTCCGCCATGCTGAATAAAGGATATATGAACCTGATACAGCCCAAGGTGGACAGTGGAGAAATTAAAATAGTGGGGGAAACCTGGGTGAAAGACTGGCGCAAGGAGCTGTCTTACCAGTATGTGACCGATGTGATTGATAAAGGCGAAAAAGTGGATGCGATTATTGGCGCGGACGATCAGCTGGCGGAAGGGGCCGTGAACGCTCTGAGTGAGAACAGGCTTGCCGGCAGCGTGTTTGTGACCGGGCAGGATGCGGAACTGGCTGCGTGCCAGCGGATTGTGGAGGGCACGCAGAATATGACTGTGTATAAAAAAATCAGCCTGATTGCGGAAGGAGCTGCGCAGCTGGCGGTAAAAATGGCCCAGGGCGGCGATATTGGCGCGCATACAATAATCTCAGACGGCTCTTATGATATACCGTATATTCAGTATGAGCCTACCGTGGTGACAAAAGATAACCTGGACAGCACGGTTATAGAGGACGGCTTTTATGCCAAAGACCAGGTTTACGCAAATATACCCAAGCGGTAAGGTTTTGTTGCGCCTTATATAAACCGGCATTATAACAGCAGCCTTTTGGATTTACGGGGGGCTGCTTGTTTATGGAGCAGTTTAGATTTCAAAGTTTTCCTGTAAAATTAAATGCACCCGATATGAATTCAATCAAACTTTTATAAGAGAATATTGTAATTTAAAGGGGGTTATTGTACTATAAAAATGTCTCCGGGGGACATAGATACCCTTTGACTACTCCCGGGCCCTTTTGGATTGCCATTGGGCACGTATAAAAGATACGCGGCCTGATGTAAACCGAATGAATGATGATGCATAACAAATTCAATAATAAATAAAAAAGTTTTTAATTTATATGGAGGTACTGGTGATGGGAAAGGCATTGATTATTGGATGCGGGGGAGTTGCAAGCGTTACGATTCATAAATGCTGCCAAAACAGCGGGATTTTTGATGAAATCTGCATTGCCAGCAGAACAAAGGAAAAGTGTGATACGCTGGCCGCCAAACTTTCAGGTGGAAAAACAAAAATTACAACCGCAAAGGTGGACGCGGACAATGTGGACCAGGTAGTAGCGCTGATAAACGGGTTTAAGCCGGATGTGGTCATCAATCTGGCGCTGCCATACCAGGATCTGTCCATCATGGACGCATGCCTGTCCACAAAAACGCATTATGTGGATACAGCCAATTATGAGCCAAAGGATACGGCCAAGTTTGAATACAGCTGGCAATGGGCCTATCGCGAGCGGTTTAAAAACGCGGGCATCACCGCGCTTCTGGGCTGCGGGTTTGACCCCGGCGTAACGGGCGTGTTTTGCGCCTATGCGCAGAAGCATTATTTTGACGAAATACACACCATAGATATTCTGGACGCGAATGCAGGCGACCACGGCTATCCGTTTGCAACCAACTTTAATCCCGAAATCAACATCCGTGAGGTATCCGCCAACGGCAGGTATTGGGAGAACGGGAAATGGGTCGAAACGAACCCTATGGAAATCAAACGGGTGTACAACTTCCCGGAAATCGGGGACAAGGACATGTACCTTTTATATCACGAAGAACTGGAATCACTGGCGCAGAATATTAAGGGCCTGCGGCGCATCCGGTTTTTTATGACGTTTGGCCAGAGCTACCTGACACATTTGAAGTGCCTTGAAAATGTGGGCATGACTTCTATTGAGCCCATTGAGTTTGAGGGAAAGAAGATTGTTCCGTTGCAATTCTTAAAGGCGGTGCTGCCCGACCCGGCTTCGCTGGGCCCCAGGACAAAGGGCAAAACGAACATCGGCTGCATTTTTACCGGCGTGAAGGACGGACAGGAAAAGCGGTATTATGTATACAATGTGTGCGACCACCAGGAATGCTACAGGGAGGTTGAATCGCAGGCTATTTCTTATACCACCGGCGTGCCTGCCATGATAGCCGCCATGCTGTTGCTGCAGGGAATATGGAAGAAGCCCGGCGTCTTTAATGTGGAGGAGTTTGATCCTGATCCGTTTATGGACGCGCTGAACAAGTGGGGGCTTCCCTGGAAGGAAAGTTTTGACCCGCAGATGGTTGATTGAATGAAGATTGATTTTGATGTAAACTCGCTTGAAACCCCGTATTATATAGTGGATGAAAGGCTTTTAACGCGCAATCTGGAAATTTTGCAGGATGTGGCGCTGCGGACCGGCTGCCGTGTTTTACTTGCGCAAAAGGCTTTTTCCATGTATCATTTTTATCCGCTGATTGCCTCTTATTTGCATGGCACGGCGGCCAGCGGCCTGTTTGAGGCGCGGTTGGGCAGGGAGGAAATGGGGAAGGAAAATCATATTTTTTCTCCCGCATACCGCGAAAGTGAGTTTTCTGAGATTGCTTCTATTTGCGACCATATTATATTCAATTCGTTTGAGGAATGGACAAAGTATAGGGACAGGGCCGCTTCCTGCAACTGCGGCCTGCGGGTTAACCCGGAATGCTCCACACAGGACCACGCGATATATGATCCATGCTCGCCGGGATCGCGCTTGGGCGTTACCCGGAAGAATTTTAGGCCGGATTTGCTTGACGGTATTCACGGCCTGCATTTCCACACGCTGTGCGAGCAGAACGCGGACGCGCTGGAAGTAACGCTTGCCTCTGTTGAGGACCAGTTTGGGCAGTGTTTACGGAAAATGGAATGGGTTAATTTTGGCGGCGGGCATCACATAACGCGGCCGGATTACGATACGAACAAGCTGGCAAACTGCATAGAGCGCATGCAAAACAATTATGGCGTGCAGGTGTACCTGGAGCCCGGAGAGGCCGTTGCGCTAAACGCCGGATTTCTGGTTTCAACCGTGCTGGGTGTTGTGGACAATGGCATACGGATTGCCGTTCTGGATACGTCCGCGGCATGCCATATGCCGGACGTGCTGGAAATGCCTTACAGGCCAAATATCATAGGGGCCGGGAAGCCGGGCGAAAAACCTTATACGTACCGCCTGGGCGGTCCCACATGCCTTGCGGGAGACGTGATTGGCGACTATTCGTTTGGCGAGCCTGTAAGGCCCGGAGACAGGCTGGTATTTTGCGATATGGCGATTTATACCATGGTTAAGAACAACACGTTCAACGGGGTGAATCTTCCCTCCATTGCCAAGGCGGACAGCGCGGGCCATGTGCATCTCATTAAACCGTTTGGATATGAAGATTTTAAAAGCAGGCTGTCATAATTTTTTTATCAAGGATGTAAAAAAAGGTTGCCCATGGTTGGCAGCCTTTTTATATATGGCGGTTTGCAGAGAGAGTGCCGCTTCTTCGTACAGCCAGGCGGAAAGCCTTAAATCCATGGTGGACCGGTTCAGGCTGGCAAAGAAAGACTGAAAGAAAAAAGTTCAAACGCAAAACCGGCCTTCCAGCCGGTTTTTTATAAACTTTTTGTGTCAATACGTAAATAAGGCTATTTTATGAGCCCTGCGTCCAGCGCCCGGTACAGATACCTTGCCGCAAGGGAGGAATAGGGTTTCCACGGTTCGCAGCGCCGGATGATGTCCGCTTTTTTTTCCCCGCTCACTCCGTACAGCCAGTTGTAGGACTGCATAAAGGCGCCGTCTTCAAAGGGCAGGATATCCTCCCGGCCCAGCACGAAAGTGAGGTACATTTTGGCGGACCAGACGCCGATGCCGTGGAGGGATGTGAGCGTTTGGACGACTTCATCGTCGCCCATGGAAGGAAACCGGTCAAAATTGACGCGGGATTCCCGGGCAGCTTCTGCAAGGCCCAGGATGTATTTACATTTGGAGCCGGAGAGGCCGATTGCGCGCAGGTCTTCCCATGTTAGGCGCAGGATGGCGTTTACGGTGATGCTTCCACCGCATTTTGATTCAAGCCGTGTGGTAAAGACATCCCCGACTTTTTTGGATACCATTTGATTCATGATTGTTTCCACCAGAAAGCAAAAGGGGTCGTCCGCCAGGGTATAGGAAAGCGGGCCAATTGATTGGATCAGCGCGCCCAGGCGTTTGTCCGCCTTGCACAGGTATTCGATTTGGGGGCTGGTGAGGGAGATATCTATTTTGCTGCTCATATCTTTTATTTTAAGCAAAATAGGTGGAAATGCAAATGAAATAATTTAATTATGCGTATTGCATCTTAAAGTAAAAGGATAAATGAAATATTTTTTTGCAATACTAATCCCAAGAGGTAATTAAAA
Organism: Bacillota bacterium; assembly: GCA_023408315.1. GTDB lineage: Bacteria > Bacillota > Clostridia > Christensenellales > Christensenellaceae > JAEYKI01. The sequence continues at coordinate 109,482 of JAEYKI010000015.1, forward strand.
TGATAAAAAACAATAGCGGCAAACGCACAGACGTGCCCGGAAGCCGCCAGAAATCGGCTTTGGGGAATATTCAGAATCAGGAGATGAACATACCCAAAGAGGCGCAGGGACCGGGCATAAACGGGAGAAACAAAAATGAAGGGCAAGAGCAATAAAATGAAAAGCACGGCGAACGGCAAGCGCGAGGACGGGACGTTTCACAGTAAGAAAATAAAGCACGACCCGAATGCGGAAAGCGCGCGTGCGGTGTTTGGCAAGGATGGAAGCAGGGACGATAAGTATATTAAGGAGAGCAGCCCCAAACGGCAGGATTTTGAGCCGGGTGAGAGAAAAGACTGAAAGCTTCTCTCCCTCAGTCAGCTTCGCTGACAGCTCTAATGGGCAGAGGTTTTTTACTTTTAGTAAATTTTATAATTAAATCAAAAAATGCCGTAAAGCGGCATTTTTTAAACTGTAAAAGTCTTTTGCTTCTTTTCCTCAGAAAAGAAGCGGGGTATGAGGCGGCGCTCCGTAAAATCTTACCCTAACCGTGCTTTGAACTCCGCGGTAAGGGCGGGAACGATCTGCAGCACGTCGCCCACGATGCCAAAGGTTGCAACCTTGAATATGGGCGCGTCCGGATTTTTGTTGATGGCGATGATGGTATCGGAAGAAGACATTCCTGCCAGATGCTGCACGGAACCGGAGATGCCGCACGCAAAATACACCTTGGGGCCAACGGTCTTGCCGGTCTGGCCGACCTGGTGGCTGTATTCAATCCATCCGGCGTCCACAGCCGCGCGGGAAGCACCCACAGCGCCGCCCAGGGTGCGGGCCAGCTCTTCCAGAATGGCGAAGTTTTTGGGATCGCCCAGCCCGCGCCCGCCGGATACGATGATATCCGCCTCGCACAGGTTGACCATCTCGCATATGTCGGAAACCACTTCCAAAACTTTTATTTTTATATCTGTGGGTATTGTAACCTTGGGTTCAATCATATTGCCCTTGCGCGCAGTATCCGGCTCAAGCGGCTTCATTACCTTGGGACGCACGGTGGACATCTGCGGCCTGTGGTTGGGGCAGATGATGGTTGCCATCAGGTTGCCGCCGAAGGCGGGGCGTGTTTGGCGCAGAATTTTTTTCTCCGGGTCTATCTCCAGCTTGGTGCAGTCCGCCGTAAGGCCGGTGTTAATGCGGGAAGAGATACGCGGCGCAAGGGAACGTCCGTAGGTGGAAGCGCCCAGCAGCACGATTTCCGGTTTGTAAGATTGAATCAACTGTACAAATATGTCGCAGTAGGATTCGTCGTTGAATTGCTTCAGAGAGGCGTGGTCCACTACGTATACGTTGTCCGCGCCATACGCAATCAGTTGTTTGGCGGCTTCGTTCATATTCTCGCCCAGCAACACGGCGGAAAGCTCGGCGCCCAGATCGTCCGCCAGTTTGCGGCCTTCGCCCAGCAGCTCCAGAGCCACGCCGGCGGGCACGCCGTCTTTCTGCTCGCCAAACACCCATACACCCTTGTATGCGGAGATGTCCGCTTTTTTAACTTCGTCTTTTTTAAAGTCTATCGCGTCAAAGTGGCAGGAGGATACGCAGGCGCCGCACAGCGTGCAATTTTCCAGTATGCACGCCACCTTGTTTTCCATTTTAATTGCGTGGAACGGGCATGCTGCCACGCACAGTCCGCATCCCCTGCATTTTTCTGCAATAATTTTTATTTCTGCCATATTTGTTCCCTCCGTTAGTTGCAGGTTTTAAACTGCATGTGCATCAGTTTGTCCGCAAGCTTTTTGGCCTGGTCGGCAGGCTCGCCTTCAATCATTTCGCTGTGCACTTCATGCACGGGCACGAATGTTTCCACAACCTGCGTGGGGGAACCCTTTAGGCCGCAGAGTTCTTTATCTGCTCCAATGTCGTCCGCCGTCCATACCGGAACAACGGCTTTCTTCGCTCGCATCATGCTTTTTAAAGAGGGCAGACGCGGTTCGTTGATTTCTTTGACCACCGTAATCACAGCAGGCAGCGGCATCTCGATCACCTCATAGCCGTCGTCCGTCATGCGCTGGCAGCGGATGTAACCTTCTCTAATCTCTTCAATTTTGCGCACATAAGTGGTGTGCGGGACGCCCAGTTTTTCTGCCAGGCTGGGGCCAACCTGCGCGGTGTCGCCGTCCGTAGCCTGTTTGCCGCAGATGATCAGGCCGTAATTGCCTATCTTATTGATGCCCATGGAAAGCGCGTAGGCTGTGGCAAGGGTGTCCGCGCCCGCAAACGCGCGGTCGGACAAAAGCACGGTTTCGTCCGCGCCCAGGCCGATCGTCTCTTTCAGCAGGTCCGCAACACTGGGAATGCCCATGCTGATTACGGTTACTGTGCCGCCGCCCGTCCGCTCGCGGATGCGCAGTGCTTCTTCCACGGCATACGTGTCAAACGGATTGATGATGGCTTCCACACCCTCGCGGATGATGGTGTTGGTTTCTTTGTTCATTTTAACTTCTGTGGTGCCCGGCACCTGTTTTACACATACGATGACGTTCAAAGCATAACTCCTTAGTTTTAGTTGGAGGCTTCTCGCCTCCAAGCCTCCCGCCAAAGGGACGATCGTCCCTTTGGAATCCGCTTGTTTAAAATACCGCTTTCGCGGTATTTTGGAGAATAAAAACCAGCCTGCCTCTTGTATACGATATTTTGATACCGTGTTTGTTCAGTTTTCTCCCCAAACGTTGCAAAGCGGGTTTGACAACAAATTTTTTTGCTTCTTTTCGCTCCACCCCAGTTTTTTAAGAAAAGAAGTGGGGGTAAGGGGTGAAGCCTCTTAATCAGCCTTTGGATGCAAATTCTTTCAGCAGTTCCAGGGCGATGATGTTGCGCTGGATCTGGTTGGTGCCTTCGTATATCTGGGTGATTTTGGCGTCGCGCATCCGTTTTTCCACGGGATATTCCTTCATATAGCCGTAGCCGCCCAGAATCTGAACGGCGTCGGTGGTAACCTTCATGGCCACGTCGGAGGCCATTACCTTGCAGAGCGCGGATTCTTTGGAGAAGTTTTTTTCGCCCGCGTCAATCACACGGCAGGTCTGGTATACCAGCGCGCGGGAAGCCTCTATCTGGATGGCCATGTCCGCCAGAATATGCTGCACCGCCTGGTTGTCGCAGATGGGTTTGCCAAACTGCACGCGCTCTGTGGAATATTTAAGCGCTTCGTCAAACGCGCCCTGGGCGATGCCAAGCGCCTGCGCCGCAACGCCAGGTCGGGTGCGGTCCAGGGTTTTCATGGCGACAATAAAGCCCATGCCTTCGCGCGCCAGAAGGTTTTCCTTGGGTATGCGGCAGTCTTCAAACACCAGCTCTTCTGTGGAAGAAGCGCGGATGCCCATTTTGTTCTCCTTTTTGCCAAACGAGAACCCGGGCGTGCCTTTATCCACCAGAAAAGCGGAAAATCCGCGCGCGCCTTTGGCGCGGTTTGTGCAGGCGATCACCGTGTAGATATCCGCTTCGCCGCCGTTGGTGATCCACTGCTTGGTGCCGTTCAGCACGTATTCGCCGCCGTCCAGCACCGCTGTGGTCGCAACGCCGGCCGCGTCGCTGCCCGCGTTGGCTTCGGTGAGGCCGAACGCCGCCAGCTTTTTACCGGAAGCAACATCCGGCAGGTATTTGGCTTTCTGCTCGTCCGTGCCAAACAGGATGAGGGGGAAGATGCCAAGGCCGGTGCCGGCAAACGCGAGCGCGATGCCACCGCAGGCGCGGGAGAGCTGCTCCACCACCAGAGCCATTTCAAAAATGCCACCGCCAAGGCCGCCGTATTTTTCTTCAATGTACACGCCGCACAGGTCGGACGCTGCCAGAATTTCAACGATATCGTGAGGAAATTTGCCAAGTTCATCATATTCGATCGCGACGGGAGCGATTTTTTCGTCTGCGATTTTAGCCGCAAGTTCCTGGATCATCTGCTGCTCTTCCGTTAGAAAATAATTCATTTTTCTCTCTCCTTTAATGATTTCAAAATACCGTGTTGAATAAAGAAAATAATAGCGTTTTATCTGCAAGTCAGTAAGTTAAAGTATAAAACAAATTATTTTTGAATGCAATAATGAATCCGGTTTAGCCGGAACTGGCAACATATTGTCAAAAATACCAATCAAAAACAGGCAAGCCGGATATATAGAAATTGCGCTACCAATTCAATATAAAATTATTGAATAACAATAAAATTTTATTGACATATTAAATGACGTCAGGTATAATCTAGACAAATAGCAAAGGATGGAAAACTATGAAAGATAAGCGGTTTATTCTGGTGTTGAATGTGCTGAATATTGCGTTGATTATTTTAATGACAGGCATTGTTTTTATATTGGCCGCGCTGCCGTTTCAATTGGATCTTGTGCAGCAATATTTTATATTTGTTGCCCCAGCGATGATTTTTTTCTATGCTGCCGGGGCTTTGCTTTTCTGGTTTTTTTGCCTCTTGCGGATTATGATTTTATCCGTAAAAAAAGATGCGGCCTTTACCATGCAGAATGTAGCCAGGCTGAAAATTTTATCTGTTCCCCTGCTTTTGTTGGCCTGCGATTTTGGTTATATCCTGTTTTATTTACCGTCTTTTTCTATTGTCTTATGCATGGTTATTCTGGTTCTGGGCTTCTTTTGCTCGCTGGTACTCAGTTACCTGGTCCACAAGGCCATTGCGTATAAAGAAGATTCGGACCTGACGATATAGGGAGGGCGTTATGGCGATCATTGTAAATTTGGACGTAATGATGGCAAAGCGAAAAATGAGCCTGAACGAGCTTTCTGAGAAAGTGGATATCTCCCTGGCCAATCTATCCATCCTGAAGAACAATAAGTGCAAGGCGATACGGTTTTCCACATTAAACGCGCTTTGCAGGGTTTTAAACTGTACGCCGGGCGATTTGCTCGAATACGGCGACGAGGAGTAAAAAATGGAACCACAAGTTGATACGCAAAAAGTTGACGGTAAAAATCAGCTTCTGTTTGCTGCTGTTATTACGGCCGCATTTCTGGTACTGCTTTATGGAAGCGCATTTAAAGGCATTCCAATGGGCATAAACATATTGCTGTTTATAGCTGTGTGCTACGGAAGCATGCTTGCCTGTTTTGATACCTTCCGCACGGTGCTGCGGGAGAGCGTTTTTCAAACCATAGCGGTTGTGCTTCTGGGGATCACGTTTGTGCTGTATAACAACCTGATTCTGCTGACCATAAACGCTTTTTTGATCATTATGATTGTTGGGGCGCAATACCGCTTTATGCTGAAACTGCAAAAAGACCCCCTGTATTCCGTTGAAATTATACGGGACGCTTGCGTCGTTTGGTTTGGTTATTCGTTTGCCGGGCTGCCGGGCGCTTTTAAGGCCATGGGCAACGGCAAATCTTCCGGCGGCGTTAAAGGCGTTGTTATAGGCGTTGCAATTGCCATTCCCGTGATAGCCGCCGTGCTGGCCCTGCTGGTTTCGGCGGACGCCGCATTTTCCCAGATACTTAAAAGCACGTTTCAGGACCTGGATGCCGGCGACGCGGTAGGGTATTCCATTGTGGGTGTGCTGCTTTTTATATGTGCCTGCGGCTTGTACCATTCACTTAAAAACAGAAAACCAAACATAGCTCCGGCGCAGCCCAGGCTTTGGAACCTGAACAAAATTGCCATAACGCTGGTGATTGCCTGCATGGACGTGGTTCTCGGTCTTTTTGCGGCGGTGCAGTTTGGATACCTGTTTTCCGGCAACGTACCCGCGGGATTCACATACGCGGATTATGCGCGCAGCGGATTTTGGCAACTTGTAGGTGTTGCGGTGATTGTTGCGGCAATTGTGTTTTTTGTGCAAAAATCTTCCCAGGTTCGCGGCAAAGATGGCAAAGCTGCTAAAATACTGCTTACGGTGCTGTGCGCGCTTACGGAGATTGTGCTTGTGTCCGCGTTCTGGCGCATGATGATGTATGAGCAGGCGTTTTTGTTCAGCATTCTGCGTATATTCACCCAGGCGTTTATGGTGGCAACCGCAGGTGTTTTTCTGGTGCTTGCCGTCAGCTTTTGGGCGCCGGATTTCAAACTGAAAAAGTGGATTTTTATTGTGGGAATTGCTGTATACCTGGGGCTTAATTTTATGAACCCGGACGCGTTTATTGCGCAGCAGAATGTTGGCATACAAAAAGACAGCGCGGATATGCGCTATATTTCCGAGCTTTCTGCGGACGCGCTTCCTTTTTGGGCGGATCAAGCCAATGAACAGATTGACAAAGTTTTGAGCGATGGGTATGGAAAAGACGAGTATTTGGCGGATACGAACAATTTTTTAATCAGAAGCCTTGGCCCCATAGAAGAAGGACTCGGCAAAGCGGAAACCTGGCAGTATTTTAACATTTCCAGAGAAAGCGCAAGGAGTTTGGTTTCTGCGGAGAGATATCTGCGCGCAAAGATCAAACTGAACGAGCTGCAAAATATGCCTTTAAGTTACGGCGAACAGCCGGAACAATATGATTTGCCGTAATCAGGCCCATTCCCCACTGCAACCCCAAATGCAAGACTTTTGGGGTTTTTGGTTTTAAAATTCAAAAACTACATTATATTAATAAAGCATAGTTCTATTCGGAATACTTTGTTTTTGATATGCCAATAAAAGCAAGGAGATAAAGCCATGGTAAAGCCCACCTGTATTGAAAAGGTAGCCGCGTTTGAGATACTGGATTCAAGAGGCAACCCGACGGTAGAAACGGAGGTTACGCTTGCAAACGGCGTTACCGGAAAAGCCGCTGTGCCTTCCGGCGCTTCTACGGGCGCGTTTGAGGCCGCCGAGTTGCGGGACGGAGACTCTAAGCGGTATTTGGGAAAAGGCGTGCTGAGGGCCGTGGGGAATGTGAACGGCGTGATTGCAGACGCCATACGGGGCATGAACGCGCTGGACCAGGCGGGGGTGGACCGCACTATGATTGCGCTGGACGGGACGGCAAACAAATCCAGGCTGGGAGCAAATGCCATTTTGTCCGTTTCGCTGGCAACGGCAAAAGCGGCGGCGCAGGCCTTGGGTATTCCTCTCTACAGATATATCGGCGGCGTACAGGCGCACGTTCTTCCTGTTCCCATGATGAATATTTTAAACGGCGGCGCGCACGCCGGAAACAACATAGACGTTCAGGAGTTTATGGTGATGCCGGTTGGCGCGCCTACCTTTGCGGAAGGCCTGCGCTGGTGCGCGGAAGTGTTCCATAGCTTAAAAAAAGTATTGTCCGGCCGCGGTCTTTCCACCTCTGTAGGGGATGAGGGCGGTTTTGCCCCAAACCTTGCAAACGATGAAGAAGCGCTGGACGCAATACTGGAGGCCATACAAAACGCAGGTTATGCGCCGGGCAGCCAGTTTAAGATTGCCATGGATCCCGCAACCAGCGAATGGTACAGGGAGGACGGCACGTATTATTTACCCAAGAAGCAGGCAAGAATTACTTCCGCGGAACTGATAGAATATTGGACCCGGCTGGCGGAAAAGTATCCCGTTATCTCTGTTGAAGACGGCCTGGCAGAGGAAGACTGGGAGGGCTGGAAGCTATTCACCCGCAAGCTTGGCGGAAAAATTCAGCTTGTGGGGGACGATTTGTTTGTGACCAACACAGGCAGGCTGAAAAAGGGAATCTGCCTGGGGGTGGGCAATTCCATCCTGATTAAGTTAAACCAGATAGGGTCGCTTACGGAAACGCTGGACGCGATTGAGACGGCCCGGCGCGCCGGGTATACAGCCGTAATCTCGCACCGCTCAGGGGAGACGGGAGACACGACCATTGCAGACCTGGCGGTTGCGGTATCGGCGGGGCAGATAAAAACCGGAGCGCCTTCCAGGGGGGAGCGGGTTGCCAAATACAACCGCCTGCTGTACATTGAGCGGGAACTTGGTTTCCACGCGGTATACGGCGGCATGAATTCATTTTACAACCTTTCAAAAAAAGAAGCTGTATCCGCTTATGAAAACGGGGAAGTTCCGGGCTCGTATATTTTATCGGCGGGGTATGCCCAGGATACGGTTTTCATGGCAAAGAAACAGGAAAAATAACTGCGCATGCAAAACGCCTATAACTGCAGGCGTATTTTTACGTATGGATAGGGGGAGACAGATGTACAATATTTTGATCGGCGGAGCGGCAGGCCAGGGCATAGACACAACGGCGGCTATACTGGAGAAGGCGCTGAAACGGTCTGGATACAATGTGTTTACATCCCGAGATTTTATGTCGCGCATACGGGGCGGGCATAATTTCTCGCAGATACGTTTTGGCAGCGTGCCCATTGGTTCCCACAGCAATCGTTTGGACGGCATTGTGGCGCTGAACGGGGAGACGGTTGAGCTGCACAAAGCGGAGCTGAAGGACGGCGGGTTTATTTTATGCGACCTGGGGATTCAAACAGACGATCCTCGCGTGATTCGGATAGATATGGACGGAATAGCAAAGCGGCTTGGCAATCCGCGCGCAGCGGGCAGCGTATCCTTGGGAGTGATTTTAAAGCTGTTTGGCGAGGAATTGGGGCATACCAGGGAAGTTCTGTCCGGCTCCCTGCGCGAGCAATACAGGGACGTGAATCTAAAGGCGTTGCAGCAGGGCTATGATGCAGTGGAAACAAGATACGAGCGCCAAAGCGGGAATTACGGCGGCTGGATGGTTGTCTCTGGCAACCGCGCGCTCGCGCTGGGCGCTATTGCCGCCGGGCTCAGGTTTTATTCCGCTTATCCCATGTCTCCATCCACTTCCATTATGGAGTACCTGGCCGCCAAGGGCGAGGCTGCGGGCCTGGTGGTGGAGCAGGCGGAGGACGAGATTGCGGCCATTAACATGGCCATTGGAGCTTCTTATGCGGGCGCCCGCGCCATGACAGGCACATCCGGCGGCGGTTTTTCGCTGATGGTGGAGGCGCTGGGATTATCCGGCATGGCGGAGATTCCGCTGGTGGTTGTGGATGTGCAGCGCCCCGGCCCGGTGACAGGGCTTCCCACCCGCACCGAGCAGAGCGACTTGAAGTTTGTTATCTCAGCGTCCCAGGGGGAGTTCCCGCGCATAGTGATTGCTATTCGCAACCATACGGACGCTTTTTATCAGACTATGCGGGCGTTTAACCTGGCGGAGGCATACCAGATTCCCGTGATTCTTCTTTCCGACCAGTTCTTGGGGGACGCATCCGCAACGGTGGAGCCGTTTGATCCCACAAAAATAGAGGTATGCAAATCTGGATACCAGGGAGAGATTGCGGGAGAATATTTGCGCTACAGGTATACGGAGAGCGGCGTATCGCCAAGGCTGATACCGGGAAAAACAGAGCATTTGGTAACGGCTGACAGCGACGAGCACGACGAGCGCGGATGGATTACGGAATCCGCTGAAGTGCGCACCAATATGATGGATAAGCGCATGCGGAAGCTGCGGGATATAGAAATGCAGGAACCGGATTTTATTGGCCCGGATTCGTTTGAAACCCTGCTGGTTGGCTGGGGCTCCACATGGGGGCCCATTACGGAGGCAATTGGCATGCTGAACAAAAAAGAGCCGGGTAAGTACGCCGCGCTTGTGTTTGGGGACTTGATCCCGTTCCCCGGCAGCAGGCTGGCGGAAAAGGCGGCGCGGGCAAAAAGGATTATAAATGTGGAACAGAATGCTACAGGCCAGCTGGCCGGTTTAATTCGCGAACAAACAGGTATAAAGTGTGGGGAGCACATTTTGAAATACGACGGCAGGCAGATTACGGGTGAGGAAATTGCCGCCCGCATATGGAAGGGGGAACTTGCATGAGTGTACGGGAGTTTTGCACATACGATACTGCCTGGTGCCCCGGCTGCGGCAACCACAGCATACTGGAGTGCCTGAAGGCGGCTTTGGAGCAACTGGAACTGGAACCAAAGAATGTTCTGGTGGCGGCGGGTATTGGCCAGGCGGCAAAAACGCCCCAGTATATTGGCGCAAACTCGTTTTGCGGGCTGCACGGGCGCTCGCTGCCTGCGGCAATTGCCGCAAAGATTGCAAACGAATCGCTGACGGTGATTGTGGATACCGGTGACGGGGATTCGTATGGCGAGGGCGGCAACCACTTTATTCATACCGTGCGCCGGAATGTGGATATTGCCCATTTTGTGCACGACAACCAGGTGTATGGCTTAACCAAGGGGCAGGCCTCGCCCACCACCATGGAGGGCATGGTTACGCCCGTGCAGGTGGCGGGCAGTATGAACGAGCCCATCAATCCGGTACTGATGGCAATAGCGGCCGGGGCCGGATTTGTGGCAAGGGCGTTCAGCGGCAACAGGGAACACCTGGTTTCCATGATGAAGCAGGCGATTGCGTATAAGGGTTACGCGCTGGTGGATATTTTGCAGCCCTGTGTGAGTTTTAACAAACTTAATACCTTTGCCTGGTACCAGAAGCGAGTATACGAGCTCCCGGAATCATACAGCCCGGCGGATAAGATTTCCGCTATGCAAAAGGCCATGGAGTTTGAGGACAAAATACCCATCGGCGTGCTGTACAGGGAAGAAAAACAAACATTCCACCAGAAAAATCCGGTTTTGCGGGGCGGGGGGCTTCTGCTGGGCAGGGAAACCGCGCCGGAAGCCGTGCAAAGTCTGATTAATGAATGTATATAAATGTATTGTTTATTAAGGGAGGATTGAAACAATGAGTGTAAAAAATGCAATGACGGCAGATTTTCTGCATTCCGCTTACGGCGGGGAGAGTATGGCGCATATGCGCTATCTGATTTGGGGCGATATGGCCAAAAAAGAAGGGTTCCCCAACATCGCAAAGCTGTTTGAGGCAATCTCCTGGGCAGAGCGCGTGCATGCGGGAAACCATTTCCGAGAAATTGGCGGAGAAATTGCGGACGCAACGGTAACGGCAGGCGGCGTATTTGGCCCGGGCAGAACGGTGGACAACCTGGGCGGCGCAATGGCGGGCGAGTTGCATGAGGTGGAGCAGATGTACCCGGTTTATTTGAACGCAGCCAAATTTCAAAATGAGCCGGGCGCAGAACGTTCGTTTCATTTTGCCCTGGAGGCGGAAAAAATACACGCGAAACTGTTCAAAGACGCACAGGACGCGGCCAGGGGCGGCAAGGATTTTGAGATGGAAAGCGTATATATCTGCCCGGTATGCGGACATACCGTGTTGAATGAAGCGCCCGGCCAGTGCCCGGTATGCGGCGCCAAGAAAGATATGTATGTAAAGTTTTAGGCATGTATATGGGCTTGCTCCGGTGACGCTGCTTTTTACATTAAAGAAGGAACGAAAGTTTAAAGAACATTACCTTTTGGCATATGCAAGGAGCTTTACAATAGGTTTGAACAGCGCCCGTTACCAGCGGGCGTTCAGGCCGCTGACAAACCCCAACTACTGCGTTATTTCTGTGCTTACTCCTCAGCGTAGGATGTCTACGCTTGCGTCGTAATGCTCGAAATGCCTTGTATTTGGAGCTTTCAGCGGCCTTCATATAGTTTGAAAATTGTGCTTCTGGTGTTTTTTTCAATCATTATGAACTTTGTCATCAAGCTGAGCGCCCGCTAACCAGCGGGCGCTGTTCGTTGTTGCTAAAGTATCATGCATAAATCATTTTGAATATACTGATTGTAAAAGAAAGGAGACTGAATATGGATAACCGCTACAACGCCAGATACAGAAATACAGATAACAGAGGCGCCCCAAACCGGAGGCCGATGATGGAGGACCCTGCTGCAGCACCAAATGGTTTCCGCAATGATTACAGGGGCAACTGGTACGCCGGACAGACGACCATGCAGGGCCGCAATCCAATGGAAGCTACCAGGGATATGAGGCAAAATTATTGCCCTTCGGCAATGGATACAAGAATGGGACAGCAAAATGTGCAGAAAATGCAGCCCGGCATGCGGACCGGACAGAATACAAGGCAGGGCATGCCTCAAAACCGGATGAGGCAGCAGAGCGGGATGCGCCGCCCGCAGGAACAGATGGGACAGATTTATGGAATGCCGCAGGGAGGGCCGATGGGACCGATGAGCGGCCAGATGGGAACCCAGATGGGCCAGCCTTACGGTACACGGCAGGCGCCCGGCGGCATGGGAATGGCAGGCGGTCCGCCCTGGCAGAGAGGAAGCTATATGAATCCCATGGCGGGCGGCGTACAGCCGAACGGAGACATGAATAACAGGTAAAGTATGCAAATCACATAATTTATACTGTATACACTGGACCGTATTTGGCCATACCTGTTGAAAAAGGCATGGCCTTTTATTGTGGCCTGAAAACGCGCTGCTTCCCTGCCCGAGAACTGGCGGATAAAGGATTTAACCCGGCGCGGCCTTCTTTTTTCTGGGCGCCGGTTTTTTTGCGTCTTTTTTCCGGGTGGCCTCCACACTTTGCCTAAGCCGCTCCATCAGGTCTATTACGTTTCCGGAAACTTCGGGAGCGGGCGCTTCGGCCTGCACCACCTGCTCGCCTTCCACCTTGGCGCGTATCAGGCCCATTAATTCTTCCCGGTATGCGTCGTGGTATTTTTCCGGCGTAAAGGTATCAGACAGATTATCCACCAGCTTTACGGCCATATCCATTTCTTCGGGCCGCACCTGCACGTTTTGCTCCAACTCCGCAATCCCCAGTTCCTGCGTGCCGCGTATTTCATCCGCAAAATACATCATGGATACAGAAAGCGCATTCCCCACCAGCCGCAGCACGCAAAGATGCTCACGCTCCCGCATGGCGATCTTGGCCACCGCAGCTTTACCGGTTTGGCGCATTGCGTTGCGCAGTATGAGGTACGGCTTTTCGCCCCCTTTTTCCGGCCAGAGATAGTAGGTTTTGTCGTAATAAATGGGGTCTACTTCGGATATCTGTATAAAATCTACAATATCTATATACTTTGCTGTTTTAATAGGCAATCCCGCAAGGTCCTCGTCGCTGATCAGCACAAACCGGCCGGGTTCGTATTCATAGCCACGGACAATTTCGTCCCAGGCGACTTCCCGGTTGCACTTGCTGCAGAATCTTTTTTGATTGATGGGCGTGTTGCACTCCCTGTGCAGTTGCCTGAAGGATATGTTTTCCCTGTGCGTTGCCGCCCCCATTTTTACGGGTACATTTAAAAGCCCAAAACTAATCGCGCCTTTCCACACTGTTTGCATGATTCGCTTCTCCTTTTACTAGATATCTTTTATCTTTTCCGATCAGCCAATAATTATGAATTCTGCAATTGACAGAAATGCGGCTGGCTCATACAATGTTTTTGCAGGGATAAAAACACAGTCCCGGTTGGTAGTCCGGGCGCGGATTGTTCTGCCAGTAACCTGCCTCCTTGGTTGTCCGTTCTTTGCGTTTAAGTTTTATTAAGGAGGAATCAGCCATGGACGAAGTGTCCTCCACACTGACCGTTTATTTTGACGAACCGTTTTGGGTAGGCGTATACGAACGGGCCTGTGCGGGTAAACTGCGGGCGGCTAAGATCACCTTTGGCGCAGAACCCAAAGATTGCGAGGTATATGATTTTATTTTAAGAAACATCTATGTACTGCATTTTGGCCCGTTTGTAACATCAAAAAAGCTAGCATGCAAAGAAAAAAATCCAAAACGGATGAAAAGAGCGATTAGCAGCCAAATACAAAAAACAGGCGTTGGAACCAAGGCACAAGAAGCACTTAAACTGCAACAAGAAGCTAAAAAAATGGAATCGAAAAGTTTGCGCCGGGAGTATAAAGAAAAACAAGAGGATTTGCGTTTTGCTTTGCGGCAGCAAAAGAAAAAAGAGAAACATAAGGGGCATTAGGTTTGCGGGCGGAATATCCGCCCTTTTTGTTTGCAAAAAATCAAAGCTTTGGTTATACAAATAAAAAGCAATTATTCTGTAAACACTAGTTTTAAGGAGGATTGAACATATGCCAAAAGACAGCCAGATAGACAACAAAACAGCGCGCAAACAAAAAGCGAACGGCCAAACGCCGCTGACAAGGGAAAATATGAACCAGAACAGGAACGCAAAAAAGCACTCCATTCCAAAATCGTCCACCCCGGGCGATGATCAGGGAAGAGGCTGAAGCAAATGGCAAAAAATAAGCAGGGACAGGATATTAAAAGCCCTCCCCATACGGATATAAAAACGGTTCAAAATACCCAGGCTAATCCCACTGAAGATTACGGGAAAAAATTAAAAACAGGAAAGCGGGCGCTGGACCCGCTGAACGGCCCAAAAGAATATCATTAAGCAAAGGAGATTCATTATTATGTCCAAGGCAGGTATGCGCAGGCCTGATCCGAAAGACCCGGACGCGCACGGAACAGAAAACCGGCAGAAACAGATTTTTCATAAAAACGACGTAAAGCCTGTTCCGGAAATTCAGGGCAAAGCGAAGACGGGCAAGAAGCGGGCAGGGCCGCAATCCGGACCGCTTGATTATAAATAACTAAAGTTTTACTTGAAATTTACGAAATAAAATATAGAACATTATTTATTTTTATTTTTTTACGCAAAAAAGTTAAAATAAGATGATTGACTTATCAATCATCTTATTTTAACAAAAATCCACCAAAATGGTGGATTTTCGCATTTTCAGAATGGTTTATTGCATAGAATTATTCTGTTTTGCCATGTTGATCATCCGTTTTACCATTTCGCCGCCGATAGGCCCGCCCTGCTGGCCATTTACCTTGCTTGGCAGATCGCCCTTATATTCGTCGTTGTTCTCTTTTACATACTGCAGGTGGCCTATATCGCGGGCGCATTCCATTTTAAACTGCGTCCATGGGTGATCCTGGCTGTATTTTCGCATTTTAGTTGCCATTTTTATCCTCCTTCAGCAAATATGCGTTATATCTCGCATTTACTCTTATTTTCTGCAAAAAACATGTAAAAACACCTGTTAAAACATATCAAAAACGGAAAATTTAAAAAGTGATTGACAAGCCAGTCAATGATTGATATATTATTTTTGAATGATGAGTCAATCAAAAAAGGAGGGTTTATAACGTGAGTCCCAGAAACGAGGAGCAAAACGCACTAATCAAGGACGAACGACGGGAACAGATTATGTCTGCGGCGCTGAAGCTGTTTGCAACCAAGGGTTTTGCCGCAACAAAAATCAGTGATATTGTGGAGCGGGCGCAAATGAGCCATGGGCTTGTATACCATTATTTTAAATCCAAGGAAGAAATATTTTTTGAACTGCTCAAACGTGCGACACAGACTTCCTCTGAATCCGTTTTGTCCGTTGAGATTCAGTCCATCCATCCCATTGACAAGGTGCGGCAGGTTGCGCGCTTTATACTCGAAGCTATAGAGAATTACGAGGATACGGCATATTATTTTTTGATTGTGGCGCATGCTTCTGTTATGGAAAACATAAATGAAGAATATGAAAAGCTGCTGTATGACTCCAACAGGGCTTTAAAATCAATGGCCAGGATTGTAAAAGCAGGGCAGGAGGCAAAGCAAATTTATTGGGGAGACCCCATGGAGATTACGGTATCTTTTTTTGCGGCTATACAGGGGCTTGCGATTTATAAGCTGTCCATGGACGGCTTTAAAATGCCGGACCCGGACATTCTTGTGAACATGATGCGTTATCATACAACCATATAGGAGGTTTTTATGAAAAAAGTAATTATCATAGGCGCCGGCATAGCGGGTCTTACCTGCGGTGTTTATACGCAAATGAATGGTTTTGAAACACAGATTCTGGAATCGCATGCCATTCCCGGCGGGGAATGCACGGGCTGGGACAGGGGCGGATACCACTTTGACGGATGCATCCAGTGGATGATGGGAACAAAAAAGGATGCTCCGCTCAATAAACTGTGGCAAAATACAGGAGCGCTGGACGATACGGTTCGCATAGTCAACCATAAAATCTATTCACGCTATGAGGACGCGTTGGGCACGTTGAATATTTATACCAATGCAGATGAATTTGAGCAGGAGCTTTTGCGGGTTGCCCCAGAGGACAAAAAGGAAATAGGGGAGATGATTCGCGGAATCCGTAAGCTTGGTTTGCTTGCCATGCCAATAGACAAACCGATGGACATGATGAACGGCGCGGACGGGCTTAAGTTTTTGGCCGCCAATCTTGGCGCCATGGGAAGTATGAACAAATACAACAAAATGAAGATTGGGGAACTGACGGACGGTTTTAAAAGCCCCCTTCTTAGGAACGCATTCCGGTCTTTATTATCCGAACAATACACCGCCATTGCTTTGCTGATGATGTTGGCGGGAATGAACGCCGGAGATTGCGGCTATCCGGTGGGCGGTTCCCGTGAGATTGCCAAGAGGATGGAAAAAAAATACCTTTCGTTGGGCGGAAGCATTCAATATGGCGCAAAGGTGGATAAGATACTGGTGCAAGGCGGATCGGCTGTGGGCGTGCGGCTGGCGGACGGAAGTGAATTGCTTGCAGAAGAAGTGATTTCCTGCGCGGACGGTTACGCCACCTTGAAGCATATGCTGGATGATAAATATACGCCTGACCAGTACCGGAATATGTTTGAGCATCCGGACAAATATCCCACCGTTACCAGTAGCCTGGTTTTTATGGGAATTAACGCTGAAATAATGAAAGACTACCGCGGGCTGATACTCAAACGGCAAAAGCCTGTCCTTTTAAACGGGGTGGAGTCCGGCCATCTGGATTATATAGGATATGCCCACGACAGGAACATGTCGCCCGAAGGCAAAACAGTGGTATGCTGTTATTATGAAGCGGATTTTGAATACTGGAGCCAACTGTATCAGGACCGGGAAGCATATAAAAAAGAGAAAAAGAGGCTGGAGGAAGATGCTGTGGGGGCGCTTGTAGGAAGGTTCCCGGAGATAGAAGGAAAGATAGAGGTAACGGACGTTGTAACGCCCATGACCTACGTGCGGTATTGCGATGCGTGGAGAGGAACATGGATGACCTGGATTGGCTCCGATAAGGAAATTCCGCGGAATGTATCGGGCTTGCTGCCCGGACTGAATCACTTTATGATGGCCGGCATGTGGACAATGCCCCCGGGAGGCCTGCCCGGAGCGGGCGCCGCAGGCAAATTTGCGGCGCAGCGGCTGTGCATGCAAAATGGAATTGAGTTTAAAGGCAATTGAATAAAAACAAGAAAGCCCGTAAGCGGGCTTTCTTGTTTTTGATGAATATGTAAATACTAAGGTGCGTAAAAAAAATAATTAATGAAACATGCGGATAAAACGGCCATACGCGTCTTCCCATTCGTTGATGTCTTCGGGCAGATACTCACGGATAGGAAAGGATTCGCGCACTACGCTTCGCACATCCGCCAGGCTGCCAAGCTCTCCGGCTGCAATCAACTGCGCGCAGATATTGCCTGCGGCCGCCGCTTCCACCGGACCCGCGTATACCGGGCGCCCCATTGCGGAGGCTGCATACCTGTTCAGCAGCACGCTTTGCGCGCCGCCGCCGATTACGTGGATAAAGGGAATATCAAAGCCCGTTTCCTGAATGATATGATCCAGTGTGTCTCTGTATGCCATGGCCAGGCTTTCCTTGATGCAGCGGTTGATTTCCGCGGGTGTCTGGGGTTCTGGCTGGCCTGTTTCCCTGCACTGGCGCTGTATTTTTTGCACCATTTCACCGGGTTCAAAAAATTCGGGACTATTTGGATTGATGATGGAGCGGAACGGCTTGCATTCGCAGGCTTGCGCGTCCAGCTCCTCGTACGAAAGCCGGATTCCCGCAGTTTCAAAACCGCGCACACATTCCTGCAGCAGCCACAGGCCCATAATATTTTTTATAAACCTGTTTGTACCGCCAAAGCCGCCCTCGTTCGCAAAATTGTATTGCAAAGCGCTGGAGGTTGTAATGAGTCCGGCTGTTTCGGTTCCCATCAGGGACCATGTTCCGCTGGATATATAGGCAAAGTGTTTTTGCGTGCTGGGGACTGCCATTACGGCGGAGGCGGTATCGTGGTGGCAGACCGACGTTACGGAAAAACCGCTTGAGCCGGTTTGGGCCTGTATGTCCCTGGTTGCTTTGCCCACTATTGTTGCGGAAGGGACCACCTTTGGAAATATTTTTTGGGGTATGCCCAGCAGTTTTAAAATGCCGTCGTCCCAGTTGTCCTGCAGGCGGTTGAAAGCCTGGGAGACGGATGCGATGGTATATTCCGCAAATGTTTCCCCGCAAAGAAAATAATCCAGCAGTTCGGGGACAAACAGAAGCGTTTTAGCATTTTGCAAAAGGAAAGCGTCCGGCCCCATCATTTGTGCGGAAAGCTGCACCAGCGTGTTGAAACGGGCGCGCTGGCATCCGGTAAGGCGGTAGAGTTCTGCCGGGGGAATAAACGCGTCTATTCTTTTTTGTATGCCCTCTGTTCTTGGATCGCGGTACATATATACCTGCGAATACAGGGCCCCGGTTGCGTCCAGCAGGCCGTAATCGTTGCAGAACGCGTCCACGCCCACGCTGCCGAAATCGCCGGCCTTGCGGATTCCTTCCAGCAGATGCAGGTATATGCCCATTACGTCCCAGTATAGATGGCCTGCAGCATGAACCGGCTGGTTTGCAAACCGGTGTATTTCCTGCAGATTCAGTTTACGTCCGTCCAGGCTGCCCAGAAAAATTTTTCCCCCGCTGCCGCCCAGATCAAGCGCCAAAGCTTTCATGTATATCCTCTTAAATAAAGTTTTTGAATATGTTGCAGATCGCGTCTGTTTCCATGCGTTCCAGGCAGCTGAAAGCGCCCATCAGGGTGGGACCGGAAACAATTACGCCGTGCATGGGCATAATGCAGCCAATGCCAATTTTGTTTGCAAGTTCGCGGTTTTCTTCAAAATAATCGTACACGCTGTAGGCAAGCTCTGGCGTATAGGCAGTTGCGGGCCGCGCGCAGCCAAAGTATTCGCCGCGTTTAATGGTGGCTTCCGTTACCGTTTTAATGGGTTTGTTTGCAGCGGCGTATACCATGCAAAACTGGGGATGCGCATGAATGGTGCTTTTGATAAACGGAAAATTTTTGTGGAGCATTGTATGAATTTTGGATTCGCGGGAAAGCGCTCCGCAGCCTTCCAGTATGTTTTCGTCATAATCAATCAACAGAAAATCCTTGGGGTCAATCATGCACATATGGTGCTCGCTCATCATGGAGGGAGAAATGAGCATTTTGTTCTCGTCCACCGTTACCGCAAAGTTGCCTCCCGCTGCATTGGTAAGTTTGCGGTCCCACATTTGCCTCGCAACCAGGGACATTTGAATTCTCATTTCCATGTACTGTAATTCTGCCAATGGTTTCATCCTTTCTATTGTGTAAAATATTATTTTAACCGTGCTACTTGTGCAGTCTGCTTCAGTTCGTTTGCACGGTCTGTGTCAAATCCCGTTGTAATCTCGCTCTCCACCGCCGCGCCCGAAACGGACGTGGCCCATTTGAGCGTTTCAATTTTGTCCCAACCCTTATGCAGCCCGGCAATAATGGCGGCCAGGAACGCGTCGCCGCAGCCGGCTTCGTTCACCGGGTTTACGCGCGAAGGGTATACCCGGTATATCTCGTCTTTAAATTTAACAATTGCGCCTTTGCTGCTCCAGGTCATGGCAATAACGGGAATTTCTTTTATGGATTCAAGGGCAGCAACAACGTCCGCTTCGTCCTTGAGCTCGCGACCGGCTATAAAGCACAGTTCTTCAAAATTTGGCTTGATGAGGTACGGCCTGGATTTAATCCCCTCCGCAAGGTATGGGCCGCTCGCGTCCAGAATCACATTTGCGCCGCACTGCCCTGCAATTTGCGCCAGTTCGGTGTAAATGGCCGTGTCCTGCACGTTACTGGCGTCGCCCATCAGAACAAGGATATCGCCCTTTTTCAGAAGCTCTTTAATCTGCGCAATCAGGTCGTCCGTAATGTCTTTGGACAGCATGGGTCCGCGCTCGGAGAGCATGGTGCAGCGGCTGCCTTTTTGCTCCACAATCTCGTAATTGGTTCTGGATTTAAGTCCCGGAAGATCGTAATGGAGGAAGCGGACGCCAACGCCCCAGTCCAGCATCATTTGTGTAATTTTTTTGCCTGTTTCGCCAATGGTGACGCCCAGGGCCGTGTTTTCCACATCCATCAGTTTTAAATCTATGGAAAGGTGGGTGCCTTTTCCGCCAAGCGTTTCCAGGGCTTTATTGATTCTGGCTGTTTTTTCCGGAATAAACTGATCCAAAAATATAATTTTATCTATGGCCGGGTTGAGAGTAAGTGTGT
This sequence comes from Bacillota bacterium, assembly GCA_023408315.1. GTDB lineage: Bacteria > Bacillota > Clostridia > Christensenellales > Christensenellaceae > JAEYKI01. The sequence continues at coordinate 129,660 of JAEYKI010000015.1, forward strand.
AAATCATATTATTTTTGCCCTTCTTAAAATGTATTATTGAGGCCCGGTACTATTTTAGTCCGGACCGCCGGTTTTATTCCGCCATCACAAAACCTACGCTGCTGCCATCCAGAAAAGAGGCATGTTCTTTGGTGGTTTTGCCGTCTGTAATCACGGCGGTAATGCGGGAGAAATCGGATAAAAACACTTGTCCGGTTTTTTCAAATTTGCTGTGGTCGGCCAGTATGTATACCCTGCCGGACCGCTCGATCATGGTGCGCTTGATGTCCACTTCCAGAAAGCTGGAATCCATCAGGCGGCCGGGCTGGATAGCCGTGCAGGACATAAAAGCAATATTGGGGTAGAACTCCGCCGCATTTTTAAGGGCCGTATTGCCGTACAGGGAATGGTTGGCCGCGTTTAAAATACCGCCCAGGCATATGACCATGTGGTTTGGGCTGGAAGCCGCTGTGGATTCCGTAAGCAGTTTGATGGAGTTTGTTATAATTGTAATCTTGATATCCGGCGGAATATATTTCAGCAGGCACAGGCAGGTAGAACTGTTGTCTATAAATATGTTGTCTCCGTCCCGAATCAGGGCGGCGGCGCTTTTACATATTTCGTTTTTTTCACTGTAGCGCTGTATTTCGCGTACAACAACGGGAAGCTCGTATGCGGAGGAAGGATTGCCGCTGTAGAAAACCGCGCCGCCGTGGGTGCGTTTTAATACGCCGTCCTTCTCCATTTCCTCCAGATCGCGGCGGATTGTTTCGCGGGAGGCATTAAAACGCTCGGCAAGCTCGTTCACGTTTACCTTGCCCGTTTGCTCCAGGATATTAATAATGTCCGATTTTCTTTCAATCTTATACATACGTCCCAGCCTTTTTATGCTGTTTGTAGTTTAAATTACCGTTTCTGTGTGAATCATATCATAATATGTCAAAATTCGCAACAACCAAAATGAAACAGTCAGAAATAAATTTAAAGAAATGACCGAATACATATAAATAGAAGAATACAAAAAGGGAATTATAAGATTCGACAAATACTGCAAACAAACAATAATTAATACTTGCGGTTGGAAGGCGCTTATGCTATGATATCCACATAAACGGTTAATATCGGTAATAAACGGGAATGGTTTTGTTCCCTGGGATGCTTGTTTATACGAATTAAATGATCCTGCTTAGGCTGTAACTCTCACAAAAAATCTTAAAACACATTGGAGGAAGAACATGACAAAAACAATGCGTGCGCAGGTTGTTGAATCGCCTGGAAAAATGGTATTGAAGGAAGTGCCCGTTCCGGTTATAAACGACGATGAGGTGCTTGTAAAAGTTAAAATGTGCGGAATCTGCGGAACAGATCCTAAAATTTATTCCGGAGAGTATGCGTCCGAATACCTTCCCTTTATTCCCGGCCACGAGTTCTGGGGCGTAATTGAAGAGGTTGGCAAGAACGCAAAAGGCTTAAAGGTGGGTGACCGCGTATCCGCTGATATTTGCCTTGTTTGCGGAACATGTTATTTCTGCAAGCGCGGCGATTACCTGCTGTGCCAGAGCTTCACCCAGCTTGGTATTCATACGGACGGCGCTTTTGCGGAATACGTAAAGGTTCCGTGGAAGAATATTTACACCATTCCCGATAATGTGGACGATTATTCCGCGGCTTTCATAGAGCCCATGACCGCGGTTTTGGAAGCCTCCAAGAGGATGGACTGCAAAATTTCTTCTTCCGTTGCGGTAATTGGCTGCGGGCTTGGCATTCTGCACGCCGCTATGGCAAAACTGCGCGGCGCGGCGCCCGTGATTATTATTGGGGACAGCAAGAAGAGGCTGGACATGGCCCGTAAGATGAACGTGGCGGATTATTACCTGGATATCACAACCGGCATAGATCCCGTTGCGGAAGTACTTAAAATTACAAACGGCATTGGCGCGGATTATGTGCTGGAAGCGGTGGGTATCCCGGCGACTTATGAGCAGGCGTTTAAAATGATGCGTAGGGGTGGCAAACTGGAAGCATTCGGTGTTGTTGGTAAAGGAAAAACTGCCAGCTTCGAGCCGTTTGAATTCGTGCTGGGTGAGAAAAAGGTTAGCGGAAGCTGCGCAGGATTCGGCAACGACTGGGGCGACGTGATTAACCTGCTGGCCCACAAACGTATTGACCCCAAACCGCTGTTCTCCCAGGTGGTTCCGCTGGAAGACCTGGAAGACGCGATCCATGAACTGAAGACGGATAAGGAGATCATTAAGATGTTCGTGAATCCGGAGATACACGAGCGCATCACACTCAACAAATAAGTGTTTGGGAGGCAAATATGAAACTGTCTATTTTTGCCGTGTTATATAAAGACAAGCCCCTGGCGGAAGTTCTGGATAATTTCAAGTCCAAGGGCGTGACGCATGTGGAAGTAGGCGCGGGCGGATTTATTGGCAAGGAACACTGCAATCCCGCGCAATTGCTGAAGGACAAGGACGCAAGGCAGCGCTTTGCGGATCTGTTTGTAAGCCGCGGAATGGAAATAGCGGCGTTAAGCTGCCACGGAAACCCGGTTCATCCGCAAAAAATGCTTGCGGAGGAATACCACCAGGATATCCGGGACGCCATTGATCTGGCATCCATGCTGGGCGTGGACCATATCGTCACGTTCTCCGGGTGCCCCGGGGACTGTGAAAATTCCATGTACCCCAACTGGCCGGTATCGCCCTTCCCGGAGGACTTTCAGGTTGTAGTGGAATGGCAGTGGGAAAAGAAACTGATTCCTTATTGGAAGGAAATGGGAAAATATGCGGAAGACAGGGGCGTAAAAGTGGCTATGGAGCTTCACGGCGGTTATTCCGCGCATTCGCCCGCAACGGCAATCCGCATGCGCAAGGAAACCGGCTGCAAGGCGCTGGGCGCCAACCTGGACCCCAGCCATATGTGGTGGCAGGGCATAGACCCGGCCATGGCTGTGCGGTATTTATGCAAGGAAGACTGCCTGTATCACTTTCATGCAAAAGACGCTATGATTGACCCCACAAACGTTTCCTATTACGGCCTTACGGATATGCAGAGTTTTGGTAACGCGTATACGCGCGGCTGGCAGTTCAGAACTGTGGGTTTTGGTCATGATTTGAAGGAATGGGCCAATATTATGAGCGCCATGCGCGCGAGCGGTTACGACGGCGTGATTAGCATAGAACACGAAGATTCGTATATGTCTGTGGAGGAAGGCCTGGAAAAAGCAGTGAATAATTTAAAGCAGGTTGTTATATTCCAGCCGGCATCCGCACCAAAAGCATTTGATTTGGACAAAAGGTTTGCAGAATAATCACTGCTTAATAGACTTTTAATCCTGCAAGAAAACCGCCCATGGCGGTTTTCTTGCGTTAAGCTGCTTGCGGAGTTTCTCTCCATGCCCACTTCCTTTCTTAATGAAAGAAAGGAAACTAAAGAAATAGGGTGCAGGCAGCTCCAAGGATTAAGAATATGCGTTTGCAATATTTCTTTGTTTGGTTAAAACCAGCGCTACAATCAGTATGGCCACTGCAAATCCCAGCTGTATCAGGATATCGTATACAACGGGCGTTATGTTTTGGGAACTGAAGACAGCCATTGCACGCAGTTCTTCCACCGCTTTTACATACCAGTAATTGGGCGTGAAGCTGGCTATTGTCAAAACCTGCTGGCCAAGCATGCTTTGCGGAACAAATACGCCTGCCAGGAAACTGAGGCCAAGAGAGATTACGTTTACGGCTGCTCCCTGCGTGCCATGATTTTTAATAAGCTTGCCCAAAAGGAAGCCAATGCTCAGGGACGCGATTGTAATGGCAAGGGCGTTCAGGCACAGCAGCAGAGCGCCAGTGTTAATGGTAAACTTGCCGTACAATGCAAATGCCAGTATGCAGAGCAACAGCCAGATCACCACGCCAAAAGCAATGTTGCCCAAGAAAAGCTGCATGTTCATGCTGGTTTGGCGCATGGGGGAAACTGTGTTTCTGTTCATCAGGTCGGCTTCGTTGAACGTCATCATAACGGAAGTAACGCCCATAATGGTAATGGCCATAATGGCATAGCAGAGATACTGAAAATAAAAGGAAATATAAAGGGTATCCTGCTGGTTTGGAATGGAGACCATATTGACTGAAGATTGTTCCTCCATGTCTTTTGCGACGTTTTGCGCAATTTGTTCCTGGGTGAAGTCCGGCAGATTTTTCAGGTAAAGCTGCGCAGTATTGAGATACCGGTTAATAAGAAGGTCTGTAAACATCTCATGGGATTGGCCGGGAGCTACTTTTTTTTGCAGTGTAACAGAGCCGTCTCCATTTATAAAACTGTCTGTAAATCCTTGTGGAACGCGCAGAACATAATTGATATGGCTGTAAAACAGCGCGTCCTGGATATCCTGCTGGGTATCCGGAACATCCACCAGCACAGCGTTTTTTGCAAGGTACTCTTTCAGCCCCTGAACAAGCGGAGTATTTTCTCCGGAAAAGAAAGCCATATGGCTCTTCGTCTCTGAAAAAGTCTGCGAAACTGTGCCTGACAGCGCGTTGGTGATGACGATTGAGATTAAGAGGAATATGATTAAATAAATTAAAAAACCGGATTTGCGTTTGTTTACAATTTTAAAATACGCCTTAAATGCTTGCATATCTCTGCCTCCTTGAAATCAGGTATACGATGAAATAGAACACGCCCGACATGCCGAACAGTATGGCAATGCTGAGATAGAAACGGTCCGGACTGGAATAGTAGTACAGGCTGTAGAATGCGTCCGAAATCACATTGGCCGGGTTGAGGTATGCCAGTATGGGGGCGTATTGCAGTATGGCGCTTTTTACGTTGGCGGCCATCATGCCTGTTAAAAAGGTGCATAACATGCTGGCGGACATAAGCAGGATGGTTTTAAAGTGGTCGTTTTTCTTGGTGGCTGCGCCTATCAAAGCCCCGAATGCAACGCCAACCATGCTTCCTGCCAGGCAGATAAGGAGTATATAACCAATCTGGCTGCCAAAATCAATGCCGATTGCAAAGGCAAGGAATGCAAGCAGGGCCAGAAGAGTTATAAACTGAATGAGGATTGCGGCCAGCAGGGAGTACCCAAGCGATTTAAGTTTATGGACCGGCGCCATATTGATGCGCGCCCCTTGGGGAGAAAGGTTCGCCTGATGATCCGATATCTGCTTTCTGCCCCAAAATCCACCGAACAGGCAGGCCATTCCAATGAGGCCGTAAAAACTGATCAGGCTGGCTGGCGTCGTTGAAAAACGCTCGCTGGGTGTCAGTTCGCTGATGTGGTTTTGGGACGCGGGAGATACAATATGCATGGCCGCCGCTGGGCTAGACTGGGCAATTGTTTTATAGGCGGACGCGGTTTGCAGGTACGTATCCAGAAATTGTTTGATGATGGACTGGCTGATATCCGATTCCTTGACGATAAGATGAAATCCGTTATCCAACAGGATATATCCTTTAATATTGCTGTTCTGCAGGTCTGCATCCGCTTCTTCCCTGGATTCCAGACGGATATGGAACAACTGGTTTGTAGATTCAGGATTTTCATCTGACGCTAGCTGCAGGGCAGACTGGAACCCCGTTTCATTTTGATACTGGGCATTGTTCACAACGGCAATGGGTATGCTGGTGAAGTTATCCGCGTTGCCCAGGTTTGAAAAAGCCATTCCAAACAGCGCCGCCAACAGGATGGGAAATATAAGCGTCCAGAACAGCATCTGACGGTCGCGCACCAGGCATTTTAATCTGTAAGAAAAAATATGAGCAAACATGCGTTTAGCCTCCTTAGTCCCTTAATTCTTTTCCGGTTATCTCCAGAAACACGTCGTTTAAAGTGGGGAGTTCGCAATAGATTCTTCCGTGCGCGGCGTTTTGGGATTTAAGGTATTCCAGAATGGTATCAAGGCCGTTACGGCCGGGTTCGGTTTTGATTACAAGCATATTGCCGGTAAGCTCCGCCGAGCCCACGGAGGGAATATTCCTGAGGCCCGCCAGTATGCCGCTTTCAGGGCGGATCAGTTCCACGGATATTTTTTCGCCCATGCGGATCATTCCTTTGAGTTCGTCCTTTGTACCCTGGGCAATAATTTTGCCCTTATCCATAATGGCGATGCGCGTGCATATCTGTTCCACCTCTTCCATGTAGTGGGAGGTATAGATAACGGTTGCGCCCGCGCGGTTTAAATTTTGTATGCCTTCCAGTATATTGTTACGGCTCTGCGGGTCCACGGCAACGGTGGGTTCGTCCAATATGATCAGCTTGGGTTTGTGCGCAATGCCGCACGCAATGTTCAGCCTGCGCAGCAGGCCCCCGCTCAGGCTTTTGGGATAATGCTTTCTGTAATCGTCCAGGCCCACAAAGTGAATGGCTTCATCCACCAGCCGTGTGATTTCTTTTTTAACCGGCACGTACAGTCCGCAGAAATAGCTGATATTCTCGTAAACGGTCATTTCTTTGAATACGGCCACATTCTGCATCACAATCCCAATATTTCTTTTGGAATCATAAGAATCCGGATGCATGGGCTTGCCGAATACCTCTATAGTTCCTTTATCGTATTTTAAAAGCGAAAGAATGCAGTTGATGGTGGTGGTTTTTCCGGAACCGTTGGGCCCAAGCAGGCCGAATATTTCGCCCTCGGCAACTTCCAGATTAAAATGGTCCAGAACGGTTGTATCGCCGTATCTTTTAACAAGATTTTTCACTTTGACTACCATTGTTCTTCCTCCAACTTATTTGTTGATTTTATTTTAAAACAGAGGGAATGGAAACAACAGTGAGGGAACTCCGAATATCAAAGTGACAAATGTAATGCCGCCTTGCTTAAAATACGCGCATTTGCTACAATAAATAAAAAAGATGAAGGTATGGGCATTTTATATGAATAAATTGCTCGATAAATTACTTCTGTTCATCCTTTGCTCGGTATTCTTTGGGCAGTTTGCCCAGAGCGCCTATGCGGTCGTTCCTGTTATTTGCGTTATTTCTGCCAGCGCGGCAACCAGTTATATAGAAAAGCAGTGGTTCCGGGCCCTGATGTTCCTGGGGTTCTGTATTTTGTGCCTTGCTTTTCCGGAATTGCTTTTTTTTCTTCCGTTGTTCTGTTACGATGCATTTTTAACGGAAAAGTATTATTTGGTTTTGGCAGCCATAGTGCCCCTTGCCGTTGATTTTGGCGCGACGCCTGCTTTATCCTGGCTGTTTATTCTGATATTTATTTTTCTTTCATTTTTTTTAAACCGCAGAACCGTTTTGCTTGAACGAGCAAGGAAGGATTATTATGCCCTGCGGGACAGTGCAAAAGAGATGTCCATAAAATTGGAGGGCAAGAACAAGGAACTGCTGGAAAAGCAGGATTATGAGGTGAATCTGGCTACGTTGAACGAACGCAACCGCATTGCGCGGGATATTCACGATACCGTGGGCCATCTGCTTTCCAATTCCTTATTGCAAACCGGCGCTCTGATTGCCACATGCAAGGATGAAGCGACGCGTGAAAAATTATATGTGCTTAAAAACACGCTTTCGCAGGGGATGGACAGCATCCGGGAAAGCATACACGATTTGCACGGCGAGTCGATCGATTTGCAGCAGGAGGTGCAAAAGCTGGCGGACGGATTCACATTCTGTGAAATATCACTGCAATATAATGTAGAAAGCAATCCTGATAAAAAAATAAAATACGCCCTGATTGCTGTTTTAAAGGAAGCCCTTTCCAATATTATAAAACATTCGGACGCAACTTTTGTGCAGGTTTTTCTGCGGGAACATCCGGCACTCTACCAGCTTCAGGTGCGGGATAACGGTTCAAAAAAGCAGATAGAGGACGAGGAAGGCATTGGCCTTAAAAGCATTATGCAGCGTGTGGACGACCTGGGCGGTTTTGTGAATATTGAAAGCGTGCAGGGATTTTCTGTATTTATCTCAATACCAAAGGAGTAGAAATGAACATACTGATTGTGGATGACGACAAACTGGTGGGCATATCGCTCAAGACGATTATTGAAGCGGAACCGGGCATGGAAGTGGTTGGCGTTGGCCTGAACGGAAAAGACGCGATTCAGCTTTTTAAAGCACTCAAACCGGATATTCTTTTAATGGATATACGCATGGACGTTATGACCGGGCTTGAAGCCGCCGAGATCATCTTAAAAACAGAAACAGGAGCAAAGATACTGTTTCTTACCACATTTGCGGATGACGAGTACATTATAAGCGCGCTCAAGATGGGAGCGAAGGGTTATGTTTTGAAACAGAATTTTGAGAGCATTGTTCCTTCCCTTAAGGCGGTTTATTCAGGACAAACTGTATTTGGGGAAGATATTATAGCCAGGATACCTTCCATGATACGCACAGAAGGAAAAATAAATTTTGCGGCGTTTGGCATTACGGAAAAAGAGACAGCCATTGTAGAACTGATTGCAAAGGGCCTGAGCAACAGGGAAATAGCGGGCTGCCTGTATTTAAGCGAAGGAACAGTGCGCAACAGCATCAGTGTGATTTTGGAAAAATTGCAACTGAAAGGCAGAACGCAGCTAGCTATTTTTTATTATAAAAATAAGAATAAATGAATAAAAATGAATAATTTGAGTAGCATCTTTCATTTGAATTATATACATAATTATATTTCATATTTTTAGTTACAAGTATAGATAAATAAAACATAAATGTAAAAAATGAATATTTTGCAATTGACAGGTTGCATTTTGAACTGATATACTAAGAATATTCCAAGAAACAATGGCGTTTCAATCGGTTGATTGAAGTGTTTTTTTTTGGAAATTTACCAAAACCAGCAAAAATGCAATACATAATTGGAATCCAGTGAAAGGAGGATGGTCTCTTTATATTAAACGGCAATGGCGCTGTTTCTATTTGAGCGGCGTTTTTATTTTTAAAAAAGAGAATTGGAGGAAAAATTTAATGACAGGAATTAATTCTGGCGATACCGCCTGGATGATGGTATCGTGTGCTCTTGTATTTATCATGACGCCTGGCTTAGGCTTTTTTTACGGAGGCATGGCGAGGCGCAAAAATGTTCTTAATACCCTTATGTCTTCATTCTTTGTATGCGGCCTTGCATCGCTGATGTGGGTGGTAATTGGCTACACACTGTCGTTTGGCGCCGGCAATGGAGTATTTGGCAGCCTTGAATTTTTTGGGCTTGAAAACCTGGGGGAAACGCAGCCATACGCGGCAACAATACCTTCGCTGGTGTTTGTGGCTTTCCAGATGATGTTTGCAATCATTACCCCCGCGCTCATTACAGGCGCCCTGGCAGAACGCATAAAGTTTTCGGCACTGGTTGTGTTCCTTGCGCTGTGGTCTTTGGTGGTGTATTACCCCTTGGCGCACATGGTGTGGAGCGCCGACGGCTGGCTGGCAAAACTGGGCGCTATTGACTTTGCTGGCGGCAATGTGGTTCATATCAGCTCGGGTGTGTCCGCTCTGGTGGCCTGCATTCTGCTTGGCAGGCGCAAAGGCCATGGAGTGGTCAGCTACAAACCGCATAATATTCCGTTTGTTATGCTTGGCGCAGCCCTGCTGTGGCTTGGATGGTTTGGTTTCAACGCAGGCAGCGCTCTGGCTTCCGGTTCCCTGGCAGCCCACGCGTTTATGACCACAAATACTGCGGCCGCTTGCGCAGTGATATCCTGGGCCCTGCTTGAAAAGATTTTGCATGGAAAATCCACGCTGCTGGGCGCTTCTACAGGCGCAGTGGCCGGTTTGGTGGCAATTACGCCCGCCGCAGGCTTTGTGCCCGTATGGGCGGCTATTGTGATTGGTTTGGCGGTAAGCCCGCTTTGCTACGTAAGCATGGCGGTGCTCAAAAAGAAGCTTGGATACGACGACGCTCTGGATGTATTTGGATGCCACGGCGTTGGCGGTATCTGGGGCGGCATTGCAACGGGATTGTTTGCACAGAGCGCCATTAATCCGGTGGCGCAGTGGGACGGCCTTGTTTACGGCCAGGGAGCAGACCTGTTTATACGGCAGCTTGCAGGCATTGGCACATCTGTTGCATGGGCGGCGGTTGGAACATTTATCATCATGATCATATTAAAGAAGGTTATGAAGGTCCGCGTTGCTGAGAAAGAAGAAACGGAAGGCCTGGATCATTCCGAACACGGTGAAAGCGCATATCCTGCGTTTACCGGTTTGGATCAATAGGGACGGGAGGATAAGTGGATATGAAAAAAATAGAAGCGATCATCCGGCCGTCCAAGCTGGAAGAATTAAAGGACGCGCTTGCCGCGCTGAATACGGGAGGCATTACGATCTCCCAGGTGATGGGCTGCGGCAAACAGCGGGGATTTACAGAATATTACAGAGGCAACGAAGTGCTTCTGACCGTACTGCCCAAAATAAAAATAGAGCTTGTTGTGGATGATGCAGATTATGAAAAAACAATCCATACCATTTTGGAATACACCCGCACGGGCGAAGTGGGGGACGGAAAAATATTCGTGTCGCAGGTGGACGACGTGATCCGTATCCGCACCGGTGAAACGGGCGTTACGGCAATAAAATAATAATCTGGCCATAAAAAAGCGGTTTCAAATGAAAGCCGCTTTTTTTATGCAAATAGAGCTAAAAAGAATTTACTTATTGATGACGTTGGCACATAATAGAGCTTGAGTTTACGTTGACACCGGAGGTTTATATGGCAGAGTCAGGCAGTTTAAAGACGGAAGAGGCAGTGGACCAGAAATACCTGGGTAAGGGTGGGCTGATTGTGTTTATTGCGCTACTGAGCGCGTTTATACCGTTGTCCACAGATCTGTATTTGCCGGCGCTTCCGTCCATGGTGGATTATTTTGGCAGCACGCTTACAACTGTGAACCTTACATTAATTTTATTTTTTTTGATGTTTGCGGCGGGGTCGCTGATTTGGGGGCCTCTGAGCGATAAATTCGGGCGCAGGCCCATATTGTTGGCCGGGTTGTGCGTATATCTGGCAGCGAGCATTTTATGCTGGGTTGCCGGAACCATTGAGTTGCTCATTCTATTCCGGATCGTGCAGGCGGCGGGAGCAAGCGCCGCGTTTGCGGTTTCGTCCGCTATTGTAAAGGATTCTTATACGGGCAGGCGGCGTGAAACCATACTGGCCGTTGTGCAGTCTATGGTGATCGTATCCCCTGCGGCTGCGCCCGTGTTGGGCGCGTTTATTCTGCAGGTAACATCCTGGAGGGGCGTTTTTGCAACGCTTGCAGTTATTGGTGTGGTTGCGCTTATATTCTCATTGCTGTTTACGGAAACACTGCGGCATAAAAGCAAAGAATCCGTAGGCAAAACGATCGGCAAATTGGGTGTTGTGCTTAAAAACAAAGGCTTTTCCGCTTTGCTTGTTATTTTTTCTATTCCAAACATCGCTTTTATGGCGTTTATTTCCATGTCCACATACATCTATCAGGATACGTTTGGCCTGAGCAGCCAGACATACAGCTATTTTTTTGCACTGAACGCCGTGGGTATGTTTTTGGGACCCATGCTTTATATTGCATTGACCAGATGTTTAAAGCGCAGGCATGTGATTGTTGCCTGTTTTGCCGTCGTGGCGGTTTTTGGAGCGCTGGTGTGCCTGTTTGGCGGCGCGGGCCCCTGGCCGTTCGCATTGCTTTTGCTGCCCGCAACCCTGGGTACCTGCACCGTTAGGCCGGGCGGAGCATTTTTGATGTTTGACCAGCAAAAAGAAGAGGCGGGGGCATCCTCCTCACTCATGGGGGCGGGATCGTCTTTTATGGGCATCATCAGCATGAGCATTGCCTCTTTGGGCTGGAGTAACTTTACTTTTTTGGTGGGCCTGATGAATGTGATTGCGGGGGTTGTGTGCTGCATATTATGGCTGGCTGTGTACTCCAGGCCGTTCGTCAGGAAGTTTGAAGAGTAGCAAAAAGCCTTCCCGGTTCACGAATTGGGGAGGCTTTTTGAGTTTATTCATTGGTTGCGGCTGCTTTTTTTGCATGAACCGTGAACCGCGCGTTTTCATAATCGCGCGAGCAGGTGGAGAGCGTTAATATCTGGTCGCTTGTATCCACTGTTACACCGGTCTCGTACAGCGAATCTGCCTTCAAGTAAGTCAGAAATCCTTCAAATTCTGTTTGGTCGGAAAAGTCCACCGGAAGCGCGTCGTCGTTTGCGATGCTTACGGAAAAAATCTGCCAGACAGCAGTCTCTCCGCGCAGGTTCAGGGTGATGGTTGGGTGGTCCCTGAAGTATGATTCGTTCTTGTAGTCCGTTAAATTGCCAAACATGCTTCCGTCCCGCATATTATGCCCGTAGATCAAAATATGGCTGTCCTCTTTTTGGCCGCCGTTGCGGTAGTCCATAAAGATGCTGCCGTGCGCGGACTGCTTCTGCGCAAAGCTGTGTGTTAAGTAAAACATGTTGTCATTCGCGCGCGCCACGGGATAGCTGATATTTGTACCCGCAATGCTGAGCCACCCCGCTGCGTCCGGATTGATAGTCAGCAGGGATTGGTATTCCTGCATGCTTGCATCTGCTGCCGCTGCAACGGGGAGGGATTCCTGGCCGCCGGACAACTGTGCTGAAGGAGAGCCCTGCTGCGGCTGTGAAGCCGATGGCAGTTCCGCCCGGATGGACTGGATGAGTTGTGAGCTTTGATAGCCGTCCAGCAGATAAGTTGCGATCACAACCGCGCAGTAAGCAAATACGCCGATGCAAATAATCACCAGGAACAGCCTCAGGCTGTTTGCGGAGGATTTCTGCTGTTTGCGGCTGCGGCTCCGGCTCCCGTACCGTTCTATTCTGGTATTCAGCAGGCGCTCCTGCTCAATAACAGGCGGATCCTCCAGAAAATACTGAATGGAGCGGAACCTTTTCTGATGCAATTCACTTCTTGTTTGAACCATGTTTTCCATATCTTTAAACACGCACCGTTAATGTTTTGCGGTATATTTTGAGTTCTTTTTCCGGTTCCTGGTGATATAGATCACAACGGCGGCCACGGCAGCCGCGCCCATTACCAGCGCATAGTTCAATATGTTGTCTCCAGTTTTGGGCGAGGTGGCAGACTCTGGTATCTTGGAGTTGGTCAGTGCCCCGGCGGACACGGTGGAACCGTCTGTGGTGATCTTTACATACAGGATCGTGCTGTTGATATAATAGCCGGACGGAGCGGAGGTCTCGCGTATGGCGTAGCTGCCGTATGGGATTCCCTGGAACAGCGCAATGCCGTTGCTGTCTGAGACAGCCGTGGCTTTGGGCGTATTGAATTTTGTGTCGTCCGCCAGGTACAGCTTGAATGTTGCGCCGGAGAGCTTGGTGCCGTCTGTGGCTGTTTTAAGAACCTTGATATTTCCAATGTAAGGCGTATCCGAAATTGTTGCCGGGTTTGCGGTTACAGTTTGGCCGTCCCGCGAAATAGTAGCATACGCAACGGCGCCGGAGATATAGTAACCGGCAGGGGCCTGTATTTCCTTGATTGCGTAACTTCCCAGAGGTACGCCTTCAAATACGGCGACACCGTCTTCACCCGACTCCGCTGTTTGCAGAATGTTTGAGAAGTTGGTGTCTGCCGCCGCGTACAGGGCGAATTTGCCGCCTTCCAGCACCGCGCTGTCGTATGTGCTGAGTTTTTTGATTTGTATGCTGCCACATATGGTGGAGTCTATAATCAGGTTCGGGGTTGCGACTACGGTTTGGCCGTCGCTTGTAAGGGTTGCGGTGATGGCCGTGTGAGATACGGCGTATCCGGCTGGTGCTTTTGTCTCCCGAATGGTGTACGTGCCCATGGGGATATCCGCAAAGAACACCAGACCATCCGAATCGCTGGTTGCGGTTGCAACCACGTTGTTGTTTGCGTCATACAGTGTAAATACCGCGCCTGGGAGATTGCAGTCCGCGTCGTCTTTCTTGTTGAACTGGATGTTTCCTGTGAGAGGCGCATTTACAACGGTATCCATTTCTTTGTCATCTCTGGTGGGCGTTACCGTTTCACCGTCCTTGGTCAGGGAAACGTCCAGTTTGGACGGGTATGCAAAGTATCCGGCCGGCGCCTTGGTCTCCCGGATGATATACTCTCCAAGCGGGATATCCGTAAATAGAACGGTTCCCTTGGTACCGTCTGACGTACTGCTGGTTGCGGTTGCAACGGGATGCTCGCCCGCTCCGTCCGATGTGAACAGCGTAAATTCCGCTCCGCCAAGCGGCTTGTTTCCATCTGTTTTTGTAAACTGAATGTTGCCCTTGCCTATAGAGTCTTCAAACGTATAGGTAATGTTTTTACTGTCATCCGAGCCCTTGATCTGGAATGTATAATCTGCGGTGGAAACGGTATAGCCCGGGGGAGGGGTAAGTTCCCGCACCGTATAATCAACATCAAAGCGCAGGTGTTCAAACAGGACGGAGCCGCTTGCATCCGTTGTTTCGGTGTCGATCACGTTGCCGTATTTATCTATGAGCTCGAACGTAGCGTCCGAAAGCAGCCTGGTGTGGTCGGCTTTATCCACCTTGAGGACTTTTATGCTGCCCACTTCGCCGTAGCCGGTGCTGCCCGAATCCAGGAAGGAGACTTCTATGGGGGAAGAAGAGTTTGTCTGCATAATCCCCGTGCCGTCAAATCTGGCTGTATTGGTGAAGGGAGACTTGGATTTATCCGTTACATACGTGCGGTACATAAGCATGTATGCGCCCGTGGAGTTTTCGGGAAGGCTGAAGTTGAACGTGCGCGTAGCGGTGAAATATTCCACGTTGCTGCCATCCAGCGGTATTTCTGTGCCCACGGTGGTGGAACCGTCCGGGTTCACGGTTTCATGGTACAGTTTTACGGACAGCGTATCCAGCTCAAGGCCCTCCTGCAACTGATCCGAAATCTTCGGGTTGATCAGATCCATGCCGTTCATATTAATTTCCACTGTCCAGTCTATGTACCTGTTGCCCGGCACATAGTATGCGCCCTTGCTGATTACCATATTTAAAATGGTTTTTGAGCCCGAACTTTGAACGCCGCCCGGAACAAGCGTATTGGTAATGGTGGCGGTATTGTTCAGCGTTTTATACCCGTTGGTTGCGAATACGGCCGGGCTTGTAATTTTGGTTTTAAAAGATATATTGTATGTTTGATTGATGGCCCCCGGGAACGTATAGGTAAGTGTGTTGGAAGAAGAATTATAATCAAACCCGGAAGAACTGGCTCCGCCGTCTATGGTTGCAGAGCCCGCCGCATACGTTTGATCGGAGGGAATGGTGTCTGTGACCACAACGCCGGATAAAGGCATTTTATTGTTGTTTACCGTGATGTTCCATGTGATCTCGTTTGTCTGGTAATTGAAGTCTGCCGCGGATTTTTGGATCACATTGCTGTAGACAATCGCGCTGTCCTCCGAACTGGACTGGGGAACGCTTTTGCCGTCCACCTTGCCGTTAAAGTAAGCTGTGTTTTTATACAGGGTGTCCGCTGTATTGCCAGCGTAAATGATAGGGTCCGTTACCTCTGTTTTAAAGGTAAGTATATACGCGTCGGTAATGGTGGAATTAAACGAATATTTTAATGTGCCGGTTTTTGTTGTATCTCCCGCATCGGCAGGCGTATAGGTAAACCCGCTCATACTGCCGCCATTGTCAATTTCTGCGGACCCTTCCACGTATTTCTGGCCGGGCAGGATGTCGTCCGTTACAACCGCATCGGAGATGGATAAATGGTTTGTATTAACAGTCACCTGCCAGGTAATCTTGTGCGTGGAGGGATCGTAATCGGAACCCACTTTTTGGATCACAATGGAGGGAACGGTAACGTCGTCGCTGCTTTTGGTATTGGCAGGCACGCCTGTGCCGGTCAGTTCCACCTCGTTGTGGTATGCAAGGGAATGGTTTTCCTCAAAATACACGGCATCCACCGAAGTGGAAAAGGTGATTACATGAGCGCTGTTGATGGTGTTTAAGTTAAATAGAATATTGGGCAGGGAGGAGGTATCGGCCGTAAACGCGGCGCCGTCCAGTTTAACGGAGCCGGGGATCAAAGAAAGCCCGGCTGGAAGAGTATCCTTCACAACCGCGTTTTCAATGGTTGCATATACCTCGTTTACATTGATGGTCCAGTTGATTGTTTTGTTATTCGCGTCATATTCGCCGGATTTGTCAATATAATTCACGGGCACTTCCACGGTTGCCTGGTTGGAGGCGACGGAAGTTTCGTCGTGGGTCAGGGTTGCTGTGTTGGATTCCTGGAGAGTTGATCCTTCGGTTGATTTGGAAAACTCTGAATCCAGAACCCTGGTTTTAAAGGTGATAATTTGCTGCGAATTGATGGTGGCGGGGAAGTTATACGTCAGCGTACCGCCGTCAAACGCATAATTGGAATGATCTGCCGCTGCGCCGTTGATTGTAACCGAGCCGTCAATAAATTCCTGGCCGCTTGCAATGGAATCCACCACCTTGGCGTTGCTCACAGTAGCGTTCTCCGGGTTTACGGTAATGGCCCATGTGATTTCGTTTGCCGCCGTCAGCTCGCCGGATTTTTCTATAGACGCATTGGGAGCGGCGGGCTGTTCGAAATCGATCTGCACGGTAACAGGGTTTGCCGTGCCCCCTATTTTGAATACAATATCCTGCGGATTGGTATTTCCTATTTGATCCTCATCAAATTGCAAATCAAACCAGAAGGAACCGCGCACATTGGAATATCTGGATGCAAAATCTGTAAATGTAAGCAAAATAGCGCCGTCCAAAGACAGGGTACCGTCCGCTATTTTTGCGCCGTCGTCCGTATTGTTGATGGTAAACGTACCGGGCGTAAGAATTTTGATCTGTTTGGGAATATCAAGAGTAAACGTATCGCCTTCGTGAACTTCCGCCGTATTGTCGATTGAAAAATTATAACTCAATTTAATGGCGGAACTTTTAGGAACGCCCGATCCCAGGGGAGTGCCGTCCGTTTTAGTAACCTCAACACCCGTAATAAAATGAATGGTGCCAGTTACGTCCTGGGCCTGTGCGGGTATCCCCGGAATAATTTGCATGAGCGCAAACCAAACTCCAAAAATTACAATTAAAACAAGCAATGCTTTTTTCATAAAAATCCCTCTTACTTTTATTCCATTAGCATTAGAACCATATATTTACATCGTCAAAAATGCGTCCAGCTTGAGCGTATCCATATTGTAAAACTATTTTTTACAAATTTCCACAATTATTTTTAAAAGAATCTTTAAAAATGGTAAAGAAATGGCGAAAAACGGCAATATAAGTAAAATAAATTTCGAAATAGCGGTATTATGCGGGATTTTCGACAAATAAATAGTATGCTTGTTTCAAAAATTTAACTATGAAATATATTCCCGATTCTACAAACGATTCAAGAATAGGGTTGATGGTTTGCAGGAAGCTTATATATGGTATTATATATTAAAAAGTACAGGCAGGGATATGAAAGGCGCAGAAAAACTGATTTTGCTGGATCCGGCGGAATTTAAAAAAATATACAGGCAAATTAAAAAGGATTTTGCGGCGGGAGAGTATCCACCCTATTTTGTGCTGTGAGGGCAGATTTCAAATGGAGTGCAGCAATGCTTTGCGTATGCAGACAACGGTATTGAAAAAGCATATGCGGTATGCGCGGCCAGCCATTCCAATGGATATGTTTTGATCAGCCTGTTTTCCGTATATCCTGCGTTCAGGGGTTTCGGTATCGGCACCGCGTTTCTTGAACAATTGAAAGAAAGGTATGCCGGAAAAAAAGGCCTGCTGCTGGAGGTGGAAAAGCCGGAATGCGCCCGGGATGAGGCGGAAAGGGCGGTGAGGGAAAAGAGGATGCCTTTTTACGCCAGAGCGGGGTTTCGGGTTGTGCCCAATTTAAAGTACGCCATTTGGGGCGTGCCCATGCATCTGATGGCGTGCGGGCCATATGCAACAGGCACGGACGAAATGATGCGCCGCATCCATGAAATATACCTGCAACTGATGGGCAGAAATTTTATACATAAGCTGGAGATGGAACGAATATAAAAAGTTTGCATGATGGAGGTAGACAAACCTGATATTATCCTGTATAATATTTTCATTCGGTATGGAGGCATAGCTCAGCTGGTCAGAGTACACGCTTCACATGCGTGGGGTCGCTGGTTCGATCCCAGCTGTCTCCACCACAAATTTTGAAACCCTTGAATTATCAAGGGTTTCATGCTTTTTTAAACAGTCTTACACGATTTTTACACGATTAAGGCTTGCATTTGAGTGAAGAAAATCCGCTCTCCATAAATAGAGGGCGGATTTCTTATACTATTCTGTCGAAAAAGTAATTAGGTAGCAAAAATTACTTCTTCATTCATTATCTTCATGGCTTCTTGCTCTAAAAGGTAGGCCTTATAACGCAGTTCGTTGGCCTTCAGTGCAAGGCGATTAATTTCGGCTTGTGTCTCAGCCTTTTTTAGAAATGGTACCGGAATTTGGGCAATGTGGGCAATTTCAATATGCGGTACAACAGAACCATACGCCATAGCTTCCAAAAGTGTATTTGCGTATTCTGTTTGAAGCCAAATATACAAATATCCTTCCAAGCCTTCTGCTGGCAAAAGTCGGATTATATCATGTGTCATAGCCCAATTATCCCAATGTTTTGGAACGATTGTAACTTTGCCTACCGTACCGCTGCAAGTAACAAGTATATAATTATGATGAATAGTGAGTTGCTCACGAATGCGGCTCTCATGCTGTGAAAAAGATAAATATTTCTTATCAGATGGGTCGAGTTCCATGATGTTTTTACCGGAAAAGAACACCCTGCCTTGCCCTTCCTCAACGTATACACGTTTGAAGCGCCCAGGCAAGACAATATCTTTACATACCCTCTTATCGCCAACAGTAATAACCTCGGTAGCATATTTTTTCAAATGCTCATTAATCGTATTTACAATTGGAACATGATATGAGCCGTCTAAACGTCCTACAAGATTAGATAATTTAACAGAATAATTATTAACTTCAAAGCTACTGTCAAACTGCTCTGAGTGCAGTTCGTGTTTTGGAGGCAGTTGCAGCGCCTCAATAAGGATTTCCGTCGCTTCGTCAATCAATTTGTTAGAACTATCCCGTAATGCGAAAGAACGCACAATAAGGTCATTTATCTTTGTTTTGATACCCTGTGACGGATTTGGAACAGGTATGTCGGCAAGGTGTTCAGGCTCAATATGCTGAATAACAGAACCATACCGATTAGTTTGTAAAATAGTATTTCCAACAGTCGAACGCAAATAAGCGTAAATAAATCCAGTGTCCCCATTTGAGGGTGTAATACGTATAACATCGTCAGAAAAAACTTTGTTCTCAAGTGTTTTAGAAACACACGTTACATTACCGATTGTCCCGGATCGTGTCAACAATACATCTCCTATTTTTAAATGGAGTTCAGAAATATCGCATTTGGTAAGTGCCGATATGTATTTTTCGGGTTTAGGATAGACGTCAGTCATTTGAGAGGGAAGATAGAACGGCACACCATTTTGAGCATTACTATAAATCCTTTTAAAACGGCCAGGGTAATAGGCATTCTCTATCATATGCGTTAAAGGTAAATTTTGCCATTTGCAATTTTCGATGGCCTCTCGCGCGTGCTTACCTTTTACTTCAAAGACAGAAGCTTCAAGCCTTTTGCCTGAATCAAGTATTTCTGCGAGAGAAACGGTACACCATTTTAGTTCATCTTGCGGAAGGTCTGTATAATGTATTTCAGACTGAATTGCTTGTTTTTTTACCAGTGATGAGGCTACCATGCGATACCCTCCTGTTGTTTCCATTTGGCAAATATACGCGGCACGTCTGGTGTTTGGTCATCTTCCAGCTTCTTTTTCCTTTCTAAAGAAGCCGTCGCGTCGCCTTCCGCTGTACTTCCCATCACGATTACGTTATTTAGGTCAGGCACAAGAATTTCATTTCCCTTTTTATCGCGCTTGAATAGCGGGTTGCCACGCTTGTCGTGCCCGACTTTATCAACCATCGCCATAAAAATATTATAGTCTGCCATAGTTCCGCTTTTTTCTTCATTATCAATCTGATTCTGTGTTTTCTTTTGAAGAAACAATACGGAAGTTTGCGTTCCGTTACGTGGTTGGAATGTATCCACATTTAGGTCAAGACTTGCAATGATTTTTGTATTTCGTATTAACCATTCACGGATATAGCCAAGCCCCGGAGACCCGAGAATGGAATCCGGTAAAACAATTCCAAGCCTGCCGCCCGGTTTGAGTAGCTGGATGCAACGCTCTATAAACAGTATTTCAGGTGGTACGGATGATTGCAAGCGGGAAGACATACTCCAAGAACCTGTCTTCTCTTTGTCTTCCCAAATGTGAGCAAGCTCAAACTGACGGAGTATATTCTCATCTTTTATCGGAATTTTGCTCCCAAATGGCGGATTCGTTACAATTACATCAAAAAAGCCAATCGTGTTTTGATTGCGAATCTCCGCTTTATTTACGCCAAGTGCCTCAGCCAGCTTACTCTTAAACTCATCTGTCCACTCATGCGGAGGCAGCAGTGAATTTGTTTGCAAAATATTCCCGCTGCCATCGTTATTCATCACCATGTTCATCTTCGTGGCCTTCACGAGGTCGGGGTTAATGTCAAAACCAAAATAGTTTGTCTTTGCCATATCCGAAATTCTATCTTGAAACGCTCGTAACGTATCATTATCCCATTCCGTCTTTGCCTTACCAATTTGCTCAGCAAACTGTACCTCTAGCGAAGAAATAACATGGGTCATAGCATTAACAAGGAAGCCGCCCGTACCACACGAACTGTCCAATACTCTTTCATTGATGGTGGGGTTTATCATTTCCACGACCATTTTCATGATATTACGTGGCGTAAAAAATTCACCGCGATCTCCGCGAAGATTAGCCCCAACAATTTCTTCATATGCCTTACCTTTGATGTCAATATTGGTATTTAGCAAGCTGTATTTTTGCAATTCGCTGACTATGTAAGCCAAACTGCGCGGTGCAAGCAAAATCTCTTCGCTGGCTTCAAATATCTTCCCATGCTTTTTTTTAACACGAGAAAAAATTTGCGAGATACGCTTTTTTACGGTTAGCTGGCCGTCTGGGTTGTTACGTTCTTTTGATGTGGCATAGAAGTCGAGCGGTGCGGGAATATTCTTTTCATCTTCTATTTTACAGAATATCACTTTTAGTAATTCAAAAAAAGCCGGCTGTTTTTGTAATCCATCATTAACGTATATATGATTGTGGCACGTTTTAAAAACAAAAAGCAAATTGTCGTCCGAAGCATTTTTTAGAGTATTCCGCTTAGGGCGATCAATGTCTTCAAGGTTTCCATCTGCTGAAGGTATATCGTTAAAGTCGTCAAAGCTGATTTTTCCCTGCTCATCGACAACCTTACGGTAAACTTCTTTTTGTTTACCATTCGTCCACATACCCCACTCACAATTCGGGCAGGCAGACATATAAGATTTAAGTTGTCCTACGCCATCGGAAGTGCTATTCGGCTCTATGGTTTCCTTTTTGCATTCGATAATTATCCGTATATTTTGTTGTGTTAAGTCTGCACAACCTTTATCAAATATTACAATATCTGCCCGTTTCTTACTTGAACCAAGTTGGAGGGTGTATTCAATCTTAATTTGGGCAGTCATGTATTTATGTTCGTTTATAAGACGTTTTTCTATTGTTTGCCGGACGTATTCTTCGGGGGTATCATTACGGAATTTTCCGTCTATGTAGTCGCATATTTTTCCTTCAGGAATTACAATAACCTTTCTTTCAGTAATTGCCATGCGATTCCCCCCCTAGACAGAAACTATTAAAGTGCCTATATTTGCATAAAAAGACCATAAATATTATACTTTTTTATACTGTTTTTGTCTATAAAAAAGCCATATAAAAGTGAGGTGTGACTTTTTATCAAATTTTGTTGCGCTCCGGAACCATAATATGTTAATGTACTTGCAGAGTCTATTGCTGGTATGCCGAAAGCCATACACGTTTATACGCAATGGCTCTGACCCCGGTAGTTCAAATCCTAGTAGTTCAAACAATAAGTACGCCATATCTGTGTTCATGGCACAAATATGAGCATTAAAAGGAAAAATCAGTAATACCCTTATTAAAAATTAAGGAAATAAACAACAATAGGTGTTTTATGCCCTTTTGCGGGTTGAAATCTGTATTTTCATAGAAAACACAGAAAAATAGCAACGGGCAAGTATGCCAACGTCAATAAAGTAAGCATTGCTTATGCGGTGCTTTATAATCCTAGTAACATAAAAAGCACAGTTAAAGATAGTGCTTTTATAACCCTAGTAGTAATGGTTTTGTTAGCACCGTTGCCCGTCGGGGGATTCTAAACAATCATCCGACACAAATTAGAAATCTGAATAAGGAGGTAGTAACAACTGTCCAAGGACAGTATCCTAAAGCAAGGTAAGGAGGTAGCACACATGATGCAGAAATTTTTGTCCACCAGCATTTGCGATCTGCATACGAACTCTAATAGACACAACGCTACCTCCGGCGTCGGCAACGCTTGATTGAAAAACCGATGACAGCAGAAGAAAAACTGCTGTCAGAGGAACAAAGCAAACAAGCCAAAAAAATTAAAGAGTTGTGCAGCCTGATTTGCAGCCAACACGAAGAATTTGGCTCAAAAGTGATTAGGCTGTATAGCGAACAGGGCATTACCACCGCTCAACAGTTTGCGGATGCAACATGTCTTGACCCCGGAATTTACAGAAAGCTAAAAAGAGAGTCAAACGGCAACTACGAATTTGAAATTGTTTTAGCAATCTGTAAAGGACTGAATCGGGACTTGAAACATACAGAAGAACTCCTCGCAGATACGGGTCAAGCATTTATCCTCAGTAAACCCGGCCACGTCAAATATAAGCTCGCCTTTGAGTTGAATTTTGCCGAAGACATCGAGGTTTTTAATAAACTTCTGGTAAAATTGGGCGTGAGAAAATTGGGTAGCGGGCATTATGCCCCTAAAGAACATAAAGATACTGAATAATAAGAAGTGACTCCATATACCATATACGGTGTATGGGGTCATTTTCCGTTTTGTCAAAACATAGATACCCCAGTATTAAACGCATTTTTTAACATACTGGATTTTTAAATTCATTAAGCTATTAAGTAAAAATTTCTTTTAAATAAAGCCTTTTCCCATATCTACGTTGTGTTTTTGACAAAAATATCTTTTTATTTTCATTGCTGTAGAATAAAAATACGGGATGCATCACCGCCAATAATTTTTTGGAGAAGGAGCGAAACATAATGATTCTACGAGACGTAAAAATTGACGTAAAAGTCACCCTAGGTGAGCGATACTGGCTGGTCGGCGTGACCCCCATAAGGGAATATATTGATGGCCAGCGAACCGATAAGATAATCGGTTACAGGTACATAACATGCTTGCCGGAGCGGGGCATGGATAAGGTTGGTGTACGAATAGAAGGCCGTCAGTTGATGGAAGCGCCGAGTGGCGGAGGGTATGTCGAAGTTAAATATGCTGACCTAGATGTGTACATCTACGGCCCAACTGGTCATGAACAGGTTGGAATGCGCGCCACAGGCATATCACTAGCAACAGCCAAGTCCTAGTAATGCGGCGTAGCGCAGCCGGGGAGGGAGAAAAGCGTTCCCTCAAAAGGGGAATGCCTCCCCCTCGGCGGCGTGAGCCGTCCCATAAGGGTGGCTAGTATTACCCACCCTTATGAAAACAAATGAAGCAGTCGCAGATTGCAGAAAGGAGGAACAATGTCTACGCAAGCAAGGAAATGGCATATAGTTTGGAACACCTGTCCATTTGGCCGCGATGAAATAATTGAACGGATTATGCGGTGTAAGCCACGCTATGCATGTTTTTCACTTGAAGCAGCATCTTCAACGGGTACACTCCATTATCACATATTCCTATTTGCGGCACCTATTCGCTTTACAACTCTAAAACGCCGTTTCCCCGGCGCACACATTGAGGTAGCCTATGGGACCGCAAAAGAAAACCGAGCTTACATCACAAAAAACTGCTGATAATTTTTGGGAATATGGCAAACTACCTGATGAAAGAGAAGAAAAAAATCCACAAACTTTTGAGCTTATAGACAGTATAAAGCAAGGAAAACGTACTCTGGAAATATTGTACGACTTTCCGAATTTGGCTTTGCGTGTCCGTGATCTTGAAATTTTGAGACAGACTGTATTATCAGAACGCTATGCAACCGAAATCCGTAATGTTGAAACGATATATTTTGGAGGAGCATTTGCAGATAAAATTAAACGGATTTATGAAAGATATAATGACATTTGCCGGATTACACATTTCAACCGCTCGGGGCAGGGCATATTATACGATAATTATGCTGCAAATGATATATTGCTACTGCAAGCCCAAGATTTCAATTTGTCGTTAATGCCAATTCAAGAGCTAATTACACTTGCTGAGGGCTACCCATTATATTTAAGAGCACGATATACAAACCGCGTTGCGTGTTTTACAAAACTATTTATTGTCAGTGATTTTTCTATTATGGAACAGTATAAGGACGTTCAGTTGCATTTCCCACAGGATTGGCAAAGGCTATTGAACCATATAACCAAAGTGGTTGAATTCCATCCAGACGGAACAACCGAGGAAATCTACTTAAAATGAGGAGAAATAACAATGGATAAAAATCAAAAATTTGAACTGAGACGGGAAACGGAGAGAACCATTCTTTACTTACGTCTCAAGCAAGGGGTAAATACGGTCTTTTCTGAATTGCTTAACCTTACCATCATGATGGGTTATTTATTAGGAGTTGTACTAATATTGGTTTCGACACGTACTTTCGGCTTTGAAATAGTCGGAATCGATCTGCCCAACGAAATCTACTCCCCGATTTGGGCGGTAATATTCTTTTCGTATCTGGGTATCTGCCTGTTTTTGTTTTTTTTGGTAGCAGGTACACCACTGGGAGGAAAAAGGATAGCTAACAATCTGCGCCGCAGCGGGCCGGTAAACCAAGCAGGAGAACCACCAATCCTGCTCGCCAAGCGCAAGAGCGAAGATAATCCACGTGTTACTGTGATGGAATTTGCGGCTAACGCAATACCCCTCTCTGCCTTTTTGGACAAAATAGGGGATATAGAGGCCGCATTGGATGTACACGTGATGAAGATCACAGAGGGTTCAAGCAAACGGCGTATCCTATTATATGTAGTCCTTGCAAAATATCATTTGCCCAAAACTCTCTATTGGAGAAATGAATATTTGAGTATGAAGAATTTTGTACTGGTTCTAGGCGAGAATCTTCTTGGGAAAGTAACTGTAAATCTCGCCCGTATCCCTCATATATTGCTCGGAGGCTCGACAGGCTCGGGCAAGACAAAATTGCTCCAACTCCTGCTTCTGCAATGTATTCTTAAAGGTGCTCGTGTTATATTGGCTGACTTCAAGGGCGGAGCCGACTTTGGTAAAATTTGGCGTAAACGCTGTGAATTTGTTTGTGACGAAGATACCCTTATTATTGTTCTCCGCAAAATAGTAAATGAATTGGACCGTAGAAAGATTGTTTTGAGCCGTTGCGAATGTGCAGATATTGATGAGTATAATCAACGCTATAAAGCTAAAATGCAGCGAATAATATTTGCTTGCGATGAAGTAGGTGCGTTGCTTTCAAAGACAGGTGCAAGCAAGGAACAAAAAGAAAAGATTGCGCTGATTGAAGGCTACTTGACAACGATTGCTTGCCTTGGGAGGTCATTCGGAATCACCCTTATCTTAGCCACCCAAAGACCAGACATGGATACATTGCCAGGAAAAGTAAAATCTGTAATTGACTGCCGCGTGTGCGGACGCGCTTCGAATGTGCTATCTATGATAATACTTGATAACACCAGTGCAAATGAACAAATCCCTAAAGATTCGCAAGGCCTCTTTATAATGCACGACGGCACTCTGTTCCAGGCATACCTCTTTGACGAAGAATATGCCTTTGATAGCACGTCGGATAATCAATTGTAGGCAGTTTATTAAAAAGCCCAAGAAGTGGGGGTGATAAAAAGTATGAACATTCCTCAGATAACGGGGATTGATGCTGCAATCCGCATCTTTTATCAATACCCCGAAATTGGCTCAAAAGAAATGGCAGAGCTTTTCACATGTCATTCGCGGTCAACTATTAATAGGCTTAAAAAATTGGCGTATGAGCAGATGATACAAGATAACGTATATAGGCATGGAATGTATAAAATCAACACTTCGTCTGCATATAAGGCTTGGGGCATTGATATTGAAGATTTGGAGAAGCGCAGAAGTAAGCTGCAAAAATTGGGGCTATAAATGGGGGCTTGTCCTTGAATTTGAACAGTATTTAGGCTATGCTTTAAATACACTCAAGTGCAAGCCTCCATTTTAAGGAGGTGGCAAAATGCCGATATACAAATCAACCGGTAAACGGGACGGCTTGCAGAAATACAATGTGCGTGTAAACTATATGTCCGACAGCGGTAAACCAAAGCAATTAACGCGCACGGTCTACGGACTGGACGCTGCAAAAGAAATGGAACGCCGATTGGAGCATGATTTTAAGGTTAAAGACGAAACACCCATTAAGAAAATGACGGTCAAGCAGTTATTTGACGAATACATTAAATTTAAACAGTATGAGGTGCGGGAAACAACGCTTGACAAGACAACCAGGATTTTAAGATGTCATATACTCCCCATGCTTGCCGATATAAGCATTGAAAAATTGTCAGCTAAAATCCTTCAAGAGTGGAAAATATCACTTGAAGAGCAGGGGTTGGGTCTTAAAACAAAGAAAAATATCTTTGGCGAGTTGCGGACAATGCTTAATTATGCCATTAGAATGGAGTACCTCTCTAAGAATCCTTTAAAAAAGGTCGGCAATTTCAAAGGTGAATTGGCAGCCAAACAGGAAATCAGTTTTTACACGCCAGAAGAATTCAGAAAGTTTATCAACGTTGCCAAGCAAAAAGCTATGGAGAAGCAAGCGAAAAATCATGATTTATTTGAATGGCACTATTATGTATTCTTTTGCATCGCTTTTTACACGGGGCTGCGGAAAGGCGAAATCCACGCCTTGCGTTGGAATGACATTAGCAATGGTTATTTAAGTGTAAAGCGCAGTATAACCCAGAAGCTGCACCACAAGGATATTGAAACACCGCCAAAAAACAAATCGTCTATTAGAACGCTGCAATTACCTAAGCCGCTAATTGACATTCTGGACGAACATAAAAAGCGTCAACAGCAGTTAGCTGATTTTACGGATGACAGCCGCATTTTAGGCGATAGACTCTCGCTGAGAGATACTTCAATTCAGAATCGAAACATTTTGTACGCTTCTCTCGCGGGCGTTAAGCGAATACGCATACACGACTTCCGACACTCTCACGCCTCGCTGCTTGCCAATATGGGCATCAATATTCAAGAGATTGCAAGAAGGCTAGGGCACGCAAAAATTGAAATGACGTGGAATACATATTCGCATCTATATCCGAAAGAAGAAGAAAAGGCCATGGCGGTGCTAAATGCGGTATAGAATTCCTACACGATTTTTGCACGATTAAGTCAGAAACCAATATTTAAGGGTTGAAAAATATAGATTCAAAGCGGGACGGAAAACGGCATAAATAAAGGCTTTTCGGGGCTGTTTGATACAAAAAAGAGACAGCTTGAAACAGTAAAAATGCTTCCAGCTGTCTCCACCACCCAAAAGCGCCTGTTTAGTGTAAAACAAGCGCTTTTATTATTTTGACCGCATTTGAATGGGTTTGTTTCACAACACAACGCGTAAGGTAAATATGCCGTTCTCTGCCGTGAACTGGCAGTTTCCATTTAGCTTTTTGGTCATATATTGAATGCTTTGCGTACCCAGGCCATGCCCGGCATCATTGGTAACCGGCAGGCCGTCTATAAATATGGGGGCGTTAGCATAGGCATTATGCATGGATAGCAGCAGCTTTCCGTTTTTCATACTTAATCTAAGACCAATTGTTCTTTTATCTTCTTCTAGCCCGGTTACGGCGTTTATCGCATTTTCCAGCCCGTTGGACAAAATGGATGTGAGCTTAAGATCAGAACAAGGCAGCTTGGCGGGTATTGCAACAGAGGCATCAAACAGGATGCCTTTGTCTGCCATTTTGCTCTCATAAGAGCATAAAATCATATTGACTATTTCGTTTTCGCAATATTTGCGAACAACTGTCTGGGCGGTGACTTCAATAATCGCCTGAACATAACTCTGCACTTTTTTATAATCTTTATTTTCAATCATGATGGAAACGTTGCTCAAAAAATGCCGCATATCGTGCCTGATCAGCGAGATTTCGTATTTGGAACGTTTGATTTCCTCAATTTCTTTTATAGAATGCGCTGTTTGTATCTCTATCAGTTTTTTTTGCTGTTCTGCTGCGCATTTTTCCTCATATTCCCTGAAATATATCACACAGAAAAGCATGTACGCTATGCACAGCATAAACGGGAGAAATTCAAGAATTATTTGTGAGCCATTATAAAGCAGCCTGGTGTAAACGGTCGCGATATAGTCAAAAAGATAATAGCCAATGGGCAGAATCCCAAAGATCAATAATGTTTTTGTGGATTTGGCTAATATTACGTGCAAGGGCTCTGCCACATACCGGACAATGATATACCAGATGGGTACTGTAATGGCGATTCTGGCTGCGTACGCGACCCAAAGCTCATTGCTGGCCGAAAACACGGCCAGACCAACCCATTTGCCAACCTGGCAGCACAGGTATGCCGAAAAAATGGCGAACAGGCTGGGGAACAATTTTTGCTTAAAGCAAAACATAAACAACAGCAGCACGGGCAGGTGAGTCATCAGAGGGTAAAGCATTTCCGCATACTTTATGCCATAGGAAAAATTAATAAAGAGTTGTAATCCAAAATCCGCTGCGCTAAACAAACACAATATCAGGTTATTTTTTTTTGTGAACTCTATGTTGGCAAATGCGGCGGAAACGTAAACGCCAAAGAACAGCAGTGTACCGTAATTAAGAATGGTCAGAGCGGTTTGCAGCATACATGAAACCCTCCTTAATCACCAAACATAAACGAAAAATATGCGTCTTGAAAAGCTTTTCCCGCTCCCCTGGCAATGGGAATGCGAAGGCCTGACTTCATAGTAATTTCACCGGAATTAAAAGAATGAACATTGCGTATGGAAACGATATAGCTTCGGTGGCACTTAAAAAAGCCTTCCTGCGTTAACAATCTGTTTTCAAAACTGTAAAGAGGCTCGGTAATAATAAGCGGCTGGCCTGCTTTCAGGAAAAACGCCACATTCTTGTTTTGCGCCTCTATATATTCAATATCGCGAAGATAAATTTTGTGATAGCCATAGGCGCTTTTGAGCAGCAAATTTTTGGGCTCCTCCTTAAGCGCAACTACGCATTCGCCCAGAATTTCAGACAGTTGTTCATACTCCACCGGTTTTAAGATATATCCACTGGCTTTCACGGAGTAGGATTCCAGAGCAAATTCGGGTGACGAGGTAAGAAAAACAATTTTTACTGTTTTATCCAGCTCCCTAATTTCGCGCGCCGTGTCCATACCGTTTAAAAGGGGCATCATAATATCCAGAAAGATCACGTCCGTTTTTAAAGAACGAATACTTTCTATCAGGGAATCTCCATTATCAAAACAATTTGTCTGAACGGGAATGCCCCAAGCGGCCGACCATTGTTCTATCATCCGCTTTGTATTTTCGAGGCATTGCATTTCGTCGTCACATACGGCCAGCCGGATCATGTATTGCCCCTTTCCTTTAGTACATACTGTTTATTTTATTTTATCAGTCGGGCTTGTTATTATCAATTATACTTGGCAGCATTTCACACCCTAAATTCGACGTTTCGCGCCAAATTTCGTATAAACGCTTTTACGTTGATATAATTTGTAAAGGCTTATTTATTTTATAATAATTAGGAGGAACATTTAATGAATGCACCGGGTAAAGGACTTTTAAAGGTTGTTAGTATTCTGTTCATCATTTTTGGTGCAATTGCTACGATTGTATCTTTGTTTGCCACAATTGGTTTGGCAGCGATAACGGCTTATGTTGGAGATTTGGGAATTATTTTGTCTATATCTACGATTGTAATGCTGATAGCGAGCGTTTTGGAGCTTGTTTTGGGAATCGCCGGGCTTAAAAAATGCAATGATCCTGCAAAGGCCAGCTTTTTTGTCACCTCGGGCATTGCCCTTTGCGTACTTACATTGGCCGGCCTGATTTTAAGCATTGCCAGCAGCGCTTTCTCGGTAACCGGCGTGATTGGCTTTATACTGCCGGTTCTCTTTATTGTTGGCGGAATTATGAACAAAAAGGCAGCGGGTGTTAAGGCCTGAATAAACAACTGAGGAGGCATAAAAAGCACGCTGAAACAATGAAATGCAAAATATATTGTTTCTGGTTATGCATTCCTATAATGTTCCGGACAGTTTGATTGATGTGGAGGCTACTGCGGATGCAAGGGCGCCCTGTATGGGTGCCCTTGCGTTATTGTATACGGAATATTTCTTGCCGGCCGCGCAAGGCATAAACAGACAGATTAGAATGAGGGGGTTCGTTTCGTGAAAAAAAGGCTGCTTACGCTGCTGATAGCGGCGGTTATAATGTGACGATTGGGACGAGTTTTTTGTTTAATAACGTTATGTTTGCATAAGCGCAATTGACGCATGCTGGCATTGTGAGTATGATTCTATAATGGGATTATATAAGGAGGATAAAATGGACGGACAAAACAGAGCGCATATTAAGGTGGGGTGCCTGGTGGATATTGTTTTAAAAAAAGATCAGGGTACGGGTCAACTCACCAGGGGGCATGTTAAAAGGATTCTTACAAACAGCAGTTTCCATCCGCACGGCATTAAGGTAATGCTTGCAGAAGGAGATGCCGTGGGCCGGGTTCAAGCAATAATTGATGAATAAGTGAGGAAATAATTGGCGGTACTCTCTGCCGGGAATATCTGCAAATAAAAAGGCCAGGGCTTCTTTTCAAGAGGCCCATTATGGTATGAAAACGTATCTTTATATCCAATAATTGGAATTTGTATAAATACATGTATTCACTGGGCGTTCACAAAAAGAGAGCATTGTGAAGGTTATCTGAATTTTAATGGAGAGGTATTAAAGATTGTAATGAGTTTACGATAAGCAAGATGGGGGACGCCCCGGAATTGCAGATGCGCATTTAAGCAAATAAAAAAGGAGAGAGTGTATGCAAATATCGTCTTATTACAACACGCTGTTTACCCAGGTTTCTTCGTTGTATGGCAGTACATACGGCAGCGGAAGCCAGGTTTCTTCTGCAAGCAGCGGAACGGGTTCTTCCGGCGGCACTGACCAGGTGGACTTAAGTGAGGATTACTTGAGTTTTCAGAGTTTTCTGGACAAAGTGAAGAACGGCACAGTCACGGATGACGATTTAACAAAAATGCAGGAACAAATGAACGCCTCTTCTCAGATGCCCCCGCCACCGCCGCCCATGCAAATGACAGGCGCCGGAGAGGGAGAAGAAACGGACACCATTGGCAGTTTTCTGGACAAAGTGAAAAACGGTACGGTAACAACGGACGACCTTACGAATCTGCAGGCTGTTCTTGCAAACATGGGCAGCTCCAATACGGACACCGTTTCTTCATCAGACAGCGGACAGCTTACTTTTGAAAGCTTCCTGGATAAAGTAAAGGACGGCACTGTTACGGAAGACGACCTGACTGAAATGCAAAGCCTTCTTGAAGAGATGGATGAAAATGCCGGGAATGTTCAGAACCGGCCTCCCATGCCTCCGCCACCCATGGGCATGATGGGATTTGGAGACAACAGCGAGAGCACGGATGAGAGCGAAAGTTCTTCGGACAGTACGGACAGCCTGACCCTGCAGAGTTTTCTGGATAAAATAAAGGACGGCACCGTAACAGACGACGATCTTACCGAAATGCAGAGTTTGCTTACAAACTGGCTGGACAGTGATTCCTTTGAAAACCCGGCATACGCGCAGTCCTATACTCTTTGATCGAAGCACCACCAAGAGCAATTTGATGCGGGCATCTTCAAACCATAGGTTGAAGATGCTTTTGCTTTTTAAAGAGGAAAAATATCTGTGCCGCGCAATTTTATGTTATAATAAAATTCAATCTGTTTATTTAAAGGAAAAGAAACATGAAAAAGAAATTTGCGTTTTTACTGATGGGCGGTCATTATGACCCGTCACTGCACCAAGCACAATTTGAAACGGAGAAACAGGTCTCGTATGTGTATACCGTGCAGAACTATGAACAGGCAATTAAAAAGGTAGCTGAACTGGATGAACAGGGCTTTGGAGCGATTGAGCTTTGCGGCGCGTTTGGCCAGGAAAAGGCAAAGGAACTGGCGGAAATCACCGGCAACCGTATTGCCTTTGGGTATGTGGTGCATGATGCCGAAATGGACGAACTGATTCAGAATTTTTTTGTAAATAAGCCTATTTGATCCAGTTTTTTCCGGAGGGCTATATTATGAAGCTGTTTGGCGGTGTGCACAAGCCAAAACTTACCGCAATAGATTTTTTTCGGTATATTGGGCCGGGAATGCTGGTTACCGTGGGGTTCATAGATCCGGGCAACTGGGCTTCAAACATTGCCGCAGGTTCTTCTTACGGGTACCTTCTTTTGTGGATGGTTACGCTTTCCACCGCCATGCTCATCATGCTGCAGCACAACGCGGCGCATTTGGGCATTGTAACGGGCAAATGCCTTTCAGAGGCGGCTACAGAGGCGCTGCGGCCCAAAATTAAGAATACCGTTTTGGGCAGCGCCATGGTTGCCGCGGTGTCCACCGCCCTTGCGGAGATTATGGGCGGGGCCATTGCCCTCAACATGCTTCTGGGGCTTCCCATCAAAATTGGCGCGCTGATTGTTCTTGCGGCGGTGCTCTGGATGCAGTTTACCAATTCCTACAAGAAAATAGAAAAGATCATTATTGCGTTTGTTTCCGTTATTGGCATATCTTTTATATTCGAACTTACGCTTGTGCAGATAGACTGGGGCGCGGCCGCGTCCGGCTGGCTCACGCCTTCTTTTCCGCCGGGCTCCATGCCCATTATCATGAGTGTGCTGGGAGCGGTTGTTATGCCGCACAACCTGTTTTTGCATTCGGAAGTCATCCAAAGCCGCCAGTGGAACCTGCAGGATGAAAAGGTGATGAAGCGGCAACTGAAGTACGAATTTGCAGATACGCTATTTTCCATGATCGTGGGCTGGGCCATTAACAGCGCCATGATATTAATGGCGGCAGCAACGTTTTTTCAAAGCGGAGCAGAGGTGAGCGAGCTGGGCCAGGCGCAGGTGCTTTTAAACCCCCTGCTGGGTGACGGGGCTTCCATTGTATTCGCGTTTGCGCTGCTGTTTGCCGGGCTTTCTTCCAGCATAACAGCGGGCATGGCGGGGGGGAGCATATTTGCGGGCATGTTTGGGGAACCCTATGATATTTCTGATTCGCACACCCGCACAGGCGTGCTGATCACCATGCTCTCCGCCCTGGGCGTCATCTTTTTGATCACATCCCCATTTGAGGGCCTTGTATATTCGCAAATGCTTTTGAGCATTCAGCTTCCCATTACTATTTTCCTTTTGATCTATCTCACGTCTTCCAAAAAAGTAATGGGAAAATTCGCCAATACCAAAATAGACAAGACGCTGCTTTGGGCCATTGGCGCGGTGGTTACTTTGCTTAACATTATGCTTTTAGCCAGTTATCTTTAAAACTTTATTGTATTGTATAGTATAATATTTGCTTAATAAAACAATTGCAATTTGCAATTATTTTATGATACAATTATTTTTGTACGGAGGTGTTATTTTACGTGTTGGATACGGGAGATAACCGGCTGAGGGAGCTGGTAAGGCTGCTGGAAAGAAAACTGGGGTATCTGCAGGACGTGCAGTTTTCGTGCTGCGGTATAACACTGGCGCAATGCCACGCGCTGATTGAAATTGGGCGCGCCGGAAGCCTTGCTTTAAATGCGCTTGCCGAGCTGCTGGCTTTGGATACCAGCACAATGAGCCGGACGGTAAACAACCTGGTTAAAAACCATCTTGCAAAACGAACCACAGACAAAAAAGACAGGCGGTGCGTATGCATTGAACTTTCTGTAAAAGGCAAGTCCCTGTTTGAGAAGATTGAATCGGACAGGAATATGTATTACGCAAGGATATATGACAGCATACCAGAAGAAAAACGCGTGCAGGTGTTGGAAAGCATCCGCCTGCTGATTGATTCGATCGATGAGGAATGCTGTAAGTTTGGTTAAGAAAGAAGGAACATAAATGGCTGAAACATGTTGCTGCGGCGAAAAAAATTCTGCAGGGCAAGAGCCGGTAAAGGATTGCGGCTGCGGGAGGCTGCTGTTGAGTATTTGTGAGGGCGCCGCCCACAAGCTCCCATTCAGGGTCAATTCACTCTGAGAGCCCCTTTTTGTCAGGAAAAAATGGCCCAATAAAACAGTGATCTGGAAGCAGAGGTTGTGAAAAGGCAGGCATGTACCGGCCTTTTTCGTTTGCAAAGAAGGCGCATAAATCAACAGATTGTGCAGACCATAGTGATAAATGAAACTATGGAAGGAAAATGAATATGAAGGCGATTGTATATAACGGGATTAAAAACGTGGAAGTGCGGAATGTGGAAGACCCTAAAATTGAAAAGAGCGACGATATTATAGTAAAGGTAACGTCCACGGCAATTTGCGGTTCAGACCTGCACCTGATCCACGGGTTTATCCCGCATTTGCGCAAGGGTTCCACCCTTGGGCACGAGACCATGGGTATTGTGGAGGAAGCGGGTAAGGATGTGCGTCATGTGAAAAAGGGGGACAGGGTGATTGTGCCCTTCCCGGTATCCTGCGGACACTGCTGGTATTGTGAGCACGGCCTGTTTACGTCCTGTGAAAATTCCAATCCAAACGGAGAAGCCGGCGGGCTACTGGGTTACAGCGACACGTTCGGCGGGTACGACGGCGGGCAGGCGGAATATTTGCGGGTGCCGTATGCAAACGTAGGCCCGGTGCCTGTACCCGAAGACCTTTCGGACGAGCAGGTGTTGTTTTTAACGGATATTTTGCCAACATCTTATTGGGGCGTAACGGAAGGCGGCGTTAAGGCGGGCGATACGGTGGTTGTGCTGGGATGCGGGCCTGTTGGACTGCTGGCGGCAAAATGGTCTCTTTTTATGGGCGCGAAACGGGTCATTTCCGTAGATTCAGTTCCCTACCGGTTGGAACACGCAAGGCAATACGGCGTGGAAACGGTGAATTTTGAAGACCACAGCGACACGGGGGAAGTGCTGAAGGACCTGACGAACGGCGGCGCGGACGTGGTGATAGACTGCGTGGGCCTGGACGGAAAGATGACGGTGATCGAAATGATTGAGACGGTGATGCGGCTGCAGGCCGGTTCCAAATCCGCTATAGAAACCGCCATGTCCTGCGTGCGGAAAAACGGAACGGTGATGCTTGTGGGCGTGTATGGCGGGCGGTATAATATGTTTCCGCTGGGAGACTTTTTTACCAGAGGCGTTACCCTCAAAATGGGCCAGTGCCCGGCGCAGGCGTTTATTCCGCGCATTCTTGACCTGGTTAAAGCCGGAAAGTTCGACGCGACGGATATCATTACGCACAGGCTATCCCTGGGGGAAGGCGCGCATGCATATGAGATTTTCGACAAGAAAGAAGACAATTGCATCAAGGTGATTTTAAAACCGTAGTGGAACGTTGTGTGAAAACTACGCGATGGTGCGGGGGGAACAGAACCTTTTGTAAAATCTATCTGAATTTTGTGTGAAGCCGCTTTATTACAAAGATTTTCAGCCGATATAGCAAATACAAGGAACAGGAGGGTTGGCATGGGATTGACAGTTTCCAATCAGGCGGCGAATCTGTATCAACAGTACGCGCTGCAAAGCAGCGATGCGTACAAAAACAATGCTTTGGATTCTTCCGCAGTATCCAAGGAAGCGTATAATGTATCCAATCTGGAGGGGGCGCTGGACGCGCTGGCAGGCACGGATCAGGTGGATTTGTATTCAGTAGGCACCGCGGACAGCTATGCAAAGGGCCTGTATACCCTGAGCCAGTTGTCCGAATACGATTCGCTCACGTCCGGTTCCTCTGCTTTGGAGCTTCTGAACGGCAGCAGTACGGACAGCCTGAATGAGATGTATGGCCTGATTGCTCCGGATCAGGAAGAAACCTCCGAATTTTTGCAGGGCGTGATTGAACAAGCTGAAGCCGATGCAACAGTGCAGACAGATGCGGCCGTGGAATCGTACAAACAATACCTGAACACCGGGGATACGGGCAACTTGCTGGATGCTTCCCTATAGCGCGGATACCGGAATAAACCGTCATAAAATCAAGCAACTTGCGGCTTGACAGCCAAACAGCCGGATGATAAAATACGCTTATCTCTTTGCACTGCATGAAACTACAGTACAAACTGAGCAGGCGATGAACTCAGAAAAATTTTGAGTTTGTGGGGCTGGGCCAAACGCCTTCGGATGGAGGCCGGGCAGCGGGTTAACAATTACCTGCGGGACAGTAACGTTCCGCAGGTTATTTTTATCTTGCGGGAACCTGACCGATTTGCATTGCCAAAGACGTCTGCGGGCCGGATATTTTTCCGGCCCGCGGACACAATGATTTATCAGGAGGTTTCTTATGCCGGTTCCCATGAACGAAGAGGGCCTTTCCTTCGAGCAGGTAAAAAAGCTGCAGGCGGAATACGGCCGCAACGAACTGACCCCTCTAAGAAAAGAAGGATTTTTTATTAAAATATTGCAGGTGCTGCGCGAACCCATGTTTTTGCTGCTGATTGCCGCGGCCGTTATTTACTTTGTGCTGGGCGAACCGCGGGATGGGGCGGTGATGCTTATATTCGTCGCCGCTGTTATCTGCATTGAAACTGTGCAGGAATGGAAGACGGATAAAACGCTTCTGGCGCTCCGCAACTTATCTGCGCCGCATATCCGTGTGATACGGGACGGCGTGGAGAAAAGCGTAAACAGTGTGGAACTGGTGCCCGGCGATTTAATGCTGGTTGCGGAAGGGGTAAAGATTCCCGCGGACGGCCTGATTCTGCGCGCGAACGATCTGCGTGTGGACGAATCTTCCCTCACCGGCGAGCCGGAAGGCGTATGGAAAAGCGCGGACGCGGCGGCGGATAAGGATTACTGGCGCAGGGACACTGTTTACGCGGGAACGCTGGTAACGCAGGGGTCTGCTTTGGTGCGCGTGAAGCATACCGGCGCCAATACCGAATACGGCAAAATAGGCCAACATGTGGCGGAAGCGCCGGACAGGCCGACTCCCCTGGAAAAGCAGACGGCAAAGCTGGTGAAATATGCCGCTATGATAGCGGCAGGCCTGTTTGTTCTGGTTTGCGTCATTACCTTTTTTAATCTGGAGCAGGAAATACTGCGGGAAAGGATTATACAGAGCGTCCTCTCCGGCATTACGCTGGCCATGGCCATGATACCGGAGGAGTTTCCGGTGGTACTGGCGGTATTCCTTTCCATGGGCGCGTGGAGGCTTGCCAGGAAGCATTCGCTTGTGCGCAAGCTGCCTTCTGTGGAAACGCTGGGCGCTGTTTCCGTTTTGTGCGTGGATAAAACGGGAACCATCACCATGAACCAAATGCAGGTGCAGGAAACCTGGCTGGCCTGCGGCGAACGCGACGAACTGGCGGAGGTAATGGGTCTGGCGTGCGAATCCGATACGTATGATCCTATGGAGAATGCCATGCTGTCCTATTGCGCGGGGCTGGCCATTGAGCGGGATCATCTGTTTGGCGGCGAACTGAAGGTGGAGTATCCCTTTACAAATGAAACAAAGATTATGGGCCACCTGTGGGAACACGACGGGGGCCTGATTCTGGCGGCCAAGGGATCGCCCGAGAGCCTGCTGCCTCTCTGCGCTTTGCCGGAAGAACGGCTGCGCCAGGCGGAAGAAACGGTGGAGCGGATGTCTGGCGAGGGGCTGCGCGTCATCGCCGTTGCCAAGAGGGCATTTGCGCGGGGAGAAGTAATTCCGGCTTCCCTGCCGGACAGCCGGCTTGTGCTGTGCGGCCTGGTGGGCCTTGCGGATCCGCCCCGGGAATCCGTGCGGCGCGATATTGAGCAGTGTGTGCGGGCAGGCATCCGGGTAGTGATGATTACCGGGGATAACGGGATTACCGCAGGCGCGATTGCGCGTAAAATTGGAATGCCGGGCTGCGGCAAAATTATTACCGGCAGGGAACTGAACGGAATGACGGACGAAGAGCTGCGGGAGAGGGTGCCGGGCGTAAGCATATTCTCCCGCGTGATTCCGGAGCACAAGATGCGCATTGTGCGCGCCTTCAGGGACAATGGAGAGGTTGTGGCCATGACGGGAGACGGCGTAAACGACGCGCCCGCGCTCAAGTATGCGGATATTGGAATCGCCATGGGCAAACGCGGGTCTGAAGTATCCCGCGAGGCGGCGGACCTGGTGCTGCTGGACGACAATTTTTCTACCATTGTGCATACCATTGCGGATGGGCGCCGTATTTACGACAACATACGCAAGGCGGTCGGGTATATTTTTACCATTCACATTCCCATTGCGCTGGCCTGTCTGCTGGCCCCCCTGTTCGGGATTGGGACGGGGCTCCTGATGCTTCTGCCCTTGCATGTGGTGCTGCTGGAGCTGATGATAGACCCCACGTGCTCCATTGTGCTGGAAAGGCAGCCCGCGGAGCCTGGCATTATGGCGCGTCCGCCCAGAAAGCCGGGCGAACCGCTGCTGACCGTTGGCCTGGCAATTAAAAGCGTGTTGCAGGGCGTGGCGGTGTTTGCGGCATCTTTTGGCGCGTATTACTGGATTCTTTTAAACCAGGGCAATGCGGAACTGGCCCGCACCATGGGCCTTGCCGTTATTCTGGTGTGTAATTTGCTGCTGGTGCTGGTAAACAGCTCTTGCATTGAATCCGCGTTCCGTTCGGTGCGGCGGCTGGTGCGGGACCGGGTGATGTGGGGCGTGGTGCTGGGGACGCTGTCTGTGCTGCTGTGCATGCTGTATACGCCGCTCAACGGATTTTTAAAGCTGCAGCCGCTTTCCGCCGAATATCTTGCGCTGGCGTTTGGTATATCTTTTGCGGCGGTGTTCTGGTTTGAACTGGTAAAGCTGGTAAAACGGGAAAAAAGTTTCCCCAAAAGGTGAGCCGGCGTGTAAAATAGGATACAATAAAGCAAAAAGTTTGTAAGGCGGTGAACGGTATGCGTATGGTTGATATCATTGTAAAAAAACAGCGTAAGGAAATCCTGGCCGGGGAGGAGATATCTTTTTTTGTGCGCGGGATTACGGACGGAAGCATTCCGGATTACCA
Source organism: Bacillota bacterium (assembly GCA_023408315.1). Classification (GTDB taxonomy): domain Bacteria; phylum Bacillota; class Clostridia; order Christensenellales; family Christensenellaceae; genus JAEYKI01. The sequence continues at coordinate 169,021 of JAEYKI010000015.1, forward strand.
GATATCCGCCTTTTTAATGGCGGTATATTTTAACGGGATGCAGGCGCAGGAAACCGCGCTATTAACCAAATACATGGCGCTGTCGGGCGACGTGGTGGACCTTGGGCCGATTGAGGGCTTCAAGGTGGATAAACACAGCACGGGCGGCGTGGGAGACAAGACGACGCTGATTGTGGCCCCCATAGTGGCGTCTTGCGGGGTGCGCGTGGCAAAGATGTCCGGCCGGGGTCTGGGGCATACGGGCGGTACGCTGGACAAACTGGAATCCATTCCCGGCTTCAGGGTAAACCTGCCGCGTGAGGAATTTTTTCGTATTGTAAACAAGATTGGCGTGTGCGTGATAGGCCAGACCGGAAATATTTGCCCAGCGGATAAAAAATTGTACGCCCTCAGGGATGTGACGGCTACCGTGCAAAGCATGCCGCTTATAGCGTCAAGCGTGATGAGCAAAAAACTGGCAGCGGGGGCGGATTGCATTTTGCTGGACGTAAAGGCGGGAAGCGGCGCGTTTATGAAGACAAAAGAAGAGGCTCTGGCTCTGGCGCGGGCGATGGTGGAAATTGGGGAAGCGAACGGCAAACGGACGGCGGCTCTGGTTACGAATATGGATGTACCCCTGGGGCACAACATTGGGAACGCGCTGGAGGTTGCGGAAGCTGTGGAAACACTGAACGGAAGGGGCCCGGAAGACCTGACTGAACTTTGCCTGGAACTGGCGGCGCACATGCTTGCACTGGCGGATGCCGGCGATTATCTTGCCTGCCGCAAACTGGCGGAAGATAAACTCTACAGCGGACAGGCTCTCCTTACTCTTATGAAGATGGCCGAGGCCCAGGGTGGAGATACAACATACATAAACCATCCGGAAAAATTTCCGAAGGCGGCCTGTATAGTGGAGGTCAGGGCCGGGCAGGACGGATACATCGCGCATATGGATGCGGAAAAATGCGGCGTCGCTTCCGGCCTGCTGGGGGCGGGCCGGGAGACGAAGGACAGCGCTATAGATTATGCCGCCGGTATCATCCTGCAAAAGAAAACAGGTGATGCTGTGCGCATGGGGGACGTGATTGCGCGGTTGCATACGGCAAACGAGAGCAAAGCGGCGCAGGCGCAAAAGGTTTTTGAAAACGGAATTGTATATACGGATAAAAAACCTGACGTTCTTCCGCTTATATTGGGCAAAGTGGAAAGAGGGAACGGTTTGGTGTGAAACGGGACCGTAATACCGGGAAAATCAGAGCGGAAGCCTTTGATATTCTGCAATATTTTTATAAAACAGTCCACGATCCGATCATACGTTGCGTTGTTTCATTTTCGGGGCATATTGATGGAGCGGCGCTCAAAAAAGCCGTTACGGTGTCTTCAAACGCAATTCCGCAGGTCCGCTGCTGTTTTGATTTATCTGCCCGCCGCCCATATTGGCGGGATACGGAATTCACAGGGGACGACATTGTAAGCATTGTGGAATCTGCCTACGGTGAAAAACGTTTGGACAGTCTGCTTGCCTCTTCCATTGACATAGAGCATGAACCGCAACTTAAGATTTATGTTCTCCGGGAGACGGGAGCGGATACGCTTTGCATCCTGATCAATCACATGGTTTGCGACGGCGCCGGATTCAAGGAATATTTGTACATGCTGGCAGGATTGTATACGGACTGCCTGGCAGGCAAAAATGTCCGCGTACCTGATTATTATGGAAGAGGCTTTTGGCCGCTGTTTAACCGGCTTACACCTATGGAAAAAGCAAAAACACTTTTTAATAGTTATGACCTGGCCAGGCAAAAGCAGTATGTGCATTTGCCTCTAGAAGGGGATAACGAGAATCCATTTTTGGTTGTGCGAAGAATTTCCAGAGAAAATATGCTGTTGGTCAAGACCTATGCCAAAGACAAAGGCGCTACGCTGAACGATATGTTTTTAACTGCGTATATCCGGCTGCTGGGGAGAAAAACGGGAGAGGGCAGGATCATTCTTCCGTGCCCTGTTGATTTAAGGAAGTATGTGCCCCCAGGCTGGAAGCACGGCATATGCAACCTGACCAGCAACCTGATCTGCGACGTTTCTTTAGTGCCCGAGGGTTCTTTTGAAGATACGTTAAAAAAAGTGTCCGGCCAGATGCGGGAACAGAAAAACGGCTATAGCTGCCTGAAACCGCTTATAAATATGGAACTGGTTTTTAGCTTGTTGCCTTTTAAAGTATTGCAGAAAAATTTCAGCCGGATATTCAAAATACCCGTCGTCTCGTATTCCAACCTTGGCATTGTTGATCAGGATTCTTTTTGCTTTGGAGACGCAAGCATACGGGATGCGTATCTGACCGCTGCGGTAAAACGCACTCCGTATTTTCAGGTGAGCGTTTCCACTTTTGACGGCGGATGTACATTCAGTTGCAATTTTCATGGCACCGCAAACGATAAAGCATGGATTCGGGATTTTCTTCTGGAACTGGAAACCGAAATGCTGGAGCAGGTAAAAAGCTGATTTTTATCTGCCCCATAAATGGTGCTAAGGGCCAAGCGGCCCTTAGCGGGAGCTTGAGGGCAGAGCCCTCATAAAGGCAGAACCTTTTTGCCGTATTCGTTGTTCACGGCCTGCGCCAGGGATGCGTATATGGCAAAGCTGCCGCACAAAATGCCTTCCCAGCCCGCGATTGTATGGATGACGGCAATGCCGGAGAAGTTTCCGGCTGCAAGCAATACAAACAGGATGGTGAGCGAACCGAATACCAGTTGGGAGGAACGGTTGTGTTTAAGCGTTCCCACGAACATAAAGCCGGTGAATACTGCCCACAGCAGCAGGTAAAAGCCCATTCCTGCGCCGTCCGCAGCGGCGATTTGTTTAAAGGGGCCCACCAGGATAAATACCAGCGACCACCAGAAAAGCCCGTATGCCGAAAAAGCGGTGGCGCCAAAGGTGTCGCCTTTTTTATATGCCATGATGCCCGCGATGATCTGGCCCAGACCGCCCATTGTAAGCCCCATTGCTATGATGACGCTGGATAAGGAGATAACCCCTGCGTTCGCAAGGTTTAAAAGAACTGTGGTCATGCCGAATCCCAATAACCCAAGAGGGGCCGGATTGGCCGATGTCTGCGCGTTTTCTGTCATAATTCCTCCAATATATATAAATATTTTAAAAGACCAAAAAGTATAGTACCACCAATGTTTGCGTCCTGCAACACTGATTTATATAAAAAACCCGTATGCCAAAGGAGGAATTATTGGCAATACGGGTTTTTTTGTATTTTATAACTGCACAAGTCCTGTTTTGATGGCTGCCTCCTCTATCAGGCGGGCAGCCAGGCGCTTATAGCCGGGGATGCTGGCCGGGCAGTAGAAAAGCGTTTGCGGGTCGGTCCAGCCTTTGCTTTGCCAGAACTGCCTGTCGCTGCGCGAACCGCCGTTTAGCCTGCCGTATATCCTTTTCTGCATATTAAATACCAAAAGATCCATAATGGAGGGCTGGATTGGCTTTGATTCCGCGGCCAGAGCCGCAAACCGCAGGGCCGACTTTTGCATTTTGCGGTCGCATCTGTTTTTGTATTCCGGCTGTTTGGCGTATTTTTCGCTAACAATACCAATTTGGCCGGTAACGGTGAATCCCATTTTGGAAACAATGGTATTCATGGTATGCAGCGCTTCCTTTTCTCCCATCAGAAAGGTAGAAGAGAGAAGCAGGGCATATCTGCCCGTAAAATACGGCCTGTGCAGCACGTAGGAACTCCTGTCAAAAAAAGTTTTCAGCAGCCCGGAAATGGAGAGCGTGTAGGTGGGGGAGTAGAAAATTGCCGCGTCCGCGCTGTTTAATATTTGCATGGCGCCAAGGAACCCGTCTTTTAAGGGGCACTTATCTTCACCCAGTTCATAACACGCGCAGCAACCCTGGCAGAGCTGCAGGTGACAGTCTCCCAGAAACAGATACTCTATTTCCGCATCATACCTGCATTTAATCGCTTCCTCAATTTTGGATAAATACTGCCGCCCTGTGCCTTGTTTTCGGCAGGAACCCAGTACAACAACAATTTTCATTTCCTTACCTTCTTATCGTTTAAAATATTGCAGGGGAAAAAGCATTTTTTTTATTTCTTCATCATAGCCAGAATACAGGTAATGAACACGCAAACAGCTGTGATGATGCCAAGCATCATGTGGAAGCTGGCGGAACTGGCAAGGTCTGTTACTTTGCCGGAGTTTGCAATCCAGGCGCCGCAGATCATGGTGAAAGCCATAAGCAGCATGGACAAAACAGCCATAATTTTTCTGAATACTCTCATTTATAATACCTCCTTTGCAATCATGTTTTTAAGCAGCAGGTCTATTGCTTCTTCCCTTTGCGTCTTGTTTTGCAGCTCAATGCCGGAATACCTGAAAAACGCGTCTTTTTTAAGCAAAATGCTTTGCAGGGACGCTATGAGCGCCATGGCAATGAGCTTGATTTCGGTTTCGCCTTTTGTGCTTTTGAATATCTCCTTCAAAATGGGGATGATGTAGTAGCAGATGGAGAGATCCCCCTGGTTCATGTCATACGCCACCTGGATGCGGGACATCTCGTAATTTTGCAGGCTAAGGTCCGCCGTCACAAGCAAAAACTGTTTCAGCCGCTCCAGAGGTTCGCTTTCCGCGGTGTTCAGGGTCATCAGTTCGGTCGCCATGTTGTTGATCAGGCCGGAAACGGCATCCGAAATCAGTTTGTCCTTGGAATGGTAATGGTAGTTGATTGTACCGGTGCCGATATTCGCCCGCTCGGCTATCCGGCGCACCGTTACGTCGCCTGCAGCCGTTCCTTCCTGCAGCATTTGTTGAACCGTGCGCAATATCAGTTCTTTGGTTTCTGTATCAGACATATTGGCCCTCCATTTCTGAACACATATTGAACATGTTCAGCATGTGTTCAGTTTAATCGGCTGAATATTATTTGTCAAGCGTATTTTAAAATTTGTAAATAAATATATTGATTTTATTTTCACAATATTATAATATTATAATATACTAATTAAGGGGCGAAAGGATTTGGATTATACAAAAGATTTTGAAAAAAAAGCGGAGATTCTTAAAGCGCTGGCACACCCCGTGCGGCTGTGCATCGTAAACGGCCTATTGGAAAAAGAGAAGTGCAACGTGACGTATATGGAGAAATGCCTGGCGGTTTCCCAATCCGGAATTTCGCAGCATTTATCCAGGCTGAGGGCGGCGGGCATCATTATCAGCGAAAAAATAAAAAACGAGGTGTATTACCGCATCAAGGACGAAGAAACAAAACAACTTGTTTTATTGATATTGGGAGGATTAAAGCATGTCTAAAATATTGATTGTTGGAGGCGTGGCGGGCGGAGCCACGGCGGCGGCCAGGCTGCGCAGGCTCAGCGAGCAGGATGAGATTATTATGATCGAGAGAGACGAGGCCATTTCGTTTGCCAACTGCGGGCTGCCGTATTACATAGGGGGCGTGATTCCGGACAGAGACGATCTTTTTGTGCAGACCATACCCGGCATGTCCAGGCGGTTTAAGCTTGATATCCGCAACTTCAGCGAGGTGGTTGCCATTGATAAACACAAAAAATTTGTAACCATCCACAAGCTGACGGAAGACAAAACATACCAGGAAACGTTTGACAAGCTGATTATATCAACCGGGGCAAAGCCGCTACGCCCGCCCATTGAAGGCATGAAGCAGGCGGAGAATGTGTTTGTGCTGCGCAACATACCGGATACGGACAATATCAAGGATTATATTACAAAAAACGATATCAAAACGGCAACGGTGATTGGCGGCGGGTTTATTGGCGTGGAGATGGCGGAAAACCTGGCAGAGACAGGAATTGCGGTGCACCTGATAGAAAAAATGCCGCAGGTGCTGGCTCCCCTGGATTTTGAGATGGCGCAGATTGTACACAGCGAACTGAACCTGCACGGCATAGACCTTATATTGAACGACGGTCTGAAACGGTTTGAAGACGGCGGGCGGGCGGTTCTGCTGGAGAGCGGCAGGCGGATTGAAACGGACATGACCATATTGTCTATTGGCGTTGCACCCGAAAGCGCGATTGTAAAAAATGCCGGATTTGCCGTGAACGAGCGCGGCTTTGTGAAAACAGGCGATTCCTTTAACGTAATCGACGCGGCAAACGGGACAGAAAGCCCGGACATATACGCCATTGGAGACATGATTGAGGTAGCGGATTTTGTGGACGGTTCAAAGACTTCCATACCGTTGGCGTGGCCCGCAAACCGCCAGGGCAGGCTGGTGGCCGACCATATCAACGGGATGAAAATTCCAAACAGTCGTATCCAGGGAACGGCCGTCGTTAAGGTGTTTGGGCTTACCGCCGCCATGACGGGCAGGAACGAAGCGTACCTGAAGGCGCATAATATCCCCTATACCGCCGTGCACGCGCACAGGGCCAACCATGCGTCCTATTACCCGGATTCTTCCAACATTGCCCTAAAGCTGCTGTTTGACCAGAGTACGGGCAAAATACTGGGCGCGCAGGCTGTGGGCCGGGCGGGCACGGAAAAAAGGATAGACGTGATTGCTACTGCCATGAAGCTTGGGGGCACGGTGGCAGACCTGGCGGACCTGGAGCTCTGCTACGCGCCGCCGTATTCATCGGCAAAAGACCCGGTAAACATTCTGGGGTATATTGCAAGCAATGTGTCCCAGGGCGCATATAAAGTGACCCACTGGTACGAGATAGACGATATTTTAAAAAAGGGCGGCTATCTGTTGGATGTCCGCACCCCTGTGGAATTTGCGAACGGGCATATTCCGGGCGCGGTGAACATAGAAGTGGACGCGCTGCGCGGCCGCCTGGGTGAGATTGATGTATCCAAGGATACGCCCATATATGTAAACTGCCAGGTGGGCTTGCGCGCATACATTGCCATTAAGATACTCAAAGGAAACGGATATACAAACCTGTATAATCTTTCGGGCGGTTACAGTACATATAAATCGGGCCATTATACAATCAATAATCCAAAAACGATCCATAAGCCGGAGGTGGACGATATGCAGAAACTGATTAAAGACACGGATGAAAAAGTGGTGGACGTATGCGGGCTGCAGTGCCCGGGGCCGATTATGGCCATGTATCAGGCCGTTTCGGCTGCCAATGTGGGCGACAAGGTGAAGATTATCTCCACCGAATCCGGGTTTGCAAACGATGTGGAAAACTGGGCTAAAAGCAACGGCCATACGCTTGTATCCCTGACGGCGGAGGGCGAAAAATACGTTGCCGTTGTGGAAAAAGGCAAGGAGAATTCGCCAAACGAATGCCTGACAGGCGCCCACCAGAAGAACGCGACCATGGTGGTCTTCAGCGGCGAGATGGATAAGGTGCTGGCCTCCATGATCATCGCGCAGGGCGCGGTTGCCCAGGGAAAGAACGTCACCGTATTCTTTACCTTCTGGGGCCTGAATGCCCTGCGGAAGGACGGCAAGGTAAAGGTGGGCAAAGACTTTACGGAGAAAATGTTTGGCTCCATGATGCCCAGGGGCGCGGATAAGCTGCCGCTTTCCAACATGAACATGTTGGGGATGGGCCGTAAGATGATCAAAGACATCATGAAGAAAAAGAATGTGGAGAGCCTGCCGGAGATGATGAAACATGTGCAGGAACTGGGCGTTAAGTTCATCGCGTGCACCATGAGCATGGACCTGATGGGCATTAAAAAGGAAGAGCTGATCGGCGGTATAGAATACGCGGGGGTTGCAAGCTACATAGCGGCAAACGAGAACGCGGGCACCACGCTGTTTATCTGATCCGTTTTTTGGGCGCTCCTGGCTTTAACCCAAAACAAATTTTGGGGGAGGCAGTTCCCTCTGAGTAAGCATCCCGGTGCTGTTTCGCCGGGATGCTTATTATTCCTATGAAATTTTTAGTCTGTATTTCCCTCAAATATGATTGGAATTTAACTTAAAAACGCTGCAAAATGCATAATTTTTCTATTTAGCCCTCCAAATAGTTCTTGACGGATAGGGTTTATAATGCGACAATATTAATAAATTTTATTGCTTTATTTAATGTGCTATCACAGCAAATTTTTGTGAATCCATTATAGTTCGAGGAGGAAATAATTTTGAAAAGGTTTACTGTTATTGTTTTGGTGTGCGTAATGATGTTGTCCGTCTTTGCGTTCACAGGATGCTCGGGCGCAGGCGGGGAGTTCAAAGTCGGCCTGGAATGCAACTATGCTCCCTTTAACTGGACGCAGGCCCAATCCAGCGACCTGACTGTTCCGATCAGCAGCGGCGGCGGATTTGCGGACGGTTACGACATACAGATTGCCAAAAAGATTGCGGACGGTCTTGGCAAAAAACTCGTTATTGTTAAAACCGAATGGGACGGCCTGATTCCGGCGTTGCAGTCCAGCAAGATAGACGCCATTATCGCGGGCATGTCTCCCACTTCCGAGCGCAAGGAGACCATTGATTTCTCCGATGCGTACTATACATCCGAACTGGTGATTGTGGTGCAGAAAGACGGCAAATTTGCCGCCGCAAAATCACTTGCGGACTTTAGCGGAGCAAAAATTACAGGCCAGCTGGATACGTTCCATTACAGCGTGATCGACCAGATTGAAGGCGTATCCAAGCAGGCGGCCATGGAAACATTCCCGGCCATGATTGTGGCGCTCAATGCAAACAAGATAGACGGCTATATTTCCGAACTTCCGGGCGCGGTTTCGGCTGTTGCGGCCAACCCCAACCTGGCTTTTGTGAAATTTGCGGAAGGTTCCGGCTTTAAAACGGATCCGGAAGACGTGCAGATTGCCGTTGGCCTTCGCAAGGGCGATGCAGACAAAGACAAGATCAACGAGATCTTAAAGGGCATAGACGGGGCTACCCGTGAAAAAATGATGGAAGATGCGGTTGCGCGCCAGCCGGTTTCCGGATCTTAATAGCTTAGTTTAGGAGTGTGCGTCAATGCCTACTGATTCTTTTGGCTGGATAGGGTTTCTGATCCAGGAATACGGTTCCATGTTTTTGCAGGGAACCGGTACAACTATGCTGGTTGCAATCATCGGTACAATAGCGGGATTTGGAATAGGCCTGATAGTTGCGATTGTACGGACGATTCCCATAGAACCCAAGGACTCCGCGGTAAAAAAGGTATTGATGAAGATTTTGCGGGGTATTCTGATTGCCTATATCGAGATATTCCGCGGCACTCCCATGATGGTGCAGGCTGTGGTCATCTATTACGGTTCTGCCATATTGGTCGGCCTGGATATGACTCCGCTGGTGGCGGCGCTGTTTATCATCTCCATCAACACGGGCGCTTATCTGTCGGAAGTGGTGCGCGGCGGCATCATATCGGTGGATAAAGGGCAGACTGAAGCCGCCCATTCCATCGGCATGACGCACTGGCAGACAATGACAACAATTATTCTGCCGCAGGCCATCCGCAACATTATGCCTGCCATTGGAAACGAATTTGTAATCAATATTAAGGACAGCTCTGTGCTGAGCGTGATCTCCGTATCCGAATTGTTCTTTATGACAAAATCCGCGGCGGGCACGTATTACAGGTTCTTTGAATCGTTCGCCATAGCGTGCGCGATTTACTTTGTTCTAACGTTCACCACCACCCGGATATTGCTGTATCTGGAAAAGAAGATGGACGGGCCCTCTAACTACGAATTGTATACGGGCCAGGAACAACCGAAGGAGGACCTGGGCAATGGCTGAAAATGTAATAGAGATTAAACACCTTGAGAAATTTTTCGACAAAAATGAAGTATTAAAGGACATCGATTTTTCTGTGAGCCGCGGTGAAGTGGTCTGTGTCATAGGCGCTTCCGGCTCCGGAAAGTCCACACTTTTAAGGTGCATCAACCTGTTGGAGACGCCAACCAGCGGAGAAATTCTGTTCCACGGGCGCAACATACAGGATGGCAGCGTGCCTCTCTCCAGCTACCGGGCCAAAGTGGGCATGGTGTTCCAGCAGTTCAACCTGTTCAACAATTTAAACGTGCTGGAAAACTGTGTGGTAGGCCAGATGAAGGTGCTGGGGCGGGACCGGAAACATGCGGAGCAAAACGCAAAGGATTACCTCAAAAAAGTGGGCATGCTGCAGTTTATCAACGCAAAGCCTGCGCAGATATCCGGCGGGCAGAAGCAGCGCGTGGCAATTGCCAGAGCTCTTGCAATGGAGCCGGAGGTACTGCTGTTTGACGAACCTACTTCTGCTCTTGACCCCGAAATGGTGGGCGAGGTGCTGCAGGTTATGAAGGACCTTGCAAGTTCCGGGCTTACCATGCTGGTGGTTACGCACGAAATGGCGTTTGCGCGCGATGTGGCGCACAGGGTTGTATTTATGGACAAAGGCGTCATAGTTGAGGATTCTCCGCCGCAGGAGATGTTCGACCAACCCAAAAGCGAGCGCACCCGTGAGTTTCTGGCAAGAGTACTTGGAAAATAAACCTGAGGGCCTGTTTCCGAATGGAGGCAGGCTTTTTTTATTGCTCTTAGCATTTTTACGTATTATGATAATACTAAGCCAATAAAGCGGCAGCTCATCATTTGGCAATGAAGGAAGTGTATAATATGGATTTAAAGGGAAAGCGGATTGTTGTTACCGGGGCATCTTCAGGGATAGGCCAGGCGTTTGCCCGGCGGCTTGCAAAGGCGGGCGCGCGGGTTGTGGGCGTAGCGCGCAATCCGCAGTATATTACGGAGGCGCTGGGGGATTTGGGCGTGCAGGCAATTGGCTGCGATGTTTCCGAACCTGCCCAGGTGGATGAGATGCTTAAAAAGGCCGAGGAAATGCTTGGAGGAATAGACGTGTTTGTTGCCAATGCGGGGTTTGCTTATTATGGCGTTATTGGCCCGCCGGACTGGGATAAGAACGAGCGGATATTCAAAACAAATGTGCTTTCCCCCATCTATACGCTGCAAAAGCTGGCGCAGGGGAGGCAGGAAAAGCTTACCTTTATGCTTACCATATCCGCGCTTGGCAAAATGGTGCTGCCGGGCTTTGCGCTTTATAACGCGACCAAGTTTGCAATGGACGGGTTTGTGCGCACCTACCGTATGGAAAAACCCAGGAATATAAAAATTATGCCGGTGTATCCAATTGGCACGCTTAAAACCCGGTTTTTTAAAAAAGCGGACTGCGCGCCCGTGCCCGTTCCCCCGCAACCCGTTGGCGTTGTGGCCTGGTGCATGGAAATGGGCCTGCGCGTGGGCGCCAGGTCCGTTTATACGTCCATTGTATTTTTGGTGCGCTGCCTGCTGGTGCGCGTGCTGCCGGTGGATCTGATTTCACAGGCGATTGAGAGAATTCGTTTTTCCATCTGGAGAAAACAACATCAGCAATGAAGGAGACAACCATGACGAAAATATTGCAGGAAACAGTAACGCTGGCAAACGGAATATCTATGCCCATAGTAGGGCTGGGGCTGTATAAATCCGCCCCGGAGCAGGGCGAGGCCTATAATGCCGTGCGCTGTGCGCTGGACATAGGATACAGGCATATTGACACGGCCACGTTTTACCGCAACGAGGGCGAAGTGGGCCGCGCGCTTCTTGATTCGGGCGTTTCCAGGGAAGAAGTGTTTGTAACCACCAAGCTGTGGCCGGGCGACTTTGGCCGCGCACAGGCAGCGTTTGAGGACAGCCTGAAGCGGCTGGGAGGGGAGTACATAGACGCGTATTTGTTCCACTGGCCGGGAGCGGACGCGGACCTGCGGTATCGAGCGTGGGAAATGATGCTGGCCGAGCAGCAGAAGGGCAGGATTCGCTGTGCCGCAGTTTCCAACTTTTTGCCTCATCATATAGAAGATTTGATTAAACGCTTTGACGTGATTCCACCGGTGAACCAGATAGAACTGCATCCCTGGCGGCAGCAGCGGGAAAACGCGGCGTATTGCCGGGAGAAAGGAATACAGGTCGTATCCTGGGGGCCTATTTTCCACGGACATCTGGCGGAGGAGCCGCTGATGGAAGAAATTGCAAAAAAATACGGCGTTTCTCCCGCGCGGGCCACTTTGCGATGGCATTTGCAGAAAGGGTATGGGATTATTCCAAAATCTGTGCACGGAGAACGGATAGCGGACAACGCAAGGCTGGACAATTTTGCGCTTGACAGCGAAGATATGCGGCGGATTGACGCGCTGGACGGTAAAAAGCGGTTTGCGCTGAATGAGGATACGTTTAACGGGGAGTTATGAAACTGCACCTGTATAAATGTTCTGCGTGCATGAAATACTGAATACAGGAAAGCAGGGCGGATTTTATGATAGAGTTTATACAGAATACTTTTAACGAACACGGAACACCCACTACGGCTACATATCTGATACTGGTAGCGGCGGGTGTGATTTTATGCGCCGTGGTGATATTAATTGTAAATAAGATTGTTCTGCCGCTTTTAACCCGGTTTCTCAGCAGATTCAAGTGGGCAGGGATTATGCTGCGGCGGAAGGTTTTCCACAGAATGGCGTATGCGTTCCCGGCAGCCGTGATCTACGCGCTGGCCGGGCAGTTTCCCGGATATGAAGAGCTGTTGCACAAAGCGGCTTCTGTTTATTTGATCATTGCGCTTCTGTTTGTGCTGGACGCTATTTTAAACGCAATTCAGGATTTCTATGGGTCTTTGGACATCCATAAAACAAAGCCCATCAAAGGGCTGATACAGGTACTTAAAATTGTTGTAATATTGCTTGGCGCTGTTGCGGTTATTGCGGCGATCACCAGCCAGGATCCGTCAATTTTGCTGGCCGGGATTGGCGCTTGGTCGGCTGTGTTGTTGCTGATATTCAAGGATTCGCTCCTTGGGCTGGTGGCGGGCATACAGCTTGCGGCGGACGACATGGTGCGAATAGGCGACTGGATCACCATGGATAAATATAACGCGGACGGGGATGTGGTGGACATTACGCTAAACACCGTTAAGGTGGAGAATTTTGACCATACCATTACCACTATTCCGGCGTACGCGCTCATCTCCGATTCGTTTGTAAACTGGCGGAATGTGCAGGATATCCGGGCGCGCAGGATCAAGCGTTCCATTAATATAGACATGGCCAGCGTTTCGTTTTGCACGGAGGAGATGCTCTCCGGATTGCGGAATATCCGGCTGCTTGCGGACGACCTGGACGCAAAGATGCAGGAGATTGCCGTGCATAATCAAAGCCTGGGAGCGGATACGGCAGACCCGGCAAACGGCCGCGGGCTCACCAATCTGGGGCTGTTCCGCATGTTTTTGATGAATTACATTCAAAACAACCCCAAAATTCGCCAGGATATGAGCCGGATTGTGCGGCAGCTTGCGCCCACGGAGACCGGCATCCCCCTGGAAATATACGCGTTTATGGATGAAAATGACTGGGCCGCGTTTGAAAGCATGCAGGCCGATTTGTTTGACTATATTATTTCCGTTGCGCCCCGCTTTGGCCTGCGTATATTCCAGAGCCCGGCGGGCTCTGATTTCAGGCGTTAATAAATCATAGAATTAATGCCCGAGAGCAGAGTTTTTCTTTACCCAATAGCGGCCAAAACGGCCGCTTTTTTGTATGTTTACTCGGCTTTTTGGCAGGAATTCTTCCACCAGCGCCTGTTCTTCAGTTGCTGCCTGCTCAGAAAATTTTCTTAGAGCTTCAGCGTCGGGCGTACCCGCCGCAAACAGTTCCCGTTCTTGCGCAACCCATTCCAACTCCAGTTCCGCAATCCGTTTGCGCAGGGTGGCAACATCAACCAGGCCTGCCAATACGCCGCGGTGGATTGATTCGCGTTTCAGCCAGTATTGTTTGGCGTCCGCCTCGTTTTCAAACACGGGGCCGCTGGCAGGAGAGGATAAAAACACCGGTTTAAATGCGGAAATACAGGGCGTGGACGCACCTGTACACCACAGGGTGGAGGGCATGCCCTCCCGCAGGGTTGCCACCAGGCTTCCGGTGGTATGGTCGCCCACAACGCCGCCCGCGTGCATGCAAACGCTGCGAACGCTGCCGCGCGTGAATTCTTTGCCTTCGTCTTCAAAATGGTGCTGGCGCAACGCAGCCATCATGCCCGAAACACTGGCAGGCTGATTTAAGGCGCAGCCGGTTGCGGACTGGCGCAGTTTGGAGGCTGCAAAGAAGGTGTACAGGGGAGCGGTCAGTTTATCCGCAAAATCAAAACCTTCTTCCACCCCGCTGCGCTGGGTGTGTTCAGAACGGATGCTAAGACGGTTGGATATAGAGGCGCTGTCCGTAAACTTTTTTGCCACCCAGCGTTTGCCGCTGGTCTCCAGGATATAGCCTTCGTGCGGGTCTGCAATCAGAAAGCCGTTGTCGTAATAAAAATTGTGATCAAATCCGCAGTTTCCGCCCTGCCCGTATTTCTCCAAAAGGGAGGTGATGCAGGCAAGCGCATCCTGTGCGGTTTTGGACCGCTCCAGCGCCAGGCGCACAAGATCCATGCCCGTGAGCGCATCCGGGCCGCGTTTTGCTTTGGTAAAAACGGCCTCGTTGCCGATTGCAACGGAAGCGGAGTTGACGCCCATCTCCGCCCCCCACATCCAGGAGGGCTTGCACAGAATTACCTCCAGCGTGTGCTCCGCCTGAGGAATGGTGATATAGGTAAGCTTGACCTGGCTGCCCTTATCATGCTTCTGAGCGCCGGAATGAATGACAAGATGAGGCTCGTTTGGACTGCGGTCACTGTTTTTTGCAAAGACCATGAGCCCGCCCGCTGCGGACTGCTTTGCGCAAAGTGTATCGCACATATGAGTTTTCCCCCATAACAGAATAAATGATGGTATGGTTTGATTATATATCCGGAGAACAGGTAAAGAAAGAAAATTTTTAGCCTGAAATAATATAAAGTGCGCCAAAATGCATATATTGCATTCTGTGCAATATACAGAGCATAGTTGGGCCGGAAAGGAGAAAGTTTTTATGAAAATGTGATTGCAAGTAATTATGATATTCCGCTATACCGGCAAATTAAAGACCATATCAAAATAGGGCTAAAACAGCTAGCTGTTATGATGATTATTTTTTGCTTATCTGCTTAAATATAGTAAAAGAACCAGAACTACTGAATGGTAGGTCTTTTAATTAGGCAAGGGCAATATCACATTTTTAAAAGCTGAATATTTTTTTGTTTGTAAACGTAAGTTGATAAAGCTCATTTCGCCGTATATAATATCCATACCCGTATTTTTGAGGTTCATTTAAGATTCAAAGGATAGAATAAAAGCTGAAGAATGTTTGATTTCAGAAGGTATGCAGTGAATGAAAATTTTGATGGTTGAGGATGAAAAGCGGTTGGCGGAAGCCATTGCTCAGATACTCAAAGAAAATAATTACCTGGTAGACCTCGCAAGAGACGGGGAATACGGGCTGGACTGCGCGCTTACAGGGATATACGACATCATTATACTCGACATTATGCTGCCTAAAAAAGACGGACTTTCCATTCTGCGCGAGATGCGCCGGAAAAAAATTGAAACCCCCGTTCTCCTGCTGACGGCTAAGGGTGAAACAGCGGATAAAGTGAGCGGCCTGGATAGTGGAGCGGATGATTATCTTGCGAAACCTTTCCCAACGGAAGAACTTCTTGCGCGTCTGCGCGCCCTGGGGCGAAGAAAGGGTGAACTTATGCAGGGTGGCATCGTGCAAGCTTATGATGTTGAACTAAATCCGAATACTTTATATATGAGCAGCCAAACTGATTGCGTAAAATTATCCGCTAAAGAATTCCAGCTAATGGAATTTTTGATGAAACGAAGCGGGATGGTGACCTCAAAAAGTATGATTATTGAGAAGATTTGGGGATTCAATACGGAAGCGGAAGATCATATTGTTGAAGTATATATCTCATTTATAAGGAAAAAATTAAATTGCATTGAAGCTGGTATTGAAATCAGAACGGAAAGAGGAATGGGTTATACTCTTTCGTCAAAGGGGGCGGAGGACTGATTGTTTAAGAAGCTGCGAAACAGATTTCTTTTATCCAATTTGCTCATGACGATGGCCGTTTTTCTTGTTATTTTTGCGGTGATCTATTTGTCCACATACAATAACCTTCGCCTTGAAAACAAAGAAAAATTGACATTGTTACCCTATTCCGTAGAAAGGAATCAAGAAAAGCCTGTTCCTGAGGCAGGAAGCGTTCTGATTCGTACTGTTGATATTAATGACGGTACGCAAAATCTTGGGAGCGCAACATATTTCAGCATTGTTGTAAATTCGGACGGATCGATTGATCAAGGCCAATTCGCAAGGCCGGATATAGAAGATGCATATAAATCAATGATCCAAACGGCATGGCACGATCAAAAAAGCGGTTCCCTTCTGACTCTGGGCAAAACAAAATGGACATATACCTTCAGCTCTTTGGAAGGCTCGGACCAATACAAGATATTTTTTATGGATATTACCCAGTCGCAAAAAACACTGTCCGATCTTGCCGGAACCTTTATATTGGCGGGCCTGATTACAATTGCCATGGTTTTTTTAATCAGCCTGATTTCGGCCAACCGGGCCGTGAAGCCGGTTGCGGAAGCCTGGGAAAAGCAGC
Organism: Bacillota bacterium; assembly: GCA_023408315.1. GTDB lineage: Bacteria > Bacillota > Clostridia > Christensenellales > Christensenellaceae > JAEYKI01. The sequence goes on from JAEYKI010000015.1 coordinate 185,533, forward strand.
AAAGGTTTATTGCAGACGCTTCCCATGAATTAAAAACGCCGCTCGCAATTATTCAGGCCAACACAGACGCATTACTTTTAAAAAAGGATGATACAATTAAAAACCAGCAAAAATGGATTGGATATATTCAGGATGAACTTTTGCGGATGACCAAACTGGTTGGCAGCCTTTTATTCCTGGCAAAAGCGGAGGATGCACAGATTCAAAATAAGCATGCGTCCTTTGATTACAGCAAGTGCGTTTTAAAAGCGGTGCTTTCGTTGGAGGCAATTATCTATGAGAAAAAAATTGAGCTCCGGCAGGAAATTGAGAGCGGTATACAGATTATAAGCGATGCGGACCAGGTGAGGCAGATTGTGACGATTTTGCTTGATAACGCCGCGAAATACACAAACGGGGGCGGAACGATTGAAGTCATATTAAAGAAAAGTAAACGCAACGTTGAATTCATAGTCAAGAACAGCGGCAGCGGAATTCCCGCCAAAGACATTCCACGGCTTTTTGACAGGTTCTACCGCGTGGATGCCTCACGTGACAGTGAAACCGGCGGTTTTGGATTAGGCCTCTCCATTGCCAAAGCCATGGCTGACAGGCTAAACGGGCAACTAGCCGTCCAAAGTGCGGAGAACGTAAGTACTACATTTACATTCAGCATTAAAGATATTTGTTAATAGACAGATCCGTCCGGTTGAATAGGGGATATGCCCTTTTTTTGTTTTCTGATCAAAAAAATTACTCTTTTGCGGTTCATTTTAGGTTTGGTTGATATGATCGAACGGAAGCAAGATCAACAAACCAATCTTAAGGAGTAACTGAAAATGAGAAAAAATATTCAAAGAATCGGATTGATAGGCGCCTTTGTTTGCTGCATTCTGTTGCTGTTTGCCGCCTGCAGTCAAAACGGGAATACCGGCGCTGCAGGCAGTGCGGCAAGCGAATCAGATGGGCAAAGCAACAGTTTTGCTACCGTGGAAGATAAGCAGATCGGTGTTTCAATTGAAATGCCAAATGGCAAAGATGGAACGCTTATAAAAGCGTTTATTGAGCCGAATGATTATCCTGCCGATATGCAGCCCAAAGACGGGATCGCGATTGATTATTTTGCCCCGAGCTTTTGGGAAGGCAACAGCAGCCTTTCTGCGGAAGATTTGCAAAGGCGGCTTTTATCCGTGCAGTATTATGACCAAACCGCCTGGGACGGCTGGATTGCCGGAGGAAAATCCATGAGTGATATTACGGGCATTTCCACCAACAAAGAAATAGGCCGCAAGGACGGTATGGTGTATATTTGCTCGCAGCAGGATATAAATGATGGCAAGCTGGAAGGGCGGGACCTGGAGCTCTACAGGTCTGCCGTTCAATTGATCCCCCAAATGCGGGACAGTATTAAACTGATATCGCGCGCAGCGGCCAATATGAGCACTTTTCCTTCTGTTTCAACAAAAGACATCAATGACAAAGCTGTAGACGATACCGTGATATCGGCAAACAAGCTTACTATGATCAACTTTTGGGCAACATTCTGCGGGCCCTGCGTGGAAGAAATGCCGGACCTGCAAAAAATGAGTGCTGAAATGCCTGACGGTACAAAGCTGATTGGCATTGTGGGCGATGCGGCGGACGACCAATTGATCAACCAGGCGCAAAAACTAGCGGACAGCAAAGGAGTCACTTATCCAAATCTGATCCCGGATGCAGCGCTCAGGGAATATATCAATAAAAATATTACCGCATATCCCACAACGATTTTTGTAGACAGCAAAGGCAATATTATAGGAGACGCCATTGTTGGAGCACATAACCGGGAATTTTATGAAACAGAACTGGCAAACCGGTTAAAAGGCTTGAATAGCTTATCTGAGGATACAAAATCAACCGATGGCTCTAAATCGGATAATTCCACGTTTGAACAGCCGCAGGGCAATGATTCTTCCAAAGCAGCGGGACCGGCACCCGCGCCTGCAAGCTGATAGCTTCCTGATCAATGGGCTAATGAAGCAAGGTAATTTGCATCACAAACGGAGGCAGCAGGATGAGAACAATTTATCCGGCAGATATAACCAAAGCGGAGGCCGGTTATCCGCTTCAAAAACAACGTCGCCGAAGGAAAAAGCTGAATAAAAAGAAATTTGTAATTTTTATATTGGTGCTTCTATTGCTTACCGCTGGATGCGTATTTGTTTGGGGAGTATGGCAGGGAGAAGACCTGGCGTCCCAGGCATTCAGCACCGTGGAAAAATGGTTTTGTGCGCCTGTTGATACTGTTAAACAGACAGGGGAAAGTGCGAATAAACCGGCTGTCAAAACACCCGGCGCAATGGCCGCCGCAAACGCAAGCGCGGCTTTCAGCGCCGAACCGGGCAGGGCAGCAACACCTCAATTATCGCCGGAATCCCAGGTTATGGATACGGCCCTGCCAGCCTTTTTGAAGAGCGGGCAGGGCGAAATGAAAGCGTTCAGTATCAAAGGAATTAAACCTGCCAGTGATAAAGTGGTGGCATTGACGTTTGACGACGGGCCGAATCCATCAACCACAGACGAAATACTGGACGCGCTGAAACAATACGGAGGCTATGCGACGTTTTTTGTGCTTGGGGAGCGGGCGAAGCAATTTCCGCAGACCATAAAAAATATAGTTGCGGGTGGTAATGAGATCGGCAATCATACATATGATCATACGGATTTGAAAACGCTTACGGCAAAAGAAATTCAAAGCGAGATAAATAAGACGAACGATGTTTTGGAAAGCGAAGCTGGCGGCAGGTCTATATTGGTCCGTCCTCCATATGGGAATATCACACAGGATATTGCGAATGAAATCGGGAAGGCGTGCGTTTTATGGACGGTAGACCCGGAGGACTGGAAACACAGGAATGTGGACGCGGATTATAACAACGTTATGAACGTGGTCCAGGATGGCGATATTGTTTTGATGCATGATATATACAAAGAAAGCGCTGATGCGGCAAAGATAATCATTCGGGATCTCACTAAAAAAGGATATAAGCTGGTAACAGTCTCCCAAATGATTCAGATTGCCCAGGAACGGGGAAAAAACACAGGACTGATTGTAAGCGACCTGCGGGTCGAAAAAAGCGCCGGGACAGGCAATCAATGATCTATAAAAACGTAAAGAAAGGAAAGAGCAATGAAAAAGATATTTATTTTTTTGATATGCGCGGCATTAATCGTCGGCCTTGCCGCGTGCGCTCCGCAGGAAAAAATTTCTGCCAAAGTATTGGTATCAGGCATATTTGCTGCGGAGAGCAGCCCGGCGAATTCCTCTGCCGCCAGTGCCGGAATTCCGGCAGAGAGCAGCGTCAAGAAAACGCAGGCAGGCGGTGAACAGGCGCAACAGATTCAAGAAGATACATTGGAAAAAATTGACCTGAAAGGAAAACTGGAGTTTACCGGTCAGAATATGGACGGGGAGGCTGTGGACGGCGGCATTTTTAAAGATTACAGACTGACGATGATTAATATATGGGGCACGCTATGCAAACCCTGTATTGAAGAAATGCCGGATATGGAAGCGTTGTACCAGGAGATGAAAGGTGAGAATGTGAATATAATCGGATTTGTTTCGAATATCCTCGGCGGAGATGACGCGAGCAAAATCACGGAAGAGCAGAGGGTGGCGGATGCAAAAAAAATATTGGACGCAAAAGGCGTTACGTATACAAACATTGTATTTGACGATACGGGGACAGACCAGATATACAGCCAGATTTCCGGATTTCCCACCACGCTCTTTGTGGACGGCCAGGGCAATGTGATTGGCGGCCAGATTTCGGGCCCGAAGAGCAAGGATGGCTACAAAACAGAGATTCAAAACCACCTGAAAGAAACAGGCAGGTGAGAGCGCAGATATGAGGCCGGAAACCAAAAAGAGAATTCTGAGATGTGTGATTCTTGTGGCGGGGGTTTTTGCCATAGTTATAGGAATTTATGAAAAAGAAACAGGCACAGTTCTAAACAAAGCAATCAATATATGTCTGGAGTGTATTGGAATTGGGTAAACGAATGCTGTCTCAAATCGTTGCCTTGGTCGCAATGAACGCAAATTTTCAAGGCTTCTTTCAGGGGCAGATCTACAAGGGTGATTTAAAGAAATTCTGTGTTCCGGTTTTAAACTGTTATTCCTGTCCCGGAGCGCTGGGGGCGTGCCCCATCGGTGCATTGCAGGCGGTAGCGGGCAGCGTGGCTTATAAATTCTCGCTGTATGTGGTTGGTATTTTAGCTGTCGCAGGCATCCTGTTGGGCAGGTTTTTCTGCGGATGGCTTTGCCCGTTCGGGTTTATTCAGGAACTGTTAAACAAAATTCCGGGCCGAAAAATAAAAACCAATCCAAAAGCAGACAAGGTGTTCAGATACTTAAAGTATGCGATGCTGGGGTTGCTGGTATTGCTGCTGCCTGCATTGTTTGCGGATCAGTTCGGTCTGTCAACTCCGTACTTTTGTGAATTTATTTGCCCTGCTGGGACGTTGGAGGGCGGCATTCCGCTTGTTTGGATGAATGAACCTCTGCAGTCCGCAATTGGCTGGCTTTTCACGTGGAAAATGCTCATTCTTATTGCAGTCATTGTTCTATCAATACTGATTTACCGCCCTTTCTGCAAATATATCTGTCCACTGGGCGCGTTTTATTCGGTATTCAACCGGATCAGCTTTTACAGGTATGAGATCGATCCGGCAAAATGCACACATTGCCAAGCTTGCACGAGGGCGTGCAAGATGAATGTAGATGTACTGAAAAATCAGAACGATTTGGAATGTATCCGTTGTAGTCATTGCATCAGAATGTGTCCGTCAAAAGCGATTGCGGGTGGAATTAGTTCTAAAAGGTTTAGAGAAGCTGCAAAAAGTTAAAGACCTGTGTTTATAAGTCCGGATAAAAGAAGTGAAAGAAGTAAAAAGTGTATTGCAATTCATTGCCGGCAACCAGACAGAGTGATTTGGTAACGCCAATTTTTTGGATACTTAAGGGATGTGAGCAGCAAAAAAGAAATATGAGTTGTTGATACCTAACACAGAACAAACAATATAGCAGGTTCCGTAAGGGGCACTCCGTGCATGTGCGTGGATTGAAGCATTATATTGAGCGTATGCTTAACAAGCTAATTGAGGGCCGCACCCGTGCATGTGCGACCCGTTTAACTTTGATGCCCATATTCGTTTAGTGCTTGTTGGCTTATTTCCACCTGGGCGGCCCCGGCATGGCAGGTGGCATTTTGGAGGGGGTGAGCTTCTGGCTATCCAGATATTCCTGCACAATGCGGAGGGCTTCGCCAAACCGCTGGAAATGCACGACTTCCCGTTCCCGGAGGAATTTCAAGGGCTCAATCACGTCCGGGTCGTCTGCAAGGTTGATCAGCCATTCGTAGGTTGAGCGCGCTTTTTGCTCGGCCGCCATATTTTCATACAGATCTGTCACAGGGTCGCCTTTTGATTGCAGGTAAGCAGCCGTAAACGGTACTCCGTCCGCATTGACCGGGTAAACAGCTTTGTCATGGTCCGAATAATAGCCGCCCAGGTCCGCACGCTTGATATCGTCTATGCTTGCGTTTTCGGTCAGTTGTTTTACCATGGAACCGATCATCTCCAGATGGGCGAGTTCCACCGGTTTATGTCAAGATAGTGTGATTAGAATGCGGTTTTTCAGACTTTTCGACAAAATCGAATTTTATCGTACATATGTCATTGATAGGTTTATTGTACATGTGTCATTGATAAATAAAAGTGTTTTATTTCAAAATATTGTAAATTTATGATGGAAAGAGTATATTATTTAAGAGAATATTTTTATTAAAATTAAAATGACATTATACTAGGCAGTTGGCAAAGCAAAATTTAACCACTACTAATGACTATAATGGGAAGTTGGCAAAGCAAAATTTAGATTGCTGCTGAACACAAAATAACTATTCTGTGCAACTCGTAAACCATCAGGGCTTCTCGTATTGTAAAAATGTTCCGCCAGACGTTCCGCAAGATGTATTTTATATCAAAGTAACAAGTCTAATGAAGGGAGGTGAAAAAATGATATACAAAAAGCCAGTAATCTTGGCACAAAGTACTGTACGGATGGCAAATTGCAATCCGAATAGTAAACCGAGTGGAAGACCTTGTGATCCACCAGGGCCAAGACGCTAATCACAATTTTGCAATGGCGGCGATAATATGCAAATAGCATCGTCGCCTGTTGCTAAGGAGATATAATATAATGTATTTCAAACTAAAATCTAATGTTATATTCAGAAATTATGAGTCTTTTGGTTATATAACAGATAATAGAAATTTTGGATATAGATGCGCGAATAATGATGAAAGTGATGACATTGGAGACAAGATTGTCTCAGAAAGTGGGGCAGTGTTTTTATCTGCTTTAAGTAATAAACCACAGACACTTGATGATCTTGTTAAAAAAATAAGTATACAATTTACAGATGTGGACATTGAAACAATTAAGACCGATGCCAGAGAGTTCTATTATTTACTTGAGTCAGACAGATTCATTGTATCTGGAGAAACTTTACAGGAATGCAATGAAAAAGATTTTTGGTTTTCTTATAAGGCAGTAGAGTCAAGGAACGAGGAAAAAGATTGTTCTCCGAATAAACATTTTGAGAAATCTACACAAGAATTTTTTGATGAAAACTTTAAAAACAAACCTCAACTTTTAGATTTACATATAGAGATTACAAGCAAGTGTAACGAAAGATGCATACATTGTTATATCCCACATGAAAACAAAATAAATCAAATGGAACCTAATTTGTTTTTTAATATTTTAGAGCAATGTAAAAAAATGAATTTATTGCACGTGACGTTAAGTGGTGGTGAACCAATGATGCACAATAATTTTTGCGATTTTCTGAAAAAATGTAATGAGTACAATTTTTCCGTAAATATTCTAAGTAATTTAACTTTATTAAATAATGAAATTATTGAAGAAATAAAAAGGAATCGCCTCTTGAGTGTTCAAGTATCATTATATTCGATGGATTCCAATATTCACGATGCAATAACTCAAATAAAAGGAAGTTTTGAAAAAACTATAAATGCAATATTAAAACTGAGGGAAAACGATATACCTTTGCAAATAAGTTGTCCAATAATGAAGCAGAACATAAACTGTTATAATGATGTTATAGATTGGGGGAAAGCGCTCAACCTTAATGTTAGAAATGATTATGTGATCATAGCGAAATATGACCATACAACTCAAAATCTGAGTAGCCGTCTGTCAATAAATGATGTCAAGGAGGTTCTTAACCAGAAAATTGTCAATGAACCCCAATATTTAGAGCTAATAGAAAAGGAAGCTGAGAAGAAAAAAAATATGAAGCCAGATGATATTGTCTGTAGCGTTTGTTATTCATCCATTTGTATAACAGACAACGGAAATGTATATCCATGTGCTGGTTGGCAGGATTATGTTGTTGGTAATGTAAATGAAACATCTCTAAAAGATATTTGGAATGATTCAATAAAAGTACAATATTTAAGAAACCTACGCAAGCGAGATTTCCCAAAATGCATTCAATGTCCAGAAAATGAGTTTTGTACTATGTGTATGGTTAGAAACGCAAATGAACACCCTTTAGGAGACCCGTTAGCAGTTAATGAGTATTTTTGTAATATCGCAAAACTAAATAAAAAGATGGTTCTTGAATGGAAATGTAATCTCGGGAAATTCTCTGGGCAAGTGTTAAAGTAGCGCTCGTTAATGGTTACGGTGTTGGGTTTATTTCGCCAAAAAATACCGAGAAGAATTTTCAGGCAAAATTCATGTTCACCATATTATTCCTATTCATGAACTTTACAATCTAGTTAAACATAAGAGCAAGAGGATTTGAATTTACCGCTGATTGGAGCTGCTGTTCATCAACGTGAGTATATATTTCTGTTGTGGCAATACTCTCATGTCCTAAGATCTGTTGTAATGACCGAATATCAACCTTGCCATACTTATACATTAAAGTAGCTGCCGTATGCCGGAGTTTATGGGTTGAGATATTGGCATCGTCTAAACCGGCAGCTTTTACATATTTCTTAACAATATTTTGTATTCCTCTTGTTGAAATTTTGGTATGAGAGCGAGAGATGAAAAGAGCATCAGTTTTTATTTGCATATTGTTACGAATTTGGAGCCATCTAAAAACGGCTTTTTTGGCTGCTGGTGTAAGAAAAATTTTGCGTTCTTTGCTACCTTTGCCACTAATAGTTATGGAGTCATTACCAATTTGCTCAACATTTAACGATGCTAATTCTGATAGTCGTAGGGCACAATTTAAAAATAAGGTGATTATGCAATGATCTCGTGGAGAAGCCTTACATTCAATTAAGAGGCGTACTGACTCCTCCAAGCTAAGGTACTTAGGAACATGCTTAGGAAGCCTTGGGGCTTCGAGCCCTTCGGTTATATTATCGGTAATCAGATTTGCCTTTGTTCTAAGATACTTCCAAAATTGTCGTAGAGAAACAATTTTTCTGGACCTGGTGCCTGGTAATTCTTTTAAACTATCCTGACAGTGAGCCATAAATTGATATATATCATTAATGGATATTGATTTAATAAAATTAATATCGGCCCATGAAAAATCTAATTTATTATACGTTAGTGATTTTAAATCTGCTAAAAATGAGAAGAACATTAAAATATCGGTGCGATATTCTTTAATTGTATTATCTGATCGGCCTTTAATTATTGATAGGTAGTTTAGGTATTGCTCCAATATAATGCAAGTTTTATTAGTTTGCATATAAATCACCCTTTATAAATTATGCCCTTGATTTAATGGTAATATGCGGATTATATGCTATAATGTTATATATTAAAGAATTAGAAGATTTCATTGAGGAATAAAAGCTTATTATCAATTAATCAATGGAAATTATAACAATAATGGGAATTTATTTGATCTCTGGATTGACAGCAATTGTTGCCGTTATCTTATGACCCATTGCTTAAAAGCACAAATCATTTATAAAGTGCAAAGAGAGTAAAACATGAGAATAATTCTGCTATCTGATTTACATATCAATCCCGGTAACGATCAAAATGATGTTCCGTGGGTGAAACATTTTTGTAACTTCATGAACAGCAAGTATTGTTCAGATACATTGATATTCGTTTTAGGGGATATTGTTGATAAGGCGAGTATAAATAGAGAAGCCGCTTTTGACGCTGCGGACAGAATATTTTCCTATATTAAATCGCAATTATTGTCTGTTCACTATCAAATTGCATTCCTTCCAGGAAATCATGACTACTGTGATAAAAACTTGAATGCTTTCATGCAGATCTGCAAAAAACATCAAACCTTTGGCACTGCGATATTTGATTTTTCACATAGGAACGCTTGGAATTTGTGGTATGAGAATTTCAATTTTATTTTTGCAGATTCCATACAAGATGGGAATCATGCTCTTCCAGGCCGTATTGATATTACCAATGTTTGCAATTGCGTACTCCCTAACAAAACAAATGTTTTATTTATGCATCATGCATTATTATTTGAGGATGCCTACAATCATACCGGAATCATTAATCAGCCAGAAGCAATTAATTTTATCAGCCAGCATAATATTGGATTTGTGTTTCACGGTCATTCCCATGCTACACGTGGCTTTCAGATTGGCGGACATTGCTTGCAATACGGGATTGGGTCTATAGGCACAGGCCTTTCTGACCTTTTAAATGAAGACGAGCAGTTCCTTGAACTTCAAACAAATGGTCATAGTATAGAGGGTATTGCAAAATGGCAGTGGCATGGTGGTGCTGCAAAATACGGGATGTGTATCATATATCCTGATACGGTAAAGCAATATGAAAGTGGAAAACTCATTCCGCACAATAAATACGAAGCACCGGAAAACTACATAGAACGGTATGTTATGCCTCGAGATCTTGCGTCAGCAGATGAACTGACAAGGTACTTTAGTGAAGAAAAGAAAACCACCCTCTTTGAGGTATGCCAAAAGGATAGGCTGGTTCTCTTTATTGCTGATGCAGGATTGGGAAAAACAGTAGAAATGAGACATCTTGCCTATGC
>JAEYKI010000003.1 GCA_023408315.1 Bacillota bacterium
CATGAGAATGCGGTTTTTTGTGGTGGAGATAGTCGGATTCGAACCGACGACCCCTTGACTGCCAGTCAAGTACTCATTTTGAATACCAATTCTTTACTTGATTTTTACTTGATAATAGTGATAAAAAAAGGTTAAAAATGATTAAAAAATACTAAGCCCTAAATATAAAAAAACCCGCATCCGATGCGGGTTTTTGGCGGAGAGTTAGGGATTTGAACCCTAGGTACGCTATTAACGTACACACGATTTCCAATCGTGCGCGCTTAGAAGATTGTAAAAATAGTTCATCGTACTATTTCTATTCTTTTATGACAATGAAATGCGTACGTTTTCACACAGCCTGGTTTATAATTAGCTGATTTAGAGAGTTTCGAGCTATCCATATAATCAGTTTGGCTTGCCCGGGAAGGATAGAAACTCTCTGCCTCTAATGCTTTTTTCTCACGCTTTTTCTAAACTTCCCTGGACTTATGCCTTCAAAACGTTTAAATATAACATTGTAATAATTCGCGTTCGGGTAACCCACCAAATTGGATATCTCAACAATACTGTAGTCTGTTTTTGCCAATAGGTCTTTGGATACGTTGATGCGCGTATTAATCAGATATTGAATAGGAGAGATGCCATATTTGTCTTTAAACAAATGTGCAATATGAAAAGGACTGATATAAAAGATTTCGGAAAGACTGCTCAAGGTAAGGCTCTTTTCATAATTTTTCTCTATATAGTCTTTAATTCCCTGAATTATGGTTGTGGATGAGGAAAAACTGTCCCAATTACCAAACTTTCTTTCAAGCAGTATCAAAAGGTATTCAGCCAGCTTTTCCGATGCCAGCAGATATTGTTCTTTTTTGGCCTCAAGTTCATCGTTCAACTGGTGGACGGCTTGAATAATTGGTATTGTGGTATTGTTGTGTGCAATGATCACCTCGTTTGCTGAGAAAGGCGCCTGGTTGCCCGAAAGCCCGGAATACAGGAAATCGTATAATTTTATAATAATTATGGAACAGATTTCCTCTGAGTTAGGTCTTATACTATACTGATTTTTGGGTATGAAAATATCGCCACTACCTACAGAATAAGAGATGCCTTCTATGAGAATTGTGGCATTTCCATTCTCTATCAGGACAATCTCAAAACATTCTTTGGGGAATCCATCGAATGCATTGTGATGTTGTATAGTGACTTTATTGGATGAAGCTTTGGGAGGTTTAATTAATATGGGGCGGTTTGAATTCGTCTGCGGTTCTGAATTCATTCTCTTCAAATACCTCTACTAATCTTAAATTATAATCTATCATGTGCTATACTATTCATTCAAGCTATTATTATTTTTTCGCAATAATAGGATTGTTTTTCGCAAGTTTGTTAATATATAGAGCCAACGGATTTATATAAACTAAATACGAAAGCAGGGCTAAAAAATGTTTTTAAGTATGAGGAATATAAACAAATCGTTTTCAGGCAATTGGGTCTTGAGAAATATAGACTTTGATCTGGAAGAAGGGGAGATACATGCGCTTGCGGGGTTGAACGGGGCAGGTAAATCCACGTTGATCAAAATACTGGCCGGTGCAATTTTGATGGACAGTGGAGATATCATTTTTCAGGATGCAGTATATGATATCGCAAATCCAAGGCAGACACTGGAGGCGGGCATCTATACTATTTTTCAGGAAGAAACGCTCATACCTTCCCTGAATGTAGCGGAAAACATTTTTTTAAACAGGCTTCCCCGCAAGAAAATATTTGTGGATTCTACAAAAATGTATGAAGAGGCGTATGAGATTTTTAATGAACTCGGCTATGCCATTGATCCGTACAGCAATATAAAATCCCTGAGTATGAGTGAAAGATATATGGTTGCTCTGGCCCGGGCATATTATAACAATCCTAAGATTCTGATTATGGATGAGCCAATGATCAATTTGGCCATTGAGGAAAAGCAAGTGCTCATAAGGTTTATGAATAACATGAAACAGAGGGGGGACTCAATCGTATACATTACACATAGCATACAGGAAATCCTAACGCTGTGTGACCGTGTGACTGTGCTGCGCGACGGCAAAAAGGTGGCGTCCTGTAACCTGAAAGGCGTGAGCGTGGAACAACTGAGCTACATGATTTCGGGCAACAAATCCCTGGTGCTGTATCCCCCCAAAGGCAAGCATTCTGATAAAGAATTGCTTAAAATTTGTGATTTAAACAAAGAGCCATGTCTGCATCATGTGGATATGGTGCTTCATTCAGGTGAAATCCTGGGTATTACCGGCCTTACGGGCTCCGGGCGTTCCCTGTTGATACGGACCATTTTTGGTGAAGTGATGAAAGATTCAGGGATTATTTACCTGAAAGGTAAAAAAGTCGACTTTAAAAGTCCCATGGACGCAATCAACCATGGATTCGGCTATGTGAATGAAAACAGGCTGGACGCCGGATTGTTTTTGGAGATGGGGGTGGACGAGAACATGACCATCTCCGCTTTAAGAGATCTGAGGGCAGGCTTTTTTCTGGACCTGAAACAGGAGATGCAGGAAGTGGTTGACCAAACCATTGACCTGAATATCAAGGTGGATTCCATCAAACAGAAAACCAAGTTTTTAAGCGGCGGTAACCAGCAGAAGGTTATGGTAAGCCGTTCGCTGGTGGCAAAAGCCAATATATTCCTGCTGGACGAACCTACAAGAGGCATTGACATTGTCTCCAGAAGTGAGATATATGTACTGCTGCGCGAACTTGCAAACAGCGGCAAGGGGATTATCCTTGTCTCCAAAGATATGGACGAGTTGGCGGGCATATGCAACCGCGTGATCATTATGAAAAACGGATTTTTAACGTCCGAACTGGAAGATGAGGACTTGAAGAAGCTCTCAATGCAATCCCTGCTGAGCTAACCTGTTTCTTAATTTAGATAAAACTCTATAGAGAACGCCTGTGCTGATTGCTGCAGGCGTTTTTGCTTTTTTATTATTTTCACCCCGCAAGATTGTATAGTTTTAACACAAGATTATTCCTAGTTGCACTTTTTAAAAAAGTGTAAAGTTAAGGTCAAGAAAATACAGAGTTGAACTTTTATGCAGAACATTATATGGAAGGAGCCATATTCAAATGATAAATGAAAACAAAGGCTTGTTTATCAGCATGAAGGGAATCACCAAAAAGTTTCCCGGAGTCCTGGCGCTGGACAATGTTTCACTGGACGTATACAGAGGCGAAGTGCTGGCTCTGGTTGGAGAAAACGGCGCGGGTAAATCCACGCTGATGAAGATTCTTTCCGGTTTGTACCATCCTGATGCGGGTGAAATCAGAATAGACGGCAAGCTTGTGGAGATCAGCGACCCTAAAAACGCACAGGAACTGGGGATCAGCACGATATTTCAGGAGCCTTCCCTGGCACCGCATCTGAGCGCCGTTCAGAATGTTTTTCTGGGACGTGAGATCATTAAACCGGTACTTGGGAAGGCTGTCCATAGTTTGGACGAGAAAAAAATGCTGGAAGAAACGCAAAACCTGTACTCTAAATTCTTTCCGACTGTGGAGGATGTAAAGGTGCCGGTGAGCAGGCTGGGCGCGCTGAAAAACCGGGTTATAGAAATTGTAAAGGCCCTCTCCATCCAAACCTCGCTTGTGATCATGGACGAGCCTACGGCGGCCCTGGCGGAAAACGAGCGGCACGTATTGTTTGATTTTGTACACATGCTCAAGGATCATGGCGTGGCGGTCATCTACATCACCCATCATTTACGCGAATTGTTTGGACTGGCGGACAGGATAAGCGTTATGCGCGACGGTAAAAATATGGCGGTTGTTGGGCCGGAGGATACAAATATAGATCATCTGGTTTCCCTGATGGTTGGACGCACAATCACAAATTACATTGTAAAAGAGAAGGTTCCGATCGGAAAAGAAGTATTGAAAGTATCAGGCCTCAGCAGAAAAGGCGTTCTGGAGGATATCAATCTGTATGTACGTGAAGGGGAGATCGTTGGAGTCGCGGGCCTTGCCGGTGCGGGAAGAACGGAACTGGTCCGCGCTGTAGTGGGCGCCGACAGGATTGATTGCGGCACGGTTGAGGTGCAGGGAAAAACCGTTCGAATCAAAGCGCCGAAAGATGCGATCCATGCCGGAATCGGGATGCTGCCTGAAAACAGGAAACTGCACGGGGCGGTTATTGAGATGAGCGTAAAGGACAACATCTCCCTGGCAAATCTGAACAAAGTACTTACCGGAAAATTTGTATTCAAACGGAAAAGCGAAGAGGATGCGGCAGGCACTTATGTGAAAAAGCTGGGTGTAAAAACGCCTTCCATCTATCAAAAGGTAAAATCCCTAAGCGGCGGCAACCAGCAAAAAGTAATTTTGGCGAAGTGGCTGTTTACAAATCCCAAGCTTCTGATATTTGACGAACCGACCCAGGGCATAGACGTTGGAGCTAAGCACGAGATATATAACCTGATTGCCGATTTTGTTAAAAACAAGGGAGGTATTCTGCTGATTTCCTCCGAGCTGCCGGAACTGATGGGGCTTGCGGACCGTATTTATGTGATGCACCAGGGCAAGTTTGTCCATGAGTTTAAACGTGAGGAAGCAACGGAGGAAAACATAACGCTATACGCTTCAGGAGGTCATAATTGATTATGGGAAACACGAAAGTTTTAAAACATGCAAGGAGCTTTGAAGAGTTGCCTATTCTGATTGCTTTTTTAGTATTATTTGTCTTTCTTTCAATTGCTTCACCATATTTTCTGGAATTCAAAAATATTCAAAATTTTCTTTTGCAGTCCGTCTTTGTGATGCTTGTTGGCTTTGGCATGATGTTTGTACTGACCATTGGCGGAATTGATTTATCTGTTGGTTCCGTTCTTGGGTTTTCAGGCGCCATCACGGGCCTGTGCATCGCACAGGGCGTAAGCGTACCGGTTAGCATACTGGCCGGCCTGGGGATGGGCGCCGGTCTGGGATTTGTAAATGGCCTGATTATTACAAGGTTCAGGATCGCGCCGTTTCTGGTGACATTCGCCATGGCCAGCATTGCGCGTGGCATCCTGCATCTCTCAACTAAAAACGGCGCGATTAGCGGTTTTGGTGTCGGTGATTTTACATACCTCGCCCAGGGGTACGCGCTGGGACTTCCGATCCCGGTCATCATTGCAATCATTGTGTTTGCCGTTCTGCTGTTCCTGTTTAAATTCACCAGCTTCGGACGATATACTGTGGCGATCGGGTCCAACAAGAATGCATCGTTCCTGTCCGGCGTTTCGTGCAACAGGATCACCGTATCCGTATATGCGCTGTCAGGATTGCTTGCGGCTCTTTCGGGGATCCTGCTTGCGTCGCGGCTGACACAGGTGCAGAACGATATGGGCCTTAACTACGAGCTGGACGCCATTGCGGTGGCTGTTATCGGCGGCACAAGCATGGCTGGCGGCAAGGGCAGCATTATCGGCGCGATCATCGGCGCAGTTATACTCGGCCTTATATCCAACGGACTGAATCTACTGTCCGTAAACCAGTTCTACCGCCAAATCATTGTAGGCGCAATCATCATAGGCGCTGTGTCGCTTGACAAGTTTACATCGCTTAAAGCCGAAAAAGTTTGATAACTGCTGCCAAGGCTTTTATGCAAAGGGGGAAAAAGATTTTGAAAAATAGTAGCGAAGCGGTGCTGAAAGCATCAAAAGTCAGCAAAATTGCGAACAGGCAGCTTCTGGGATTGGTCATCTTCATAGCGGTTTTTATGGTCATTATGTCCTTTCTTTCAAACAGCTTTCTTTCAGCCACCAATTTGACAAACGTGGTCCGGCAGTCCGTATTTATCATGCTTCTGGGTTTTGGAATGACATTTGTGCTATCCACCGGCGGGATCGATTTGTCGGTTGGGACGCTCATGGGACTGTGCGGCGGCACGACGGCGTACCTGCTCGCCTTGGATGTAAACATTATACCTGCAATTGCGGCAGGGGTGCTAGTTGGCCTCCTGGTGGGAGCCGGGAACGGCCTGATGATCACAAAGCTCCGGATCACGCCCTTCATCGCGACTCTCGCGGTCATGACAATTGGCCGCGGTGTGCTGTTCGTCTGGACAAATTCCATCCCGTTCAGAAATTATATGGTGGGGCACTTTGAGTTCCTCGGCCAGGGAACCCTGTTCGGCGTACAGTTTCCAATCTTTATTGCGATTGGAGCATTTATTATCCTGCAATATGTATACCGGAAAACAAAATTCGGCAGGCATGTGGTTGCCTACGGAAGCAACGAGGAATCTGCCCGCATTTCCGGTATCCAGACTGATAAATTGTTGATTAAAGTATACGCGCTGTCCGGTGTGATGGCCGCCGTTGCCGGTATTGTGCTGGCCTCAAGGCTGGAAACCGTACACCCCGAAATGGGAACGGGTTATGAGCTGGATGCAATTGCCGCTGCCATTATTGGCGGCACCAGCCTGACTGGAGGCAAAGGCACCTTGGTGGGAACCGCGCTTGGGGCAATTATTCTGTACCTCATCAGCAACTCGCTTAATCTGCTGAATATGAATCCGGACTGGGGAGCCATCATAAAAGGCTTTGTGATACTGATTGTTGTAGGGGTTGAGTTTATCAGCCAGAGAAAAGTCGAATCGGCATAAAGAAGAAACTATCGTAAGAGCTTCCGGGGATAGGGGACTCGGAAAAAAGCTCTTGAATTTCGGGGCCCCGCAATATATCCACCTCTGATAGTATTCGGACAACAATCCACCTGCGAATTTTCATTCGGGGAGCCCGAGCATACCCCCGGGAAGCCTTCCGGCCTCCCGGGGACGCTGCAAGAAGTTTTACCGTAAAACTATGCGGTAAATAGAAATAAATATTAGGAGGAAAAGTGATGAAATCAAGATTCAAGGTAGTATTGGCGGTTGTGGTCAGCGTTATTATACTATCAACCGTCGTCCTTACGGGATGCGGCAATTCGACCACTCCGGCCGCTGCTTCCGGCAGTGCGGCTGCAGATTCCGGCGCTGCACCGGCATCCGCGGTTGCGGCGGCTGCGGCTTCGAACGGCTATGTATGGGGGAGCCCCGCATGGGAGGCCGCCGTTAAAGAAAAGGTTCAGGGTAAAACTCTGAAAATCGGCTTTACGCCTCCGGCTGCATCCGAGTTTTATGACATCATTATGCATGGCGCTTATTCCATGATGGATGAAATCCATGACCGTTTCGGAGTGAATTTCCAGTTTGAGTTTGTGGCCCCGAGCGAACACGCTGCTGTTGAATCGCAGGTTGCATCAATCGAAGACTGGGTAACCAAGAAGTTCGACGCGGTCCTGGTCTGCACAGCCGGCGATATGAGTTCTATGAACGATGTGTTCAAGAAGGCGCAGGACGCAGGTATGGCAATTTACTTATTCAATATGCCCGCGGAGTTGTGGGATACCAGCACAATCAACGCGCAGTCCATTATTGGATACAACAATGCCCAGCAGTCCGGTTATCTCATCGGCCAGTATATGGCTACAAAGCTGAACGGACAAGGCAAAGGCCTGTTTATCTCCGGTAACGACGGACACTGGACCACTTCCCGCAGAAACGGATTTATGGAAGCGCTCAAACAGTATCCCGGAATGCAGGTAGTTGGCGAGCAGCGCGGCGAGTATGTACGCGACAAAGGCATGGAAGCTGCGGAGAACCTTTTGCAGGCCAATCCCGACATAAACTTTATCTACGGTGAAAACGAAGAAATGGCACAGGGTGCCGTGCAGGCTGTTGAAGCCAGGGGTCTCAAACTGTGGGATGGAACGAGCGGCATTATTGTTGTTGGCGCCGACGGCCTGAAATCCGGTTTTGAGCAGATCAGCAAAGAAGGCCTGACAGCTACGGTGGATGTAGGCAGCGTGGACCAAGGTCGGGAGTCCATCCGGGCGATCTTCATGCACGAACTGCTTGGATACAGCCTGGATAAAGTGATTAACGTCCCCACGATCTTGGTGGACAAAGACAACGTTACATATCCCGAAGCCTATGTAGACTGGGCAATGAGCTTCGAGAAAAAATACAGTTAACTTTATTTAAAAAATTTCGCCCGCGGTGCAGGACACTGCGGGCGAAACAATAATTCACATGGAGGTAAAATAAGATGATTTCAAAGAAGACAAGAGAGATGCTTCCTGCAAAATTCAATACAATCATCAATGAAAGTATTTGGGACGGTTTTGGCGAAGAGATTACCGGAGCCGATTACAGGGAACGTACGGAAAGAACAAAGAAAAAGATCGCGGAGGAGGGCCTGGACGCCCTGCTGGTTTTTGGAGATTGCTACCGCATGAGCAATGTGCGCTGGCTGGTCGATTACAGAACCATAGATGGTATTTATCCACAGCCCGAGATCGTTTTCATCTCTCCGGACCATGATCCTGTGTTTTTCCTGCCGGACAGCCAGATCAGGTCCGCGCACGAAGAATCCGCAATGAAATACTTAGGAGACGATATCCGTGAGATCCGTGGCGAGCTGAGCAAATTCTTAAAAGAATACAATCAAAAGAGACCTTTGAAGAAGGTGGGCCTGTGCGGCTTTACATTCTGCGACCTGGAAACTTTCTTGGAAATCAAGAAAGGCATTCCCGACGCAGATATCAAACAAAGCACCATTATTGAATATTTTAAATCTATTAAAACGGAAAAAGAACTCAGAACCATGCGCAGAGCCGGAAAGGTTGCCGATATTGGTGCGCAGATGCTGTATGATATAATTGACGAGGGAATCACAGAGAAAGAAGCGCAGAGTCTTGTATACGCCGCCATGTTTGCATCTGGCGGGCACGGGATCGCATTCGACATCATGGTACAGACCGGTGATAATCTGCTGTCCCTGTTTAAACGCCCCACGGACAAGCCGATCCTCAAAGGCAACATGGTTATGATGGATCACGGCATCAGGATCAATGGCTATTGCTCGGACTCAGCGCGTACGATCATCTACGGTGATGTACCCAAGGCGCATATTGAACTTCTGGAAAAATTGAACAAGGTGTTTGAGACCGGTCTTGTGAACATTAAAGCTGGCATGACAGGAAGCGAAGCGGACGCGGTCATCCGCGAAGCGGCCAAAAAGGAAGGCATCACCCAGTTCCTTGTATCCCCCAGCGAAGGCAGGCTTGGGCCGCACGGAACCGGTATGGATCCAGAGGAAGAAATGCCGCTCATCGGGCCCGATTCAAACGATGTACTGGTCGAAAATCAGACATTCGCTTATGAATTGAGTGCGATTGATGAGAATATGATTGGCGTAAGAACGGAAGACCCGATTGTCATTCATAAGGACGGAATGGAACCTTTGACAAACTTCACAAGATTTAGCATAAAAGAATAAAAAGGAACATAATATAGGGGCTGTTTGCAAACAGTCCCTATCCTCCTCTAACTGCCAGAAAAGCCGTATGGTTATGGTATATGCGAATATTGGAATAATATTTAATGAAATGTTGCGCACCCAATGTAAAATCTGCTATTATTTTTTTATATATAAACTCTAATAGCGGTACGAGGTAAGGCCAGCTGGATATCAGGAGCGTAAAGATGGATCCGAACAGACTTGGGTCATTGGAACACAATTATACACCCATGATGAAGTTTATCAAGAATAATATTATCATCCTTGTTTTATTTATAATCTGCGTCATAGCAACTGTGATCTTTATACCACAGTTTTTCTCAGTGCAGAATATAATGAATGTTGCCCGGCAAATTTCTACTATTGGAATTGTTTCAGTTGGGATGATGTTTGTGATTCTGACCGGTGGAATCGATTTATCCGCAGGCGGCGTGCTTGCCCTCAGCGGAATTGTGTTTTCCATGATGGCCCAAAAGGGATATGACATTGGGCTTGCGATTGCCGCGGCTTTGTCGATTGGGCTCTTGGTAGGCTTTTTAAACGGCTTTGGAGTTTTGTTTTTTGGTATACAGCCTTTTATTATGACCCTTGCAACGTCATCCATCACCAGTGGCCTCGCGCTTTTGATTTGCAACGGGATACCGGTTGAGTTTACACGGATTGTAAGCCCGGTAATAGATTTTCTTGGAAACGGCAATTATTTTGGATTGCCGGGTCCGTTTATTGTATTTTTGATCATTACGGTCGGCTCTATTGTTGCACTTAAATATCTGCCCTTTGGCAGATACGTATATAGCATAGGAGGCAGTTTTGAGGGAGCAAGGCTCTCGGGGGTGCGCACAACCAGGGTTGTTTTGATTGTATACATGATATGCAGTTTATGTGCGGCCATGGGTGGCATCATTACTGCGTCCAGGCTATATGTGGGTCACCCCACGGCAGGTTCGGGCACTGCGCTGAGCAGTATTGCGGCAATCGTTATCGGAGGTGCAAGCCTTTCAGGCGGAAAGGGCAACATGATCGGCACGGTCGTGGGCGTCATACTAATGACGGTCATTTCAAATCTTTTAAATATCATTGGCGTTGCTTCGTACAATCAGGATATTGTGATTGGCATTATTATCATTGTAGCAATTCTGATATCAACAAAAGATCTAAAACAATATTTCAATCAGGCCTTGCGTGGACTATAAAAGATTTTTGTTTTGTATTTATGGTGGGAGGAAACAAAGATGTTTATCGGTAAGAAGGGCTCGTGGTTGTTAGTGCTGGCCGTCGTATTGTCTTTTTCCGCCTGTTCAGCCAACTCGGGCCAGCCGAGTCAAATCAGTTCCCAAGCGCACATTTCTTACAATACCGAGAATATAGATTTTGGAATATACTGCAGCCAGGAAGCGGCCGCTAAGCTCATACCAAACGATACTCTGGCAAGTTACAAGGGACAGATGGGGGTGATTGTATCCTCCATGCGGTTTCCCTATGGCGGCGGGATGATGAATATGGCCAAGGACGCGCTACAGACCTACTTTCCAAACATTAATTATGTGATTGGAAACGGCGATGGCGACCCCATGACGCAGTCCGTTATTATTGACGATTATATTGCCAAAGGCATCGATGTTCTGGTGATCGATCCAGTTGAAAAAGAAGCCATGGTTCCAGCCATTGAACGCGCTAAAAAAGCGGGTATACCGGTAATTTGTGTGGACAGATATGTCCCCGCCGCAGTTGATCTGATCATTAAAGCGGATGACGTTAAAATCGGAACGAAAGCTGGAGAATATCTTGTTCAATACTTGGGGGGAAAAGGTAAAGTAATCGAAATACAGGGAGCGCCCAGTGCTTCCAATACAAATGACAGGCACAAAGGGTTTCAAGAGGCGATTCATGGAACGAATATCGAAGTAATTGCTGCGCCTTATGCGGATTTTTTGCAGGCAACTGCGCTTTCGATTATGGAAGATCTGTTGCAGCGTTATGCAAATGAACAGGTTGACGCTATATACAGTCAGTCGGATGTTATGACCATGGGCATCATCCAAGCATTGAAGGCCACCGGAAGGAAGATACCTATAGTCAGCATTGACGCGCAGGAATCGGCTTTGGACGCTGTGAAAGCAGGCGAGATTCAAGCGGACGTTGCCTACCCGATCCCAATGCCTGCAGGTATCTTTGCGGGCGCGAAAGCTTTAAAGGGAGAAGAGCTTCCCTCTTATATAGAGCTTGAATGCCCCGTTATAACAAAAGAAAACGTAGACCAATATAAAGGGCACTCCGGATATTAAAACAATAAAAGAGGTTTTCCTCAGTTTAATCACCGGCTGTTTTTATTCAAAAGGTAATTATATGTTAAAGGTATCTGTTTGCGTTGGAAACGCGTGCATATTAAAAGGATCGTCCCTAATAATTAAGGCATTCAAAGAAATGATAACAAAATATCATCTTGAGGAGCGGGTGGAGCTTTTAGAGCCTTACTGTCAGGGGCACTGCAGAAGAGGTGCATCTATAAAAATTGGAGATGAATATATAGTAAGCATCAATCAATTAAATGCTGAAGAAACATTTAGAGAATATATTTTGGGCGGGGGATTTAAACCCGGGGAGCCAATTAAGTTGTAAGATTGATATAACGCGTTTTTGTCGGTACTTCTTGATAGAAGTGTTTTGAGACTGGGA
>JAEYKI010000026.1 GCA_023408315.1 Bacillota bacterium
CAAATTTCCGGTGGCGATAGCTAAGGGGTTCCACCTGTTCCCATTCCGAACACAGTAGTTAAGACCTTATACGCCTAAAGTACTTGGCTGGTAACGGCCCGGGAGGATTGGTAGCTGCCGGATTCTATTTTATAAAGGGAAGGCTGTTTTGTAATAAAGCAGTTTTCTTTTTTATATATAAATTTCGATTTTATTTGCCAGATCAAACAGGGCTTTTATTGTTTTTAAATTCCGCACGGTTGCCGTAGCATATTGTTTTTGAAGTCTGGAAGCAAGCTTGGAATCCCGAATGCTGTGTTCCGTCAAAAGATAGATGTCCCGGCCGATAATTTTATACCGGTCCTCTGGTGTGGCGTATTTGTCCAGTGCGTTTGTAGAAACAGGCAAAGGCGCTGTGGAAAGAAGGGCTGTATAAAGGGTTTCGTATTCGGAAGATTCAGCTTTTTTTATATCGTCGGCAGAAAAAGGACAGTTTTTAATCAACGATTCCAGTTCCGCCGCTGTCCTGAGCACCACGCTGCTTTTGAGTCCGAAAGCAGTTTCAATTTCCATATCTAATTTATCGCGCAAAGTCTGCTCATCTGCATCGGATTCAAACACAACATTGCCGCTCTGGATATAAGTCTGTACTTGTTTAAAACCCAGTGATTCAAACAGCTTTTTTAGTTCCGCCATTTTAATTTTGTTTTTTCCGCCTACATTGATTCCACGCAGAAGAGCGATATAAACAGCCATAAATTTCTCCAAATCATAATACTATAAACATGGTATCCTCCAGTCAGTTTTGTGTCAAGCGGAGTTCTCATGGCTGCTAAACCCACGGGGCTTTACTTGAATGGCTATTTTTGCTATAGTAATGAAAAAGAGAAGGATGCAGGTGGATGTACGAAGAGACGCTGAAAAGAAAACCGCTCAGGGGCTTTGGAACATTTTTATCCATTATCATTCTGGTTTTTGCAATTCTTGCACTTATGCTCTTGGTAGGCTGGTTGCAGATTCTGTGGGGCGTTGGTTACCTGCAGTATATTTTGCTGGCTGTGGTTTTGCTTGTTCTGCTTTTTTTACTGCTCAGGCAAATCACCAGGTATGTATACGTAATTGCGGAAAATACTGTTTGGATATACAGGGAAATTGGCCAAAAGCGTAAAATTCTGTTTGAGATCCCGCTCAGAAATATAGAGCAGTTTGGCAAAATGGAAGAAATATCGCTGCACGGCAAAAAAAGACGCATGTTATTGTTTGATTATGTGGAAAAAGACGTTTTTTTTATTGCTGCTTCCGGGGTTGTGGTGGTGCTGGATCCAACCGAATCTTTTATGGATAAGTTAAAGGAAGTATATGAAAAGACCCATTGTTGAGAAACTCCGGCAGGTGGCGGCCGCGGGCCGTGTACGCTTTCATATGCCTGGGCACAAAGGCCGCAATGCTTTTCTACCGGAAAGTGTGTTGACTTACGACGTAACGGAGCTGCCAGGTACGGACAATCTGTATATGCCAAGCGGGGTGATTGAGGAGTCGCAGAAACTGAACGCTCCAGCCATGGACGCGGGCGCATGTTTTTATTTGGTAAACGGGTCGTCCATCGGCGTGCAGGCTTCCCTGCTTGCTGCCGCCGAGCCGGGAGAGAAGGTTTTGTTTGCGAGAGATTTTCATCTCTCCGCCGTAAACGGAATTGCGCTTGCGGGAATCAAGCCGGTGTTTGTATATCCTTCTTCCAGGAACAATTACCTGCCCAGCGTTGTCACAGCAGCCGATTTTAAACGGGCAATTGAGGAGAACGAAGACGCAAAAGCAATTTACCTGACATATCCCAATTATTACGGGCTGTGCCCCGATTTGAACGCCATTGCCGCTATGTCGCACAGGATGGGCATGACGGTGATTGTGGACGCGGCGCACGCCGCGGCGTTTTCATACAGCGAGATGCTTCCCATAAGCCCCGGCGCTGCGGGCGCTGATATATGGACAATGAGCCTGCACAAGACGCTCTCTGCCCCTAACCAGTGCGCTGTTCTTTGCACAGGCGAGCAAAGCCTGGTGGGCCAGGAAGCGGCCAAACGCGCGATCAACATGCTGCAGACAACCAGCCCGTCCTACCTGCTGCTGGCCTCTATGGACTACGCGCTGGCTCAGATGCGCGAAACTGGTGCAGACCTGCTTCGCGAGGCGGTTTTTATAATAGAAGAATTTATTTTGCGCATTCAGAAGCTGGGCGGCTATAAATGCGTTACGGCAGACATTCCAAGCGGAACGGGCGCGGTTGACCGTGATATTACCAAACTGGTGATAGATGTGACGGACCGGGGAATGACGGGATTTATGGCGGAACAGAAGCTGAACAGGCGGGGCATATTTATAGAGGGAGCGGACCATCATAACATCATTCTGATGTGTTCCCATGCGAACACCAGAAGGGATTTTGAACAACTGGCCGAGGCTTTGCATGAAATAAGCGGGACCAACTACAGCATCTCTGCCGGGGAAGACGCCATGCATTTTAAAAACCGGGCGCAAAGCACAACCAGCGTCCGCAGCGGGATGCTCCGGGGAGCCGTGGGCCTGCCCATGACACAAGCGGTAGGGCATATGGCCGCCTGCCCTGTGGGAACATATCCGCCGGGCGTTCCCCTGATTCTTCCGGGGCAGGTTATTGAATGGGAGGATGTGGAGCATCTTGCGGCGCTTCAGAATCTGGGATACACGCTCTTCGGTACAGAAGGATATACGCTGGAAGTTTCGGACAGATAAGAAAGGTTGCATATATGAAAGGCTTGTTTATTACGTTTGAAGGTGTGGACGGCTGCGGAAAATCCACTCAGCTTAGATTTTTGGGAGAATATTTGACCAACCAGGGGCACAGCCCGGTGTTTACAAGAGAGCCGGGCGGATGCGCCATAGCGGAAAAGATTCGGGAGCTGCTTCTGGATGTGGAAAACGCCGCTATGGACAGCAAAACAGAGGCCTTGCTGTATGCAGCCGCACGCGCGCAGCATGTGGCACAGGTAATCAAGCCCGCGCTGGATGCCGGAAAAATTGTGCTGTGCGACCGGTTTATAGATTCCTCCATGGCATACCAGGGCGTGGGCCGGGGGCTTGGCATTGATTCTGTGATGGATATCAACCGCTTTGCAATGGCCGGCGTGATGCCGGACAAGACGTTTTTTCTGGATTTTCCACCCGACCTTGCGTTTGAGCGGATGAGCAAAAAACGGGTGCATGACCGCCTGGAATTAGAAAAAATGCATTTTCATCAAAATTTATATAATGGGTTTGTGCAGCTAAGCGGCCTTTTTCCTGAGCGGATCATACGTGTGGACGCAAGCGGCACCAAGTATGAGACAGCCGGGAAGATACAGGCTGTCATGGCGGATATTTTTGCCGCGGAGGGAGAATAAATGGACGGCATATTTCGCGAGGCGCTCGGCAGCGGCCGGGTTGCGGGCGCGTATTTAATAGAAGGAAGCAAAGGGTATTTTGCGTCGGAGGCGGAGGCGTTTATTGGTTCTTTATTTTGCCGGGAGAACACGTTCTGCGGGCAATGCCCGGCTTGCGTGCAGATTCGGGCCGGGTATCATCCCGATATACTGCGAATTACGCCAAGCGGGCAAAGTATCAAGGTGGACGATATCGCGGAGGTGGGCGGATGGATATCGCAGAAGCCTTACGAAGGCGAATACAAGGCCGTTGTAATCGCCCAGGCAGACCTGCTGGTGGAAGCCGCTCAAAACAAGCTTTTAAAGGCGATTGAGGAGCCGCCCGAGCATACGGTTTTTTTGCTGGGTGCGGCTAACCGCAAAAATTTGTTGCCTACCGTTTTGTCCCGATGTATAATGATTAGAATGCGGCGGGATGGTGCGGAAGACGTGGCGCGGGCGCTACAGCAGCAGTTTGATGCACCCACCCTTATGGCATCCATGCTCGCCAAAACAGCCGGATACGATGCGTTTGCGGCTTCTGAGTTATATGCAAGGAAGTACCCGGACACAAGGGAAACGTGCATACGGGCAGTGCGCAGGCTGCTGGAGGCGAAAAACAGGGCTACCAGCGCCACGCTGGACATGCTGCTGCAATATACGGACAACCTGAGCGATGTTTTTTTGGCAATGGAGTTGTATGTGCGGGACATTGTGGTGTATCAAAAAACGCAGAACCCGTCCCTTCTGTACAACAGCGATAAAATTGTGGAAATCAAAAATTATTCGCAGAGCTTGTCCGCGCAAACGCTGATTCGCGTTTTGGAGCGCCTGCAGGCCGCGCATCAAAAATATAAATTATGTACGGGCATACTGAAGAAACTATTGCTGGAAAGTATGCTGTTCGAAATATTGGAGGTAGTACTCGCATGAACAAGACTGTGATTGGCGTCCGGTTCAAGGATGTTGGCAAGGTATATTATTTTGATCCGGGCGATGTTGAAATAGAAGTTGGAAACGGCGTGATTGTGGAGACCGTGCGCGGCGTTGAGTTTGGAGAGGTTGTGCTGGCCCCACGCGAAGTGGAAGAAGACCGCATTGTAAAACCCTTAAAATCCATTATTAAAAAAGCTGACGAAAAGGACTATTCCAAGCTGGAGACGAATAAGAAAAAGGAAGAGGAAGCCTTTAATATCTGCCAGGAAAAAATAAAGAAGCACAATATGCAGATGAAGCTTATTGATGTGGAATACACGTTTGACGGCAACAAGATCATCTTTTATTTTACCGCCGACGGCAGGGTGGACTTTCGCGAGTTGGTGAAGGATTTGGCCAGCATATTTAAAACGCGTATTGAGCTTAGGCAGATTGGTGTTCGTGACGAGGCGAAGATGCTGGGAGGCCTGGGGCCATGCGGCCGCCCTTGCTGCTGTTCGCAGTTTTTGGGAGATTTTCAGCCGGTTTCCATCCGCATGGCCAAGGAGCAGAACCTGTCTCTTTCCCCCACCAAGATCAGCGGGTTGTGCGGCCGTCTGATGTGTTGCCTGAATTATGAGAACGAACACTATAAGTGCATGCGCCACAGGCTGCCTAAGCCTGGGAGCATTATTAAAACGCAGGACGGCGACGCCGAAGTGGTGGAGGCAAACGCGATTACCGAGATGGTTACCGCCAAAGTGGTTTTGCCGGACAACACCGTAACAATGAAAAAATATACTCTTGCCGATATTGAAATTAAAACGGCTGCGAGCGGCGGGGACGAGGACGATATTGTGATCAACGAGGAAATAAAATCTATACTGGATGAATGATGGAAAAAGTATTGCAATTTAATGGTTTAATGATACAATAAATCTGTTAAATCTTATGGAGGTGAAACTTTGTATGGCATACGTAATTTCTGATTCCTGCATTAGCTGTGGCGCTTGCGCAGCAGATTGCCCGGTTGAGGCGATTTCTGACGGCGGCGAAACCTATGTGATCGATGCTGATACCTGCATCAGCTGCGGCGCTTGCGTGGATACATGCCCCGCTGAGGCGATTTCTGAGGAATAATCCTATGCATTAAAATAGACGGTAATGATGCCGTCTATTTTTTTATGTTAAATGAGCCCCCATGATCTATATTTTGGGGTGAAGGCGGGAGGCGTGCGTTCTCGGAAGACGGCTTATTGTTTGTTTTAAATTATATTTTGTGTATAATACAAGTATGGTTGAATTAAAAGAGGGCGAGCGGATTGACGATCTGCAGTACAAGGGCCTTAAAATTATACAAAATCCGTCGCTGTTTTGTTTTGGGACGGATTCCGTATTGCTTGCAAATTTTGTGCAGGTGAAAAGAGGCGAAACGGTTTCAGACCTGGGTACGGGAACAGGCATTCTTTCCATTCTTGTGGGGGGAAAGAACCCCGGGAACCAGATTTTTGCGCTGGAGATACAGGAAGCACTGGCAGATATGGCGCGGCGCAGCGTGGAAATGAACGGCCTGGGTAATATTGCGGTGCTGCGAGGCGATTTAAAAGGGGCGCACCTGCTGCTTCCCAGGTGCCAGGTGGTGGTATGCAACCCGCCGTATGAGCGGATTGGCACCGGCAAAGCCTCGCCAAACGAGAGCCACCGCATTGCGCGGCATGAGATTATGTGCACGTTTATGGATGTGGCTGCATCCGCTTCCCGCCTGCTGGGAGACGGGGGCCGGTTTTATTTCATCAACCGGGCGGAGCGGATGGTTGAGCTGTCTGCCGCTTTGCTGCAAAACAATCTCCAGCCCAAGGCGGCGCGGTTCGTTCACACAAACTATGATGAGCGGGCTAAGTATGTGTTGATGGCCGCCAGCAAGAACGGCGGGGAAGGCCTTATGATCTGCCCGCCTCTGTTTATTTATGGCCAGGACGGCAACTATACCAGGGAAGTTAAAGCCTTGTATAACGGGGAGGAATAATGGACGCAGGAAAGCTGTATATTGTTGCAACGCCAATTGGAAACTTAAAAGATATCACACTGCGGGCGCTGGAAGTTTTGGAGCAGGCTGACCTGGTTGCCGCCGAGGATACGCGCCATACCGGCATACTACTAAAGCATTATAATATAACAACCAGGCTGCTGAGCTGCCACGAACACAGCGGCGATAAAAAAACGGGCGAGATTATAGAGTATCTTTTGTCTGGGAAAAATATAGCGCTTGTAAGCGATGCGGGAACCCCCCTGATTTCGGACCCTGGATATCCTGTTGTGAAAGCAGCCAGGGATGCGGGCGTGGAGGTTGTATGCGTGCCCGGCCCCTGCGCCGCCATAGCGGCCCTGTCCGCTGCTCCGGCAGGCGAAGGCAGGTTTGTGTTCTGGGGTTTTCTGGAGGCGAAGGCGGCTGCACGCAAAAAGCAGCTTGAAACCATAAAAGGTTTTGGGCTGCCTGTTGTGCTGTACGAGGGGCCCCACCGCGTTTTGCAGACGCTGCGGGATATTCTTGCCGTGTGCGGGCCGGAGGCGCAGGTGACCGCCGCCAGGGAACTTACTAAGGTGTATGAGGAATACTTTTTTGGAAGCGTGGAGGAAACGATTGCCTACTTTGAAAAAAAAGAGGTGCGGGGCGAGTTTGTGCTGATTCTGCAATGCCCAAAAGATACGGCCGAAATGACCGAGAATGAAATAAGGGCCATGCTGCAGCAATGCCTGGAAAAACAAATGAGTAAAAAAGACGCCGTAACTGAAGTTGCCGGGCGTCTTGGGTTGCCTAAGAATAAGGTTTATAAAGTTTCTTTAGGCTAGGCTTATTTTTTCAATTCACTTATGCATTTAGCACATACGTTTCTACCTTTGTAAATCTTGATGTCGTCCATGCTGTCGCAAAAAATGCAAGAAGGCTGATATTTTTTGAGAACGATCTTGTCTTCGTCCACAAAAATTTCAACCGGGTCCTTGCAATTGATGTTGAGAATTCTTCTCAACTCAATAGGTAGAACAATTCGCCCTAGTGAATCAACAGGGCGCACGATTCCTGTAGATTTCATAGTTTTTACTTCCTTTCAGTTTCTGGGTACTTTTCTTATAATAACAAATCTAACAATATTCGTCAATTATTTATTTGCATATTCACATAAAAAAATCACATTTCTTATGTATCAATACATATTTTACCACGTATACAACAAAAATCCAATCTTTTTTGTAAGATGTTCACAATTATTTAATAAAGCCCACAAAACAGGTATACAGGTATAGGCCGCGTGTGCATGGCATAGTAATGAACAGGGTGATGGTATGCTGAACTTTGTTTGGGTTTTTATGGTTGTGGTTGGCATTTTAGTGGGTATTGCCACCGGCAGGCAGGAAGCGATTGTGAACGCGGTTTTAAACAGCGCAAAGAATTCCGCGGCAATGATTATTGGCCTGATAGGGATATATGTTTTTTGGATGGGCATACTCAATATAGCAAAAGACTCTGGTATTGTGGACCGGCTTGCGGCCAGGCTGAAAAAGGTTCTTATGTTTTTGTTTCCGGATGTGCCGCCAAACAGCGAGGCGGCAGGATATATGTCGCTCAACCTGGTGGCCAACATACTGGGAATGGGAAACGCGGCGACGCCTTTTGGCCTTTCCGCTATGCGCGAACTGGATAAACTGAACGGGCACCGGACAATCGCCAGCAATGCTATGGTGATGTTTTTGGTAATTAATGCGTCCTCCATTCAACTGCTGCCCCTAACGCTGATTGCGATTCGGGGCGCATACGGCTCGGCAAACCCGGCGGATATTGTGCTGCCCTCCCTGATTACAACAGGCGTCTCCACCTTGGCGGCCATTGTGCTTGCCAAGATCATGGAAAGAAGGTATTAGAATGGACCTGATCACATACATTTCCATGCTGTGCGTTCCCGGATTTATACTGATTGTGATTGCCTCCGGCCTGAGCAAAAAGGTTCCGGTATTCGACTCGTTTGTAAAGGGCGCAAAGGGCGGCATAAGTATTGCGTTTAAAATACTGCCTTATGTGGTGGGCATGGTGTTTGCCGTGGATATATTTAACGCATCCGGTTGTTTTGGGTATATTGCGCAGGGAATAGCCGCGCTTATTGGGCCTGCTTTTCCCCCGGAAATATTGCCTCTGGCGCTTATCCGGCCGTTCTCGGGAGGGGCGGCTGTAGGTATATTGGTGGGCATCTTTACCATGTCAGGGCCGGATTCGTTTGCGGGAAGGGTGGCCAGCACAATGATGGGTTCTTCTGAAACGCTCTTTTATACCGTATCCCTGTATTACGGCAGCATTGGGGTAAAGCGCACGCGCCATACCATACCGGCCTCGCTTATTGCGGAGGTAACAGGAGCGGTTACCGCCGTTGTGGTGTGCACGCTTATGTTTCAGTAATGCGGCATGGGCAAAAAAACTTGAAAAAATAAAGGTTTTGTAGTAAAGTTAGTAATCATAAAAAGGCAGGCAAGAAATGCAAATAACAGTATCAGTATCATCCAAGTATTTAAAGACAGGCGAATTGACTGATAAGACGGCTGTGGTTGTGGATGTCCTGCGGGCATCCTCTACAATTATAACGGCAATGCACCACCAATGCGACCGTATGATTCCAGCCGCCAATCCTATGGAGGCCGCGGACATTAAAAAAGCTTCCGAAGGGGAAGTCCTTCTGGGCGGGGAAATGGACGCGAAAAAAATCCAGGGGTTTGATCTTGGAAATTCTCCGCTGGAATACATGGATACAGCCATATGGGAAAAGACGATTATTTTTTATACGCCCGACGGTTCGGCCGCCATTAAACGGTGTGACGAAGCCACGGATGTGCTGATAGGCGCCATACTGAACGCCGAAGCGGTTGCGGACAGGGTGGTGGAAATTGGCAGGGATACATACCTTGTGTGCGCTGGCACACAGGGCAAATTTTCTACGGACGATATCCTTGCCGCCGGGTGCATCCTGGACCGCATTATGGAGTTGGATGCTGCGGTGGAGTTGGACGACCTGGGGCGCGTTGCGCTGAAACTATACAGGAATTCCAGAAAAAACCTGATCGTGGCGCTGGAAGGATGCAGGCAATCTGAATATCTTGCCGGGACAGGCCATGGCACAGACGTGGAGTTTTGCCTGCAGGAGAATTTATTCCCGGTTGTTCCTGTATATAAAGAAGGAATCATTACAAAGTGATTTTGTGTTTCGTTAAGATTTGCATAAGCTTACACAGAGGAGTGACCGTATGCCCGAAAAATTTTATGTGACCACGCCAATCTATTATCCCAGCGATCGTTTGCATATTGGACATGCTTATTGTACCGTTGCCACAGATGCGCTGGCCAGGATGAAACGCCTGATGGGCTACGACGTAATGTTTTTAACGGGTACGGATGAACACGGGCAAAAGATTGAGAAGATTGCCCAGGAAAAAGGCGTTGGCCCAAAAGAATATGTGGACGGAATTGTTGCTTCCATACAGGCATTGTGGAAAATGCTGGACATTACAAACGATGATTTTTTGCGCACGACAGATGAACGCCATGTAAAATGCGTGCAAAAAATGTTTGAAAAGTTGCATGCACAGGGCGATATTTATAAGAGCGAGTACGAGGGCTGGTACTGCACACCCTGCGAATCTTTTTGGACGGACAGGCAGCTTGTGAACGGCAAATGCCCGGACTGCGGCCGCGAGGTGCAGAAGACAAAGGAAGAAAGCTATTTTTTCCGCGTCTCCAAATACGCAGACAGGCTGATTCAATATATTGAGGAACACCCGGATTTTATCCAGCCGGTAAGCAGGAAAAATGAGATGCTCAAAAACTTTTTGCTGCCCGGGCTGGAGGATTTGTGCGTATCCCGCACATCTTTTAAATGGGGAATTCCGGTGACATTCGATTCCAAACATGTGGTATATGTTTGGCTGGACGCGCTTTCCAATTATATTACGGCTTTGGGATACCTGTCCGCCGACGATTCCAAGTTCCGGAAATATTGGCCGGCAGATTTGCATATTGTGGGCAAGGAGATTGTTCGCTTTCATACCATCACCTGGCCCATTATGCTGATGGCGCTGGGTTTGCCGCTTCCCAAAATGGTATTTGGGCATGGCTGGCTGCTTTTAAACGGCGGCAAAATGAGCAAATCCAAGGGCAATGTGGTGGACCCCGTTATATTGGTAAACCGGTACGGCAGCGACGCTATCCGGTATTTTTTGTTGCGCGAGGTTCCTTTTGGCGCGGACGGATTATTTTCCAACGAGGCTCTCCTCACGCGTATGAACGCAGACCTGGCGAACGATCTTGGGAATTTGCTTTCGCGCACCGTTGCCATGATAGACAAGTATTTTGGCGGAAAGATTGCCAAACCGGCGGCAAGTTATCCGGAAGACGCGGAGATTCTTGGCATTGCTTCAAGGCTTTCGGCGCAGGCGGGCGGAGCGCTGGAGAGCATGCGTTATTCGGATGCGCTTACAGCAATCTGGCAGTATATAAGCGCGCTGAATAAATACATAGATATTTCCGCGCCCTGGGTTTTGGCAAAGGACACAAATAACAAGGCAAATATGGACCGCCTTGCGGCAGTGTTGTATCACTTGGCGGAGGGGCTCCGGATTGTTTCTGTGCTCGTCTCTCCTGTTATGCCCGCTACCGCGGTAAAAATACGCGCGCAGCTTGGAGTGCCCGACGACAAAGGCACATGGGAAAGCATCCAGGCATACGGCGCCGTTGAAACGGGAACAACGGTTTGCAAAGGAGAGGCCCTGTTCCCGCGGATCGATATACAAAAAGAATTGGAAGAACTGCAAAAGCTGGAGAAAGCGGCTGAAAAGCCCGCCCCCAAAGAGGAGGCACAGGCCGCGGAAATCACCATTGACGAGTTTAAAAAAGTTCTGCTTAAAACAGCCAAAGTTTTGGAAGCGGAAACTCTGGAAGGCTCGGACAAGCTTTTGAAACTCAAAGTAAAATGCGGAGAGGAGACGCGCACCATCGTATCCGGCATCCGGGAAACGTATTCCTCTGAGCAGATGGTTGGAAAAACCGTTGTGATCGTTGCCAACCTGAAACCGGTTAAATTACGGGGCGTTCTTTCGGAAGGAATGATACTGGCGGTGGGCAGCAATCCGGATATTGCGCTGTTGACCGCAAACAGGGATGTTGCGGACGGGGAGATTGTGGGCTGATGTTTTGCGACACGCATACGCATTTGCTGGACGAACGGTTTGGCGGAATGCGCAATGAAATTATCGGCCGATTTCCGGGCGAAGGCATAGATTTTGTGATTGAGTGCGGCACGGACGCGGGTGACATTGCAGAGGCCGTGCAGCTCGCAGAGACTAATAACAGGATATACGCCGCGATTGGCGTGCATCCGCATAGCGCAAGCGGCTATACGCCGCAGGTGGAAGAGAAGATCCGGCTGCTCGCCAAAAGCAAAAAAGTAGTTGCCATCGGCGAGATTGGGCTGGATTTTCATTATGATTTCAGCCCTAGGGATGTGCAGGCGAAGGTGTTTGCGGCGCAGATTAATCTGGCAAAAGACCTCGGCCTGCCCATTGTGGTACACAGCCGGGAAGCGGCGGAAGCCACATGGAATATTCTTTGCGGCGCAGGGGTTCGCGGAGAACTGCATTGTTTTTCGGGCAGTGCAGAGATGGCCATCCGCTACGCGGAGAGCGGATTTTATATTGCGTTTGGCGGATCGCTTACCTTTAAAAACGCGCGGCGTGCGCTGGAAGCGGCGCAGGCTGTGCCTATGGACCGCATTTTGATTGAAACGGACTGCCCGTATATGACGCCCGAACCGCACAGAGGCAAGCGGAACGAACCGGCGTATGTGCGGCTTGTGGCGGAAAAACTTTCTGAAATCAAAGGGATGCCGGTTTCAGAAGTGGCTCGTATTACAAAAGACAACGCAAAGAGGCTGTTTAAAATAACGGAGGAATAAGTGCTTGGATATCTACGTTTATGAGTACGACGGAAAATCTTATATCAATCTTACCAACAAATGCACCAACAAATGCACGTTTTGTATTCGCAACAACCATAACGGGGTGGACGGATATAACCTGTGGCTTAAAAAGGAACCAACTGCCCGGGAAGTAATAGAGCTTTTGGAGAAGGACAAGAGGGACGTTGTGTTCTGCGGTTTTGGGGAGCCTACCATCAGGATTGAAGAGCTGAAGGAAATAGCAAAGTATGTAAAAAGTTATGGCGGAAATGTGCGCCTCAACACCAACGGGCACGCAAGCGCTTTTCATAAACGGAATATTGCAAAAGAGCTTGCAGGCCTTGTGGATTTGGTCTCCATCAGCCTCAATAACTCCGATCCCGGGAAATATGACGAAGTGTGCCACAGCGTATACGGCAAGGAAGGATATCTGCATATGCTGCAGTTTGCGCGCGACTGCGTCGCAAACGGGATTGCCGTGAAATTCTCTGTGGTGGACGTGATAGGGGAAGAAGATATAGCCAGGTGCAAAAAAATAGCGGAAGAGATTGGCGCAAGTTTCCGAGTAAGGACGTTTACATAAAAATGGCGGCGGCGCATTTATAAAAACGATCTTGACAGTAGGATTAACCGGGTTGCACCCGGTTTTTTGTTTTCGTAAATTTCGTTGCCGGGGTGATTGATTTTCGCTGCCGGATGCAGTACGTTCTATATGGATATGATTCCCAATAATAGGAGGTACCTATGAAGAAGCTGATCATCCCATTAATTTGCTGTTTTTTAGTTTTTGCACTGGCGGCATGCACTCCGGTCTCTCCCGCGGCACAAAGCACGGCAGCACAAAGGGTGTCTGCATCCCAAACCACCCTCGCTGAACAAAGCGGCGCGCAGGTCTACCTTGACGCATCCAAAACCGTGCAGGAGCGCGTATCCGACCTGCTTTCCAGAATGACTCTTGCAGATAAGGCGGCCCAGATGGTACAGGGAGAACAAGCCAATGTGACCGCTGAAGATATGGCGGATATTGGACTTGGCTCTGTACTGAGTGGCGGGGGATCTGTGCCGGGCGGCAAGAATACCGTGGAAATTTGGAATAAAGCGATTGATGGTTATCAGAAAGCGGCGCTTTCCAGAGAATTAAAAATACCGTTTATATACGGCCTGGACGCCGTTCACGGCCAGAACACTGTTCTTGACGCAGTCATATTCCCGCACAACATAGGGATTGGTGCGGCAAATGATGCGGAACTGACGCAGGAAATGGGTGCCTATGTGGCCGGAGAAATGAAACTGACGGGCACGCTGTGGAATTTTGGGCCCTGTGTGGCGGTTGTGCAGGACCCCCGGTGGGGGCGCACATATGAAAGCTATTCCAGCGACCCGGAGCTGGTAAGCAAACTGGCTTTGGCGTATTTAAAAGGGCAGCAGCAGGAGGGCGTATTATCTACGGCAAAGCATTTTGCAGGGGACGGCGGCACAAAATTTGGCACGGGCGAGGGAGATTACCTGATAGACCGCGGAGATGTGCAGATGGACGAGGAAACGTTCAAACAGCTGCATTTGGCGCCCTATAAAACGCTGATAGAAAACGGCCTGCAGTGCGTGATGGTTTCGTTCAGCTCCTATAACGGAGTTAAAATGCATGAAAACAAGCACATGATCACAGACGTGCTGAAAGGCGAATACGGCTTCAAAGGCTTTGTGGTATCCGACTGGGAGGGCATTAATGGAATTGATGCGCCTACGTATGAGGCGAAGGTGGAGGCTGCCGTTAACGCGGGCATAGATATGCTGATGGAGCCGAACAAATATAAGGAAGCGATTAAGGCTATTGTAAGCGGCGTTGGCAGCGGGGCCATACCCAAGGAGCGGGTGGATGACGCTGTTGCGCGTATTTTGACCGTGAAGTTTGATTTGGGACTGTTTGAAAACCCGTATCCCGATCAGACTACGAATCAGGTTAAAGAACTAGGCAGCGCCGAAGGCAGGGCCCTTGCCAAGAAACTGGTGGAAAAATCCCAGGTGCTGCTTAAAAACGACAGCAATATACTGCCCTTTAAACGCGGGCAGAAAATTTATGTGTTTGGCCCCGCTTCGGACAGCATCGGCATACAGTGCGGCGGATGGACATTAAGCTGGCAGGGGCTCCCGGACAGGAGGCTGACCGAAGGCAAATCCATACTGGAGGGGCTTCAATCTTATGCGGACCAATACGGCCTTACCATTATAACGGATGAAAGCCGGGCTGGCGAAGCTGACATTGTGCTGCTGGCGCTGGGAGAGGAGCCGTATGCCGAGTACGAAGGCGATACGGAGGACCTCTCCATAACAGGCAAACTGGCGCTGAAAGGCAACGAGGGCGCGATTGCAAAAGCGCAAAGCCTGGGCAAGCCAATCGTTACACTGATTGTGGCGGGGCGGAATGTATTGATTGGCGATTATATAGCGGGATGGGACGCTGCGGTGATGTGCTATTTGCCTGGCAGCGAGGGCGAGGGTGTTGCCGCGCCTCTTGTGGGTGAAGTTCCGTTTACGGGCAAGCTGCCCATGCCGTTGTATAAGGCTACCGGCGATATTGAAAAAAGCGCGAACCTGCTGTTTGAGAGTGGTTACGGGCTCAGCTAAGTATTGTTAAAATTAAGACGGCAGCTTTTTATGGCCGCCGTCTTTTTGTTTTATTCCGGTTTCTTTCAGAGGGACAAAAGTGCCCGCTTTGGATTATAATTCTTTTTGCAGTATCAGTATCTCTTCGCCGCTCAGAACATCGCTTTGAATACTGTCGCAGGCCACAAAGCCCAACTGTTCACGGTAGACTTTTAAAGCCCTGAAATTCGCGGGATCCACGTTGACCTCCACAACCTTTATGCCAAATGCCTGCATGTCCGTAAACGCAATATTCAGCAGGGATACGCCCAGATTGGGCGTTTCCTCAGGGTTGGCAATATTGATGCTGTGCAAAAACACTTTATCCGGGTTGTCAAAGTTGCGCATAAAGTAAACGGCACCCTTGATCTGGTCGTCTTCTACCGCAACATAGACTCGGGCATGCCTGAGCATGGCAATCAGCTCAAAAACATCAAGAGCGCCGCTGCCTTCAAACGCAGTGCTTTCCATTTGCACAAGTTGTTCAACCAAGTCAAAATCACGCTCTTTGATATGAAAATATTCAATCGCCAATGATTTTTTAACCTCCTGACTCAAACATTACCCATATTATACAATTATGTGGAATGTTTTGCAATCATTCATTCATAATCTTGCGAATCCGGCAAATAAGATGCTTGGCCGCCTGTGGGGGCGCAATCACATTGTTTTGCCATGTGCTTTTGGGAAAAGCTGAAAAATGCATGGTCTGCAAAAATAAGGTGATCCACCAGCTCTATGCCAAGGGGAGCAAGCGCTTCTGAGATCATACCGGTTGTGCGCATGTCCGTATCGCTTGGGGCGGGATGGCCGCCCGGATGGTTGTGCGCAAGCAGAATTTTGTTTGAGTTGAGCCGGATGGCGCACTGGACAACGCTGCGCAGGTAAATGGTCGCGTCGTTTATCGTGCCCCGGCTGATACAGTCATAATGCTTGACGCGGTAGCTGTTGTCCAGGCAGAAGATATATACGTGCTCTATGGGTTTTCCAAACAGGATAGGCTTGATGAAGGTAGCCGCTTCTTCCACTGAACTGACGCGCGTTTTTTGCGTCTTGTTTCCAATCCAGAATTTGCGCGTCATCTCGGGCAGCAGCCGGATCAGGATGGCGGAGCTTGTACCCACGCCTTCTACCAAAGCGATATCGGCGGCGTCGGCCTCAAATATGTTCTGCAGGGAACCAAAGCGTTCCAGCAGCCTGTGCGCAATTGTATTTGTATCCTGGCGGGGTATGGAATAGAACAGCAGAAGCTCCAGCGCCTGCACGTCTGAGAATGCGGATAAGCCTTCCTGCAGGAACCGTTCACGAACCCGTTCCCTGTGTCCTCCGTGCATAGAAATTTCCTCAACTTATGGCTTGTTTTGTAATATTTTGGTTTATTTTCATTATATCACGGCGAAGGTTTTTTAATAAAACATTTTTTGCCGGCTCTTTAAAAAAGTGTGTAAAACAGGGAATTGTTTGATATAATATATCAAGTATGATTTTTGGTGGTTTAGGCTTATGATGGATTTTTCTTTGATCACATATAAGCAGCAGATTTTGGAAGCCCTGGACGGTTTAATGGCGATTCCGAGCGTTAAGGATGAGCCGCAGGTCAATATGCCCTATGGAAAGGGCGTATTTGACGCGCTTCTGTATATGCTGAACCTGGCGGAAAAGCTGGATTTTGACGGCGTTAATATGTTCTCCCATCTGGGATATGTGGAATATGGGGAAGGGGAGGAACAGTTTGCCATTCTGACCCACCTGGATGTGGTTCCGGCGGGCGAAAATTGGACGGTGGAACCGTTTGGCTGCACCATAAAGGATGGCCGTATATACGGCCGGGGCGCGGTGGACAACAAGGGCCCTGCAATTGCTTCGCTTTACGCGCTGTATGCCATTAAGGAAAACTGCAAGAGCCTCAATAAAAAAGTGCGGCTTATTTTTGGATGTGACGAGGAGTCAGGCTGGGCAGACATGAAGTTTTACCGTGAGAAAGAACCCGCCGAGCCTGCGTTCGCCATTTCCCCTGATGCGGATTTTCCAATTATAAACGCCGAAAAAGGGCTGCTGCATTTTGCCCTGCGCAAGCCGGTGGGCGAGATTGAGCCGGGGGGCATTGCGCTTGTATCCATTAAGGGCGGAACACGCGTGAATGTGGTGCCAAACTTTGCGGAATGCGTGCTGCGCGGGCAGCCGGAATCCATAGCAAAAGCTGTTTCTTTATACAATACCAATACCCGATATCCCCTGAAGGCAGAAAAAAAGGGAGACGAAACCGTTATTTCTTCCTTTGGGCTGGCGGCGCACGGCTCCAAGCCGCAAAAGGGGTACAATGCCGTGGCCTATTTGGTTGCGTTTTTGAATACCCTGCCCCTGCAAAAAAGCAGCATGACGGATCTTGTGTATGCCCTTGGCAGCCATATTAATACCGACTGCTTTGGGGAGCGGATGGGGATTGCAAGCGAGGATTTTTCTGGCCGCCTGACGCTGAACCTGGGGGCCGTTAAAATGGAAAACGGCTTTATAAGCGCGCATGTGGATATCCGTTATCCGGTAAGCGGAAACAAGGAAGCCATACTGGATAAGATTAAAAAGGCTTTTCCCGGATATGAAATAGCGGAACTGCATGCAATGCCGCCGCACCATGTACCCGAGAATTCTGAACTGATTCGTAGCCTTAAAGAAGCTTACGAAGAGGTTACACAGGAGGAGGCGTACTGTATACAGATTGGCGGGGCCACCTATGCGCGCGTGTTTAAAAACTCCGTGGCGTTTGGGCCCACTTTTCCGGGCGAAACAGGCACGGAACATCAGCCGGACGAATCGATTTCTATCGATTCGCTGATCCGGGCCGGTGATATTATAGCAAATACAATTTTAAAACTTTGCACTTGATTTTGGAGGAAAATATGAAGCGTTTAACAAGCGACAAATTAAGGGAACTTTACCTGGCGTTTTTTAGCGAAAAGGGGCATGCGGTGATACGCAGCGCGTCCCTGATTCCCGAGAACGACCCGACGGTATTATTTACAACGGCGGGCATGCATCCGCTCGTACCTTATTTGCTGGGGGAAAAACACCCGGCCGGAACGAGGCTGACCGACGTGCAAAAATGCGTCCGCACGGGTGACATTGACGAGGTGGGGGATGCATCCCACTGCACTTTTTTTGAAATGCTTGGCAACTGGTCCCTGGGCGATTACTTTAAAAAAGAAGCCATTTCCTGGAGCTTTGAATTTTTGACAAGCGGCAAATGGCTTGGAATTGAGAAGGACAAGCTGTATTTTTCCGTATTTGCGGGGGACGAGAATGCGCTGCGCGATATGGAAAGCTACAATACCTGGCTTTCGCTGGGCGTAGCCGCGGACCACATTTTCTTTTTGCCCAAGAAGAACAACTGGTGGGGCCCCGCAGGCATTACCGGCCCGTGCGGTCCGGATACCGAGATGTTTATAGACACCGGCAAGCCCAAGTGCTGCGAAGCGTGCGACCCTTCCTGTGACTGCGGAAAATATCTGGAAATATGGAACGACGTGTTCATGGAATATAACAAGGACGCAGAAGGCAAATACGAGCCCCTTGCGCAAAAAAACGTGGACACGGGCATGGGGCTTGACCGCACTATCGCCATTCTGCAGGGCGTGGAATCTGTATACGATACGGATGTGTTTGCACCCGTAATTAATAAAATTGAGGCGCTCTCCGGCAAGAAGTACGCGGACGAGAAAAAGGCGTTCCGAATTATTGCGGACCATGTGCGCTGCGCCACCTTTATGATTGGCGACGAGCGCGGTATTACGCCCTCCAATGTGGATCAGGGTTATGTGCTCCGCAGGTTAATCCGCCGGGCAACGCGGTTTGCGCAGCAGCTTGGGATAGAACAGGGCAGCCTTGACACAATTGCAAAGGCTGTGATAGATAAATACAAACACGCATACCCTGAACTTGGTACAAACGAAGCCAAGATTCAGGATGAGATTGCAAAGGAAGAAGACCGCTTTCAGAAGACCATTACGCAGGGGCTGCGCGAGTTTGACAAATTAGCGGAAAA
Source organism: Bacillota bacterium (assembly GCA_023408315.1). Classification (GTDB taxonomy): domain Bacteria; phylum Bacillota; class Clostridia; order Christensenellales; family Christensenellaceae; genus JAEYKI01. The sequence goes on from JAEYKI010000026.1 coordinate 19,002, forward strand.
GCTGGAGGGCAGCGTGATAGATGGAAAAAGTGCGTTCCGCCTGTATGATACGTTTGGGTTCCCGATAGAATTTACGCTTGAAATTGCCGCGGAGCGCGGCCTTACGGTGGACAAGGAAGGCTTTGACGTTGCGTTTGCGCACCACCAGGAACTTTCGCACGCGGGGGCTGAGCAGCGGTTTGCGGGCGGCCTTGCGGATACCAGTATGCAGACGGCGCGCCTGCACACCGCAACGCATCTGTTGCTGGCCGGCCTGCGCAAATATTTGAGCGAGGACATTAACCAGAAAGGCTCCAATATTACAGCCGAGCGCCTGCGCGTGGATTTTAACTTTGAGCGCAAAATAGAGCAGGACGAGCTGAACCGCGTGGAGGAGTTTGTGAACTGCGCGATTCGGAACCGGGTGCCCGTTAGAATGCAGGAAATGACCCTGGACGAGGCGCGGGCGCAGAAAGCCGTGGGCGTGTTTGAATCCAAATACGGCGAAACTGTAAAGGTGTATACCATAGAGGGCTATTCCAAGGAGATTTGCGGCGGGCCGCATGCAGGCAACACTGCGGAGTTGGGCCGGTTTAAGATTGTAAAAGAGCAAAGCTCCTCCTCCGGCGTCCGCAGGATCAAGGCTGTGCTGGAAGAAGAGTAAGACATTTAAATTTAAACATGAGCAATGAAAGACGCCAAAGGACCGGCTGATCCTTTGGCTTTTTTTAAAGGAGCGGGCGCGCGGTCCGTTTGTTTTAAATTTTAGCTGCCTGAATAGCGGCGTTGTATGATTGCTATTAATAAAAAGAGATTTTGCGTGAACAAAAAAGACAGGATGAGGCCGGCAGAGATTTTTATAAAATCTATTAAAAAACGGTTTATTTAATTCTGTTTTTGGCTTATAATTAAATTGACAATGTTAAAAAACTGTAGATGGAGGTAATTGGTTTATTGAATGTACTTACGCACAAATTAAAAGAGGTTTTGTACGCTGTTTTACCCATTACCGTCATTGTGTTGATTTTGAATTTTACCGTCGCGCCTCTGGAACCGGTTCTTATCATGCGGTTTTTGCTCGGAGCGTTTTTTATCATAGTGGGATTGACCATATTTTTGATTGGCGTTGATTTGGGTGTAACACCGATTGGAAATAAAATGGGACATTCGCTGGTTAAAACAAACAAGTTATGGATCATAGCTGTTTTGGGCTTTGTGATTGCTTTTATTGTTTCTGTGGCCGAGCCCGACCTGCATATCCTTGCCGGCCAGGTTGACACCGTTACGGAAGGCCTGGTATCCAAATTCGGCCTTGTGGTGGTTGTGTCGGTTGGTATTGGCGTATTGCTTGCTTTTGGGCTTGTCAGGATCATAAAAAACATTCCTTTGTATATTATACTGTCCATATTGTATGGAATCATTCTTTTATTGGCCCTGTTCTCCCCTGCAGAATTTATTGGCATTGCGTTTGACGCGTCCGGAGCCACTACGGGGGCTTTGTCCGTTCCGTTTATATTGGCGCTGGCCATTGGCGTCTCCGTACTCAAAAAAGACAGCAAAGCATCTGAGAAGGACAGCTTTGGCTTGGTTGCGATTGCGTCTACCGGCGCCATTATGGCGGTTTTGCTGATGAGCGCCTTCTCCGGATCCATACAGATAACGGGCGGCGCGGAAACGGAGGCGGTTCATTCCCAATCTGTTTTGGCTCCGTTTATGCAAAAGCTTCCGGTTATTGGAATGGAAACATTTATAGCCTTGCTGCCCCTGCTTGCTATTTTTGTGATTTTTCAGTTAATTTCATTTAAACTGCCTAAAAAACCGCTGATCAAGATACTGGTGGGCCTGCTGTACACATTTGTGGGCCTGGTGTTCTTTTTGGTGGGGGTAAACGCCGGTTTTATGGAGGCGGGAAGCGTTATTGGCTATACTGTGTCGCTGCTGGAGAACAAATCGATTTTTATTACGGTGGCCTTTGTATTGGGTATGGTGACCATTCTGGCGGAACCCGCGGTGCACGTATTAACAAAGAACATTGAACAAGTAACCGGCGGGTATATTAAGCGGAGCGCTGTTTTGTCCGCACTGTCCATTGGTATTGGCTGCGCTGTGGCCCTTTCTGCCGTGAGGATTCTTGTGCCAGAGCTGCAACTCTGGCATTATCTGCTGCCAGGCTATGGCGTTTCTGTTTTGCTTTCCTTTTTTGCTCCCAAACTGTTTGTTGGTATTGCGTTTGATTCCGGTGGGGTGGCGTCCGGGCCAATGACGGCTACTTTTATACTGGCCTTTACGCAAGGCGCCGCGCAGGCTGTTGAAACTGCCAACGTACTGGTGGACGGATTTGGAATGATTGCCATGGTTGCATTGTTCCCATTGATTACATTGCAGATTCTTGGTATTATTTATAAAATAAAATCCAGAAAGGGAGGGCTCGAACAAATTGGAAAGCTGTAGAACAGAGTATAAATTTGAGCTCTTGACAGTAATAGTGAATGATGGCTGGGGAACAAAAATATTGCACGCAGCCAAAAAACATGGGGTATGCGGCGGCACCATATTATTGGGAAGAGGCACCGTTAAAAACGGCATTTTGAAATTTTTGGAACTGTACGACGAGCAGAAGGAAATTGTGCTGATGCTTACTGGCAGTGAAGCGGCGCATTGTTTGCTTGAGTATCTTGATAAAGAATATAGATTCGGCAAACCGCATCACGGAATAGCTTTTTGCACGCCTGTTGCCCAAATGTATGGCAGCAGAAATTGCCAGCCCGGTACTTGTAATGAAAGTGGAGGAACAAACGCCATTATGTATAATGCCATCTACGTTATAGTTGATAAAGGAAATGCAGAAGCCGTTATTGAAGCGGCAACCAAGGCAGGCTCCACAGGCGGGACAATAATGAATGCCAGGGGTTCGGGGATTCATGAAACCAGCAAACTTTTTGCCATGGAAATAGAGCCTGAGAAAGAAGTTGTGCTGATCATTTCGGAAAATGGGCAAACAGAAGCCATTGCGTCTTCCATTCAGACGTCTCTTGATCTGGACAAACCGGGGAACGGCATTATGTTTGTTCAGGAGGTTTCAAAGATATACGGATTGAGGAACACAAAATAAAAAGCCTATATACCAGGTTATTTTAAGTAAACGTTGTTTATTCAAGGGCATGTATCTCGTTTAAGGGCCAGATGACGAACAGGGCGTGGCCTATAATGGCGCTGCGGTTCACGGGCCCAAAGAAACGGCTGTCTTTGGAAACGGCGCGGTTGTCTCCCATTACGTAAATGCAGCCCTCCGGAACGGTAACGGCTTTAAAATCATTGTAGGCCGTTTGACTTACATACGGCTCGGAGACGGCTTGCCCGTTTACATACAGTTTGCTGTTTTTAACTTCAAGAGTATCGCCCGGCAGCCCAACAGCCCTCTTGACCAACGTTTCATTGTTATCGGGAGCGGTTACGATTACAATATCGCCGCGGGCGGGCAGAGAGGAATAGCGGGATATTTTTTCTACGCCCATGCTCTCCCCTTCGTGCAGCGTGGGAAGCATGGAGCTTTCCAGAACGAGAATTGGTTCAAAAACAAAAGAGCGGATGACGAGCGCAACGGCCACTGCGATTGCAATGGAAATAACCCATCCCCAGCCAGACTCTTTTTTTTGCGCTGTGCCTACAGCTCTCATTGATATTCTCCTTTATATGCATGCGGGTAGTTGGGCAACGCGTCAAATAACGGACAAATGTATAAGGGTGGATTTGTGGAACGGCAGCTGTAGGCCTTGTAAAAGAACAAGGCGGTTGAGCGCCGTTTGAATGCCTGCAAACGCTTGTTTATGAAACCGAATGGATTTGCGTGAGCGGCCAGATGACGAAAAGCGCATGGCCTATAATATAGTTTTTGCCAATGGAGCCGAAGAAACGGCTGTCTTTGGAATTGGCGCGATTGTCACCCATTACAAATATGGAATCCGCCGGAACGGTGATTGCCTTAAAATCGCCGTAGGGCGTTTCACTGATATACGGCTCGGACCACGCCTGCCCATTAATATAAACCTTGCTGTTTTTTACTTCAACTGAATCGCCCGGCAGCCCAATCACCCGTTTTACCACCGTTTCGTTGTTATCCGGGTCTGTCACGATCACAATTTGGCCGCGTGCAGGCAGGGAGGAATAGCGGGATACCTTTTCCACACCCAGGCTTTGGCCGCTGTGCAGGGTGGGAAGCATGGAATCTCCCAGTACGGAAATTGGTTCAAACACAAACGTGCGGATCAGGACTGCCACCCCTACCGCAATGGCGATGGAAATAACCCATCCCCAGGGAGATTCTTTTTTTTCTTTAGCTCCTACAGCTCTCATTGCAAAATCCTTATATTAATGGGCGTATTTCGTCAAGCGGCCAGATAACCAGGAACGCATTACCCAAATAATTATCCAGTAATACGGGGCCAACCAGCGGAGAACGTGAATCCAATGATACAGAGCGATTGTCGCCCACCACGAATATGGTACCCACGGGAACCGTCGTCTGCCCCATGTCCGCTATCTGCTGCCCGGCAGGCAGATAATTTTCCTGCAGAGGCGAACCGTTAACATAGATTATGTTGCGCTTAATTTCTATGATATCGCCGGGCAGGCCTACAAGCCGTTTTACATAGTATCCGGACATATCGGGGTACTTGGTAACAACGATCTGCCCGCGCTGGGGCAGACTGAAATAACGTGAAACCTTGTCCACAACAACCCGCTGGTCCGAATTCAGGGTGGGGGTCATGGAGTCTCCGTCTACCATTACAATTTCAAGAACAAAGATACGCAGGGCCAGCGAGATGATGATGGCCAGCAATATGGTGACAACCCAGCCTTTTGCGGCCGAAGACTTTTTTTCTTTCTTGATTTTGTTTTTGGCTTTTGTTTTTGGAGTGGCATTGATTTTTGTTATAACGGTTTGTTTGCTTAGTCTGGAGGTCTTTTCCGGGGGAGCAATTTCATCGGGAGATATGGACGGTACGTCTTTTTTATGATATTTTTGCAAACGCGTCATCGTCCGCTCCTCGTGCACTGCGTTATCTTCCATTCGCATTTCCCCACTTTTGACCTGTAGTATAGTTTGCGCAGATTAAACTATATAAATTATAACAAAAAATTGTAAAAAGGCAAATAAAAAAGTTTTAAGTTGATTTCAGGTGTGCAAAATTATATAATATTGGAGTAGAAAACGCAGGAGGTGAAATGCGTGGACGCGGATCCCCGATTATGCATCGGAACAAATCAAAAAATAGAAGCGGGGATACATGCAGCGCATCTCTAACATTGAATTGTGCCCGCTTCGATAAGAAAGTGGGTGTTTTTATTTGATCAGGATTATGTCTACCGCAAAGGGAGGCACGCTGGAGGAGATCTCTGCAATGGAGCCGAACGCGTGGATCCACCTGGCGGATCCCACCAAGGACGAAATACAGAAAGTGGCCCAAGCTCTTTTGATAGAGCCGGATTTTCTGCGCGCAGCCTTGGACGAAGAAGAAACCGTCCGTATTGATACGGAGATGGACCAGACGCTTATATTGGTGGACATTCCGGTGGTTGAGCCGGAAGGAACGTCTTTTATGTATTCCACCATTCCTTTGGGCATTGTGATGACAGACAGCAACATTGTAACTGTTTGCCTGGAGGAAACGTCTATTATTGAAGATTTCTGGAACAACCGCGTGCGCGGCTTTGACACGCAGAAAAAAGCGCGGTTTGTTTTGCAGCTTTTGTATAAAAACGCTTCCAAGTTTTTGCAGTATCTGCGCCAGATAGACAAGCTAAGCACGCAGATAGAAAATTCTTTGCATAAATCTATGAGAAACAGGGAATTGATACAAATGCTGAGGCTGGAGAAATCCCTTGTTTATTTTTCTACGTCTGTTAAATCCAATGAGATCGTGCTGGAAAAAATGCTGAAAAACAATGTGATAAAAAAATATCCGGATGATTTGGAACTGCTGGAAGACGTTATTGTTGAAAACAAGCAGGCTATTGAAATGTGTACAATTTACAGGGACATTTTGAGCGGCACCATGGATGCGTTTGCTTCCGTTATCTCCAACAATCTGAACATTGTGATGAAATTTTTGACTTCAATAACGATTGTGCTGGCTATTCCCACCATGATCGCCAGTTTTTTTGGCATGAATGTAAAGGGGTTGCCGTTTGATGACCTAAGCTGGGGCTTCTGGGCGGTGGTGGCTTTTGCCGCCGTGATTTCCGGCATTTCCATTGCAATATTGTGGCGCAGGCGGATGTTTTAGCGCCGGTTTGAATTTTATTTGAACTTGTGTTATAATACATCCGCTTTGTAAGAATTGCATCTTATTCATTAAAGCGAAAGGCAAGAACAGATTTTTGATAGAGAAACTTGTGATTAAGGGCGGCATTCCGCTCCACGGAGAAGTAAATATAACAGGCGCCAAAAACGCCGCAGTCGCCATATTGCCTGCCGCCATTCTGGCGGAGGGTGTTACCACCGTTGAGAATCTGCCCAATATTGCGGATGTACTGATTTTAAGAAGAATTCTGGAATCTTTGGGCGCTATTGTTGAGTTTGACCCGGAAACAGGCGTGATGCGCATAGACAGCACGCCTTTGAATACCAGCCATGTGACGAATCCTCTTGTTAAAAACCTGCGTGCGTCCTATTATTTTTTGGGGGCCATGCTGGGCCGTTTTGGCGAGGCGGAAATACTGCTTCCCGGCGGCTGCGCCATTGGGGAGCGGCCCATAGACCAGCACGTAAAAGGAATGGAAACGCTGGGAGCTACCGTTAAAACGGAATACGGTAAGCTGGTAGCCACTTCTTCCGGCAAGCTGGTGGGCAGGGATGTATACCTGGATCTTGTATCTGTGGGGGCAACCATTAATGTGATGCTGGCCGCTGTGCGGGCAAATGGGCTTACCACCATAACCAACGCTGCAAAAGAACCTCATGTGGTGGACGTTGCCAATTTTTTAACCTGTATGGGCGCCAAGATAAAGGGAGCGGGCACGGATGTAATCCGCGTTACCGGCGTTGAGAAGCTGCATGGCTGCAATTATTCCATCATTCCTGACCAGATTGAAACCGGCACGCTGATGATAGCCGCCGCCGCAACGCGGGGCGACGTGATACTGCGCAACGCGATCCCCACCCATATGGAGGCGCTAACAGCAAAAATGCTGGAAATGGGCGTTTCTGTGCAGGAGGGTATTGATTATATACGGGTGTTTTGCGATAGAACCCCCAAGGCGGTTCACATTAAAACACTGCCATATCCCGGATTCCCCACAGATTTGCAGCAGCCGGCCACGGTGTTGCTCTCAACGGCTTTGGGGACCAGCGTGATTGTGGAGAATATATTTGAATCCCGCTTTAAGCATATTAACGAGATACGCCGTATGGGCGCGAAAGTAAGCATAGACGACCGCGTGGCCGTGGTGGAAGGTGTGGAGAAACTGACAGGCGCTCCGGTGCGCGCGACCGATTTGCGTGCGGGCGCGGCACTGATTGTGGCAGGGCTGATGGCGGACGGAACGACGGAGATACATAACATTAAATACATAGACCGCGGATATGACCATATTGAAAATAAACTCAGAAAACTGGGTGCGGATATTACCCGCGAAGTGGTAAATATACCGGACGACGAATATTATTATTAATAAAGGCAATAAAAAAACAGCTTTCCGGCTGTTTTTTAAATCTATTCTTTGTTGATGCCCGAAAGGTCGAAAGGCGTTTCCTGGTATACGTAATAATTAAGCCAGTTGTTGAACAAAAGGCTGGCATGTGAACGCCACTGGACGATGGGCGTTGCCTTGGGGTCGTTGCCCGGGTAATAGTTTCGTGGAACGGCGATGGGCAGGCCGCGGGAAATGTCCCGGTTGTATTCGTCTCCCAGGGTGTCCGGATCGTATTCCGGGTGTCCGGTAACAAATATCTGCCTGCCGTGCTTTCCGATTACGATATAAACGCCCGATTCTTCCGATTCGCACAGGAGTTCCAGCTCGGGACGCGCAAGGATGTCTTTGCGCCTGACCTCCGTATGCCTGGAATGCGGGGCGTAGAATACTTCGTCAAAACCGCGCATCAGGGGTACTGCGCGATTGTTGCAGGTATGCTTGAATATGCCAAACATTTTTTGGTCCAGCGAATATTTTGGGATGTTATAATGGTAATACAGGCCCGCTTGCGCTCCCCAGCAGATATGCAGGGTGGAAAAAACGTTTGCGCGGCTCCATTCCATAATCTGGGTGAGTTCCTTCCAGTAGGTTACCTGCTCAAAGGGCATCTGTTCAACGGGCGCTCCCGTGATGATCAGGCCGTCGAATTTTTGGCCGCACACTTCGTCAAATGTCGAATAAAATGTGTTAAGGTATTCTTCGGAAGTATTTTTGGATGTATGCGTGGCAGGGTGCAATAATACGACCTCTATCTGCAGGGGCGTGTTTGCAAGAAGCCGCAGAAGCTGCGTCTCGGTTTGAACCTTTGTTGGCATGATGTTCAGAATGGCAATCCGCAGGGGGCGGATATCCTGCTTTTGGGCGCGGTCTGATGTCATGATGAATATGCCTTCATGTGAAAGCGTTTGAACTGCCGGTAAATCCCCATTGACATTGATAGGCATTCTGCTACTCCTTTGCTTTAAGAGAACTGTTTGACGATCATTATACTTTATAATAAAATAATTGTACATACCAAAAAATTGTCTGGAGGTGGTTTTTATCATTAAAGAGTGGCTTAACAGTGAAGCGCAAAAACTGGCGGAAGAATTGACGCGCATTAACAACGTCAATATTGCGGAAGACAGCATCAGCGGGTTTGGTATGAAAGCCCGCGTGGAAAAACTGATTGAACTCATCCGCTCCGCGCTGTTTCCCAATATATACCAAAGATCGTTAAAAAACCCGGACTTTTTGGATACGGTGGTATGCGATAAATTGCAGCAGGGGGCTATTTTGCTGTATGAAATTTGCCGCGACGTTCTTGTGAACCGGTGTGAAAAAAACACAAAGGGCGGGCTTGAGTGCGACAAGTGCAAGGAAACCGCCCAGCTCACAACAATCGCTTTTATGAACAGCCTGCCGTCCATAGCGGCATTGCTGAATACGGATATACAGGCCGCCTATAACGGCGACCCAGCGGCGGTATCCAAAGAAGAAATTTTACTTTCTTATCCTGCCTTTGAGGCCATCAGCATATTCAGGCTGGCGCACCGCCTGCACGAACTGAAAGTGCCGCTGCTGCCCCGCATTATGACCGAGTACGCCCACCAGCTTACGGGGATTGATATTCATCCGGGCGCAACAGTTGGCAGGTATTTTTTTATAGATCATGGAACGGGCGTTGTGATTGGCGAAACCTGCACCATTGGCGACAATGTGAAACTGTACCAGGGAGTAACGCTTGGCGCAAAAAGCTTTGAACTGGACGCGGACGGCAATCCGGTCAAGGGCATCAAGCGTCATCCAAATATTGAAAACGATGTGATTATTTACGCGGGCGCAACCATACTGGGCGGCGACACAACCATTGGGCACCACAGCGTTATTGGCGGCAACGTGTGGCTCACCACTTCTGTGGAGCCTTACTCCACCGTGTATAACGCCCAGCCCTCGCCTATTATTAAGAAATAAACCCTGCGAGGCCTCCGCCTCTTTTCTGAAAAAAATAAAAACAAACAGTTTTTCGAATTAAGATTATACGTTAAACTGTTTGTTTTGTTTCTCTTCGAAAAATGCCGTAGGCATTTTTCACAAATGGGATTCCAAAGGGATGATCGTCCCTTTGGCGGTGGTTTGGAGGCAGAGCCTCCAATATTAATCCTGTAAAAACACCATTTGCTGTTTATTGACGTCGCCGGAGCCCAAGGTTACGACGATGTCGCCGGGCTGCCAGTTTGCGAGCAGATACTGTTTGATTTCCTGGAAAGTGGGAATGTATTTTGCGTTACCGGAATTTTTGTTGATTTCCGCAACCAGGTCTGTCGCATGGATATCGCCGCGGTCTATATCGCGGCCGGGATACAGGTCCGGCACCAGGACTTCGTCCGCCTGAGAAAAGCTTTGGCCATATTTGACTCTAAGGGTTCTTGCGCGTGTAAAAGAGTTACATTGAAAAACCACCCACAGCTTTTTATGCGGGTATATTTTCGCGGCCTGCATGCAGGCTTTGATTTCGCTGGGATGGTGGGCGTAATCGTGAAATATCTTAACGCCGTCCCGCTCACCCACAAGCTCAAAACGCCGACCTGCCAAATGGTAGTGCGCAAGCGCCTGGGCGCAGGCTGTGAGGTTAACGCCAAACACTTCGTGCGCGTAGATAGTGGCGGCCATGGCGTTTTGCAGGTTGTGCAAACCGGGCACACCCAGAGCAATCTGCCCGGCGGGCTTGCCGTGGTGCATCAATGTTGCGGTTCCGTTGCCCATTTCGTTAAAGGAAACATTTGCAATATTCCAGTCGCTCCCTTCTGTGCCGTATGTAACAATTCGGCAGGAAACCTCGCCCGCCAGCCGCATGGTCAGCGGATCGGCCGCGTTGAGGAAGAGAACGCTGGTTTCCCCCAGTTTGTGCACAAACTCGGCGAACGTTTGATATATGTCCTCAATATCTTTATAAAAATCCAGATGATCGTCGTCTATGTTATTTACCAGGATGTATTTTGGCGAAAGGGTCAAAAAGCTTTTAACGTATTCGCAGGCTTCCGTAATAAAAATATCGCTTGTGCCAAGCTTTACGCCGCCGCCCAGAAAATCTACCATGCCCCCCACGTGCACCGTGCAGTCTATATCCGCTTCCTGCATGATGAGTGCGAGCATGGAGGTAATGGTTGTTTTGCCGTGGCAGCCGGATATGCAGGCCACCTGGCCGTATTTTGCGGACAGAATGCCCAATAGTACGGACCGCTCCAGCATGGGTATGTTGTGGGATTGCGCGTAGGCGTATTCGGGATTTGTGGGCTTGATAGCCGCAGAGTAGATCACCAGGTCGGCCCCTACCGCGTTTTTTTCTTCGTGCCCTAGGCATACCGGTATTTGATGTTCCTTGAGTTTCTCAGTAAATGCGGATTCGCGTAAATCGCTTCCAGTGACCAGAAAACCATTTGTTTTGAGTATCTGGGCCAGCCCGCTCATGCTGCATCCGCCGATTCCGATGAAATGCACGTGCTTGCCCTTGAACTGATTTAGATCAATCATCTGATTCTCCAATACAATCGTATTTTCTCAACGTGGTATATTATACTTTATTCTTTTCCGTTTTATCAATATTATAATACAAATCTTATTTGAAAATAAATATTATGAAATAATTCGCTGGGAAAAAAGGATTTTTGCCTTTTATGGAGAATATTAGAAACAGGAGAAGTCTACATTATAAGCGGTGGAGGAAATAGCATGAACATAACAGATATCCGAATTAGAAAAATTGATGCTCTGGGGAAAATGAAAGCGATCGTCTCGGTTACGTTTGACGACATGTTTGTTGTGCACGACATGAAAGTAATCGAGGGGCAGAGCGGTCTTTTTATCGCCATGCCCAGCAGAAAGACGCCAAGCGGCGAGTACAAAGATATTGCACATCCTATCAATTCGGAGACAAGAGAATTGATCCAGCAGAAAATTTTGAAAGAATACGAGTCCATGCCCGAAGACATGAAGGATAACAAGGCGGACCAGCCGGACTGACAAAATTCTCAAAAGTGCATATCCTAAAGCCCTTCTTGCAAGGGCTTTTGTTTTGCCTGTTTATACGATTGTTGACGCAGGGCGTTTGGGTGGGTACAATAGAGTTGGATTTTTTATGCAAGGAGTAAACATATGGAAGATTGTCTGGCAGTGGTGCTGGCCGCGGGCGAAGGAACCCGGATGAAATCAAATAAACTGAAGGTTCTGCACGCGGCGGCGGGGCGGCCCATGATTAAATGGGTGATGTCTGCGCTGGGCGAAGCGGGGGTGAACCGCTCTGTGGTTGTTTGCGGACGGGGAATGGAAGAACTGAAGGCCGAGCTGGGAAATATCCTTTTTGCCGAACAGGCCGAACGCCTGGGCACCGGGCACGCGGTGATGCAGGCACTGCCTTTTTTAAAAGATTTTGACGGGTATATACTCATCATGCCCGGGGATATGCCGCTGTACACCGCAAAAACGATCCAAAGCGTGTATAAAAAGGCGAAAAGCGGCGGATATGGCTGCGCGATTCTCACGGCCTTGTACCAAAATCCGTTTGGCTACGGCAGGATTATCCGGGACGGCGAGGGCAACGTTCTTAGGATTGTGGAAGAAGCCAACGCGGCAGATGAAGAAAAAAAGATTTGCGAGGCAAATGCGTTTTTATATTGTATAAAGGCCTCCCTGCTGCGGAAATGCCTGGAAAAGCTCCAGCCAACGCCGCCCAAAAATGAATATTACCTGACGGATATTGTGGAGATGCTGGCCGCCGGAGGCGAGAAAGTGGGGGCGTATGTTGCGCCCGACGCGACCGAATGCCTGGGGGTAAATGACAGGGCCCAGCTTGCCCAGGTGGCAAAGATACTGCGGCGGCGGATTGCGGAAAAACACATGCTGAACGGCGTGACCATTATAGACCCGGACAATACATATATAGACGCGGATACCGTGATTGGTTTGGATACGGTAATCTATCCCGGCGTGATTTTGGAAAACAGCCGTATTGGCGAAGGCGTTACCTTATACCAGGGCAGCCGGATTGCAGGAAGCGAGATTGGCGACGGTTCGGACGTGCAGAACTCGGTGGTGCTGAACAGTGTTGTGGGCAAAAATACCACCGTAGGCCCGTATGCGTATTTGCGGCCGGGCACAAAGATTGGAGACAGATGCCGCGTGGGCGATTTTGTGGAGGTAAAGAACTCCAGCATTGGAGACGGCACGAAAGTATCCCACCTGACATATATTGGAGACAGCGATTTGGGAAAGGCCATCAACGTTGGCTGCGGCGTTGTGTTTGTGAATTACGACGGAAAGAAGAAGCACAGGTCCACGGTGGGAGACAGAGCGTTCATTGGCTGCAACACCAACCTGGTATCACCCGTGCGTGTGGGAGAGGGCGCGTATATTGCGGCGGGTTCCACCATTACGGAAGACGTGCCCGCGCATGCGCTGGCAATTGCCAGAAGCCGCCAGGTGAACAAGACGGAATGGAAAGACAAACGGGATGAAGAATAAAAAAGCGGTATTTTTTGATTTGGATGGCACGCTGGTGCCAACAGACCTGAATAAAATGTTTGAAGAATACTGGAAGATTTTGCATGAAAGCGAATTGATCCGCATGATCAGCCAGAACAGGGAAGAGGCAATTGAAATTTTTAACAGCGCTGCTGTGGGAATGATGCAAAGCAGCGGCGGACGGCCCAACAGTGATGTGTTTTTTGAGCATATTCAGAATCGCACGAGCCGGGGCAAAGAGTATTTTACCGCTGCATTTGAGGAATTTTATAAAACGGCGTTCGATTCTATTGGCTGGATGGTTGAGAAGAACGGTTTGCAGCGGGAAATAATAGACGCGGTACGGCAAAAGGGATACAGGACGGCTCTGGCGACTATGCCGGTATTTCCGGTGGGAGCGGCAGAATCCAGGCTGGCCTGGGTGGGCCTTGCGCCCGGCGATTTTGAGCATATTACGCACTGGGAGAATGCCCGCTATATGAAGCCTCACCCTGGCTATTATAAAGAAATTCTGGAAAAAATGGAACTGGCGGGGGAAGAATGCATTATGGTGGGCAACAATGTGAAGGAAGACATGTGCGCCCGCGAGCTGGGGCTTGATGTTTTTTTGGTGACGGGATACGAGATTGGGGAATACCAGAACGAAACCTTCCCGCGCGGCGATCTTTGGGAATTGCTTGCGTGGGTTGGGGATTTGCCCTATGCGGAGGGAACGGTATGATTTGTGTGATTGGCCTTGGAAATCCGGGCCTAAAATACAGGAATACGCGGCACAACGCTGGTTTTAAAGTGATTGACCTGCTGGCAAAGCAGTACGGTATTAACTTAAAGAATACAAAGTTTGAGGCCAAGGTGGGGCAAGGCATGCTGGCGGGCAAAAAAGTGATGCTCGTAAAGCCGCAGACGTATATGAATGCAAGCGGCTATGCCGTTGACGCGTTGCTGGATTACTTTGATATTCCCCCGCAGGACATGGTTGTGCTGGTGGACGATATGGATTTGCCTCTGGGTTCTCTGCGCATCCGCGAGCGAGGCAGCGCCGGAGGGCATAACGGGCTGAAATCCATCATAAGCTATTTAAAATCTGAGAATTTTGTGCGCGTGCGTATCGGCATCGGAAAACCGGAGGGGCAGAAGGGCGTGGTTCCGCATGTGCTGGGCAAATTCAGCCGGGACGAAGCAGACCTTGCCGGGGAAACGTTTGAGCGGTGCGCGCAGGCGGTGGATTACCTGGTTCGGGAAGGGGTACAGGCGGCGCAGAGCAAATACAATGCTTAAAGAAGAGGTGCTTTTGTGCAGAATTTAATTGCGCAGACAATTGCCGGACTGGATGAAAGCAGGCGGTTGCTGCAATTGATACGGGGGGGGCATACGCCCGCCTCGGTTATTGGCGTTCCCCAAAATGCGGTGCGGTATTTTTTGCGCATGCTGGCGCGCGAAACAGGCCGCCGGATTGTTTTTGTAAGCGCCACGGAGGAAGAAGCCAAACAGGCGGCGGGGGGCGGAAAATATTTCCCCGCGGGGGACGTGCAGCTGCGCGCCCTTACGGCAAAAAGCAGGGAAACCGCGTTTGAGCGCATAGAGATGCTGTTTGACCAGAAACCCGGGGTTTTGCATATGCCGGTGCTCGCGATGCAGCAGAAAATGATGCCGCCCGATTTATTCTACAGCGCTGTGCTGGAGATTGAGGCCGGCAAACAGCTTCCAGTGGACACGCTCTTGAAATGGTTTGTGCAGCTTGGGTACGAACGCGTGGAAACGGTTTACGAAAAAGGCCAGTTTGCGCGTAGGGGAGAGATTGTGGATATCTATTCCACCTGCTATGCGTCTCCCCTCCGCATTACCTTTTTTGATGACGAGGTGGAGAGCATCCGCCATTTTAACGAGGATACGCAAAAATCGGAAGGTAAAACCATGGAGAAGGCCTCCGTGTATCCGGCGGTTGATTTTATTCTGGACGAGGATATGGCGGAGAAAGCGCTGGCGTACCTGAGCCGATATGAAAACGAAAACAACGCGCTGGGAACCGCGGCGCAGGATATGTGCTTCCAGATTCGTGAATTTGGCGCGTTTGAAAACGCGGACAGCTTTATTAGCGTGATGACGGACGGGGATAGCCTGGCGGATTATTTAAAAGGCGCGCTGTTTGTGTTTAACGACTATGACCGCGTTCTGAACCAGGCGCAAAAAAACGCGGCTGCGTTTGAAAGCCAGTTTGAGGAACTCCAAAAAAATGGCGAGGTATTCCCTGCGCAGCGGGATTCCATGCTGGACGTTGCAAAGCTGAAACCGCCGGCTTTTGAAATATCGCCGGTGGCCTCTGCAAGCTGGAAAGCGGAAGAAATAGATTTTAAAATGCGGCAGGCAAACCAGTTTGCCGGAAAATTCGACCTGTTGGCGGACAGCCTGAGGAGCAGGCAGAAAAGCGGCTTTAAGGTTGCAATGTGCGTGGGCGCAAAGGCGGATTCGCTTTCCCGGGTGCTGCAGGATTATGATTTCTTGACTCCGGTGGCGGAGAATGGAGACGGAATATTTATCAGCCGGGAGCGGCTGGACTACGGGTTTGAGGTTCCGCAGGCCAAAACGTATTTTTTGGGCGAGTGGGACATATATGGAAAAATAAAAAAAATACTCCCAAAACAAAAACAAAGCAAAAAAGCAACGGAAGAGCTGTTTGCCGAACTTGCGGCGGGCGACTATGTGGTGCACGAGGTCCACGGGCGGGGGCGGTATTTGGGACTTAAAAAAATGGACGCCGCGGGCAGCGTTTCGGAATATATGGAGATTGAATACCGGGACGGGGACAAGTTATTTGTACCCACCACGCAGATAGACCGCGTGCAGAAATATATAGGGAGCGAGGACGGAGTCCCGGTTCTTTCCAAACTGGGCGGCCGCGAATGGGAAAACACAAAGAACAAGGTGAAGGAATCCGTTAAAAAGCTGGCGTTTGACCTGGTGGCGCTATACGCAAACCGGTTTGCGGCAAACGGGTATAAGTTCTCTGCGGACACGGTGTGGCAAAAGCAGTTTGAGGACAATTTTGAGTTTGAGGAAACGGAAGGACAGGAGCAGAGCCTTGCGGAGATTAAGCGGGATATGGAATCCACCCGCGTGATGGACCGCCTGCTGCTGGGCGACGTGGGTTATGGCAAAACGGAAGTGGCCATGCGCGCGTGTTTTAAAGCGGTGATGGATTCCAAGCAGGTGGCGGTGCTGGTGCCAACCACTTTGCTGGCCCGACAGCATTTGGCTACGTTCAAAAAGCGATTTGAAGGGTTTCCGGTGACCATAGAGATGATCAGCCGCTTTTCCCATTCGCGGCATAAAGAAATTTTGCGCAGCGTGGCAAACGGCAAAACAGATATTATCATTGGCACACACAAGCTTTTGTCCGCCGATATGAAGTTCAGCAGCCTGGGGCTGCTGGTGGTGGACGAAGAACAGCGGTTTGGCGTTGCGCACAAGGAAAAAATAAAGCTGTTCAAACAATCTGTGGACGTACTCACTTTGTCCGCCACCCCTATCCCGCGCACGCTGGAGATGTCCCTGATCGGCATACGGGACCTGTCCACCATCAAGACCCCGCCGGTATCCCGAAAGCAGACGCAGTCGTATGTGGTGCGGTATTCGGACAGCCTGGTGCGGGACGCAATCCGCAACGAGCTGAAGCGGGGCGGGCAGGTATATTTTGTATGCAGGCAGATCAACCAGATGGACAGGTTGACCGCGGATATACGCAAAAACGTGCCGGAGGCCAGGGTGGCCTATGTGCACGGGCAGATGGCGGAGGAGCAGATAGAAAAAACGGTATCCGCGTTTATAGACGGGGAGACGGACGTGCTGGTTTGCACCACCATTATAGAATCGGGAATTGATATTCCGGCCGTAAATTCCATTATTATTTACGAGGCGGATAAATTCGGGCTTTCCCAGTTGTACCAGCTTAAGGGAAGGGTGGGCAGGAGCGACCGCGTATCCCACGCCTACTTTACCTATGAGGGTACCGTGGTGGGAGAAAACGCAAAAAAAAGGCTGGCCGCCATCCGGGAGTTCACCCAACTGGGCAGCGGGTTTAAAATTGCCATGCGGGATCTGCAGATACGCGGCGCAGGAAACCTGCTGGGCCCGGAGCAAAGCGGGCACATGGCGAGCGTTGGGTACAGCCTGTATTGCAAGATGATGAAGCAAGCCATTGAGGCGGCAAAAGGAAAGATAAGCGCGCAGGCACCGGAGATAGAAACGGCCGTGGACCTGGCTGTTCCGGCCTATATACCCGATACATACATTGAGCAAGAGGCGCACAAACTGGATATGTACAAAGCTATTGCGGGAGTTGGGAGTTTGCGGGACGCAAAGGAAGTGCGAGAAGAACTGGCGGACCGGTATGGCAAACTGCCGCGGGAGGTTGAAAATCTGGTTGTATGTGCGCTGGTAAAGAAAATGGCAAACAGCGCGGGGTTGGCAAGCGTAATCAGGAAAGGGGATAAAATAGAACTGAAATATGCGGAAAATAGTATAATGGATTCACAGAAACTAATCCGCTTTTTATCCGGATGTGGCGAAAAGGCTTTGTTCCGGCCCACCACGCCTCCCATGATCGTATTTGGGAGCCCTTCTGCGCGCGAACTGATTGAGTTTCTGCATGCACTAAAGCGTTGCAAACTGTCGGTTTTGGGCGTATAATACTGTTTGATTCACGAAAAAAGGAGAATGCTATGAAACACCTTAAAAAAATAGCTTCCATGATACTCTGCGTAGCGCTGCTGGCTTCGCTTTCGGCTTGCTCCATGGTTACAGTGGACAAGGAAAAAGAGGCCAACCAGGTGGTTGCTACGGTTGGAAAGACGAATATACTTAAAAAAGAATTTGATAAACAATTCAATAATTACGCACAGGCGTCCGGCTATACGGAAGAATACCTGAAAGATTCGGCAAACAAAGAAAATGTAACCCAGCTGAAAAAATATGTGCTGGACGCAATGGTGAGCGACGAAGTGGCTTACCAGTGGGCGATTGCAAACGGCATGGATCTGACGGACGAGGAAAAACAGAAGGTAAAGGACAACCTTGCAGAGACGATTCAAACGGCTAAAGAGAATATTGCAAGCCAGGTGATGGCGGAAGCTTCCAGCGAGCCCAACATTAACGTGGAGCAGGAAATTGCCCAAAGGCAGCAGGAGCAACTGGCGGATATAGAAGCTCCCGAGTATGTGGAAGGTTCCATACGCTATCAGGTTCTGGAAAAATTCTCCGAGAGCATTCAAAATACGGTTACCGTAACGGACGAACAGGTAAAAGAACGGTATGATTCGGAAGTTGGCAACCAGAAACTAATGCTGGAGAACATAGCCACATACCAGATGAACATCCAGATGGGCAATACCGTTTACGTATATCCCGAGGGAACAAAAGCGGTGAAGAACCTTTTGATTGCGATTCCCTCCGACAAGCAGACTCAGATTCAGACCCTGCGTCAGAACAACAGCACCCAGCAGGCGGACGAGCTTTTGCAACAGGAACTGGCTAAAATAAAGGGCAAGGCGGATGAAGCGCTTGCAGCTGTGCAGGCCGGAGGCGATTTTGACGCTTTGATTGAGAAATACGGCGAAGACCCGGGCATGACCAGCGAACCCGGCAAAACAAAAGGATACTATGTGTATCCCGGGGATACCAATTATGTTGCGTCGTTTGTAAACGCGTCTTTAGCGCTGCAAAAGGTTGGGGATGTATCCAGCCTGGTGGCCAGCGATTATGGTTACCATATCATCAAGCTCATTAATCTTCCCGAACAGGTTGTGCCATATGACGAGATCAAGGACACCCTGAAGGAAACCATGCTCTCGTCTGCGCAGAACGATGCGATTACCAAAAAGAGGGACGAGCTGGTAAAAGCCGCAAACGTTACTGAAAATTACAATATACTGTAACTCAAAAATGCTCCGCTGTGTGCGGAGCTTTTTTTATGTACGGCATATGATATGCGTAAGCGGGTAAGCTGGGAAAAAAGGCTATTTACTGTAAAAAGATTGGTTTGCATAATATCTTTCTGTTTGCAAATAATAGCAGTACAATCTTAAGTTAGGAGGAGCATATGAAAGCAACGGGAATTGTCAGAAGGATTGACGAGCTTGGAAGGGTTGTTATTCCCAAAGAAATCAGAAGGACTCTCAGAATCCGCGAAGGGGATCCTCTTGAAATATTTACCGAAAGAGAAGGCAACATTATACTAAAAAAATATTCGCCCATTGGTGAATTAAACGAATATGCGAACCAGTTTACCGAGGCGATCAGCCGGGCGCTGGGAAAGGTTTCCCTGATCTGCGACAAGGACATGGTAATTGCTGCGGCAGGCACGAATAAAAAGGATTATTTTGAAAAGCCAATCAGCCGCGCCATGCAGACTCTGATAGAAAACCGGCAGGCGCTGACAGCTACCGAAACCGGAAACGTGATTCCGGTGGTGGAAGGCGAGGATGCAAAAGGCATTTATTCGGAAGTGCTGGTGCCTATTATTTCAGAAGGGCATACCATAGGCGCAGTGGGCGCGCTCTCCAAGAGGCCGGATGTGGCTTTTTCCGCCGGAGACATCAAGGCGCTGGAGGTGGCTGCGGCGTTCCTGGGAGCGCAGATGGAGCAGTAGGCAGGCATAACTGCAATGCAATTGTAACAATATAATTAAACACCCCGCGGCGGGTGTTTAATTTTTTATGCGGAGGACTGGCTTGCGGCCTGCCTGCATGGTTATGGCCTGGGCAAATGCCGAATAGATATATAGTGTATTCCATGATTTGTATAGGAGCACTATATGACGGAGAAACAAAAAAGCTTTGTAAAAGGCGCGGCCATATTGGGCATAGCGGGTTTGATTGTAAAGATTATTGGCGCGGTGTTCCGCATTCCGCTGGTAAACGCGGTGGGAACGGAAGGGATGGGCTATTATAATGTGGCGTATCCCGTTTACGCGTTGTTGCTGGTGGTATCTACCGCGGGGCTTCCCACCGCCATATCCAAAATGGTTTCTGAACAGGCGGCGGTTGGGGATTATACGGGCGCGCATAATACGTTCCGGGTCGCGTTCAAGGTGCTTTTGATGGCGGGGCTGTTTACATCCGCCATTATGTTTATGGTGAGCACATGGGTGGCGGATTTTGTGGCACAGCCCAAGGGCGTATACGCGCTTATGGCAATTTCTCCGGCGCTGTTTTTTGTGGCGCTGCTCTCCGCATACCGAGGCTACTTTCAGGGCATGCAGATGATGGCGCCCACAGCCGTAAGCCAGGTGATAGAACAGGTGGGGAAGCTGGCGTTTGGGCTTTACCTGGCCTATGAATGGATGCCGGGCGGCCCCGAATTTGGCGCTGCGGGCGCGCTGGTGGGCGTTGCGGTGAGCGAAGCGTGCTCTTTTGCGTATATTGCCGCCGCATACCATCTGCGCAAAAAGCGTATCCTGATTGGTGTGGATGCGGGCAGGCTGGGGCACGGCGCTCTTTCGTTTGGCCCCACCTTTAAAAAACTGATGCTGATTGCGGTGCCGGTAACCCTGGGCGCATGCATAATGCCCATTGTGGCTGCCATTGATTCCGCTATTATATCAAGAAACCTGCAGGCCATCGGGTTTACGCAGCAGGCTTCCGCTTCCATGTACGGAGCGCTCACCGGGGTGGTGAACCCGCTGATTAATATGCCCGCGGTGTTGTCTCTGGCGCTGGCCATGAGCCTGGTGCCCTCCATTTCCGAATCACAGGCAAAAAGGGACATCCGGCAGATGCAGCTGAAATCTGCGTTTGGACTGAAACTCGCCATGTTTCTGGGCCTGCCCTGCTCGCTTGGGTTTGCCCTGCTGGCCGGGCCCATCATCCATTTGCTGTTCAGCTCCATAGGGGGGCAGGAGTTTGCGCTGGCCCAGTCTCTGTTGCAGTTTCTGTCTCTGGGAGTATTGTTTTTAACGCTGGTTCAAAGCATGACGGGCGTTTTGCAGGGGTTGAGCAAACCGGGACTGCCTGTGATTGGCCTGTGCCTGGGAGCCGCCGTAAAAGTATTCTTGAGCATATGGTTGATTCGGAATCCAAATTTTAATATAATGGGAGCGGCGATAGGCACGCTGGCCTGCTACGCCATTGCGGCGGTGTTTGACGTTATATTTGTAATCAGGCAGGTTGGATTCCGCATCAGCATGCCGGATCATATATTAAAACCGGCTGCGGCAACGGCAATAATGGGCGTGGCGGCGTTTGCGGTATACAGATGGGTAGGGGGCACTTCCAATACGCTTGGGGTATTGTCCGCAATTTTTATAGCGGTGTGCGTTTACCTGCTTGCTCTATCCTGTATGAACGCGATAACAAAAGAAGAAATGGGCCTGATGCCGGGCGGCAGAAAGGTTAGGCGGCTTTTGAAAAAAGCAAAAATATGGAGATAGCATATGCTGAAAATAACGGGATTGGGATTTGGCGAATATGATTTTTTGAGTGTTGGCGCGGTACGGGCCTTTGAAGAGGCGGACGCCGTTGTTTTGCAGACCGAAAAGACACCTTGCGCGGCAGAAATCAGAAAAAAAGCAAAGGAATTTTATACACTGGACTGCTTTTTTGAGGAGGCGCAGGATTTTGGCGAGCTGTATCGACGGGCGGCAGATTTTATCGCGGAGCTCTCTGCGCAAAAAAACGTGGTTTTTGGCATTTTAGGCAATTTGCAGGGGAACGGATTTACGGCTGCCCTGCGGCGTAAAACGGGTTTTGAAGTATTGGCGGGGACAAGCTTTGAGAGCGCCGCTCTCGGCTTTTCCGGGAAATATATGGAAATTAGCGGCTTTCAGTCCACGGCGGCAAGGGACCTTGATCAACTGTATTTAGACAGTTCCTGTGCGCTGGTTGTGACCGAGATAGACAATCCTCTGCTGGCGTCTGAGGTCAAGCTGTTCCTGGGCGAGTATTATAATGATGAGGCTGAAGCCGTCTGGGTATGCGGACGGGAGCACCGGACCATTCCGCTGCACAAACTGGACGCGCAGGCGGATTACGGCGGGGGCGCGGCAATTGTTTTGCCGGCACTGCGGGACACCCGGCGCGACCGGTATACGTTTGGCGACCTTTTGCAGATTATGGACAGGCTCCGGGCGCGGGATGGCTGCCCCTGGGACCTGGAACAGACCTACGAAACCCTTAGGCAATATGTTTTGGAAGAGGCGTATGAGGTTGTATGCGCCGTGGACCAGAAAGACCCTGCCGCGTTGGCGGACGAGCTTGGGGATCTTTTGCTGCAGGTGGTTTTTAACGCGCAGATTGGAAAGCAAAGGGGCGATTTTAACATTGCCGATGTAACAAGCAATATCTGTACCAAGCTGATCAGCCGCCATCCGCATATTTTTGGGGATATAAAGGTGCACTCGGCAGAAGACGTGCTGGTGAACTGGGAGGCAATCAAGCGCGGCGAAAAAGGGCTGGGAAATACCACGCAGGCAATGGAAGACGTACCGGCAGGTATGAGCGCGCTGATGCGGGCAAACAAGATACAAAAAAAGGCCGCCCAGGTGGGGTTTGATTGGAATAACGCCGGGGAAGCGCTTGCAAAAATAAAGGAAGAGACACTGGAGCTGGAAGCGGAGATAAAGGATGGCAGTGCGTCCGATATGGAAGGGGAAGCGGGCGACCTGTTGTTTGCCGTTGTAAATGTCCTCAGGCTTTTGAAAATTAACCCGGAGGTAGCGCTTGCGCGCGCAAACCAGAAATTTATAGACCGTTTCCGGTATGTTGAACAAAAAGCCGGGGCAAACTTAAGTTTAATGAGTCTGGCTGAAATGGATGCGATCTGGGACGAGGCAAAAAGGCTTGGATTGTAATAAAAATGCGTTGTTAATGGCATTTTTTTCTTGATTTCTTGATTTAAAAGGTTTATAATCGTCCAATAAAGGCCAGATTTTCAAGTTTACCAAAACCATTAAGGAGGAAAAAACATTGAATAAAACAGAACTGATTGCTGCTGTTGCAGAAAAAGCTGCTATTTCAAAAAAAGATGCTGATAAAGCGGTTTCGGCCCTGATCGACGTGATTGTTGACGGAGTGGCCGGCGGAGAGAAAATTCAGATCGTTGGATTCGGTACTTTCGAAGCCAGAGAAAGAGCGGCAAGAGTGGGAATCAATCCCCAGACCAAAAAACAGATCAGCATTGCAGCATCCAAAGTGCCTGGATTCAAGGCAGGCAAAGCATTCAAAGATTCTGTAAAATAATTAAATTACATTAAAAGGGTGGTTTTTGCGCCACCCTTTTTTATTACTTATCCCCAAAACAGCGTGAGCGTTTGGGGGGTTTCTGGAGGAACCCTATGAGGCTGGATAAATTCTTAAAGGTTTCAAGGCTGATTAAACGCCGCACAGTGGCGCAAAACGCCTGTGCGGGCTCAAATGTGGAAGTGAATGGAAAGGTGGCAAAGCCCGGCCAGCAAATTAAAGAAGGGGATGTTTTGACGATTCATTTTGGAGAAAAGCCTTTAACCGTACGGGTTCTCAGGGTCAGCGAAACGGTTCGCAAAGAAGACGCCGAAGCAATGTATGAGGTGGTCTAGCATGAAGGTTTGCGGTGTTATTCTGGCTGCCGGAAATTCCAGGCGGATGGGCGCGGGAAAAAACAAGGTGTTCATCAAGTTTGAAGGAATCAGCGCCCTGGTGCGCAGTGTGGAAACGCACAAGGCCACGGGCCTGTTTGATTACCTGGTGATTGTATGCAGGGAAGAGGAAGCGGGCATTATTGAGAGCAAGCTGTCCCGCCACGTGCCGGATATGCGGTTTATTTTTGCAGTGGGCGGAAGCGAGAGGCAGTATTCTGTGGAAAACGCGCTTGCGCTACTGGATTCGGACACGGACATTGTTTCCGTGCACGACGCGGCCAGGTGTTTTGTTACGTCAGAGATCATAAGGGACTGCGTGGCAAGCGCCATACGGCTGGGCAGCGGGGTGGCCGCGGTGCGCGCTGTGGATACCATTAAGCGCGTGGACGGGAAACGGGTTGTTGAGACCCTGAACCGGGACGAGCTTGTGCAGGTGCAGACGCCTCAGGTGTTCAGGCGCGAGCTGCTTGAGAGGGCGCATCAAAGAGCCAGGGAAGACGGGGTTTTGGGAACGGACGACGCTTTTTTGGTGGAAAGGCTTGGGCAGGATGTTTTTGTGGTAAATGGCAGCGCAAACAATATCAAGATCACCACGCCCACAGACCTTTCCATTGGAGAGAAAATAGCAGGTGACAGAAAAATGTTTTCCAACTTAAGAATTGGAAGCGGCGTGGACGTGCATGCGTTTGGCCGGAACCGTAAACTGATACTGGGCGGTGTTGATATACCCAGCGAGATGGGGCTTATTGGACATTCGGATGCGGACGTGCTGGTACACGCGGTAATGGACGCGCTTCTGGGTGCGGCCAGACTCGGCGATATTGGAGAGCATTTTCCGCCCGGAGACCCGAAATACAAAGACATCTCCAGCATTTTGCTTCTCAGGAAGGTTGGCGAATTGCTAAACAACTGCGGATATACTATAATCAATATAGATGCAACGGTGATTATGGAGCAGCCCAAGATATTAAAGTATAAAAAAGATATGGTACGGAATATTGCAGCGGCTCTTTTTATAGACGAGCAGTACATCAGCATTAAGGCGACAACAACGGAGCAGCTTGGTTTTGCGGGCCGCGGCGAAGGCGCGAGCGCCCACGCCGTATGCATTATTCAAAAGCAATGGTAGGGGTATGATGCGGGACAAGTCTAAACGCAAAAAGCACCTGGAGCTGCTTAGGAGCAGCAAGGTGCATGTAAAAAAGAGCAGGCTTTCCAACACCAGGCATATGGTGATGATGGTGCTTAGGTACGGTCTCGTTGGCGTGGCTGCGGTTGTTTTTATTATTTATGGGATTCCGTATTTCTCGGACGTTTTCAGCGGTGTGAACCCGGCACAGCGCTATGAGCCCAAGGTTTCGGCAGAGTTTAATATTCCAGTTGCTTCTGAGACGGTGAGCGCGGGCGGGTTTAAAGCCGATGAAATTGCGGGCGATTCAAAACAGCCTTTGTATACCACCAAGAACGATCCTTACTGGGACGGGGACAATATTATTTTCTCTACCATAACGGACAGAACAAAGGGGCTGTATTTAAACGCGGTGGTGCTTTTTAACATAAAGGACAAAACGTTCAGGACGCTGCCCAATGTGGAAAGAAAGTACGACAATATACTGGAAACCAAGCTTTCCGGCAACTACGCCGTTTGGGTGGATTCCCTGGTAAACGGCGGGGGCCGGGTGTGCGCCTACGATTTGCAGGCCCAGCAGATGTTTGTGGTTAAGGAATACGCGTACGCTATTCCCGATTTGAGCGTTTACGGGGATTATCTGGCGTTCAGGCAGGTGGCCGGCGCGGATTCGCAGAAAATATTTCTGTATAACTTAAAGACGCGCGAAAACGTGACTGTGCGGATGTACAATACAGCGGAGAAATCCGCCGGAGATGTGAGCCTTTCGGGCACAGATCTTGTGTGGTCCGAGTATTCAACCGGGAATCTGGCGCAGATGCAGCGCCTTTTGCTGCAAAGCCCGGCAGAGTACCGTAACCCGGATTTTGGAAGCAGTGTATACGGCCCCAAAACAAACGGCAAGGACATTGTTTTTGCCTCTAAAAATATATCCGATCAAGGCAACCTGATGCTGAGCGCAAACGGCGGGCAGCCTGTGCAGATTGCCCAGAATCCCGTGCGGTATGAGATAGGCACAAATTATGTGGTATACATGAAAGAACAGAAAATTTATGTGTACGGCATAGACAATACAATGAAAACTTCCGAACTGACTTCCCAGGCGACACGGGGCATACTGGCTTCTATAAACGGAAACAAGGTGTGCTTTTATGATACAACCGACGCAGCCGGGGCGGTTGAGATTGTACGGTTTATAGATTTGGGGGCAACCAATGGCTAAGCAAAAAACGGAGTTTATCTGCAGCGAATGCGGCTATAAAAGCTCCCGGTGGCTGGGAAAATGCCAGAACTGCGGCTCCTGGAATACCATGGTGGAGGAGATTGTGCCGGAGGAAAAACCCGCCAAGCCCCTGAAACGCAGCGCGGGTACTCCTTCCGTTCTGCTGCTGGACGAAATACCCCTGCAAAAGGAGAAGCGCATTGCCACGCAGATTGGAGAGTTTGACCGTGTGCTGGGGGGAGGCGTTGTGCCGGGCAGCGTAGTGCTGGCAGGTGGCGAACCGGGCATTGGGAAATCCACGCTGTTTTTGCAGGTTGCAAAAGAGCTGATGCGCTCCGGACCTGTGCTGTATGTTTCGGGCGAGGAATCGCCCGCGCAGGTAAAAATGCGCGCGGAACGCCTGGGTATGGACGCCAAAATGCTTTTTATGGCAGAGACGGATATTCATGCGGTGCTGGAAGGCATAGAACAGGCAGCTCCGAAGTTTGTTGTGATTGACTCCATACAGACTATGTATGATCCTGAACTGTCTTCTGCGCCGGGCAGCGTGAGCCAGGTGCGGCAATGCGCCGCACAGGTGGTTTCCGAAGCGAAGAAGCGCTCGGTAGCCGTTTTTATTATTGGGCATGTAACCAAGGAAGGCGCCATTGCGGGCCCGCGGGTCTTAGAGCACCTGGTGGATACGGTTTTATATTTTGAAGGGGAGCAGGCCTCTAATCTGCGTGTGCTGCGCGGGGTAAAAAACCGGTTTGGATCTACCGAAGAAGTGGGTATATTTGAAATGCGGGACGTGGGTATGCAGGAGGTTACAAATCCGTCTTTGATAAATGAGAGCGACCAAGTTCTCTCCGGCGTGAGCGTTTTTTGCGCGGCGCAGGGGACTCGCCCCATGCTGCTGGAGATACAGGCACTGGTGGCAAGCACGCAGCTTGTGCTTCCAAGAAGGATGGCTTCCGGGCTGGACGCCGCGCGCCTGTATATGATTGCGGCAGTTTTGGAGAAAAAAATAGGTTTAAAATTGTATAATCAGGATATATTTATCAATGTTGCGGGTGGTATACGCGTGCGTGAGTATGCGGCAGACCTTGCGCTGGCGGCCAGCATTGTGTCTTCACTCAGGAATATGCCGCTGCCCCGCGGCACTGCGGTGATTGGCGAGGTGGGGCTGGCGGGGGAAGTGCGCCATGTGTCCTGGCTTTCCCGCCGCATAATGGAATGCGCCAAAATGGGCTTTAGCCGCGTAATTGTGCCCCGGATGGGGATGGAGAAAGGATTGCCCGGCAATATTGAAGTGGTCTGTGTGGAAACACTTTCGGACGCGCTTGCAAAATTATTTTAAAATTTAATTTAAAGTTCACATTTTGATGATATGATATATTGTATAATAGTTCTAATGTTGAAAGGAGGCACATTTTTTGCTGAACAAACTTCTCAGAATATTTATTATGATTTTGGGCGTTGCGATTGGCCCCGGCGTTGTTTTTTTAGTTTTTGGAATTATAGATGTTATTTATATAATCGATATCGCGCATTTGTTGGAAGCATGGATTGTAATGGTAATCTTTGTTGGAAGCGCGGTTTTATCCGGAGTTATTTTTTTCTTTTTATCCAAGCGGATCGCAAACGCGTTCGACAGGGGCATCCGTCAGTTGGAGGCGCAGGTTACCAACGCTTCTCCCATCAAGATCACTTCGGGGGTGATCGGGCTGATTATTGGTTTGGTGATTGCATCGCTGCTTTCCGTATTGATTGGTTATATTCCGATTGAGTGGATTTCCCTGCCGCTTCTGGTTCTGGATTATATCATCTTTGGATTCCTTGGCTGGAGCATGGGGTACAGGAAGCAGTTTGATTTTGCCACCATATTCAGCCGCTCCAAAAAAACGGATCCCGCCGCTAAAGAATCCTTTATATCCCCCAAGATATTGGATACCAGCGTGATCATTGACGGCAGGATATTTGATATCTGCAAGACGGGTATTTTTGAAGGGGATATTGTGATTCCGGAATTTGTGCTGGTGGAGCTGCAACATATTGCGGACAGCGCAGATTCCATGAAACGCACAAAAGGGCGGCGCGGCCTGGATATTTTAAGTAAGATACAGACCGAGCTTGGAGCCTCCGTCCGGATCAGCGACATTGATTTTGACGATACCCAGGAAGTAGACGCTAAACTGATCAAGCTGGCTAAGCTTTTGAACGGCAAGGTTGTTACGACTGATTACAATCTCAATAAAGTGGCTGCGGTTCACAGAGTGGAAGTGTTCAACATCAACGAACTTTCCAACGCGGTAAAACCGGTGCTGCTGCCCGGCGAGGAACTTTCGGTTGTGATCATAAAAGACGGCAAGGAACAGCGGCAGGGAATTGCATACCTGGACGACGGCACCATGATTGTTGTGGAAGGCGCGCGTGGCAGGATTGGCGAGGAGCTGGGCGTGGTGGTGACAAGCGTATTGCAGACCGCCGCCGGGCGTATGATTTTTGCCAGGATTAAATAATTTAACGCATTGGAGTTTTAGCCTTTGCAAAAACGTAAGACAAAGCTGTATGAATACGGAATAATGACCCCGGATAACGCGGTCATTATTTTGCTTTTTTACGGATTTAGGCGAAAAAAGCAAAAAAGTGTTGCCGGGAGTTTAAATTTGGAAATTTTTGAATAAATTAAAAAATATAAATTGACAGTTGATTTACAGTGTGATATTATAATAAACTGCATTAACAAGATTAAACTGCCATAAATTTGCTGTTCTCTATTATTTTAGGCGGTTTAATGAGGAATCGGGGTACATGAAGAAGGTTCATAATTTATATAACAAAACATAAAAGACGACGATGAATCAGATCAGGATACGCATTTTTTAGTTTTAGGAGTTGTTTGATAGTATGGTGCATGATGTAAAAAGTGGCAAACGTACAAGAAAGAGTTTCTCTAAAATTCGGGAAGTATTGGAAATGCCGGATTTTATAGAAGTTCAGAAAGATTCATATAAGCGTTTTTTAGACGAGGGTTTGGCGGAAGTATTAAAGGACATCTCACCCATCACCGATTATTCGGAAAATCTGGTGCTGGAGTTCATAGATTACTATATCAAGGACGATCCCAAGTATTCTGTGGAAGAATGCAAAGAAAGGGACGTTAACTTTGCCGCACCCTTAAAAGTGGAAGTGAAACTGACCAATAAGGAAACCGGAGAGGTAAAGGTGCAGGAAGTCTTTATGGGCGATTTTCCCTTAATGACCGAAAAAGGCACGTTTATTATCAACGGCGCGGAGCGCGTTATTGTAAGCCAGTTGGTTCGTTCGCCCGGCGTATATTACGGCAGGAGCAAGGACAAGGTGGGCAAAGACCTGTTTGCCACCACCGTAATCCCCAACCGCGGCGCATGGCTGGAATATGAGACCGATTCGAACGACTGCTTCTGGATTCGCGTGGACCGCACAAGAAAGCTGCCCGTAACGGTTTTTCTGCGGGCGCTGGGGCTTTCCACAGACGCGGATTTACGGAATTACTTTGGAGAAGACGAAAACATAGAGGCTACGATAGCCAAAGACAATACCACCAACAAGAATGAGGGTTTGCTGGAAGTATACAAACGCCTCCGGCCGGGCGAACCGCCGACGGTAGAATCCGCCAGCATGCTGGTAAATTCCCTTTTCTTTGATCCCAAGCGGTACGACCTTGCGCGGGTGGGGCGGTATAAATTCAATAAAAAGCTTTCTCTGGTGGAACGTATTACCGGTGCTGTTGCCGCTGTCAATATTGTAAACACGGATACCGGCGAGCTTCTGGCCGCCAAGGGAGACGAGATTACCCGCGACCAGGCGCAGGATATAGAGGACGCGGGCATTGCGGTTGTGGATATACAAATGGATAACCGCACGGTACGTGTGATTGGCAACCGCTTTGTAAACGCCGCCAAATACCTGAAATTCAGCCCGCGGGAAGTGGGCATTAACGAGCGCGTGTATTATCCGGCCTTAAAGGAGATACTGGACCACACAAGCTCGGAAGAAGAACTGAGGAAAGAGCTGAAAGACAATAACCATATTTTGATTCCCAAGCATATCATTGAGGACGACGTATACGCCTCTGTGAATTATTTACTGGGACTTAAATGGAATATCGGCGTAACGGACGACATTGACCATCTGGGCAACCGGCGCTTGCGCTCTGTGGGCGAACTGTTGCAGAACCAGCTGCGCGTGGGTCTCTCCAGGCTGGAACGTGTGGTTCGTGAGCGCATGAGTATACAGGATATGGATATGGCGACGCCTTCCAACCTGATCAATATCCGGCCTGTAACGGCTGCCATCAAGGAGTTTTTTGGTTCCTCGCAGCTCTCTCAGTTTATGGATCAGACTAACCCGCTGGCGGAGTTGACGCACAAAAGAAGGCTTTCTGCACTGGGACCGGGCGGCCTGAACCGCGACCGGGCCAGTTTTGAAGTCCGCGACGTGCACCATTCGCACTATGGCAGAATGTGCCCCATTGAAACGCCCGAAGGACCGAACATCGGCCTGATTGGTTC
Source organism: Bacillota bacterium (assembly GCA_023408315.1). Classification (GTDB taxonomy): domain Bacteria; phylum Bacillota; class Clostridia; order Christensenellales; family Christensenellaceae; genus JAEYKI01. The sequence continues at coordinate 49,667 of JAEYKI010000026.1, forward strand.
TCTTTCAACGTATGCGCGGGTGAACGAATACGGCTTTATTGAGTCTCCCTACCGCATGGTCAACAAGGAAGACCTGGTGGTTACGGGCGATGTGGTCTATATGACCGCTGAAGAAGAAGATAAATACATTGTCGCGCAGGCCAACGAGCCCATTGCGGAAGACGGACGGTTCCGGCGCTCCCGCATTATGGGCCGCGTGCGCGAGCAGATTGTTGAAATACCCAGGGAACAGGTGGATATGATGGACGTATCGCCCAAGCAGCTTGTTTCCGTGGCAACCGCTTTGATTCCCTTCCTGGAAAACGACGACGCGAACCGCGCGCTCATGGGTTCCAACATGCAGAGGCAGGCGGTTCCGCTGCTGATTCCGGAAGCGCCCGTTGTGGGCACTGGTATGGAATACAAGGCGGCTTACGATTCCGGGGTGCTGGTAATTGCCAAGAACGGCGGCAAGGCGAAGGTGGTAACGTCTGACAGGATTGTGATTGAAACAGAATCCGGTAAAGTGGACGAATACAAGCTCATCAAGTTTGCGCGCTCCAACCAGGGAACCTGCATTAACCAGTTTCCCATTGTAAGCGCGGGTGATCCCATTGCCAAGGGGCAGGTGATTGCAGACGGCCCATCTACGGACGAAGGCGAACTGGCCCTTGGAAAGAACGTGCTGGTAGGGTTTATGACCTGGGAAGGCTATAACTACGAGGACGCTATCCTGATATCCGAGCGCCTGGTGAAAGACGACGTATTTACTTCTATTCATATAGAAGAATATGAATCCGAGGCCAGGGACACTAAGCTGGGGCCGGAGGAGATTACGCGCGACATCCCCAATGTGGGCGAGGACGCTTTAAAAGACCTGGACGTGCGCGGCATCATCCGCATTGGCGCGGAAGTGCGGAGCGGGGATATTCTGGTGGGCAAGGTTACCCCCAAGGGCGAGACCGAGCTGACCGCGGAAGAACGCCTGCTGCGCGCAATATTCGGCGAAAAGGCAAGGGAAGTGCGCGATACCTCCCTGCGCGTGCCCCACGGCGAAGGCGGCATAGTGGTGGACGTAAAGGTGTTCACCCGCGAGAACAAGGATGAACTGACGGCGGGCGTAAACAAACTGGTTCGCGTGTACATAGCGCAAAAAAGAAAGATCTCGGTGGGCGATAAAATGGCCGGCCGCCACGGCAACAAGGGTGTTATCTCCCGCGTGTTGCCTGTGGAAGATATGCCGTATCTGCCGGACGGCACGCCGCTTGATATTGTTTTGAACCCCCTGGGCGTACCTTCCCGTATGAACATCGGGCAGGTGCTGGAAGTGCATCTGGGACGTGCGGCGCGCGCCCTTGGATGGCACATTGCCACCCCGGTATTTGACGGCGCTTCGGAGGAGGACATTGAAGAACTTCTGACCGAAGGAGGCCTGAATAAAGACGGCAAGACTGTGCTTTACGACGGGCGAAGCGGCGAACCCTTTGAAAACCGGGTAACAGTGGGTTACATGTATATTTTAAAACTGCATCATTTGGTGGACGACAAGATTCACGCCCGTTCCACGGGACCGTACTCTTTGGTTACGCAGCAGCCCTTGGGCGGAAAGGCGCAGTTTGGCGGCCAGCGTTTTGGAGAAATGGAAGTTTGGGCCCTGGAAGCATACGGCGCGGCAAATATGCTGCAGGAAATACTGACCGTTAAGTCGGACGATGTGGTGGGCCGCGTGAAGACGTATGAATCCATTGTGAAGGGCGAGAATATTCCCACGCCGGGCGTTCCCGAATCGTTTAAGGTTTTAATCAAGGAAATGCAGAGCCTGGGCTTGGATATGCGGGTATTGAGCGACGAGAAGGGCGAAGTAAAGATCAAGGAAATGATCGATATGGATACCGTTCCGCTGGATATCAACATTGAGGGCAACGAGGACCTGATGGTGGGTAATGGAGGCGAAGAACCGTACAGCAAGGACGGCATGCTGATTAAGAATATAGACGATCTGGATATAGACGATCTGGATTTGCCCGAGCTGGATGATTTTGACGACATGGATATGGACGACGAGGACGACGATATTGAAATAGACGACGGCCTTGGTCTGGACGACGATATTGACATTGACGATGGCCTGAGCGACGATATTGAAATAGACGACGGGCTGGGCATGGATGATGATCTGGATATAGACGATGGCTTGGGACTGGATGATGACCTGGACCTGGACCGGCTGACAGATTATGATGACGAATAAAATTTTAGATATACGAGAGGAGCGGGGTTACCTTGTTTGAACTCAACACATTTGACTCCATACAGATTGGATTGGCATCTCCCGAGAAGATCCGGGAATGGTCGCGCGGCGAGGTAAAGAAGCCTGAGACCATCAATTACAGGACCCTGAAGCCCGAGAAGGACGGCCTCTTTTGCGAGAGGATATTTGGGCCTACAAAAGACTGGGAATGCCATTGCGGACGGTATAAACGGGTTCGCTACAAGGGCATTGTCTGTGACAAGTGCGGCGTTGAAGTAACCCGCGCAAAAGTGCGCCGTGAGCGCATGGGTCATATTGAGCTGGCCGCGCCGGTATCCCACATATGGTATTTTAAGGGGATTCCCTCCAGAATGGGCCTGCTGCTGGATATGTCGCCACGCTCTCTGGAAAAAGTGCTTTATTTTGCTGCGTTTGTTGTAACAGACCCCGGCGAGACCGGACTGGAATACAAGCAGCTTTTAACCGACAAGGAATACAGGGAAGCCCAGTCGCGGTTTGGCGAACATTCGTTCCAGGCGGGCATGGGCGCGGAAGCGGTTAAAATCTTGTTAAAACAGATAGACCTGGATAAGACCTCCGAGGAACTGAAGGCCGAGTTGGTAAATTCCACAGGGCAGAAACGCGTGCGTGCGATTAAACGCCTGGAAGTCATTGAATCTTTCCGCAAATCCGGCAACAAACCGGAGTGGATCATTATGGATGTGGTGCCGGTGATTCCGCCAGAACTGCGCCCCATGGTGCAGTTGGACGGCGGCCGATTTGCAACGTCCGATTTGAACGACCTGTACCGCAGGGTAATCAATAGAAACAACCGTTTGAACAGGCTGTTGCAATTGAGAGCGCCCGATATCATTGTGCGTAACGAAAAACGCATGCTGCAGGAAGCGGTGGACGCGCTGATAGACAACGGTAGGCGCGGCAGGCCGGTTACCGGCCCGGGCAACCGCCCGTTAAAATCTCTTTCCGACATGCTGCGCGGCAAGCAGGGCAGGTTCCGCCAGAATCTGCTTGGAAAGCGCGTTGACTATTCCGGCCGAAGCGTTATTGTGGTTGGCCCTGAACTGAAAATGTACCAGTGCGGATTGCCCAAGGAAATGGCCCTGGAGCTGTTTAAACCCTTTGTGATGAAAAAACTGGTGGCGGACGGCCTTGCGCACAACATCAAGAGCGCAAAACGCATGGTGGAAAAGGTGCGGACAGAGGTTTGGGACGTATTGGAGGATGTGATCAAGGAACATCCGGTGCTGTTGAACCGCGCGCCCACGCTGCACAGGCTGGGCATACAGGCCTTTGAACCGATCCTGGTAGAGGGCCGCGCTCTTAAGATCCATCCTTTGGTTTGCACAGCGTACAACGCGGACTTTGACGGAGACCAGATGGCGGTACACGTGCCGCTTTCTGTGGAAGCGCAGGCGGAAGCGCGCTTTTTGATGCTGGCAGCAAACAACATATTAAAGCCGCAGGACGGCCGCCCGGTTGTATCTCCCACGCAGGATATGGTTATTGGGTCTTATTACCTGACCATACATAAAGAAGGCGCGCGCGGGGAAGGCAACTATTTCTCCAGCGTGGACGAGGCGATCCTTGCATACAATACAGGCAATATTGATCTGCAGGCCATGGTCAACGTGCGCGTTACCAAGGAAGTAAACGGCGAAATGAAGACCGGTATCATCCAGACCACCACGGGCAGGCTGATTTACAACCAGGCCATTCCCCAGGATCTTGGGTATATGGACCGGTCCGTTCCCGAAAACGAACTGAAATTTGAAGTGGATAACCTGGTGGATAAAAAGCAGATTGGTAAGATTGTAGACCTGTGTTTTGCAAAACTGGGACCCACCCAGACTTCCTTTGTACTGGATGAGATTAAACGCCTTGGCTTCCATTATTCCACGGTGGGCGCCATTACCGTCAGCGTTTCTGACATTGTGATTCCGGACCAGAAAAAAACGCTGATTGCGGAGGCGGAAGAAAAAGTTATCAAAATAGAGAGGCAGTATAAAAGAGGCCTCCTGACGAATAAAGAACGCAAGGAAAACGCGGTAAAGGTATGGGCGGAGACCACCAACCTGGTTACCACGGCACTGATGAACAATCTGGATAAATTTAATCCGATATTCATGATGGCAAACTCCGGCGCGCGTGGTTCCACCAACCAGATCCGTCAGTTGGCCGGCATGCGCGGCCTGATGGCCGATCCGAACGGCGAAGTTATTGAGATTCCCATACGCGCGAATTTCCGCGAGGGACTCTCCGTTCTGGAATTCTTTATCAGCTCCCACGGCGCAAGAAAAGGTTTGGCTGATACGGCACTCCGAACAGCGGACTCCGGTTACCTGACGCGCCGTCTGGTGGATGTTTCCCATAATGTGATCATCCGCGAGGTGGACTGTTATGCGAGCCTGGGCGAAAACGTGCAGGGCATCAGGATGACAGACCTTAATAACGGCAAGGAGATCATAGAATCGCTGGAAGACAGAATTCGCGGCCGTGTGCTTGCGCAGGATGTTGTAAACGATGAGACCGGGGAAGTGATCGCCCTGACAAACGACCTGGTTACAAACGAGCTTGCCCATAAAATTGTGAAGGCGGGCAAAAGGGAAGTGTTTATCCGCTCCGTGCTCACCTGCAAGAGCGAACACGGCGTATGCGCCAGGTGCTATGGCTCCAATATGGCGACCGGCAATCTGGTGGATATTGGAGAGGCAGTTGGCGTAATTGCGGCGCAGTCCATCGGCGAACCCGGCACGCAGCTTACGATGCGTACGTTCCATACGGGTGGCGTTGCCGGCGGCGATATCACGCAGGGTCTGCCCCGCGTAGAAGAGCTGTTTGAAGCAAGAAAACCGCGCGGACTTGCGGTGATTTCCGAGATAGCGGGCCGCGTTAGCATTAATGATACGCGCAAAAAGCGTGAGATTATGGTGACGGGTGAAAACCTGGAAGCAAAGACATACCTGATTCCTTATGGTTCCCGCTTGGTTGTTTCGGAAGGGGATGTGGTGGAGGCAGGCGATGAGCTGACAGAAGGCTCCATCAACCCGAACGATATATTGAAGATCAAGGGCGTAAAGGGGGTACAGGCATATCTTATCAAAGAGGTGCAGATGGTGTACAGGATGCAGGGCGTGGAAATTGCCGACAAGCATCTGGAAATCATCGTGCGCCAGATGCTTAAGAAATGTAAAATAGAAGACGCGGGCGACACCTCCATGCTCCCCGGCGAACTGGTGGATATATTCCGTTTTGAAAAGGAAAACGAGCAGATGCTTGCCGAAGGCAAGAAGACGGCAACCGCGTCCCGCGTGCTGCTGGGTATTACCAAGGCGTCCCTGTCCACCAACTCGTTCCTCTCAGCCGCTTCTTTCCAGGAGACGACCAGGGTGCTGGCTGAAGCTGCGATTAAAGGAAAAGTGGATCCGCTGCTGGGCCTGAAAGAAAATATTATCATAGGAAAACTGATTCCCGCAGGAACGGGTATGAAGCGGTATAAGGATATAGACGTGATTATAAACGCTAAGAATCCGGATATTGCCCTTAAATTTGACAAGGACGGGATGGCAGGCTATTAAACTGAAGGATATGGGGAAAAGCAAATGGAGTACGATGAGATTCAGCAGGAAATAAGAGACGATTGCCCGATTTCGGACACTGAGCTTTGCCAGTGGGCGGGGAAAAGCGGCTGCATGCCTTGCTATGTAAGGACCCTGAAAGATGACGATGATAAGAAAAAAGCCCTGGAAAACTGGCGGGTAATGATTTCCAATCTGCCGGCCGACATTGATTCCCTGCACGAAAGCGAAACATGCGTGCTTTGCAAAGGAGAGCCCAATGCCCGGACGTGTTATGCTTCTGTGGATATGGCTCATCCCGAACCAAAAACCATGAAGGGTATGTTTTTCGGATTTGGGAAAAAAGTCAGAACGCCCGTGGGGTCGCTGGTAACTGTGCATATGGCATGCTGTGACAGTTGCAAAAGAAAAACGACGCTGATGGACGCCTGGTTGTGGATTTGCCTGATGGCCGCCATTGTACTTGCGTTTGTGCTGGCCTCTATTCCTTCCATTGCGAATGCTCTTTTCAATATCAACGAACTGCTGCCGGTTGCGTTTGTGGTGCTGATTGCGGTTCTTGGTTATCTGATCGGCAGATCCATAACCGTTATGTACCGCAAAAAGGTGAACGAGACGGTAAAGGCAGATCCTGCCGAGATACCGTTGATCCGCATGATGCTGGAGCGCGGCTGGTTTTATTTCCAGGACACCAAGGGGCAGCCCAGGTTTTTCTTTAAGAAAAAGAAGACGTTTGCAAATTTGGTTTGCAAGTGCCCGAATGACAGCCAGGATGGGAATGTTGAAAAAGAACCTTGACAAGGCGGGATTTTTCGGTGTAAAATACTCAAGCATGCCTATTTTAGCATTAGAGTAAGAGGTTTTTTGGCTTGTATAAAGAACTGGAAACAGCTAAGAATAAATTGGTAGGCACAAAGCAGGTGCTTCGGGCGCTGGCGGCGGATGAAGTTGCGGTTATCTACATAGCGAAAGACGCGGACGGCGCGATTCAGGAGAAGATTCTGAAGGCGGCCGAAAGCGTGCAGGTGATTTACGCGGATTCCATGCAGGCGTTGGGCGAACATTGCGGAATAGACGTGCGCACTGCGTGCGCCGCTATTAAGAAATAAATAAGGCCCGCTATTTCTAATGATGCTGAAGTTAGGATCAATAGTTTGGGCTCCCTAAAGATTTTTTTGGGGTGGGAAATAGGTCCTTCTCAAGGGTTGCGGGGGATTTGAAATAAAAATAGTTGAGATTAACAGATAACCACTAGGAGGTGCTAGTTTTATGCCAACAATTAATCAGTTGGTAAGAAAAGGCAGAGAAACGTTGGAGAGCAAATCGGGTTCCCCGATTTTAAAGCAATGCCCTCAGAAGAGAGGGGTATGCCTTGCAGTAAGGACCATGACGCCCAAAAAGCCAAACTCGGCTCTGCGTAAGATCGCAAGGGTGAGATTAGTGAATGGAATGGAAGGTACCGCTTATATTCCCGGAATCGGCCACAATCTGCAGGAACACTCGGTTGTACTGATTCGCGGCGGCAGGGTAAAAGACTTGCCAGGCGTAAGGTATCATATCATTCGCGGCGCTCTCGATACCGCAGGCGTTGCCAACAGGAAACAGTCAAGATCGCTTTACGGAGCGAAGAAACCCAAGAAGTAGGGCTAAAGGGAGGTTTTTACTATGCCAAGACGCGCAGGCGTTCCAAAGCGTGAAGTGATTGCGGATCCTATATATAACAGTGTTGTTGTTACCAAACTGATCAATCAGATTATGGTGGACGGCAAAAGGGGTACCGCGCAAAGAATCTGCTACGACGCTTTTGATATTATAAAAGACAAAACCGGTAAAGATCCGGGCGAGGTTTTTGAAAACTGCATGGATAACGTAATGCCCGTGCTGGAAGTGAAGGCACGGCGCGTGGGCGGCGCTACTTACCAGGTGCCTATGGACGTTCGTCCCGAAAGGCGGCAGACGCTGGGCATCCGTTGGTTGGTTGGAAATGCCGCCAAACGCGGAGAACGCACCATGAAAGAAAAAATTGCGGGTGAAATTATGGACGCCGCAAATAATACAGGTTCCAGCGTAAAGAAGAAGGAAGACACCCACAGAATGGCGGAGGCAAACAAAGCGTTTGCGCATTACCGTTGGTAAACAACATACTAGGCTGTGCCTCAAAAAACAGTCCATTGGACTGTTTTTGTGGTCATGGATGTTTTTATCCCCAGCCAGTTTGTATGTTATTATAATTTTTGTTAATTGATTTTTATGAGGAGAATCGGAAGGAGGAAAAATGCCAGACAGGTTTCCGCTGGATAAGATCCGAAACATCGGCATCATGGCTCATATTGATGCCGGAAAAACCACGGCTACAGAACGTATCCTGTTTTATACGGGTAAAACGTATAAAATTGGAGAGGTGCACGAAGGCGCCGCGGTAATGGACTGGATGGAGCAGGAGCAGGAGAGGGGTATTACCATTACATCCGCTGCTACCACCGCGTCCTGGAAAGGGTATAATATTAATATTATTGACACACCCGGGCACGTTGACTTTACCGTTGAGGTGGAGCGTTCTCTGAGAGTGCTGGACGGCGCTGTTGCCGTATTCTGTGCGAAGGGCGGCGTAGAGCCGCAGTCCGAAACGGTTTGGCGGCAGGCTGAAGGCTATGGCGTGCCCCGGCTCGCTTTTGTCAATAAAATGGACATTATGGGCGCAGACTTTTATAACGTAGTTGATATGATTCGTGAACGGCTGGGCGCTCACCCGGTTGCCGTGCAGCTTCCCATTGGATTGGAAGACACGTTCTGCGGAATGGTGAACCTGGTTGAGATGAACGCCGTTTATTATGCGGAAGATGATAAAACGGGCGCGTCTTTTGAAGTTCGTGAGATACCCGCCGAAATGAAAGAAATTGCGGACGAATACCGCGAAAAAATGATTGAGGCGCTAGCAGACCTGGACGAGGAGATTATGGAGAAATACTTTGTGGGTGATGAAATAACCCGCGAAGAGGTTATGAGCACCATGCGCCGCGGCACCATTGCCGGTAAAATTGTACCGGTTTGCTGCGGAAGCGCATACCGCAACAAGGGCGTGCAGCCTCTGTTGGATCTGGTTGTGGAGTTAATGCCCTCTCCTCTTGATATTCCTGCCATCAAAGGTAAAAAACCGGGTACGGAGGAGGAAGTAACGCGTCCCGCGGATGTGGACGGCCCCTTTGCGGCGCTTGCGTTTAAGATCATGGCAGACCCGTTTGTGGGTAAGCTGGCTTTTTTCCGCGTGTATTCCGGCAAAATAAACTCCGGTTCCTATCTGTATAATTCCACCAAGGGAAAACGTGAGAGGATTGGCCGCATTCTTAAGATGCATGCAAACCACCGCGAAGAAGTGGAGCAGATCAGTGCGGGCGAGATTGCCGCTGCGGTTGGCTTTAAAGACGTAACCACCGGCGACACTCTGTGCGACGAGAAGAACCAGGTAATTCTGGAATCCATGGTGTTCCCGGATCCGGTTATCCGCGTTGCAATAGAGCCCAAAACAAAAGCGGGTCAGGAAAAAATGTCCATTGCCCTAATGAAGTTGGCGGAAGAAGACCCCACGTTCCGCGCGTATACGGACCCGGAAACAGGGCAGACCATCATCGCGGGTATGGGCGAGCTGCATTTGGAAATTATTGTTGACCGAATGATGCGTGAATACAAAGTGGAAGCAACCGTGGGCAAGCCGCAGGTTGCCTACCGCGAGACTATCACGCGCAAGGCGGCTGCCGAAGGGCGTTATGTTCGCCAGTCGGGCGGCAAGGGCCAGTTTGGTCACTGCAAAATTGAGATTGAGCCATTGGAGCCCGGTACCGGGTATCAGTTTGAAAACAAGGTTGTGGGCGGCGCTATTCCCAAGGAATACATTCCATCCATTGACGCAGGTATCCAGGAAGCGGCCAAGAGCGGTATTGTGGGCGGATTTGAGGTTGTAGACTTTAAGATCACGCTGACAGACGGCTCCTATCACGAGGTTGACTCTTCTGAAATGGCCTTTAAAATCGCAGGATCCATGGCGTTTAAAGACGGCTTGGCAAAATGCGCGCCCGTGCTTCTGGAGCCTGTAATGAAGGTTGAGGTTGTGGTTCCGGAAGAGTATCTGGGAGACGTAATGGGCAATGTGAATTCCCGCCGCGGCCGTATTGAAGGCACCGAAAGCCGGGGCGGCGGACAGGTGATCCGCGCGGTTGTGCCGCTTTCCGAGATGTTCGGTTATGCAACAGACCTGCGGTCACGCACACAGGGAAGAGGCACCTTTACCATGCAGTTCTCGCATTATGAGCCTGTGCCCAAGAGCCTGGTTGAAAAGATTACAGGAGCAAAATAAATTTTAATTAAAATAGGATAAAACTATTAGGAGGAGCTGAAAAATGGCTAAGGCAAAATTTGATAGAAGCAAGCCGCATGTTAACATAGGAACGATCGGACATGTAGACCATGGTAAAACGACGCTCACAGCGGCAATAACGGCAGTGCTGGCCAAATCGGGCAAAGCA
>JAEYKI010000004.1 GCA_023408315.1 Bacillota bacterium
CGAAACTGCCTATGGGGATTCTATCTTTTTGCCTTACCGAAAGGATTTGTTGAGAGCATTATAACATAAATTACTATCAGATTGAAGAGGTAAAAACCACTGCGAAGCAGTTTAGTGCTATGTTTATAACTAGCAAATATCGATTTTTATAATTTCAACCTTCCAATTGTTAAAAGGATACTTCGCTTAGATCTCTATATTGCGGCAGTTTAGGATAGATAACGATTTCAAATTCATCCGGAGAGTTGTGCCACCTACCATTTTTGTCTTTAAAATAAACCACTTTTTCAAGTACTCCATTTAGCAGGTCATATTTGGCCTTTGGAGTCGGCAGAAGGGCGTATACTTCAAACATAGAATCCACACCGGGTATATAATTTTTATTTTTGTTTTCTTGTTTGGCTTTTAAATCTGCTAATATGGAATCCCGCGTTTCTTGTACCTGTTCGATCCGCTCGGTGATATTTTGCCTTCTTTCCTGAAATTTGGCCAAGTCATATATGCCTTGCTCAAGCAGGTCGTGTATATTGTTCATTTGCAGGTTAAGGGCGTTCAGCTCCGCATCTGTTTTATTTAAAGATTTTTTTAATAATTCTAGGCGCCTGTTATTACCGGGTTCTATAGAATCCCATTTTAAAGTATATCCCTGAAGCCATAATTCCAATGCTTTTACTATCCTGTCTTCAACAAGCGGGAGGGATGAACTGATATTATGACAAGCTGGGTTTACGCACATAAGGGTATCCGGCCGGTTGAATTTTTTGTAATGTGTCCTTCTAACCATGCTTTGGCCGCACTCTCCGCAGATCACAAGGCCACATAGAGGATTCATAACTTTTTTACGTTCAGTTAAGGACTTTCTTGGATTGTTAGATATAATTTGCTGGGCAGCGTTAAACAGATCTTCGGAAATTATAGGATCATGCCGCCCTTGCGACAATATGCATTTCTCCATACTACGGGGGCGTTCAATTTTTATTTCTCCATCGACTATTTTTTTTATAGTGGGACGCCAATTCCATCTGAGCTTCCCTATATACACAGGATTAATTAATATATCCCGTACGCTTACGGCAGACCATGTGTCGCCTTTACTGGGCGGTATATCTTGCACGTTAAGGCGGCGGGCGATCAGGTTGATCCCAAGGCGTTTTGGGGTGCTGCCTGGCTGCTCTTCGCCTATAGTATAGTATTCGAATATTTTGCGTACGATTTCAGCTTGTTCCGGAACGGATTCAAGCGTATATCCTTTTTCATTTTCTATTTTTTTTCTTTTATATCCGTAAGGGGGCTGGCTGGCAACATATTTGCCTTCTTGAACAGAAGCAAGGCGTCCCCTCTGCAGCCGCCGGTTAATTGTTTTATATTCGCGCCGACTCATGAAAAGCCCAAACTCAAAATATTCCTCATCGAATTCATTATCGGGATCATAAATTTTCATAGGAGTGATAATTTTTGTTCCGGTGAATTTAAATGTTTGCGCAATAATGCCCTTGTCTATAGTATCCCCGCGCGCTAGACGCTCTACTTCCATAACCAGAACACCGGCCCACATCCCTTGCCCGACTTCCGAAAGCAATTGTTGTATAACAGGTCTTGCGGCAATGGTTTCGCCCGAGACGATTTCACGGTATATTTTATCAATAATAAGGCCTTGGCGCTTAGCAAGGTCGTTCAGGGCCGCCTCGTGCCGTGCCAGGGTTTCGCCCTCGCCCCTTGATTCCGCTTCTGCGTCTGCTCTGGATTTTCGTAGATAGATACAATATTTCATTACACAGATCCCTCGCTCATTTATTTATATGTTTTTCCTGTCCGGTGATAGGACAACGGGCAGGCGAATATCCTCTATAGGGGGGAATGCGGCATGCCGGAAAAAGAGAAGCAGGGAAACGTGGTTAAAGAGATTTTGGTAGAGAATACGAAGGTAAAGATATGCGATGACTTCTGCCGGGACCGGACTCCGGAGGAAATAGAGAAGATTCTCTCCAAAATTGCGGAACATGCCCTTATGGAATTATCAGTACCTAAACCCGATTAGCCTCCTTTTAAAAAGGGATATTTGGACAAGCATTTGTGCTTTTATCACTGATATCATCTGTGTTCGTATTCTTCCGTACCTATGTCGTTCAATGTTGCCTTTGCCTGGGGCGTTACCATGGAGAACCTCTGGCTTAAGTATCTGAGTGCCGCCCCCAATTCTCCGTCCGGGCCGCCGTATTGCGTAATAATGTATTTTGCCATTTTTGGGTTCGTGTTTTTTATCTTTATTGGATATTCCAGTTTTTTTTCATACAACCACATGTATTAATCATCTCCTGCCAATTTAAAATTGAATTCGCTTTGCCACGGCCAGGGGTCGTTGACCCATTGCCAGGGGTATTTGCTAGCCACCCGGTAAGAAGTCAGGGGGCCGTACAGTTTTTCGTATTCTTTTCGGAGCACATCCGCTTCGGCCACCACCTCGTTGAATTTGGCAAGTGCTTCCCGGTCGTTTGGATGGGTATTCAGGAATAGATGCAGGTCAACTGCATAAAAATCCAGCGCAGAGAGCTGTTTTAGTAACGTGTTTCTGTCCATGACATTTTCTCCTTTACCATTCTTTGGCCTTTCATATAAGGACTTATCAGCTCCGGAAAGGCTGTTCCTTCCATTAGAGATTTAACAGGGGACAGGGTAGCGCAAAATTTTTGAAACGGTACATAAGCCGTTGCAAGACGTACATTTGTGATGGTAGTTTCCGCGGGTGTACAGTGTCTGTCTTCCGCAGTGTAGAGGTTCATTGTGTAATCATCAAACATCTGTTGCTCTTCCTCCTTTAAAGAGATGCTTTCTATATAATATACATACAAGGCAATATTGTTACTGGGATGCATTTAGAAGTGTCTTATAACGTTTGTGTAATATGCAGGCTTAAAATTGTATTCAAAGGACCAGATATCGCTTCTTTATGGTGTCGAAATATCAAGAAATGCTAAAAAATGATGTAAATTTGCTTGCATAAATAATATGATATACTAAAATGTGTTATAAATTGTTTAAAAAATCCATAATTTGATAGCGTCAAGCAATGAAAATGTTGACAATATAAGAAAAATATTAGTATAATCATTAATAAGGTTAAAAAGGTAAAATATTTATCGTTTTTAATCCATTTTTCTGGTCAATCGTTTTAATAAATGCGCAGATTGGGTTGCATCATGGTATTATTCATTACGATCATAGCTATTTTGATAGCGGTTGGTATCAGTATAAGCTGGTACATTAATGCAAAAACATCTATAAAGAAGAATCGTAACGGTATCATTATTATGGCACTTGCGGTAGCATGTGCGTTTTTTTTAATGCTCTTCTGGGAAATATTCGATAGTTTCGCTATATATCTGACATTTGCCGCGGTAATTGCCGGTTTGCTTGTGGCCGTTCATTTTTTACTGCAATTCATTACAAACAGAAAATTCAGCAAAACAGTGGAAACAGTTGCTGAAACAGTCATGCCGTCTGATGAATTGCCTATGCCTAAAAAGCGCAGGCGCAGCAAGAACGCATACGGATATACTGTTCAGGAGTATCTGGATATGACGCTTGAAAAAGTATGTCTGGATGTTGAGCCTGCTGCGGAGACAGTTTTGGAAAATACTCCGCCAACGCTAAAAAGAAATGTAAAAGCAACCAAAACGCATAAAAAGCATCCCCGGAGATATTTATATCAAAAACAAAAAATAATGCAGCCGAATTCCGGCGCGTTGGAAACCGACGATCAATTGGATGAGGAATGGGCGGATAAAAGTTCTTCCCCGGTCCAAGAAAACGTGCAAATATTTGAACCAACGGATACAGATGAGGGACAAGCCATGTTTTTGGCCGAGGAAGCTTCTCTTCCCGAAGAGGAAGGAAGCGGGATATTGGAGGAGACGAACGAAACTGCTGATGCAAGCGGCGCGCCCGCCGAAGATATTACCCAGGAGAGCGAAGGGCTACAGGCGGACATTCCACTGGTGCCTGGCGAGACGGTGTTCCTGATGGAGAATGAAGAAGACGGTTTATTGGAGCAGGCGGGGGAAGCGGCCGGGACAAGCGGCGCGGCTGCCCAGGATGTTTACCGGGAGACTTGGCTTGAACCCGATGAGGAGATATTCCTGACGGAGGATGAAGAAAACAGTTTATTGGAGCAGGCGGGGGAGACTGAGACCAGCGGTACGGCTGAACAGGACGCCAGCCAGGAGAGCGGAGAATATAAAATGGATAACCAGCCGGAAGAGGCGTATGGCGAAAATGTAATGCCGTCCCTTGCGTTTATTGAAGCAAGCGTGGCGGAGGCTATTGATGCTGAACGTTCTGATTCTCAAGGGGCTGCCCAGCCGTGTGAAGAGCCGGCCAGCGGGCTTTTAATCAGCGAGGATGAGGTTTCCGAAACGGCTCGGCGGCAGGAAGCTATTCTTGCCAAAGCGGAGGTGTTTAAGAGCCAGGGAAGGTATCTGCTTGCTTATCACATGTACCGGGAGTGCCTGCGGGACGCGGAGCAGAGCGGCATAAAAGAACTTAAATTCCAAATGCTAGACTGCCTTGTATCCGCAGGGCAAAACGAGGATGGGGCCAAGCTGGTATTTGATATACTGGGCGGAAAATATGAGCTCACACCCACCGACAAACAGCAATTAAAAGCGTACATGACGTTTTTCACAAAAGAAGAATAGGCAGGATACAGATGCGGCTGATACATAGGGAGCAAGACTATAAAAACATTAAATTAATAAAATTCAATACAGTCCTGGTTGCTGTTGTAGCTGTTTCTACTGTAGCGGTAGGTACGCTTGGAGGCGTGTCGCTTGCGGTTGACCGGCAGACTTTTACGCGGGGGGTATCCGTTGACGGCATTGATATTTCCGGATTAAATTTGGAACAGGCTGAGAAAGCGGTTTTGCCAGCCATTGATAAAAAGTTGATACAAATAAAAATGCCGGTTGTTTATAAAAACCATAGAGTGCAGCTGAGCGCGGATGATCTTGGACTAAGCACCAATGAAGGCGACGTATTGCTCCAGGCGTTTGCTTTTAACAAGAGCGCTTCAGACTCTATTGCGGAGCGGTTTGGTAAAAGCGCGCAGCAGGCGCAGGGCAAGAATTATGCAGTCTTATTGGCTGCGGATGAGGCAACGCTTCAAAGAACGCTGGAGCTTCTGGGCAAGCAATTTGACACACAGCCAGTGGATGCCTACGCTGTTTTTGACAAATTTGAAAAATCATTTCAGATTATCCCTGGCATACCTGGCGACCAGTTGAATATTCCGGATATAAAAAAGGCAATAGGGGAGCGTGTTGCAAAAAACGATTTTTCTGAGCTTGTTATTAAGGGCGAAGCAGTTGAGCCCAAAATAACGGAAGAGGACGTTAAGAGAAATACTTCTCTCATTGGCATTTGTGAGACAGAAACCACAAATGAGCCGGGCCGGAATGTAAACATTCGGCTGATGTGTGAGGCGCTGGACGGCCAGGTGATTGAGCCGGGCCAGACGTTGTCTATCAACGGCCTTGTTGGAGAACGCACGGGAGAAAAAGGCTTTAAGATGGCGCCCGCGATTATTGACGGTACGTTGGCAGACCAGGTTGGAGGCGGTATTTGCCAGGTGGCGGGTACGCTTTATAACGCGGCATTGCTTGCAGATATGAAGATTGTGGAGCGTGTGCATCATTCGTGGCCATCCAGTTATTTGCCGGTGGGCCTTGACGCCACACTGAACTGGGACGACAAGGATCTTAAAATTCAGAATACGACCGAAGCGCCTATTTTTGTGAGCGCGAAGTTTAGTAAACAAACCGTACGGGTTGAACTTTACGGGAAACCTCAGCCAGACAACATAACGATTACCCTTGACAACAAGGTCCTGGAAAAGGAGGATCCACCGGCTTCGGATGTGATCTATACCAACACGCTGCCTCCCGGTGTGCAGCAGACCCTATCGTCTCCCAGGACGGGATATTCGGTGGATGTTTACAGGGTTTTTACTCAAAACGGTACGATTATTAAAAAAGAACTGATATCCAAGGACAATTATCTTGCGGTCAAGGGAGTTGTATTACTGGGCACAGCCGCCCAGCAAAAATAAGGAGGTTAGAAAAATGAAAAAAGGTCTGCAGGTAGTGGGAATGCCGGTAATGGGCATAAAAGAAGGCGTCCAGTGCGGGATTGCAAAAAGCTTTGTAATAGACGCACAAACAAAAAAAATAAGTGCTTTGATTTTGAAGGGTGACAAAAACGAATTTGACCTTAGAATGATCAGAACAAGCGATGTCCTGAATATTGGCCGTGATTTTATTATGACCAAAACCGCTGAAAACGTGAGAGAAGTTGTGAATGCGGGCGCGTTGATACTTCTTTTTGGAATGAACTGCGTTGCAAGCAGCGGCGATGTGATTGGAAAGGTAAAGGATTTTTCGTTTGTTGAGAATACAGGCGAAATCGCAAGCTTGGAAATTGATTCGGGCGCGGAATTCAGGGGAAATGAAATTGTAACCATATCCAGCGATTTTATATTCCTGAGCAGTGAAGCGACAGTTGAAGAAGCCAGCACGCCTGCGGGCTCCACTGGCTATTCGTCTTATGAGCGTGAGCAAAGGGAGTTTTTGATTGGGAAAACCGTGAACTCGAACATTATGGACGCCAGGGGCAGAGTTTTGATTGCTAAAGGAACCGTTATCACGGAGAGTGATATTGAAATAGCGCAGAGGGCCCAGTTGCTTACAGACTTGACCCTGAGCGTGGAATAACCTGCACAACCGGGGCATAAACGCTGCATGCAGCACTTCATAATATCAATTTAAAGCATATGCATTGCGTATGCTTTTTTTTAAAAAGGATTGTGCGGCCTTTTTTCAAACGGTCTTATGCTTCTTGAGTGCCGGTAATGCCATCATACCAGAGTGGGCCTTGGGCCAAAAGTGCCACGCAGACCTGGAAGCAGACTGGAGCCCAGTGAGGCCAGTTGCTGGTCGGTTGGTGGATGCGCTGGTCGGGCATGCAGACAACCATTTTTTGATTGCTGTTTTGAATAAAAATTTTTTTGGAAAACTATTGACAATAGTTATACACAAAAGTATACTAAACATATATGTTATATATAAATGGCGGCTTTGACAAAACTACTCAATAAAATTTTGAAAGGAAGAAACTAAAATGAGTAACAAAGAATATCGTTTTGAAACACTTGCCTTACATGCGGGCCAGACTGTTGACGCCACGACGTCGCGCGGGGTGCCCGTCTACCGAACCAGTTCTTACGTTTTTAATAACACGGAGCATGCGGCCAATCTTTTTGCTCTTAAAGAGCTTGGCAATATTTACACGCGCATAACGAATCCAACCAACGATGTTCTTGAACAGCGTGTCACGCAGTTGGAAGGAGGCGCGGCGTCGGTTGCGCTGGCGTCGGGAACGTCTGCGATCTTTTACTCTATTATTACGCTTGCCGAGGCGGGAGACGATATTGTTTCTGCCAGCAATCTATACGGCGGGACATATACGCAATTCGATGCCATCCTTCCGAAATTGGGCATTAATGTTAAGTTCGTAGATTCCAGGGATCCGGCGAATTTTGAAAAAGCGATTGGACCGAAAACGCGCGCTCTGTTCATTGAAACGATTGGCAATCCTGTGCTTGATTATACAGACGTTAAGGCCGTCGCAGAGATTGCTCATAAACATGGGCTTCCCCTCATCGTGGATGCCACGTTTACCACGCCATATCTTTTGAAAACCATTGAGCTTGGCGCCGATATTGTTGTGAATTCACTGACCAAATGGCTTGGAGGGCATGGAAGCGCAATCGGAGGAATCGTTACGGACGCCGGCCGGTTTGACTGGAAAGCCGGTCGTCATCCTCTCTTTACGGAACCGGATGCAAACTATCATGGCCTTAAATGGGGTATTGATCTCCCTGAACCGTTGGCGCCGATTGCCTTTGCCCTGCGCCTTCGTACAGTACCGCTGCGCAACCTGGGCGCCGCCATATCACCGGATAACTCATGGATTTTTCTGCAGGGAATCGAAACGCTTCCCGTTCGTATGGTTAAGCATTCAGAGAATGCGCTTAAAGTTGCAGAGCATCTCAAAAAGCACTCCAAAGTGTCCTGGGTCCGTTATCCCGGTTTGAGCGACGATCCGTCATATCCAACGGCCTCCAAGTATTTCAAGAACGGATTCGGCGGGATGGTAGTGTTTGGCATTAAGGGCGGTTATGACGCTGCAGTCAAGGTGATTGACAGCATTAAGCTTTTTTCGCATTTGGCAAATGTCGGCGACGCCAAGAGCCTGATACTGCACCCTTCCAGCACGTCCCATTCCCAGTTAACAGAAGAGCAGCAGCTTTCTAGCGGCCTGTCGCCTGATCTCGTCCGCCTGTCCATAGGGCTGGAACATCCGGACGATTTGATTGAGGCACTTGACGATGCACTGTCTCTGATATAATTGGCAAAAGCGTACTATTTGTAAAATGTTTAGACGGTCTGCCGGTAGGTTAAAGCCTTCCGGCAGATTTTTTGTGCCTCAGGCTTAGCTGGTAATTGAAATGCTGCGCCGCAAGGTGTTACAATGGTTGGCAGAAGGTGTGAAATGGGTAAAGAAAAACCTTTAAGCCGTGTTGTACGCTATCACAAAAATGAAATTTCGTATTCCCTGGTCCGCAAGCCGGTGCAAAACATTAACATCCGCGTGCACGCGGACGGTTCGGTTACGGTATCCGCAAGCCCGCGCGTGCCCGTCTGGGTATTGGACGATTATGTTCTGCAGAAGGCTGAATGGATATTGAAATGCTTTGAAAAATACCAGGCGCGCGACCTGCCCAGCCACGTGGAGTATGAAAGCGGAGAAAAAATACGGATTCTTGGAAAAGAGTACACGTTGTCTGTGGTGCAGTCGCCCAGGGAACGCGTGTGCGTGGAGGGTGGTAAAATCTACCTGCTTGTAAAAAACATAGCGGACCCCATTAAAAAGAAGCGCGTTTATGATAAATGGTATAACGGACAATGCGAAAAAATGCTGCGCTCTATTGTGGACGAGTGCCTGCCTTTGTTTGCGGGCTACCGAATTCCCAACCCCGAGCTTAAGATTCGCCAGATGAAAACCCGGTGGGGAAGCTGTTCGCCGACCCATAAGGTTGTCACTTTGAATAAGCTGGTTTTTGCCGCGCCCAGGGAGTGCGTGGAATATGTGGTGGTGCACGAGCTGGCTCACTTTGTGCATGCAAACCATTCAAAAGCGTTTTATGATGTTGTAAAATCCATCATGCCTGATTATAAGGCGCGCAAAAAGTTATTGGAGAGCGGCAAGTAATGGGGCTTCGCCCCATGCCCCACTTCTTTTCTTAAAAAAGAAAAGAAGCAAAAGAATTTTATGCAAAACACCGCTGCGCGTCGTTTTGAAAAAAATAAACAAGCAGATTATCAAAAATACCACATTTCAGGAGCAAGGCTGGCCTTTATAACAATTCAAAAATGCCGTCGAAGACGGCATTTTTTACGAATGGGATTCCAAAGGGCCGAGTGACCCTTGGCGATGAGGTTTGGAGGCGAGGAGCCTCCAATTAACTATTTACGATCAAAATAGGGCGATTTTTTGGATGCAGAGAGCGGGATGCCGATAACGATCTTGATATCTTCCGGGAAGATTTTAAGAGCAATGGCAGCCTGCCCGGCGGTAAACATCATGCGGTTATCCAGGCGGTTGTCTGCGGCGATGCTTACGGCGGAACCCAGCGCGATGCCAAGGTCCATGGGGTCAAATACGCAAACGCAGTCCGTCTCTTCGTTTTCCGCACAGTTCTTGCGCTTGCACAGCGCGCACGCCTCGTTAAGCCCGCGCGTTTCCAGCACGCAGCCGATCAGTACCACGGCCCCACTGGCGCGCACATTGCCCGCGTCTCTGAGGAAAGCTTTATGGTTCAGCCGCTCTCCAATCCGCTGCATCTCATCTGCCAGTTTGCCTTTGTCCTCGCCCGTAACGATGCAGGTCTCAAGATGATCCGTGCCGCACGCTTTTGGAGCGGTGCGCGCCGCCGCGCACATTTGGCGTGCAACGTTCAGAATAGCTGTTTCTTCCGCTGTTTTGGAGTTCTCTATCATAGGAATTTCCCCCTTATGGCTGGTTTGATTCATTCCATAGTAGCGCATTTCTGGTCTGAATACAAGGGGGCTGCCTAAACACTTGTCAACGGATACGCATATGCAGGAGCCGCATGGAATTAAATATGGCGATGACGGCAACACCCACATCCGCAAACACCGCTTCCCACATGTTGGCCAGTCCTACGGTTGCCAGAATCAGTATGGCCGCCTTGACGCCCAGCGCAAAAATGATATTCTGTAAAACGTTGGCGCGGGTGCGTTTGGCAATTTTGATGGCGTGTGCGAGCTTCATGGGTTCATCCGTCATCAGAACAACATCCGCAGCCTCAATCGCCGCGTCCGAGCCGATGCCTCCCATGGCTATGCCAATATCCGCCCGGGCAAGCACGGGCGCGTCGTTGATGCCGTCTCCCACAAATACTGTTTTGCCCTTGGTCGTTTCCGCTATTTTTTCCAGAGATTCCACCTTTTGATGAGGCAGAAGCTGCGCGTACACTTCGTCCACGCCTGTTTGCTTGGCTACGGCCTGGGCGGTTTCCTGCCGGTCTCCTGTCAGCATGGCGATCCGCCGGATTCCTTCCGCGCGCAAGGCTGCGATAGCACCGGCGCTGCCTTCACGTACCTGGTCTTCAAGAGAGATGCTTCCGGCAAACTTACCGTCCACCGCGATATAGACGGATCCTTCAGCCGCCTGTTTTTCTATGGCAATGTTGTTTTGCCCGAGCAGCCGGGCGTTACCCGCCAGCACCGGCAGGCCGTCCACCAGGGCCGAAACGCCCAGGCCCGGTAAAACCTGATAGTCTGCTATGCGTCCTTGGTCAATTGCGCCGGTATATGCATTGCGGATGGAAGCAGCAATGGGGTGGGTGGAAAAGCTCTCCGCCAGAGCGGCATATTCCAAAAGCTTTTCGTTGCTCATTTCATTCCCCTCTATAGAGGAAACTGCAAACCGCCCGTATGTGAGCGTGCCGGTTTTGTCGAAAACCACAGCTTCCGCTCCGTTCAGCGCTTCCAGGTATGCGCTGCCTTTTACCAGCACGCCTTTTTTGGAAGCCAGGCCAATGCCGCCAAAAAAGCTTAAGGGAATGGAAATAACAAGCGCGCAGGGGCAGGAGACCACCAGGAAGATGAGCGCGCGGCTGATCCATTCTGTAAATGGGTCGCCTGTAAGCAGGGGCGGAAGAACCGCCAGGCCAAGCGCAAAAAACACAACTACAGGCGTATAAACGCGCGCAAACTTGGTGATGAACTGTTCGGCAGGCGCTTTTTTGGCTGACGCGCTCTGTACCAGATCCAGAATCTTGGATACCGTTGATTCGCCAAAGGTTTTGGCTACGCGGATACGGAGGAGCCCTGAACCGTTTACCGCGCCGGACAGAACATCCGAGCCGGGCGATACAGCCTGAGGCCGGGATTCGCCGGTGAGAGCGCTGGTATCCAGAAGGGATTCGCCTTGAATAACATTGCCGTCCAGCGGTATCTTTTCACCGGGCAGCACAACGATCATATCTCCTACCGCCACCTGCTCCGGAGAAACCTTTTGCAGCGCGCCGCCTGCTTCTATGTTGGCATAATCAGGCCGGATATCCATAAGCGCGGCGATGGATTTGCGGGAACGGTTTTGCGCCATATCCTGAAAAATCTCCCCAACCTGATAGAAGAGCATAACCGCTACGCCTTCCGGGTATTCGCCGGTGGCAAACGCTCCTATGGTGGCTGCGGCCATTAAAAAGTTCTCGTCAAACACCTGGCCCCGCGCGATGTTTTTACCCGCGCGCAGCAAAACGTCGCCGCCGGCAAGCGCATAGGCGGCAAGAAAAACGGTCAATTCCGCCCAAAAAGGCAGGGGCGCCAGCATGGCGAAAACCAGAAGAATTGCGCCGGAAGCCAGAAGCACCCACCGCGATTTTTTGATCTGGTGGCTGTGCTCCGCCGCCGGAGCAGCCTGTTTTTTTTCTTTTACTTCCACGGAAGGCTCGTGGCGGTGCACCACCGCGCGTATTGCATCCGCAATAGCGGAAGGGGACGAGGCGGAGTCCAGCTCCGCGCGCAGTGTTTGGCTTGTAAAATCAATGGAAACGGTATGAATCCCTTCGATCCGGGAGACATCACGTTCAATCTTGGCCGCGCAGTTTGCGCAATGAAGGCCTGATAACACAAATTGTTTTTGAACTGTTGTTGATCCCATGTTAACTTCCTCTCTAAATTTATTCTGAAATATGTTCCATTCCCTGTGCAAAAATTGTTTTGATATGGTCGTCTGCCAGGGAATAATAAACTGTTTTGCCGTCCCGGCGGAATTTGACAAGCCGCGCCTGCTTTAATATGCGCAACTGGTGTGAGATGGCGGATTGCGTCATTCCCAGCAGGGAAGCGATGTCGCATACGCAGAGCTCTGTAGAAAACAGCGCGCACAATATTTTTACGCGGGTTGTGTCTCCAAAAACGCTGAACAGCTCGGCAAGGTCATACAGTTCCTCTTCGCCTGGTAAAATGTTGCGTACAGCGTCCACAGCCGGTTCGTGTATACAGACCGAATCGCACTTATCAATTCCGTTTTCCATTGTAGCTACTCCTTTTTATTAACATATGAACATATGTTCATGTGATGATATTATTATATGCACTTTGCTTTTAAATTGTCAATTCTTTTTTTGCTAATTTTAATGGAAAGCGGGTTTTATAAAATGAAATGTTTCATTATTCCGATAATTTGTTAAATATTTCAAATTTCTATTTACTTTAAAAATTGACCGTGATAGTATATATATAGTTTAATTATTTTATTTACACACTAAATATTGTGGTATTTCTTACGATGTATTGTATATATAATTTTAGCGGCCAGTTCTTGGTTGTTCTTTATATTCTAAAAATATTGCATCGGCAGACAGCGGACGGGAGGGAAAAATGATCGGTCAAATCAGGAAGCGGGATGGCAATGTTGCGCGGTTTCAGCGTGAAAAGATCACCTGGGCCATATTCAAGGCCGCGCAGGCGGTGGGCGGAAATGATTATGATATTGCGGAGAGCCTGACGGATCAGGTGGTGGACATACTTGCGCTCAGGTATAAGAACGTGTTGCCCGAAGTTGAGGACGTGCAGGACGTTGTGGAAAAAGTACTGATTGAAAACGGCCACGCAAAAACAGCCAAGGCATACATTTTGTACCGTGAAAAGCGGCGCAGCGCGCGCGAGTCCAATGCGCTGGTTGGCGCGACTATAGACATGTTCTCCGATTACCTGGATGATAAGGACTGGCGGCTGAATGAAAACGCAAACACGGGCAGGTCCATTAACGGAATGAACAATTATATCCGCGAGACGTTTACCAAGCAGTATTGGCTGCATGAAGTATATCCTGAAACCATTCGCAACGCGCACCTGTCCGGAGACATGCATATTCACGACCTTGGATTTTTTGGGCCGTATTGCGCTGGCTGGGACCTGCGGCAACTGTTGCGCGATGGATTTGGCGGTGTGCCCGGCAAGGTGGAATCCAGCCCTGCCCGGCATCTGCGCGCGTTTTTGGGTCAGATTGTCAACTCCACATTTACCACCCAGGGCGAATCTGCGGGGGCGCAGGCGTGGTCCTCTTTTGATACCCTGTGCGCGCCGTTTATCCGCAGGGATAACCTGGATTACAGCCAGGTGAAGCAGGCGCTGCAGGAGTTTATATTCAATATCAACGTGCCCACAAGGGTTGGGTTCCAGTGCCCGTTCTCCAACCTGACGTTTGACATTGTGACGCCGAACACGCTGAAGGACGAGCCTGTGGTGATTGGCGGGGAATATACAAACGACACCTACGGCGATTTTCAGGCGGAGATGGACCTGTTCAACACGGCGTTTTGCGATGTGATGCGGCAGGGGGACGCAAAGGGCCGGGTATTCACCTTTCCCATTCCCACCATTAACGTAACGCGTGATTTTAACTGGAACAGCCCGGTGGTAGACAAGTTTATGGAAATCACCTGCAAGTATGGCATTCCGTATTTCTCCAATTATATCAATTCAGACCTTTCGCCCGAGGATGCGGTTTCCATGTGCTGCCGCCTGCGCCTGAACACCCACGAACTCAAAAAGCGCGGGGGTGGGCTGTTTGGCTCCAACCCCATGACAGGCTCCATTGGCGTGGTGACCATCAACCTGCCAAGGATCGGTTACATCTCCCGCAGCGAGGCGGAATTTAAAGGGCGGCTGTGGCAGCTTGTGCAGACGGCAAAAACCAGCCTGGAGATTAAACGCAAGATTATAGAGATGCAGACAGAGCGCGGGCTGTACCCGTATTCCGCGCATTATTTGCGGGACGTGAAGCAGCATACCGGGCAGTACTGGTACAACCACTTTAATACCATTGGCATTGTGGGCATGAACGAGGCGTGCAGAAATTTTTTAAAGGAAGACCTCACAACGCCAAGGGGCCAGGAATTCGCGGTGGGCATTATGAACTATTTGCGGGACGTACTGACCGATATTCAGGAGGAAACAGGGCATTTTTATAACCTGGAGGCCACGCCCGCGGAGGGCACCAGCTACAGCCTGGCGCGCCTGGACAGAGACAAATATCCCGACATTCTGGCTGCGGGGGACAAGGTGCCCTATTACACCAACTCCACCCAACTGCCGGTGGGATATACGGACGATATTTTTGAAACGGTGGAATTACAGGACGAACTGCAAAGCCTGTATACGGGCGGCACGGTGCTGCATCTGTATTTGGGGGAGCGCATTCCCGATATTGGCGTGGCCAAGAACCTGATCCAGAGGATTTTTTCCAGGTTCAAGCTGCCTTATATATCCCTGACGCCAACCTTTTCCATCTGCCAGGAGCACGGGTATATCTCCGGCGAACATTTTATCTGCCCTGTTTGCGGGGCGGAGGCCGAGGTGTGGAGCCGCGTGGTAGGCTATCTGCGTCCCGTGCAGAACTACCACAAGGGCAAAAAAGAGGAGTACGGGGAACGCGTGAAGTATGTGATACGGGAAGAGGCGCAATAAAATGGAATTTTGCGGACTGACCAAAACGTCCACTTTGGATTACCCCGGCAAGATTGCGGCGGTGCTGTTTGCGCCCGGCTGCAACTACGATTGTTTTTACTGCCATAACCGGGCACTGCTGGAAAAGCAGGCGCCCCGGTTGGACCCGGCGGAAGTGGAGGAGTTTTTGGAGAAGCGGCGCGGCCTGGTGGACGCCGTGGTGCTGACCGGAGGGGAAGCTACCCTGCAGGCCGGCCTTGCGGATTTTGCAAAGGAACTGCACAAAAAAGGCTATCTGGTAAAGCTGGATACCAATGGAAGTAATCCGGAAATTGTGGAAAAACTTTTAAAGCAGCATTTGCTGGATTATATGGCGTTGGATTACAAAGCGCCCTGGGACAGGTACAGGGAAATATGCGGCGGGGCCGCGGACCCGGAGGCGGTACAAAAAACGCTGAACCTGCTCCTGGATTCCGTGATTGATTTTGAGCTGCGCACCACCGTAATCCGGCAGTTGAGTGAAAAAGATTTGGTGTCCATGGCGAAGTCCATTCCCCAAGTGCCACATTATATGCTGCAGCAGTACAAGGAACCGCCGTATTTTAAACCGGAAGACCAGTTCCGTGTGAAACAAAAGCCGTACGGGCTTTTAACCCTGATTGAACTGGCGGGCAAAATTTCCGCCTATCAGCCGGGCGTGGCGGTAAGATGACAAAAAAACGGAATCACTTTTAAAAAAATTACATAGAATATTATTGACAACAGGTTGAGCCCATGTTAGAGTAAACGTAACCTTTATGGAAGGGAGCCAGAACAATGGTGGCTTTTGCAGCAATTATCTCCATCGTCATTATTAGCCTCGTACTCGCAGTACGAGTCATTGGCATGGAAAAAAAGAGAATTTGCTGCAGATAGAAAAATAACCGGATAAAAACAAAGCCCTGCAGCAAATGAGCGGGGCTTTTTTGATAGAAAGAGTAAAACGGAGTTATAAAATGAAAAACTTGAGCAAGAACCTTCTCGGCATTATCGTCATTATTAACATTATCGTCGTCCTCCTTGGCGTCGGTAATGGTAGTTCGGTTTTGCCAAAAAGGGAATGTGTGCAGAGTTAATGAGATTCAGCGATAACACAAAGCCCCGGCGAAACCGCCGGGGCTTTTTTGATGAATTGCAGATGCCGGAGGGAAATGGAGAAAGGATGGTAAAAATATGAAAATAACAGGCGCGCAGGTAATTATTGAGACATTGATTGAGCAGGGGGTGGATACGGTATTTGGATACCCCGGCGGCCAGGTTACCAATATTTACGACGAGCTGTATAAAAGCTCGGACCGCATTCACCATGTTCTGGCCTGCCACGAACAGCACGCCACGCACGCTGCGGACGGTTACGCGCGGGCGACCGGCAAAGTGGGCGTTGTGATCGCGACAAGCGGCCCCGGAGCGACAAACACGGTTACGGGTATTGCAACCGCGTACCTGGATTCTTCCCCCCTGGTTGTAATCACGGGCAACGTTCCCACCCCCATGCTTGGGCGGGACAGCTTTCAGGAAGTGGATATAGCGGGCGTTACCATCCCCGTTACCAAGCACAACTATATTGTAAAAGATATTAACAAGCTGGCCTCTACCATCCGGGAAGCGTTTATGGTGGCAAAATCCGGCAGGCCTGGCCCTGTGCTGGTGGATATTCCCAAGGATATCCAGACAGGCACAGTGGAGTATAAAAAGGAAAAGGCGGTTTCCGCCCCAATCCGCCAGGGTTTTGACGGAGACCTGGAAGCGGCGGCAGAGTTGATCCTGAACGCACGGAGGCCCTATATTTACAGCGGCGGGGGCGTAATTCTGGCAAATGCGGCGGAAGACCTGATTGCCTTTGCAACCAAGATAGACGCGCCCATAGGCGCCAGCATTATGGGAATTACCGCGGTGCCGTGGAATCACCCCCGGTTTCTGGGGATGGTGGGTATGCACGGCAAATACGCCGCAACCAAGGCGCTCTCCGAATCCGACCTGATCATTGCGGTTGGCGTGCGCTTCTCAGACAGGGCCACGGGCAACAAGACCGCCTTCTGCCAGAACCGCAAGGTGCTGCACATAGACATTGATCCGGCGGAAATAGGAAAAAATATTCCCGCGGACATCAGCCTGGTGGGGGACCTGCGGTATATTTTAAAGCAACTGTCCCAAAAAGTGGAGCAGATGAACCACCAACACTGGCACGCGGAGATTGAGGCAATTAAGGGGCATGTGGATATCTCCTGCGAGCACAGGGAAGGCGCGCTGGACCCGCAGATGATTTTGGAAAAGCTGAAAGAGTTCATGCCGGAGGACGGCGTGGTGGCCACGGATGTAGGCCAGCACCAGATGTGGACGGCACAGTATTATAAATTTTCCCGCCCGCGCACGTTTGTGACCAGCGGAGGCCTGGGCACCATGGGGTTTGGCCTGGGCGCGGCCATTGGCGCGTGCATGGGCCTGGGTAAAAAGAGGACCGCGCTGATAACGGGAGACGGCAGCTTTCATATGAATTTAAACGAGCTGGCGACAGCCGTAACAAACGAGCTGCCCATTGTGATTTTGCTGTTTAACAACAACGCCCTGGGGATGGTGAAGCAGTGGCAGGAGCTGTTTTTTGGGGAGCGGTATTCAAACACCATATTGAACCGCAAAACAGATTATGTAAAACTGGCTGAAAGTTTTGGCGCAACCGGGATGCGGGCCGGGAACGAGGAGGAACTGGCGGAGTGCCTGCAGAAAGCGTTCGCACAAACAGGGCCGGCGCTGATAGACTGCCCAATCAATCCTTTTGAAAAGGTGTTTCCAATGATTCCGCCGGGAGGAACGATAGACGATATCATATTAAAGTAGGAGGTATACGGCAATGAAAGACGAGCAATTGATTGTATCTGTTTTGGTGGCAAACCAGCCGGGCGCGCTGATCCGGGTCACCTCCCTGTTTGCAAAGCGGGGGATCAACATTTCAAGCCTGCATGTGGAGCAGATGGAAAACCCGGAAACATCCAGGATTATGCTGGTGGCGGATAGCGGCTCGGCGGATAAAGACCTGATTCAGCGGCAGCTGGAAAAAATTTATGATGTTAAACAGGTGGAACTGGTGGGCACGGACAGCGCGATTGCCAGGAAAGGGCTGCTGGTGAGCGAAAGCGGCCCGGCAGATTCGTCCAGGATGCTGGAAAGCCTGTCCCGCGGCACTCTGCTGGTACAGGTTACGGGCAACAGCAAAAACCTGAATGCTTTTGTTGATTATCTGAAGCCCTATGGTATGATAGAGATGGCTGGCGGCACGCAAAAGAATTGATTAATAAAACACATTTATATATTTAGGAGGATACTAAAATGGCCAAAATGTATTATGAAAAGGACTGCAATTTTGAATTGCTCAGAGGAAAGACCGTAGCGGTGATTGGATACGGCAGCCAGGGACACGCGCACGCGCTTAATTTGAAGGAAAGCGGCGCCAACGTGGTGGTTGGACTGTACGGGGGCTCCAAATCTGCGGAAAAAGCGAAAGAAGCCGGGCTCAATGTTGCGCTTACGGCGGAAGCTGTTCGCGGAGCGGATATTGTGATGATTCTGGTGCCGGACGAGAAACAGTCCGCGCTTTATAAAAGCGACATCGCGCCCAACTTAAAGAGCGGCGCGGCGCTTGCGTTCGCGCATGGTTTTAATATTCATTACGGCCAGATCAAGCCGCCGGCGGATGTGGACGTAATTATGATTGCGCCCAAAGGCCCGGGCCACACGGTACGCAGCCAGTACCAGGAAGGCAAGGGCGTTCCCTGCCTCATCGCTGTGGAGCAGGACGCGAGCGGAAAAGCAAGGGAGCTGGCTCTCGCGTATGCGGCGGGCATTGGCGGCGCGCGCGCGGGCATCCTGGAGACAACGTTTCGCGAGGAGACCGAGACCGATTTGTTTGGAGAGCAGGCCGTGCTGTGCGGCGGCGTATCCGCGCTGATGAAAGCCGGGTTCGAGACCTTGGTGGAAGCCGGATACCAGCCGGAGAACGCGTATTTTGAATGCATACATGAAATGAAGCTGATTATAGACCTGGTGGTGCAGGGCGGGCTTTCCTACATGCGCTACTCCATCAGCGACACCGCGGAATACGGAGACTATACGGTTGGCAACCGCATTATTACGGATGAAACCAAAAAAGAAATGAAAAAGGTTTTAAAAGAGATACAGGAAGGCGCGTTTGCGCGCAACTGGATACTGGAGAACCAGTCCGGCCGCGCTTACTTTGAATCCAAACGCCGCCTGGAAAAACAGCATCTGGCAGAAAAAACCGGCGCGGAACTGCGCGCAAAAATGAGCTGGCAGAAGAACAAGGAAGGGGATAAATAAATTGAACAGCGATGCAATCAAAACAGGCCCGGCTAAAGCGCCGCACCGCTCCCTGCTAAAGGCGGACGGCCTGACGGACGAACAGATCAAAAAACCGTTCATAGGCATCGTGAATTCCTTTAACGAGATTGTTCCCGGCCACGTGCATCTGCAGATGATCTCCCGCGCAGTGAAAGACGGGGTATTGGCTGCCGGGGGAACGCCGCTGGAGTTTAACACCATTGGCGTGTGCGACGGGATTGCCATGGGGCACGAGGGAATGAAATATTCCCTTGCCTCCCGGGAGCTCATCGCGGACACGGTGGAATGCATGGCGCGGGCGCATTGCTTTGACGCTCTGGTGTTTATCCCCAACTGTGATAAGATCGTGCCCGGCATGCTGATGGCTGCGGCCCGGCTCAACCTGCCCGCGATATTCGTA
This sequence comes from Bacillota bacterium, assembly GCA_023408315.1. GTDB lineage: Bacteria > Bacillota > Clostridia > Christensenellales > Christensenellaceae > JAEYKI01. Next base: position 19,888 of record JAEYKI010000004.1, read on the forward strand.
TCGGGCGGCCCCATGCTGTCCGTTTGCGACAACAGCGGGAAAAGCATGGACTTAAACAGCGTGTTTGAGGCGCTGGGCGAGTTGAATGCGGGGAAGATTGGCGAGGACCGGCTGGCGTACTATGAAGAAAACGCGTGCCCCGGCTGCGGTTCCTGCTCCGGCATGTTTACCGCAAACTCCATGAACTGCCTGTGCGAGGCGGTGGGCATCGCGCTGCCCGGCAATGGAACGATACCCGCGGTGTACGCCAAACGGCTGCGGCTTGCCAAGGCGGCGGGCGCGCAGATTATGGAATTATATAAAAAGAATATACGCGCGCTTGATATCCTGACGCCAAAATCGTTTGCGAACGCGCTGGCCGTGGATATGGCCCTCGGGTGCTCCACCAACACGGTGCTGCACCTGGCGGCAATTGCGAACGAAGCGGGCATTGCGTTTGACCTCAAGATGATCAACGATATCAGCAAGCGCGTGCCAAATCTGTGCCACCTGGCCCCGGCCGGCCCGCACCACATGCAGGACCTGTATGCGGCGGGGGGCGTTGCAGCGGTAATGGCGGAGATAGCCAAGAAAAACCACCTGGATTTAAGCCTGCCCACAGCCACCGGAAAAACGGTGGGTGAGAATCTGGAGGGCGTGCGCGCGCTCGACAATGAGGTGATCCGCTCCATAGAAAACCCGTATTCCGAGACGGGCGGCCTGGCGATTTTGTTTGGCTCTCTCGCTCCCGGCGGCGCGGTGGTCAAGCGCAGCGCGGTTGCGCCAGACATGCTGGTGCACAAGGGCCCTGCAAGGGTGTTTGACAGCGAGCAGCAGGCCACAGAGGCCATATTCGGCAAGCAGATCAAACCCGGAGATGTGGTTGTGATCCGGTATGAAGGGCCTGCGGGCGGACCGGGCATGCGGGAGATGCTCTCCCCCACATCGGCCATCGCGGGCATGGGTTTGGATAAACAGGTGGCCTTGATCACGGATGGACGGTTTTCCGGCGCAACGCGCGGCGCGGCCATCGGCCACGTATCGCCAGAGGCGGCGAGCGGCGGTAACATCGCGTATGTGCGGGAAGGAGATACAATCTCCATAGACATCCCGAACTACAGTCTGGAGGTGCTGGTGAGCCCTGAAGAGCTGGAAAAACGGAAAAAGGAAACCAAACTGAAAGCGCCTTACAGCGGCGGCGGCTATCTTGCGCGGTATGCAAGGAACGTTTCTTCCGCGGAGCAGGGCGCGGTGATCAGATAATGACGGAACAAAAACAGAACGGGAAGGAGGCTTGCCAATGAAACCTTTAAAGATACTGGATACCACGCTCCGGGACGGGGCGCAGGGGGAGGGAGTTTCCTTCTCCGTATCCGATAAACTGGCGGTGGTCCGCACGCTGGACAGTTTTGGCGTGGCATATATTGAGGCGGGCAACCCCGGCTCCAACCCCAAGGACATGGAGTTCTTCCACATGGCTGCGGGCGTGCAACTGAAAAATGCCAGGCTTACGGCGTTTGGCAGCACGAGGCGCAAGGGGCTAAAGCCGGGTGAGGACGACAATGTGAAATCGCTTCTGGAAGCAAACACCCCCGCGGTGTCCATTTTCGGCAAGTCCTGGGATCTGCATGTGACCGAGATTTTAAAGGCTACGCTGGAGGAAAATCTGGCCTGCGTGGAGGATACCATACGGTATTTTAAAGACCACGGCAAGGAAGTGATTTTTGACGCGGAGCATTTTTACGACGGATACAAGGCGAACCCGGCGTATGCCATGCGGGTGCTGGAAGCGGCGTGCCGCGGAGGCGCGGACGTGCTCTGCCTGTGCGAGACAAACGGCGGAACGCTGCCCATGGAGCTGTATGAGATTACAAAACGGGTGAGCGAAACATTCCCGAACAGCGAAATAGGCATCCACTGCCACAACGATTCGGGTTGTGCGGTGGCGAATACTTCGCTTGCGGTGCAGGCGGGCGCTACCCATGTGCAGGGCACTTTTACCGGAATTGGCGAGAGGTGCGGCAATGCGGACTTAAGCGTGATTATCCCTACGTTGCAGTTAAAGCAAGGATACGACTGCGTGAACGGCAACCTGGAAAACCTGACTCAAACGTCTACCAAAATAGCGGAGATACAGAATATGACGGTGCCCGCAAATAAGCCTTACGTGGGCGCGAGCGCGTTTGCGCACAAGGGCGGCATGCATATAGACGGCGTGAATAAACTCTCCCGTTCCTTTGAGCATGTGGATCCCGAATCGGTGGGCAACAAGCGGCGGTTTTTGATTTCAGAGGTATCCGGAAAACGCGCGGTGCTGCTTAAGATAGCGGGCATTGCGAAAGATTTGACCAAGGACAGCCCGGAGACGGCGCAGATTTTGGAGAAGATTAAGGAAATGGAGCACCGGGGATACCAGTTTGAAGCGGCGGACGCAAGCTTTGAACTGCTGGTAAAAAAGGTGCTGGGGCGCTTTGCGCCGCACTTTAAGCTGCTGATGTACCGCACCAGCGGAGAATTCCCGCCGCCGGACAGTGAAAGCAATGCAAGCGCCATGATCCGCATAGAGGTGGGTGATTCCATTGAGACAACGGCTTCCATGGGCAACGGCCCTGTGCACGCTCTTGACCTTGCGCTCCGCAAAGCGCTTTGCGTATTTTATCCGCAGCTCAGGGACGTGCACCTGGTGGATTATAAGGTGCGCGTGCTGGATACCGGGAGCGCAACCGGGTCTACCGTGCGCGTGCTGATTGAGAGCACGGATGGAGAGCGGGAATGGACCACGGTGGGAGCGTCCACCGACATTATAGACGCCAGTTTTGCCGCGCTGGTGGACTCGATTGAATACAAATTATGTCTGGAGGAAAACTGACATGGCAATGACAATGACACAAAAAATACTGGCTGCGCATGCGGGCCGCGAGAGCGTCCGGGCGGGGGAGATCATTATGGCGAACCTGGACCTGGTGCTGGGCAACGACATCACAACCCCGGTAGCCATCAACGAATTTGAAAAAGCGGGCTGCAGCTGCGTATACGATAAAGAAAAGGTCACGTTTGTAATGGACCATTTTACGCCCAACAAGGACATTAAGGCGGCGGAGCAGTGCAAGCAGGTGCGCGAATTTGCGGGCAAGCACGGCGTGGTGAATTTTTTTGACGTGGGCGATATGGGCGTGGAGCACGCGCTGCTGCCCGAAAAAGGACTTGTGGTTTCAGGCGACCTGGTGATAGGCGCGGACAGCCACACCTGCACGTATGGCGCTCTGGGCGCGTTTTCCACGGGCGTTGGGTCCACGGATATGGCTGCGGGCATGGCTACGGGCAAGGTTTGGCTTAAGGTGCCTTCCGCAATCAAATTTTACCTGACCGGCAAACTGAACAAGTATGTGTCCGGCAAGGACGTAATTTTGCACATCATTGGCAAGATTGGCGTGGACGGCGCGCTGTATAAGTCCATGGAGTTCACCGGCCCGGGCGTTGCGAATCTCTCCATGAGCGACCGCCTGTGCATCTGCAATATGGCGATTGAAGCGGGTGCAAAAAACGGCATATTCCCGGTGGATAATTTGACGCAGGACTATATCCGCGCGCACAGCAAACGCAAGCCCGTGACTTATAACGCGGACATAGACGCGCAGTACGACGAGGTATACAACATCGACCTGTCCCAGATCAAACAGACGGTTGCGTTCCCGCATTTGCCGGAGAACACCAAGACGTTCGACGAGATTGGCGATGTGAAGATCGACCAGGTGGTCATCGGCTCCTGCACAAACGGCAGGCTGGAAGACCTGATTGAATCGGCGGAGATTTTAAAGGGAAAGAAAGTCGCAAAGGGCGTCAGGACCATCATCATCCCGGCTACGCAGAAGATATACATGGACGCGATGGAAATGGGGTTGATTAAAACGTTTATAGAATCCGGCTGCGTGGTATCCACACCCACGTGCGGGCCTTGCCTGGGCGGGCACATGGGTATTCTGGCAAAAGGCGAGCGGTGCGTTGCGACCACCAACCGCAACTTTGTGGGACGCATGGGGCACCCGGAGAGCGAAGTGTACCTGGCCAGCCCGGCTGTTGCCGCGGCATCGGCACTCGCGGGCAAGCTTGCGCCCGCAGTGGGTTGAGGGAAGGAGAGTAACAAGATGAAAGTAAAAGGCAATGTAATCAAATACGGGGACAACGTGGACACGGATGTAATCATTCCCGCCCGTTATTTAAATACTTCCAACGCAAAGGAACTTGCGGCCCACTGCATGGAAGACCTGGATGCAACGTTTGTGACCCGTGTGAAAAAAGGCGATATTATGGTTGGTGGCAGCAACTTTGGTTGTGGTTCCTCCCGCGAGCACGCGCCCCTTTCCATTAAGGAATCAGGTATTGCGGCGGTGGTGGCAAAAACTTTTGCCCGCATCTTTTACCGCAACGCCATCAACATTGGCCTGCCCATTGTGGAGTGCGACTGCGCAATAGATGAAGGCGACGAGATAGAGATCGATTTTGACAGTGGCAAGCTGAAGAATCTGACCAAGAAGACGGAAGCGGCGTTTCCGCCCTTTCCTGAATTTTTGCAGAATATTATTTCTGCGGGCGGGCTTTTGAATTCCATCAACGCTAAATAGCAGGCCTCGTGCCTTTGGCCATTAAACATACCTTAAAAGCAAAACACGGAGCCTAGCTCCGCGTTTTGCTTTTTGGAGGCTCCTCGCCTCCAAACCTCCTCACCAAAGGGTCGATTGACCCCTTGGAATCCCGCTTGCTAAAAATGCCGCTGCGCGGCATTTTTGGAGTTAAGGCTAGCCTGCCCCTCACATACGATATTTTAATAAACTGCTTGATTATGTTTTTTCCAAAACAACGCAAAGCGGTGTTTTGATATTAAATTCTTTTTACTTCTTTTCTTTTTTAAGAAAAGAAGTGGGGCACGGGGTGAAACCCCGAATTATTTGAATACTTTCACGCGCTTCTCAAGGGGCAGGAAGGTTTTTGGGCCGGGCTGCTCTTCCAGGCTGCCAAAGGGCATCTGCGCAACGAGATCCCATTTGGGGGGAATATCCCATTCTTTGGAGCCTATTTTGTTTATGGCGGCGTTGTAATGCTGCAGGCTTGCGCCCAGGCCTTTCTCTTCCAGGGAGACCCACACGCTGTATTGCAGCATACCGGAAGACTGCAGGGACCAGAGGGGGAATGTATCTTTGATATGGGGATAGCTCTTTTGCATTGCTTTAATTGTATCCTGATCCTCAAAGAAGAGCACGGTTCCGTACCCCGCTGTAAATCCCTGAAATTTAGGTTCGAATTGGCTGTAGATTTCCTCTGGCAGCGTACTTTGATAAAAATCCTGCACGGTATTCCAGAGCTTTTCGTGGTTTTCACCCAGCAGCAAGGCCACCCTGCCGCTTTGCGAGTTGTATGCGGAGGGGGCGAATTGAACGCAATGGCTGATGATCCCGGCGATCTCGCCGTCCGAAAGGGTTACGTTGCGGCCGATGCCGTACACGGACCGCCTGGTTTCAAGAGCTTCTGTAAGAGAAATATACGGTTCACACATATTACATCATCCTTTCCTGAATGAATATTCATTCTGATTTCAAATACTCCAGTATTTCGGCTGCGTTGGTATCCGGCTTTGCTCTGGGGAAGACTTTTTGGATGACCCCGCCGGGGGCTATGACGTAGGCGGAGCGCACAGCGCCCCATACTTTTTTGCCGTACATGGTTTTTTCCTTCCACACGCCGTAGGCTTTCAGAACGGAAAGCTCCGGGTCCGAGAGCAGGATAAAGGGCAGGCTGTTGGCCTCTGCAAATTTTTTATGCGCTGCAACCGTGTCCCGGCTGACGCCAATCACAACAACATCCTGCTTGAGGAAAGAATCGTATGCGTCGCGGAAGGCCTGCGCCTGGCGGGTGCAGCCCGCGGTGCCGTCTTTGGAATAAAAATATAAAACCACGGTTTTGCCTGCAAAGTCCGCGAGTGATACCTGCTTGCCGGAAGCGTCCGGCAGGGTGAAGGCCGGGGCTTTAATTCCTGGCTGGAGCATAAACAATCCTCCTTGGCTTATCAAACTATAGCACAAATTCGTCCGCTTGAGTCACATTTGCAAATATGCCGTTCAATGCGGCCATAAACGTTTTGTGGACTGTCTGCGCGGGAATGGCCACGCCGTCCCATTCCAGGTCCCTTGTGGCGCACGCGTCTTCCAGAAGCGTTATGCTGATTCCGTAATCTTTTGCCGCGCGGACGGTAGTATCTATGCACATGTGGCTCATCATACCGCAGACAACCAAAGAAGTTATATGCAGGCTGCTTAGAATTTCTGCAAGGTTTGTCTGGTAAAAGCTGCTGGGCGCGTGCTTGACAACCACATATTCTCCATCGAGAGGCGTGAGCGCTTCATGGATTTTAACGCCTTGCGTATCCGGCAGAAAGAAAGTTGCGCCCTCCCGCGTGTTTATATGCTGCGCATGGATGACCGGCAGCCCGGCGGAGCGGAACCGCGAGAGCGCATTTTGCGCGTTTGCGAGGGCGGCCTGGGGATTATGCAAGGGAAACAGGCCCCCTTCAAAGTAATCGTTTTGGATATCAATCAATAGCAGCGCCTGATTCTGTTCCATATACAGCCTCCTTGTATTTATATATAAACATCTACTGCTTATTTAATTCTTCCGCCAATTTATAAATTCTCTGCACTGCCTCTTCATCCTCTTTTGCGGGCAGCGTGTCTGTTTTGAGCGAGTAAATTTTGGCGGTCACATCCGCGCCCATGCATTTAAGAAGCAGGGCTGCGGTGCTCTCCGCCTTCTCGTAGCCGCCGTCCCCACCGCCCGTCAGGATAATTATGCCTTTTTTGTGTTTTTGAACAGGGATCATCCGAAGGAACCGCTTGTTTGCATATACCGCCTGCAGGCGGCTCAGTATAACCAGCAGGGTGCCCGCCAGCTCCGTGAAATTGATGGGGGATGCGAGCACGACGTTGTCGCATTCGTCCAGGTACTCGTACAGAAACTGCATGTCGTCCTGCACACAGCAGCCGGGGCTGGTAAAGCAGTACCGGCAATCACAGCAGGCCTGTATATCCGAATCAAAGGTTTTAAGGCAAAGCGTGTGCCCGTCCAGCTTCTGGATCAGTTCGTTTACTAAAAAGGCCGTGTTGCCGTTGTCTCTGGGGGAACCGTTTAAAATGAGTGTTTTCATTTAGAGTACCTCGTAGTCTTTTTTATATTGTACCATATTTTATGTAAACCTTCTAATAGAAAGAAAACGGCGATTCGTACGAATCGCCGTTTGTACTATCTTTTGGAGGCTGCTCGCCTCCAAACCACTAGCCAAAGGGACAATTGACCCTTTGGAATCCCGTTTTTAGGGACAAATATTTAAAAATAATTTTGGGAGACATAAAAAGTCTTTTGCTTCTTTTCTTCAGAAAAGAAGTGGGGAGCGGGGTGAAACCCGTAGAGTTATTTGCCTAATATTTTTTTCAAATCTTCTTCGGGTGTGGAGATGGGGGTTACGTTCCATTTCTCCACCAGTATGTTAAGCACCGCGGGGGAAACAAACGCGGGCAGCGTGGGCCCCAGGTAGATGTTCTTTATCCCTAAGGAGAGCAGGGTCAGCAATACGCAGACGGCCTTCTGCTCGTACCAGGAGAGTATCAGGGAAAGGGGCAGGCTGTTCACGTCGCATTCAAACGCTTCCGCAAGGGCGAGTGCCACCTTGATGGCGCTATAGGAATCGTTGCACTGGCCCATGTCCATAATGCGCGGCAGGCCGCCGATTGCGCCCAGGTCCAGGTCGTTGAAGCGGTATTTGCCGCAGGCAAGGGTAAGAATGATGCTGTCTGCCGGAGTCTGCTTTACAAACTCCGTGTAGTAATTGCGTCCCGGACGCGCGCCGTCGCAGCCGCCCACCAGGAAGAAGCGCGAGATGGCGCCGGATTTGACCGCGTCTATCACTTTATCGGCAACCGAAAGCACCGTGCCGTGGCCGAACCCGGTTGTAAGCACATGCCCGCCGTTGATGCCGGACATCTCATGCATCAAAGAGTATCCTCCCAGTTCAAGCGCTTTTTGGATCACGGACGTGAAATCTTTTTTATCGCCAATATGCACCATGCCGGGATACGCCACCACAGAGGTGGTGAATATTCTGTCCGCATAGCTGGGCTTAACGGGCATGATGCAGTTGGTGGTAAACAACACCGGGCCGGGAATGTTGTCGAATTCCTTTTGCTGGTTCTGCCACGCCGTGCCAAAGTTGCCTTTGAGGTGGTTATATTTTTTTAGTTCCGGGTATGCGTGCGCAGGGAGCATCTCTCCGTGGGTGTAGATGTTGACGCCCTTGCCTTCGGTCTGCTCCAGAAGCAGTTTCAGGTCGTGCAGATCGTGGCCGGAGATTACAATAAACGGACCCGCTTCTATATCCGTGGATACGGCTGTGGGCGCCGGCGTGCCGTATGTGCCGGTATTCGCCTCGTCCAGCATTGCCATGCATTTCAGGTTCACCTGGCCAAGCTCCGTCACCAGGCCCAAAAGCTGTTCCGCCTCAAGTCCGCTCCCAATGGCCCGCAGGCCTTTTAAGAAAAATGCGTTTACCTCCGCATCCTGCCTGCCCAGCACATACGCGTGGTGGGCGTATGCGGCCATGCCGCGCATCCCTAAAAGAATCAGGGTTTTAAGGCTGCGGATGTCTTCGTTCGCGCCCCAGAGAGCCTGCATGTCCATATCGCCGTCCGCTGCGCCAAGGGCTTTTTTCTCTGCGTCCACCTTTGCGCACAACGCTTCTATCACTGGGTCGTCAAAATTCACATTGGTAACGCAGGTAAACAGCGCGTCCATTACCAGTTTGCCCGTTGCTTCGGTAGCCCGGCCTTTTTCCGCCGCCTTGGCAAGGCCAACCAGTTTGCCGGTCAGCTTATCCTGCAGGAGTGCGGTATCCGGTTTCTTGCCGCATACGCCGCCGTTGGTGCAGCCTTTCCCGCCCGCGGTCTGTTCACATTGAAAACAAAACATTGACATAACTTAAGTTCCTCCTATATTTATATTTTTATTCCAGAATCCGGCCGTCCGTGGAGACGGTCACAATGTTCCAGGGGATGAATTTTCCGCTGTCCTGCAGGGCTTTTTGCGCCGCGTGGGCAATGCCGCCGCAGCAGGGGACTTCCATGCGCACGATGGTCAGGCTCTTGATGTCGTTCTGGCGGATGATCTCGGTGAGTTTCTCCGAATAATCGCCTTCATCCAGTTTCGGGCAGCCAATCAGCGTTACCCTGTTCTTCATGAACTGGTTGTGGAAATTGCCATATGCGTACGCCGTGCAGTCCGCCGCGATCAGCAGGTTTGCGTTCTGGTAAAAGGGCGCGTGGATGGGCGCCAGCTTGATCTGCACAGGCCATTGCTTAAGCTGGGATTCCACCTGCGCGGTTGTCTCCGCCGCCGGAGCGGCATTGTGCCGGATGGCCATGGACCGGCTACCCGGGCAGCCGCCTGCGGGGTGCTGGTGTGCGTGTTCATGCATCATGTTTTTTTTCACCTCTTCTTCGTTGTATGCAGCCGCTTCGCGCTCTTCAAACGTGATGGCGCCTGTTGGGCAGACGGGCAGGCAATTGCCCAGGCCGTCGCAGTAGTCGTCGCGCAGCAGCTTTGCTTTGCCGTCCACAAGGCCAATCGCGCCTTCCTTGCAGGCTGATACGCACAGGCCGCAGCCGTTGCATTTATCCTGATCTATGTTGATGATTTGCCTTTTCATTTGATTCACCTCTTGATTCTTGTGTTTATAAGCCTATTATAGTAACATAAATTCATAAAGACGGTTGCATTTGCAACAAGGAGAAAAATTTATGGAAAAATATTTTGCGCAATTGCGGGAGGTTCCGCTGTTCCGGGGGTTAACGGAGCAGGAGATTGGCGGTATGCTGAAATGCCTGAACGCATATATACGGGATTACGAAGGCGGAAGCAGCGTTTTTAAGGCAGGCCAGAAAGTAGGGAGCGTGGGCGTTGTGCTGGAGGGAAGCGTGCAGGTGGTGCGGGAAGACGTGCACGGCAACCGCATTATTATGGCGGAGTGGGGCCCAAAAGAACTGTTCGCGGAGGCGTTTGCACCCGCGGAGGTAGAAGAAATACCTGTGAGCGTGTTTGCTTCCGGCAACAGCAAAATACTTTTTGTGGATTTTAAGCGCATTGTGACTCAATGTTCCAGCCACTGCGAATTCCACAGCATATTGATCCGCAACATGATGAAGGCGCTCGCCCGCAAAAACATCATGCTTGCAAACCGCATCGATATTCTGGGTAAACGCTCCATCCGGGAAAAACTGCTTGCGTATTTTTGGGCGCAGGCAAAAACGCATGAAAAAAGCCGCATATCCCTGCCCTTCAACCGGAACGAGCTGGCTGATTTTTTGTGCGTGGACCGCAGCGCCATGTCCCGCGTATTGGGGGAGTTGCAGCGGGAAGGGGTTATCCGTTTTAAAAAGAATGTGTTTGAGCTGCATTTGGAAGAGTGATTATTTGCGGTATGTGTGCACAAAAAACTGTCCCGCCGCGTCAAAATAGGCCAGCAGTACTTGATGCACGTCGTAAATATCCCGGCTTTTCAGTTCGTCCAGTATCCAGTTGATGTCCCGTTCCGCAATAGAAAGGTGCTCTTGAACGATTTTTCCATCTATAATCATGTTTAAACTTAAACCCCAGTAAGGGGCGGCGGAGCCGCTGTTTTCCGCAGGTTCCGCGCCTTTTGGCATCTGTACGTGCAGGCTGCCGCCGGATTCCAGAACCGCAAATTCAATGTCCTGTATACGCACACCTTGGCTTTTGCATTTCATTACGAGTTCCGCCTCGTTTATACCCGCTTTTTTGAGATTGCTTTTTTGAATGTTTCCGTTTTGCACCAGTAAAAGCGGAGCATCCGTTTCTTCCTGGGTACGGGTTTTATTTACGATTACAGAATATATAAAGGGGATCAGCGTAAATATAAGGATGGCGGTAACGGTTTTGGCGTATTCGCCCGCATACGCCAGAATTGCGGCCGATGCGCCGGATGCAGCCAGACAGGCAAGCTCAAATATGGAATACTGGGAGAGCTTCTTTTTCCCTGTAAGCCAGGATAGCAGAAAAAGTATTGCAACAGCTATGGCGGCCTGTGTGGCGGCTGATAAAATTTGGCCCAAAAGCGTTCACCTCTGCGTTTTATTAGTATAGTATTGCAGTTAGGCTGGCGGTTTATGTGCCGCGCTGTTTTTTGGCAAACAAAAGGCCGCTTATTCAGCAGCCCGTTTTATCCAAAACCACGTAAAAAAATTACTTATGGCTCTCTATAAATTTTTTAATTTTATCGAAAGTTTCCTGGCTGATAATATGTTCAATGCGGCAGGCGTCCTGGTCTGCCGCTTCCCGGCTGACGCCCAGTGAGAGAATCAGGTAAGAGGTGATGATCTTATGCCTGTCATATATTTCGTTTGCTTTCTGCAGGCCTTTTTCCGTCAGCAGTATCTGGCCGTTTTCCTGCATGGTGATGTAGTCCGCTTTTTTGAGTATGCTTACGGCGCGGCTGATGCTGGGCTTGGTGTAGTCCAACTCGTTGGCAATGTCTATGGAACGGACGAATCCCAGTTTGTTTTGCAGTATTAAAATGGTTTCCAGGTAGTTTTCACCGGATTCGTGTATTCCCATAGCCGCCTCCCCCGCGCCAGGTGTAGGCGCAGAATCGTTTGGATTTTTTATATTGTATTATACATGAAAAACTGCTGAACAGGTAGCTTCATTTTATCATGTTCCAAGCCAAATTGCAAACCGCGGGATTTTTTATATTTTTAACTTAATAGGTATTGACAATACAGGTTAGCAATGGTAAACTTAAATTAAGGTTAGCAAGAGCTAACCTATTATAAGACGCGAACGTTAGCAGGGGCTAACAAGATGATGCCAGGCGGGATTGAAACACCGTTTTAAGTCGGGATCTGGGGTTATTGGAGAAGGAATCATCTGCGGAGGCGGTATTATGACCAATTTGAAAAGAATCAAATGCGGAAACACGGTGCGCGTGGTAAAGCTGGAGGGCGAAGGCCCCCTGAGAAGAAGGATTATGGACATGGGCATTACCAAGGGCTCCGCCATATATGTACGGAAGGTGGCTCCGCTGGGAGACCCGATTCAGATATCCGTACGCAACTATGAGCTTACGATTCGTAAGGAAGATGCGGAAAAAATACTGGTAGAATAAAAATGCAGTGCTTGAATATGAGCGCTGCTTTTAAATTTTAAACGGGTTAGCGCATGCTAACAGGGAGGATGACATGCCCATCAAAATTGCGCTGGCCGGGAATCCAAACAGCGGAAAGACAACTATGTTCAACGAGCTGACAGGAAGCATGCAGTATGTAGGGAACTGGCCGGGGGTAACCGTAGAAAAAAAAGAGGGCAGGCCAAAAGAATTCAAAGACGTTATACTGGTGGACCTTCCCGGGATATACTCGCTTTCTCCTTATTCTCTGGAGGAAGTTGTAACCCGGGATTTTTTATTGAATGAAAAACCAGACGCTATCATAAATATTGTAGACGCCACCAATATAGAGCGAAACCTGTACCTTACCACCCAACTGATGGAATCCGGTATTCCCATGGTAATTGCCTTGAATATGATGGATGTGATACGTAAAAGCGGAGAAGTTATAGACACAGGAAAACTGGAGAAGCTGCTTGGGTGCAACATTATAGAAACTTCCGCTCTGCGTGGAATCGGGCTTCACGAAGCGGTGCGGGCGGCGGTGGATCTGGCAAAACGCAAGACAGCCAGCCCGGTGCGCAAATGGTTTGACTCCAGAACCGAGCAGGCGGTTGAAGCCATAGAAAGCCTGGCGTTGGGGGGCGGCCAGCCAAACAAACGCTGGTATGCCGTAAAACTGTTTGAACGGGATCCCAAAGTGCTGGAACAAATGCGGCTGGCCAATGATATTGCCGCGCGTGTGGAAGAGATTATCTCTTTGACTGAAAAAGAAGCGGACGACGATTCTGAAAGCATTATTGCAAACGCGCGCTATAACTATATTGGCGATCTGATTGGCCAGACAATGCGCAAAAAGCCATTGGACGCATCCTCCGCTTCGGACAGGATAGACCGCGTTATCACCAACCGCTGGCTTGCGTTACCCATATTTTTTCTGATTATGTGGGGCATTTATTTTGTATCCATCCAGACGCTGGGAAGCCTGACGGTGGATGGCATAGGCGTTTTTTTTGACTGGGCAGGGCAGGGCGTCTCAGTGTTTTTGGCAAACGTGGGTGCTGCGGACTGGGTGAACGGACTGGTGGTGGACGGCATCATCCGCGGCGTTGGCGCTGTGCTTGGTTTTGTGCCGCAGCTTATGATACTGTTTTTATTTTTGTCCCTGATGGAAGACATTGGGTATATGGCCCGCGTCGCGTTTATCATGGATAAAATTTTCCGTAAGTTTGGATTATCCGGCAAATCGTTCATCCCCATGCTGATTGGCACAGGATGCTCTGTTCCCGGCATTATGGCCAGCCGGACGATTGAAAACGACCGCGACCGGAAAATGACCATTATGCTCACTCCTTTCATCCCCTGCGGGGCAAAACTGCCGGTGTTTGCGCTTTTTACAGGCGCGTTTTTCCCGCAGAACGTATGGGTGGGGCCTTCCATGTATATGCTGGGGATTGGCATGGTGATCTTGTCCGGGCTTATTTTAAAAAGAACGCGTATGTTCAAAGGGAAGCCCGCTCCCTTTGTGATGGAGCTGCCCCCGTACCGCATGCCCCTGGCGCGCGGCGTATTGTTCCAGATGTGGGACCGGGGCAAGGCTTTTATTAAGCGGGCGGGCACTATTATTCTTGTAGCCTCGGCTGTAATCTGGTTTCTGCAGGGGTATAACTGGACCCTGCAGGCGGTGGATACTTCCGGCAGCATGCTGGCGGGTATTGGCCAGGCAATTGCGCCCCTATTTATTCCGCTGGGTTTTGGAAACTGGCAGTCTTCCGTTGCGATACTGACCGGCGTTATTGCCAAGGAAAACGTGGTTGCCACGCTTGGCGTGCTGCTGGGGGGAGAGGCGAGCCTGACGGGCGCGATTGGCCGTTTATTTACGCCGGTGAGCGCCTATGCGTTTATGGCGTTTATATTGCTGGCCGCACCGTGCGCGGCAGCCATTGGCGCCACCAGCCGCGAGATAGGCGGCGCAAAATGGACCCTGCGCGCGGTGCTGTACCAAACGGGGACCGCGTATATGGTTGCCTGTGTGATTTTCCAGGTTGGACGCCTGGTGCTTGGAGGGTAAAAGTATGGAAAATCCGGTTTCTACATGGGTCATAGGAGGGCTGGTGATTGGGCTTTTGGTCTGGATAACCGTCCGATTGGTAAGAAACAGGAAAAAAAGCGCTTGCAGCTGTGGGTGCGGGGATTGCGCAAAGGCAAAAGAGTGCTGCGGCTGCCGGGAGCCGGATACCAAAGATAAAGATAAAGAATAAACGGCCGGTAAGGACATGCAAAGGAGAGGAAGCCCTCTCCTTTGTTGATATTTTAATGGTCAGGACAACCTGCATAAGCACATCATGATGTTTGCGGAATCAGGGATTTGTTTATAACAGTATAGGCGGCAAATATTGATTTACAACCGCACCAATCTATTTTATGATGAATGTGGTATATAAGCCGGGTGATTAAATCACGGAAAAAACAAAGATACTATAGTATATTCAGCAGTAACAAAAGGAGGATTTGCAATGCCAGATATTGTTGTGATTGGCAGCGGGCCTGCGGGCATAACGGCTGCCATTTATGCCGCGCGTGCCGGGATGGATACCCTTGTGGTTGGCAGGGATAAGGGTTCGCTGGAGAAGGCGGGGGCCATTGAAAACTATTACGGTTTTCCCGAACCCGTTTTGGGTGCCGATCTGATACAAAAAGGAATTGAACAGGCGAAGAAGCTTGGCGTAAAAATAGCAGAGGACGAAGTGGTTGGCCTGCAGTTTGCGGAAAAACTGGTTGTAAAAACCAAGGAATCCGCCTATGAGGCGGACGCGGTGATACTGGCCACAGGTTCTTCCCGCAAAAAGCCGGAGATTAAGGGGCTTGCCGGTTTGGAAGGCAAGGGCGTGAGCTACTGCGCTACATGCGACGCATTTTTTTACAGGCAGAAGGACGTGGCGGTTTTGGGGGACGGCGAATATGCGCTCTCCGAAGCCAAGGAGTTGGCGCACGTTGCGGGCTCTGTGCGGATACTGACCAACGGCAAAAAAATGCAGGCGGAAGTTTCAGGCGGCATAACGGTGAGTGAAAAAGAGATAGACTGCCTGGAAGGCGCGGATAAGCTGGAGTGCATCCGGTTCAGGGACGGATCTCAGGTTCCGGTTGCGGGCGCGTTTGTTGCCATGGGGGTAGCCGGAAGCGGTGAACTGGCCAGAATGATGGGTATTGTAACGGATAAAAACAGCATAGTGGTGAACGGTGAAATGGAAACCAACGTACCCGGCGTATACGCGGCGGGCGACTGTACGGGCGGCTGGCTACAGGTAAGCAAAGCGGTGCACGAGGGGGCAAAGGCCGGTTCTTCCGCGGTGAAATATATCAGAAAGAACAGGGAGAAATAATTGCAGGCGTTTTTAGCGGATGAAGAGTTCCCGGCGGGAGACAGAAACAAAACGCTCACGGTTAAAAAGAGCCGCTGCGGCCAGAACCATATATGCCCTTCTGTGCGGGTTTGCCCGGTGGGCGCGCTGAAACAACACGGGCACTTTGCGCCTTCTGTGGATATGGAAAAGTGCATCCGGTGCGGCAAATGTATCTGGAGCTGCCCCAGGGGCGCGCTGGTTTTGGAGTGAATGACACAGGGGGCGCTGCCTCCTAACCCATGATGCAGTGACGCTGTCAACCGCCTCAATCCGGGTATCTTGGGGGATTCCGGCAAATCCATATGATCACAAATACCGCTTTGCGGTATTTTTTATGCAAAAATACTTCCTGCTGTTTTACTTTGGAAGCTTGTGCTATATACTTGTATTAGAGAAAACACAGGAGGAACGGTTTATGATCGATCAGTCTGACGAGTTTTTTTTATCCCGCACCCTGCCTTTCTGGAAAACGCTGAGCGAAAGGGAACTTCAATTGCTGCGGCAGAACATGGTGCTTGCGCATTTTGAAAAGAGCGAAGCGATTCACAGCGGCGGGCTGGATTGCAAAGGCATGCTGATTGTAAGAAGCGGACGCATGCGCGTATATATCGTGTCCGAATCCGGGCGGGAAGCGACCCTGTACCGCCCTGTTCCGGGCGAGTCCTGCGTGCTTGCCGCTTCGTGCATATTAAATAACATTGATTTTGATGTTTTTATAGACGCGGAAGTACAAAGCGATGTATACATATTGCCAGCCCATTATTTAAAAGACCTGTGCAAAACCAGCAGGGAGGCGGAGAATTTTACCAACCAGGTTCTGGCCGCGAGGTTTACGGAAGTAATGTGGGTAATGGAGGCTATACTGTTTTCAAGCATGGATAAACGGCTGGCTTCTTTTTTGCTTGAGCAGTCTGATATAGAAAGATCCGGCAGCATTACCATCACACACGAGGCGATTGCGGGCCATTTGGGCAGCGCAAGGGAAGTGGTCTCACGCATGCTGAAATACTTTGAACGCGAAGGTCTTGTAGCCGTCTCCCGTGGGGGCATTCGCATCATTGACGAGGCGGGGCTAAAAAAAGTGGCCGGACTTTAAAAAGCTTTTATAAAAAGAGGGTTATCAACTTTGAAATGGCAGCGAACGACAAGTCTTTTTGTATTTTTTAAGGAACTTTTTTCGACAAAAAGCGTGCTGCCCGTGGGCTGTGTGAAACCCTGAAAACCGCATAAAAGCGCTGATTTTGGGGTGTTATTTAACTTAAAATTTAATTGACAGCAAATTGGAAATAAGCTATTCTGAATGTGACAATAAATGGTTCAAATCAATTATTTTGAATTAAATGGACTTATTTTCAAAAATTGTAGGGAGGTTCAATTATGTCAGTTAAAGCGTATGAACCGCACAAGTCTTCCATCGGCGGAATGGACGCGAATATCGTTGCTTTGCTCACTTACATTTTAGCAATCATCTTCAATTTTATTGGTGGGCTGCATTGGTTCGGCTGGGCGATCCCTTTGGTTTTCTTCTTGATGGAAAAAAACAGCCAGCTTGTTAAATTCCATGCCGCGCAGTCGTTCGTATTGGCTCTCATCGGTGCAATCATTTATATTATTTTGGATGCCATTACTTGGGCGACTCTTTCTTCTGTCGGCGGATGGGCTTACTTTCTTGGCGGCGGATGGGCGGCTACGGCAATTATTGCTACAATTGTTGGTATCCTGATTGCCATAGCCGAAGTAATTGCCATGATCAATGCTTATCAAAACAAAGAGTGGAGCATTCCGTTCATTGGCGATTTGGCCGAAAAATTCAGGGAAAAAGTTAAGTCTATCTGATTTCACACACCATTTTTAATGATTCACTGAAAGCCTTTCAGAAACGAGAGGCTTTTTTATTGTATAAAATCATTCCCCCGTCACCAAACCGTCACACATAAAAGCGCCGTATGGTGGTATAATGTGAACAAAAAGGGTGCAGAGGTGTAAAGTTGAGCAAGATACTGGTTGTGGACGATGAGGAGAACATCCGTCAGATTATTAAAAAATACGCTGTTTTTGAAGGGCACGAGGTTGTGGAGGCGGCCGACGGAATGGAAGCGATCCGCACATGCAACGAGCAAACGTTTGATATGATTATAATGGATATCATGATGCCAGAACTGGACGGCTTTTCCGCCTGCAAGGAGATTCGCAAAACCTGTGAGACACCCATTCTGATGCTTTCGGCGCGTGGCGAGGAATACGACAAAATTCATGGGTTTGAGATTGGCGTGGACGATTATGTGGTGAAGCCTTTCTCTCCCAAGGAACTGATGATGCGCGTTGCGGCCATTGTGAAGCGGTCCAGCAGGAGCGACACGGAAGCGGAAGTTGTGTCTTATGAAGGATTAACGATTGACTTTACAGGGCGGTATGTGTATGTGAACGGGGAAAAGACAGACATGTCCCCAAAGGAATACGAGCTGCTTTTTTATCTGGCAAAAAACAAAAATATTGCGCTGATGCGCGAAAAACTGATTACAGACGTATGGGGGTACGACTTTTACGGAGACGACCGCACGCTGGATACGCATATCAAACTGCTGCGCAGAAGCCTGGGGGAATACAGCAAGTTTATCGTCACATTAAGAGGAGTTGGGTACCGTTTTGAAGTTTAATATCAAAAAAGTAAGCGTAAAATGGAGGCTTTTCATTTATTTCGCTGTTTTTACCGGTATTGTGATCGCCTTTTTATGGGTGTTCCAGATCGTGTTTCTGGACGACTTTTATAAATCAATCAAGGTAAACGAAATCAAATCAAGCGGGGACCAGATTGCTCTGGATGTGGACAACACCAGCCTGCAAACGGAGATTGATACCATCGCGCAAAACAGCGAGGTAAATATTCTTGTTTCCAATATGGTTACGGGTGTTGAATATCAGTCTGGCAATATTCCCAGTAATTTTTTGCGCAGTCTTAATAAAGACGAAAAAAATAAACTTTATGAGCAGGCCGTAAACAACGGCGGTGAATACCTGGAACGCTACCTGAGGAATCAGGGACCAAGGGGCGCCGGATTCCAGCAGCAGATACAGAATATAAACAACTCCGGTGAATCTGGCATACAGCCCCAGCCTCCCATATTTGGCGGACATGAGCGGGATGATATAGAGAGCATGATCTACGCAAAAACTGTGGCCAACAGCCGGGGAGAAACCGTTTTGGTTCTGCTGAGCACGGTGATTTCTCCCGTAAACGCCACGGTGCAGACGCTCAGGACGCAATTGGTGATTATTACGTTTATTATGCTGGCGCTTGCGGTTGGCATTGCGTTCGTTATATCCAAGGTGATTTCCAAACCCATTGTGGAGATCAATAAATCTGCAAAGGCGCTGGGTACGGGCAATTACGATATTCATTTTGATGAGAGCGGGTACAGAGAGATATCAGAGCTTGCTAGTACGCTCAATTATGCGGCCAAGGAGCTTTCGACCGTTGAGGCCCTGCGCCGGGAGCTTATAGCAAACATTTCGCACGATCTTAGGACGCCGCTTACCCTCATTACCGGGTACAGTGAAGTGATGCGGGATATACCGAACGAATACAAGCCGGAGAATGTGCAGATTATTATAGACGAGGCCAAACGGCTCTCTAATATTGTAAACGATGTGCTGGATCTCTCCAAGCTGCAGTCTGGCACGCAGGAGCTGAATTGCGAGCTTTTCAGCCTTACGAATACATTGGGCGCTATTGTAGGCCGTTTTACCAAGCTGACGGGTACAAGAGGATATCATATAGAATATACGTATGACCGGGACGCAAAGGTTTTCGCAGACGAGCTCAGGGTATCCCAGGTAATTTATAACCTGATGAGCAACGCCATTAACTATACAGGAAAAGATAAATCCGTGCGCGTTACGCAGCAGGTGCGGGACGGTGTTGTTCACGTGGATGTGTCTGATACCGGGGAAGGCATTCCGCAAGACAAGCTTCCGCATATCTGGGACCGTTATTATAAGGTGGATAAATCGCATAAAAGGGCCACGGTTGGAACAGGCCTGGGCCTGTCTATTGTAAAAGCAGTGCTGGATATGCACGGTGCAAAATACGGCGTGCAAAGCACATTGGGGCAGGGAAGCGTGTTCTGGTTTGAACTGCCTTTGGCGCAGGATTGATTTTTCACGGGGTTCACCCGCGCTCCGCTTCTTTTCTTAAAAAAGAAAAGAAGCAAAAGAATTGTTCAAAAATGCCGTTTCAAAAAATCGGCATTTTTAAGTTAAATAAAGGTAATAAGGCAAGTGATTTGATTGTAAAAAAAGCTTCAAAGGCATACTTAAATCAGGGGAGGCAGTGAGGGCGAAGCCTGAACGTCGGAAGGGGGCCTGGTCCGCCTCTGAGTAAAATTTACGTTTTTATTCATTTTATGTTCAAAAAATCTTCACATCTTGCGGCTATACTAAAGGCAATACAACGGAAAGGTGCTGCAACATGGAAATAAAAAACTTGAAGCGGGAACTGAAACAGAGTATCAGCCCGGAGGACTACAGGGTTTTAAAGCAGGCGCTCACGCATATGTGCCAGGACAAAATAAATCCGTGCGCCATGCACACGGCCAGGGTGCACTGCCTGTATTTTGAAGCCTCCGGGCAGCCGGACGGAAAGCAGATTGAGAAATTTAATTTCCATTATGTCAATGAGGACAAGGATTTTATACGGCTGGAGAAGAAGAGCAAAAAGAAAGAGCTGTTTTTGGAGCGGAGCGCTTGCATTAATCGGCGCGACTGCGAACGGATACTGGCGGGCGATACGGAATCTCTTGGGGGCGCGGACGACCCGCTGCTGTTTGAGTTTTTAAGCGCGCTTGCATGCAACAAGCTAAAACCAAAACTGCTGGTGGACTGCACCAGGGAAACGTTTGTGCTGAACCAGGGCGCGGTTTTGGTTAAGATTGATAGCGATTTTTCATCGGGCGCCAATGTTTCTGATTTTTTGAACGAGAAACATCCGGTTATCAAACGATCCGGCCAGATATTGCTGGAAGTGCAGTTCGAAAAGTATCTGCCGGAGATTATCTCCAGGGTGCTTGGCCGGCAGAAGGATTATCCGGTTGCCAGGTTCATACCTGCGCATGTGTAAGCGTTTAAAACAGCCGGACTATGGGAACACTAACCTTGCCATATTATTAAATGCGAGGTAACGTATATGAACAAGCCAAATCTGGATTATGCTTCCTTAAAGCAGGAAGACGTTCAGGCGATTATGGAGCTGGAGAAAAAAATCAGTTCCGGGGCCGGCGGCGATACAATACTGCTTGCCTATAAAGCCCAAAAATAAAGAAGACATAAAAAAAGGCGTGTTTGCCGGAAACACGCCTTTTGTATGTTTGGATCAAACGTTCAGCAGCAGATCGCCGTAGTTGGGGTATGGCCAGTATTTTTTGGCTACGATCATTTCCAGGGAATCTGCAACCGCGCGCAGTTCCTGCATGGCTACAAATACGCCCGAACGGAAATATTTTGCCGTATCCAGAATCTCCGTGTATTTTTTAACTTCAATCAGCGCGTTGTCCAAGGCGTCTATGCTCTGCAGCAGGCACTTGGACAGGGAAGACAGTTTGCCGATAAGCGTTGTTTCCACGTCCGCTTCCAGATCCAGGCCCTTTTTAAGGGTGGCTGTCTGCGCAAGTTCCAGCTCGTACGCGGAAACGGCCGGAAGGATATCCTTCTTCGCCATTTCCAGCATGGTTAGCGCTTCAATGGTCAGGGTCTTGCAGTAAGCATCCAGAACGATATCAAACCTGGAATGCATTTCTGTTTCGGAAAGCACGCCATGCTTGGTGAACATGGCAATGTTTTCTTTTGTAATGAAATGTGGCAGGGCTTCCGGCGTGGAAATCAGGTTGAGAAGGCCTCTCTTCTCCGCTTCAACAACCCATTCGTCCGAATAGTTGTTGCCATTGAAGATGATGCGTTTGTGTTTTTTAATGGTCTCTTTTACAATCTCCATAACGCCCTTGTTCAGGTCGGCTGATTTTTCCAGTCTGTCTGCAAATCCGCACAGTGCTTCTGCCGCAATGGTATTCAGCACAAAGTTGGGGCCGGCAATGGAGATGGAGGAACCCAGCATGCGGAATTCAAATTTGTTGCCTGTAAACGCAAACGGAGAAGTTCTGTTGCGGTCTGTGGCGTCTTTGGGGAAACTGGGCAGTACGGAAACGCCGATCTCAAAGGTGCCGCCGGTTTTATCGTCGTACAGTTTGCCGTTGTCTATGGCTTCCAGTATGCCGGTAAGCTGTTCGCCCAGGAATACGGAAATGATTGCCGGAGGCGCTTCGTTTGCGCCCAGGCGGTGGTCGTTGCCAGCGGTTGCAACGGATACGCGGAGCAGATCCTGATGCTCGTCAACTGCTTTCAGAACCGCGCAGAGGAAGAGCAGGAACTGCATGTTATCCTGCGGTGTTTCGCCGGGATCCAGCAGGTTCATGCCATTGTTGGTGGATATGGACCAGTTGTTGTGCTTGCCGCTTCCGTTTACGCCTGCAAACGGTTTTTCGTGCAGCAGGCATTCCAGGCCGTGGCGCACCGCAACCTTCTTCATAATTTCCATGGTAAGCTGGTTATGGTCTGTTGCTATATTTGTGGTGGTGAATATGGGCGCAAGTTCGTGCTGCGCCGGAGCAACTTCGTTATGTTCGGTTTTTGCCAGAATGCCAAGTTTCCACAGCTCTTCGTTCAAATCCTGCATAAATGCTGAAATCTTGGGCCGGATAGCGCCAAAGTAATGGTCTTCCAGTTCCTGGCCTTTAGGCGGTTTTGCGCCAAACAGCGTTCTGCCGGTGTAGATGATATCTTTTCTCTGGTCGTACAGAGTTTTGTTGATAAGGAAGTATTCCTGCTCCGGCCCAACGGTGGAAAGCACGCGTTTAACATCTGCATGGCCAAAGAGTTTCAGTATCCTGAGGGCCTGTTTATTAAGGGCGTCCATGGAGCGAAGCAGAGGAGTCTTTTTATCCAGCGCTTCTCCGGTATAAGAGCAGAAAGCGGTGGGTATGCAGAGGATTCCCTCTTTGATGAATGCATAGGATGTAGGATCCCAAGCGGTATAGCCCCTGGCTTCAAACGTGGAGCGGAGGCCGCCCGAGGGAAAACTGGAAGCGTCCGGTTCGCCCTTGATCAGTTCCTTGCCGGAGAACTCCATGATAATGCCACGGTCTGCGGTGGGAGAAATAAAGCTGTCGTGTTTTTCAGCGGTGATTCCCGTCATAGGCTGGAACCAGTGCGTAAAATGGGTGCAGCCTTTTTCAATAGCCCAGTCTTTCATTGCGTTTGCCACAATGTTGGCCACGGATAAATCCAAAGGCGTACCTTCTTCGATTGTTTTTTTCAGCGCCTTGTATGTTTCTTTGGGCAGGCGTTCACGCATCACGCTGTCGCTAAAAACCATACTGCCGAATGTTTGGGTAAGGTTTTGCATTGTATAGACCTCCTGGAATAATTTGAATAAAATGACAATGGTAAATATAGTTTAAAGGCACTGCGGAATACACCCGCAGCGCCCTTGCCGACTATAGTGCATATTATATAGGATGTAAAAAAAGATGTCAACAGTTTTTTTCACAAAATGAATAATTAGGAATTTAATATTGCATTTATTGGGTAAAAAAATTCGTTTTTAGAACCATTTATGAAATATTTATATGTTATAATTGCAAAAAACATTTGACATTGTAATAAAAACAATATACAATGTACTTTGAAAAGCAATGAGCACGAAAAGGGACCATTTTATGCCAAAATGCGTGCCAATATTGCTTTTTTTACGCAGGACCTCTGCGGACAACTCCATATCAGGGCTCCCAAAAACAGTATGCAAAGGCGCTTCTGATTGGATGGACGGATGTACCACGGGGGAGCAGGATTTTGGAGGTAAATGAATGTTAAAAGAGGGACAGATTCGGATACCTTCCGGATGCGCGATATCCGGAATGTTTTCCAGAAGCGCAAAAAGAACGGGTGGCGGGCCGATTATAGAATCCATCGCCACCATGCACGACAGATCAAACGGACTGGGCGGCGGTTTTGCCGCATATGGCATTTATCCGGAATTAAAAGAGTATTACGCATTCCATATCTTTTTTGACAGCGACTGTGCAAAAGAGAATTGCGAGTGCTATTTGCATAGCCATTTTAAAATTGTGGAATCATCTAATATACCTACCAGAAAAATGGCGGTTATCACGGGCGAGCCTTTGATTTGGCGGTATTTTGCCGAACCATTGCCTGAGAAACTGAAGGAAACCGGCCTTGGCGACAAGGAATTCGTTGTGCGCTGCATGTTTGAGATCAATATGAATATAGAGGGCGCATATGTTTTTTCCAGCGGAAAAAACATGGGCGTGTTTAAGGCCGTGGGTTACCCGGAAGACGTGGGAGAATTTTACCGCCTGGACGAATACAAGGGCTACTGTTTTACCGCGCATGGCCGGTATCCAACCAATACCCCGGGCTGGTGGGGCGGCGCGCACCCCTTTGCCCTGCTGGACTATACGGTAGTGCACAACGGGGAGATTTCGTCATATGATGCAAACAGGCGTTATATAGAGATGTTTGGTTACAAATGCACCCTGCTTACGGATACGGAAGTAATTGCGTATATGATAGATTATTTAAACAGAATCCAGAAGCTTTCTTTCAGGGAAGTAGCCAGCGTTATTGCCGCGCCCTTCTGGTCTGTGATTGACAAACTGCCCGAAGAGCAGAGAAACGAACTGAAATACTTGCGCAACATGTATGCGAATTTCCTGATCACAGGGCCTTTCTCTATTCTTGTCGGCTTTAAGGGCGGCATGATGGCCTTAAACGACAGGCTGAAGCTGCGCTCCATGGTGGTGGCGGAGAAGGGCGACATGTTCTATGCCTCCAGCGAGGAATGCGGGATCCGTTCGATTGAAAAGAACCCGGACCGGGTTTGGGCGCCGCTGGGGGGAGAGCCTGTGATCGCAACATTTGAAGGAGTAAAATAACAATGTCTATTGAATTTATACAACCCGATTACGAAGTCGTGCGCAACGAGGCCAGGTGCATCACCTGCCGCGCCTGCGAGCGGCAGTGCGCCAACGAGGTGCACCGGTATGACGAAGATGCAAATCTGATGATTGCGGATGATACAAAATGTGTGGACTGCCAGCGGTGCGTGGCCCTGTGCCCCACGCGCGCGCTTAAGATCGTTAAAAACCCGAATACCTTCAGGCCCAACGCAAACTGGAGCGGCAAAACAATCAGCGAGATTTACGCCCAGGCAAACAGCGGAGGCGTGCTGCTTGCCTCCATGGGAAACCCGCAGGATTTCCCCGTGTATTGGGATAAAATTTTAATCAATGCTTCCCAGGTAACAAACCCTTCCATAGACCCGTTGCGCGAGCCCATGGAAACCCGTGTGTTTCTGGGCAAGAAGCCCGGCGGCATTGAGAGGGACGGGAAAGGGAATATTGTAAACAATTTGCCCCCGCAGTTGGAACTCAAATTGCCCGTTATGTTTTCCGCCATGTCCTTTGGTTCCATCAGCTACAATGCGCATGAGAGTTTGGCGCGCGCGGCAACGGAACTGGGCATTCTGTATAACACGGGAGAAGGCGGCCTGCACCAGGATTTTTACCAGTATGGCGCAAACACAATTGTGCAGGTGGCCAGCGGCAGGTTTGGCGTGCATAAGGATTACCTGGACGCAGGCGCCGCTGTGGAGATCAAAATGGGGCAGGGCGCAAAACCCGGCATTGGCGGGCATCTGCCCGGCACAAAGATTGTTGGGGAAGTTGCGAAAACCAGAATGATTCCGGAAGGCTCGGACGCCATATCGCCCGCGCCGCACCACGACATCTACTCCATAGAAGACCTGCGGCAGCTTGTATTCTCCTTAAAGGAAGCGACCGAATACAAAAAGCCGGTTATTGTAAAAATCGCCGCCGTGCATAATGTGGCGGCTATCGCAAGCGGCATCGCGCGCAGCGGCGCGGACATTATTGCCATAGACGGGTACCGCGGCGGCACGGGCGCTGCTCCGGCAAGGATTCGCGACAACGTGGGCATTCCCATTGAGCTGGCGCTTGCAAGCGTGGACCAGCGCCTGCGCGACGAAGGCATCCGCGGGGAAGCTTCCTTGGTTGTGGGCGGCAGCATTCGCAGCAGCGCGGATATTGTAAAAGCAATCGCTCTTGGAGCGGACGCCGTGTATATCGGTTCTGCGGCGCTGATTGCTCTTGGCTGCCACCTGTGCGCAAGCTGCCACCAGAACAAATGCAATTGGGGTATTGCCACGCAGCGGGAAGACCTGGTTAAGAGGTTAAATCCGGAGATCGGATACCAGCGGCTTGTGAACCTGGTTACGGCCTGGGATCACGAGATTAAGGAAATGATGGGCGGCATGGGGATTAACTCCATTGAAGCCCTGCGCGGAAACCGCCTGATGCTGCGCGGAGTGGGTTTAAACCAGAAAGAGCTGGATATACTGGGCATCAAGCACGCCGGTGAATGATAAGGAGATAATTAGATGAAACGAGTATATGTAAATGAGAAATGGTGCCTGGGCTGCCACCTGTGCGAATACTACTGCGCATTTGCGAATTCGGATAAAACCGATATGGTGAAGGCACTTAAAAATACAAAAATACGGCCTAACATTAATATAGAAGAAAAGGACCAGGTGAGCTTTGCGGTTTCGTGCAGGCATTGCCAGGACCCCCTCTGCGTTAAATCCTGCATCGCGGGTGCGCTCAGCATAGAAGACGGCGTGGTTGTGACCAACAGTGATAAATGCGTGGGCTGCTACACCTGCATTTTGGTATGCCCATACGGCGCTGTGCTGCCCTCAGAAGGCAAGGTGATCCAGAAGTGCGAATTATGTACGCGCAACGGCCAGGATACGCCGGCCTGCGTGAAAAACTGCCCAAATGCGGCGATTGTGTTTGAAGAGAGGTAACTGAAAAGTGAATGTAGTAATTATAGGAAACTCGTCCGCTGCCATTGGATGCATCGAGGGGATCAGGCAGGCGGATAAAAATGCAAACATTACCGTGATTTCAAATGAAAAATACCATACGTATTCCCGCCCGCTGATCTCCTATCTGCTGTGGGGACGGACGGACGAGCAGCGTATGAAATACCGCCCGGACGATTTTTATGAAAAAATGGGCTGCAAGCTTCTGCTGGAAAAAACGGCCACTAAAATAGACAGGGCAAAAAAACAGGTGCTGCTCAGCGACGGCACTTCTCTGGCGTACGACAAGCTGCTTGTGGCAACGGGTTCGGACCCTATTGTGCCGCCCATAGAGGGCCTGGATAAAGTGGCTAAAAAACATACGTTTATGTCTCTGGCGGACGCCAAAGGCCTGGAAGCGGATTTGACGGCCGAAACAAACGTTTTGGTAATGGGCGCGGGTCTGATTGGCCTGAAGTGCGTGGAAGGTATTGCGGAAAAAGTTAAAAGCATCACCGTTGTGGATATGGCGGACAGAATACTGCCCAGCATTCTCAATAAGGAATCCGCGGGGATTGTGCAGGCGCATATAGAAAAGCAGGGCGTTTCCTTTATTTTGGACGACGCCGTGGCTGCATTTAAGGGAAACAAGGCAGTTTTAAAAAGCGGCAAAGAACTTGCTTTTGACGTGCTGGTAATTGCTGTGGGCGTGCGCCCCGGCATTGCGCTTGCCAGGGAAGCCGGGATTGACTGCGACCGGGGCGTCCGCACAGACAGCCGGTGCCAGACAAGCGACCCGGATATTTACGCCGCGGGTGACTGCACAAGCAGCCTGGATATTACCTGCGGAGAGATGCGCGTGCTGGCCCTGCTGCCAAACGCATATATGCAGGGGGAATGCGCTGGCCTGAATATGGCGGGCGCGGGCAAACTGTACGATAAGGCCATCCCCATGAACTCCATCGGCTTCTTTGACCTTCATATGGTAACCGCCGGCAGCTACTGCGGGGATGAAATTGTGATAGAGAGCAAGGAAGGCTATAAAAAACTTTTTGTGCAGAATAAACGGCTGGTTGGGTACATTATTGTGGGGGACGTAAAGCGCGCGGGCATCTATACGTCGCTCATCAGGGAGAAAACGGATATTTCCACCATTGATTTTGAAATGATCAAAACAGCGCCAGGGCTGATGGCTTTTTCAAAAAGTGATAGACAGATAAAGATGGGGAGTGTACAATAAAATGAGGATAGATGCAAAAGACTTAAGCTACAGGGAGCTTAACGAGCAAATAAGGGCGTCCGCCGATTCGGAAATTACAGTGGACAACGCAATGGGCCACCGGTATATCGGGAACGGTATATCCGGTAAAAATATCAGAATCAACGGTACGGCCGGAAACGGCCTGGGCGCATACCTGAACGGAGGCACTATCGTAGCCTCGTCCAATGCACAGGACGCCACCGGCGATACCATGAACAACGGCTTTATTTATATCCACGGATCTTCGGGCGATGCCACGGGGTATGCCATGCGCGGCGGAAGGATTTATATCCAGGGCAACACAGGTTACCGCACGGGCATCCACATGAAAGCGTATAAGGACCAGGTTCCTGTAATCGTCATTGGCGGCCTGCCAGGCAGCTTTTTGGGCGAATACCAGGCTGGCGGAATCATTATAGTGCTGGGACTGAATGCAAATGAAGCCCCGGTATTTCATTTTTTAGGAACAGGGATGCATGGAGGAAAGATATTCCTTCGGGTGGACCAGATTCCGCAGGACCTGCCTGCGCAGGTTGTGGCGCGGCAGGCAACAGAAGAGGACCTGGCCGAGATTAAGCCGTATGTTGATGAGTATTCCTCTTATTTTGGGGTAAACGGAGTTTTTGACAAGTCTTTCATTGTATTGACGCCCAATACAAAAAATCCGTACAAACAGCTCTATACGCATGTATAGTATTGTGAACGGAGGTGTTTTGTAATGGGCGGATCCAAATCCCCGGATGATGAAGAATTAATCAAAAGAGCAAAATCTGTCTTGATGGAGTACCTGGGTTTCACCGAACCGCAGGCTCACAGATATATAGAAAAACACGCAATGGATATGCGGGTTACAAAAATAGAGATAGCAAGAAACATCTTAAAAATATACGAAAGCTAAAAGGGGTATTCTAAATGACCAAATATATTTTTGTTACCGGCGGTGTGGTATCAGGCCTTGGAAAAGGTATTACTGCGGCTTCACTGGGGCGCTTGCTCAAGGCAAGGGGCCTTAAAATAGCCGCACAGAAACTGGACCCATATATCAATGTAGACCCGGGAACAATGAGCCCCTACCAGCACGGGGAAGTTTTTGTGACCGAAGACGGCGCGGAAACAGACCTGGATCTTGGCCATTACGAGCGTTTTATTGATGAAAATTTAAACCAGTTCTCCAATCTGACCACGGGAAAAACATATCTGAACGTAATCGCCAAGGAGCGCAATGGCGAATACCTGGGCGAGACGGTGCAGGTGATCCCGCATATAACAAATGAGATCAAGGGCTTTATTTATTCGGTTGGGAAAAAAACCAGCGCAGACGTGGTGCTTACGGAGATTGGCGGCACCATTGGCGATATTGAAAGCCAGCCTTTTCTGGAAGCCATTCGCCAGGTGGGAATGGAAGTGGGACGCGAGAACTGCCTGTATATCCATGTGACTTTGATACCCTACATTCAGGGAAGCGGAGAATACAAATCCAAGCCAACGCAGCACTCCGTAAAAGAGCTGCAATCCATGGGAATCATGCCCAATATTATTGTGGCGCGCTGCGACGAAAGCCTGAACATGGAAATCAAGAACAAAATTGCCCTGTTCTGCAACGTAAAAAAAGACTGCGTGATAGAGAACGTTACGCTGCCGGTGCTGTATCAGGCGCCCATTATGTTTGAGAAAGAAAAACTATCCGACATTGTATGCCGGGAGTTGTGCCTTAACTGTCCGCCCTGCGATCTGGCCGAATGGAATGAAATGCTGGACAAGATTGCCAAGAGGGACAAACAGGTTAAAATTGCTATTGTGGGTAAATACGTGCGCCTGCACGACGCGTACCTCTCCGTTGCGGAATCCCTGTTTCACGCGGGTACCGCAAACGGCGCCGTGGTGGAAATTGCCTGGATTGACGCAGAGAGCGTGAACGACGAGAACGCGAAAGAAATTCTTGGAGACTTAAGCGGCATCATTGTTCCGGGTGGCTTTGGAGACCGCGGGATAGAAGGCAAGATTTCCGCTATTAAATATGTGCGTGAAAATAATATTCCATTTTTAGGGATATGTCTGGGAATGCAGATGGCCGTGGTGGAATACGCGCGGAGCGTTCTTGGGTTAAAAGAGGCGAATTCCAGCGAATTCAGCCCCTGCGGTCCGGACCCCGTTATTGACCTGATGCCCGAGCAGCAGAATATTGTGAAAAAGGGCGGCACCATGCGCCTGGGCGCATATCCGTGCGTAATTATGGACGGAACGCTGATGAAGAAGATATATAAACAGGATGAGATTCACGAGCGCCACCGCCACCGTTACGAGTTCAACAACGATTACAGGGAACGCCTGACGGAAAAAGGAATGGTGATCTGCGGCACTTCGCCCGAAGGATCGCTGGTGGAGGCCATAGAGCTGCCGGAGCATCCGTATTTTATCGGCGTGCAGTTTCATCCGGAATTCAAGAGCAGGCCAAACCGCGCGCACCCTCTGTTTGCGGGGCTGGTGGAAGCGGCTCTGAAGTATATGAAGAAATAAGATTTTAGAAAGCTAAATTAGATTGATAAGGGCTGCTCACCGCAGCCCTTCCGTTTTTTTAATTTTTTTATAGAGGCTTTGCCCCTGCAACCCGCCAAAGGATCGATTGACCCTTTGAAATCCCATCTGAAAAATGCCAACCTGCCCCTTATATATGGTATTTTTGATAACGTGCTTGTTGTGCTTTGCTTCCAAAACGTCGTAGGCGTTTTGCATAAAATTCTTTTACTTCTTTTCTTTTTTAAGAAAAGAAGTCGAGTGCGGGTGAAAACCCGCTTAGCCGTTAAAGCTGAACCAACCGTCCAGTTTTGTACCCTTTTTGAACACAAAAAACTGGTTGAACACGGCATTAAAAGACCATGCGATGGCGCTCGCCAGCAGTTTGGAGAACATTTCATTGATCCCGATGATGCGGAATGAAAAATAGAGCAGCAGGCTTTCCGTAACAAGGGCGATCACCCGGAAGAGCACAAACAATACGAATTCCTTGGCAATGCACCTTAATTTTCTTGTTCTGCATTTAAACACATACATACGGGTTGTAACATAGGCAAACAAGGTGGACAGGGTCCAGGCAATGGAGTTGCCTATCAGGTATTCAAACCCAAAGTTCTGCACAAGAATATAGTAAGAGAAAAGGTTGATGGCATAGGCGGCTATAGCCAGAATGGTCCAGAACAGAATGGTCGGATAATTGTCGATCAATACCTGAAAATTTGGTTGTATCTTCATAAAACTGATCCCTTTTTCTTTTTTTTATATCAGGTATTTTATGCGGTTTCAAAGGAACTATTAAAAAGGATGTGTTTTACCGCTTTGTTTTTATTTGGAAAGCCCTGTATTTTAAAGCGGGCGTTTGTGATAAAATATGCGTGTAGTTTTTAAAGGGGATGAATGTATTTGGCGAAAGAGTATGTGCTGCTTACCGCAAACGCGGGCGCACTGATTTGCTGCACAGGCAGAAAGGTGCTGGTGGACGCCCTGCACAATACAAAAACATATCAGTTCAGCCGCGTGCCCGACGAGCTTTTAAAGCAGATTGCCGGCGGAGCGGGCGACTTTGCGGACGTGGACCTGTTGCTATACACGCACGGCCATACGGACCATTACAGCAAGGTGTGGACACAGCGCTGCCTGGACAGAAATCCAAACCTGCGGCTTGTTTCGCCCGTAAACGATTTTGAGGGCCGGGCAGGCGTGCATGTGGTATCGCGTCCGGCGGAAGAGTTGCAGATTGCCGGTATGCGGATTATTTGTAAACGGATACAGCACGACGGCAGCGAATATGCATCCGTGCCTAATTATGCGTATCTGCTGGATATGGAAGGCTACCATGTCCTGCTGCTGGGAGACGGCATGCTGGACGCCGCGGCCGTCCGGGCCGTGGTGGAGGGCTGGGATACGCACCTTGCGATTCTGAACTTTCCTTTTCTTACGCTCAAGCGGGGCAGGGACATACTGGACAATGTTATCTGCGCCAGAAGATACCTGTTCTTTCATCTGCCCTCCCTGGGCGAAGACGTCAACGGCTATGCCGCGCTGGCGGGGCGGGTGATTCAAAGGGTTTATCAGAACAATCCCGCCTACAAGCTGCTGGAGGAAGGCAAAAAAGAGCCTATTGGTTTTGCGGAAATTTAATAAGTTGTCTGTTCAATGCGAATGGGACGTGTTATAATATATACGTATTCATTTATTGGTTTATCCATTTGTTGTTTTATATATTGTTTGAACTACAAGGAGGCGGCTATTATGCGCGAAGGTATCTGTATTGCCGGCAATCTGATTGTGGACATACTGTATCCAATTGAATCATACCCCGGTAAAAGCGAACTGACAACTATTACAAACGGTATTTCCCGTTCCACAGGCGGAGCCGCCTGCAACGTTGGCATGGATATGGCCAGCCTGGATCCTGAACTGCCCATCAGTATTATCGGCATATTGGGGGAGGACCCGGAGGGAAATTATGTGGCCGACCAGTTTAAAAAATACGGCAATGTGGACCTTTCGGGCGTCAAACGCAAGGGAATTACCTCTTTTACCGCTGTGATGTGCGAGAACACCACAAAGGCCAGGACCTTTTTTCATTACCGCGGCGCAAACGCGGAACTTTGCGAACAAGATTTTGATTGGGACAATATAAACGCCAAAATATTGCATATAGGTTACATACTGCTGCTGGACGCTTTGGATCAGCCGGACGAGGAATACGGTACCAAAATGGCCCGTCTGCTTGCCTGTGCCCAGAGCAAAGGGCTTAAGACCTCCATAGACGTGGTGAGCGAGGTGGGCAACCGTTTTGAAACGCTTGTGCCGCCCGCACTGAAATATACGGATTATTGTGTAATCAATGAGCTGGAAGCGCAGCAGGCCGCGAAAATACCGCTTCGTGGGGAGGACGGCGCACTTCTGGAACAAAATATGGGCGCAGCCCTGCAAAAGCTCTTCTCCATGGGCGTATCCACATGGGCCGTTATCCACGCGCCCGAAGGAGGCTTTGGGATGGAACGAAGCGGGCGGATGGTAAAGGTAGAAAGCCTGGAGCTTCCCGCCGGGTATATCAAGGGAACCGTGGGAGCAGGGGACGCATTCTGCTCGGGCGTGCTATATGGCGCTTACAAAAATGTGGATCTTGAGCAGGCCATTATTATGGGGATTGCGTCCGCCGTTTGTTCGCTGTCCCAGCCCGGGGCCGCGGAAGGCATGAGAACCATGCAGGATGCCCTGGCGCTGTATGCAAGCATAAAAAAATAAAACGGCAGCATCATATTTTATCAGATTATAGGGAACGCTTGGCGGCGTTCTTTTTATTTTTGCCGCCGTATCTTTTTTTCGGCAACAATTTGGTAATTGGGAACCTATTCTTTAAAAAAACAATATAATTACTATTATCCGTCTCTGTTTTGCAAAAAAATTGCATTGTGCCGCCGCGCAGGGCGACAATTTTTTTACATGCTCCCGCTATATAATAATTTCAGCAACGGACAGGCTATCTGTACGTGAAGCGGGGGGGCTGCTTCCATGATTCCAATTGATATGGTGGATATTCATTCGCATATCCTGCCCTGTATTGATGATGGGCCGGATTCATTGGCGGAATCTATTGACATGGCAAAAATTGCATATAAGGAAGGAATTAAAACCATCGTCTGCACACCGCACGCAGAAGATAATTATGATGTGCTGATTGCAAGGGCGCAGGAGGGTTTACGCCTGTTGCAGCAAAAATTGCTTCAGGAGAATGTTCCTATTACCCTTTTCTTGGGCTTTGAAGCGCTTGTGTGTGAACGGCTGCTGCGGTATGAGCAACTCAAACGGCTAGCGTTCCAACTGGACGGGCTTTCTTTTATGCTGTTGGAATTTGATTTCCACCGGTTTCCGGTTTGCCTGGAGGAGATTTTGTGCCGGCTCAGGAAAGAGAACATCCGGCCTGTTCTGGCGCACCCCGAGAGGTATCCGTACTTGATGGAGAATCTGGCTTTTTTGGAGCACCTTCAAAACCGCGGCGTGCTCCTGCAGATTAATACGGGAAGCATTACCGGGGAAAACGGGCGGTCTGCTCAAAAATTTGCAAAAAAAATCGTTCAAAACGGGCTTGCCGGTTTTATTGCCACAGACGCGCATTCCAGCATGAGGCGGGGACCTTACGTAAAACAGGCGGTCAAAGTATTGGAAAGATGGGCAACCTCCGCAGAGCTGGCGTCCATTTACTATTATTCGGTGTAGACGGGATTGAATAAAATGAAAAAGCTTTTTGCGCAAAAAATGATCGGCGAGTTATGCATGGATCTCGCGTTGGTAGCGGCTTCTGCCTTAATAGTTTTATTGGTTATGCAAAAAGGTATTATTTCAGTGGGGGATTTGGACAACCTTGCGGTTTATATGGCATTTGCTCTTCCATTTCTGATTGCCTCCAACAGTATTGTTCGGGTTTACCGGCAAATATGGGAATATGTAAGCGTAAGCGGCCTTGCGCGTATTTTTATTGCCGTATTTATTACGCAGGCGGCATGTGTGGTTGCGGGCAATTTGGCGGACGCGCTTTTGGGTTTTTCTTTCTATTTTTTAAATCTGTTTCTGGTCTCCTTCCTGCTTTGGGGGTTCAGGGCAAGAAGGCCCATTATAAAAGAGCTTGTCAACTACATTGGACGGATTGAAAGCAAAAAAGCCCCGGAGCTGCAGACGTGCAAAAAAAAGATTCTGCTTGTTGGCGCGGGCCAGGCGGCGGATATTTTTTTGAAAGATTATGAAGCCAAGGGGCAGAACACCCTGTTTAAAATTATAGGGATGGTGGACGATGATCCGCAAAAAATAGGCAAGGCGCTGCACGGTGTAGCCGTTTTGGGCTCCTGCGGCAGTATTCCGGAAATAACACAAAAATACAGTGTGGAAGATATTGTTGTGGCCATACCGTCCGCAAAAAATACTGAAATGAACAGAATTCTGGAATACTGCAGAAATACAGCCTGCAAAGTGCGCATCATGCCTTTTCTTGACCAGATTGGCTCTGCCAAGCCGGAAGATCCGTATGCAGGCTTAAAGGAATTGATCGGCAGGCCGGAATATATGGCGGACAACGCTGCAATACAAAAGATGGTAAGCGGAAAAAAAGTACTGGTAACTGGCGGCGGGGGTTCCATCGGCTCGGAGCTTTGCAGGCAGATTATGCGGTTTGGCCCTGCAAAACTGATTATTCTGGATATATATGAAAACAGTACCTATGATTTATACAAGGAACTGGTGGATCAGTATGAACCCGAAGGAAATACGGTTCTGGAAGTGCGCATTTGTTCCGTATTGAATGAAAGGGAACTTGAAACACTCTTTCGCAGATTTACACCTGAGCTCGTTTTTCACGCTGCCGCATACAAACACGTTCCCCTGATGGAGATTTGCCCCAAGGAAGCGGTAAAGAACAATGTGTTTGGCACCTATTTGCTGGCCGGCATGGCCGCCAGGTATGGCGTGCAGAAGTTTCTGCTGATATCCACGGATAAGGCTGTAAATCCCACCAATATAATGGGAGCGACCAAGCGGGCTGCAGAGCTGATTGTGATGGCGCTGCAAAAGCAATTCCTCTCCACAGAATTTGTAGCCGTTCGTTTTGGAAATGTACTTGGCTCAAACGGGAGCGTGCTTGTGCAGTTCAGGCGGCAGATTAACGCGGGTGGCCCCGTTACGGTAACGCATCCGGATATCATTCGTTATTTTATGACTATCCGCGAGGCGGTTTCGCTTGTGCTGGAGGCAATGTCCTTTGCGCAGGACGGAGAGCTCTATGTGCTGGATATGGGCAGCCCGGTAAAAATAGACAGCCTTGCGCGCAGGATGATTGAAATATCCGGCATGCGGCCCGGAGTGGATATTCAGATTGCGTATACGGGCCTGAGACCCGGCGAAAAATTATATGAGGAACTGCTCATTGAAGAAGAAGGTATTTTAAAAACGAACAACGACCGGATTTTTGTGACGCATCCAAAAGACGTGGGGGTGGATTTTATACTCAGAATGATCCGGCATCTGGGGGATTGCATACAGGGGGATGGAAATATAAAGGAAACGATGAAACTTTACATCGATACGTTCCGGGAAGCGGACGAAGTCGGGCAACCGCGCACAGAGGCGTGCCCCGAAAAAGAAATCAGTTGATTTAAGCCGGAAAATTGCAAGAAGCGGGTATTAATATGAAAAAAGGTTCGGCAAAAAAAACTTTATTAATCGGCATGTGCGCAGGTTTGCTGGTTGTTGTGGTTGGCGTGGTTGTTATTGCATACGGCGCATGGAATAACCCGGTAAACGTATTTTTAAAGGACGCTCTGTCCTCCGGCACAAGCACGGCGGTTGCAGCCGTTACGCAAAATGCCGGGCAATCAAAGCCAAAGGCAACCACTGCGCAGGAAGCAAACACGGAACAGGCGCAAATTGTCAATATTCTACTGCTTGGCATCGACTCTAACCAGAAGCGTGAAGAGGAAAATATGGGCTGGAGGAGCGACATGGTAATGCTTTGCACGTTTAATCCCCAAAAAGACTCCGTTGCCCTGACCACCATACCCAGGGACACCAGAACAACCGTTTATCATGTGGATAAGGAGGGAAATCCCACAAAAAAGGGATTGGACAAAATAAACGCGGCATATTCTTACGGAGGGGGACCGGATAAGTTTGGCCCTGAAAACGCGATGCGCGCGGTGAGCGATTTGCTGACCCAGGCCGCAGGCAGGGATATCACGGTTCAGTATTATATTTCCACGGATATGGACAGCATAGCCAAGCTGACGGATTCATTTGGCGGGGTGAAGGTAGAACTGGATGTGGACTTTCCGGGTTTGGGCAAAAAAGGCGATACTGTTCTGCTTACCGGTTCCAACGTAAATAAATTCCTGCAAAACAGGTACGACGTGGGTGGAGACCTGGCGCGTGCCAGGCACCACGCGCAATTTTTGCAAAGCCTGATGAAAAAATTCAAGGCGAACGGGGGCGTGGATTCCCTGACAGCTCTTCTTGGGTATGCGGCCCAGTATGCCAGAACTAATTTGAATTTTGAGCAGGATGTGGCGCTTGTAAGTTTGCTCAGCAAATGCAATGTAGGCTCTGTAGATTACCGGGCCATTGGCGGTGAATCAAAATATATCGGGGGAATCAGCTATTATCTGCCCGATCTGCAGGATGTGCGCAGCAGAATAAACGCGCTGACAAATTAGCTTCTTTTTTAAAGCAAATGAATACTATGTTTTTAATAAAATCCTGGCGCAAAGCCGGATTTATTTTTTTATGACCCCTGCGGCCACAGTACGCCGCCGGATGCGCAAACTGAAAAAATAGCGCAAAAATAGAGCTTTTGGCTCTAATTTTTAAATCAAACTTTACGATAGCATAAGTGTTATCAACAAATCCAATCAATTTTAAGGGGAGGCTGGATATATGGCTACACAGCAGGAAATAATGGATAAACTGGAAGATACGCAGCGCGGAAGATATCTTACTTTTATTCTGGGCGAGGAAGTTTACGGGATTGAAATTCAATATGTGACAGAAATCATTGGAATGCATGCCATCACAAAACTGCCCGAACTGCCCGAACATATTAAGGGCATCATCAATCTGCGGGGCAAGATTATTCCGGTCATAGACATACGCCTTCGGTTTAAAAAAGCAGCTATAGAGTATACGGACAGAACCTGCATCGTTGTAATTGATATTGAGGATGTTACGGTCGGATTGATTGTAGACCAGGTGGATGAAGTGATTACGTTTGAAGACGATGAAATCGTTCCTCCTCCCGATTATAAAACCGGTATACAAAACCGCTTTATTGCCGGGATAGGCAAAAAGGGAGAAAATGTAACGCTAATGCTGGATTGTGAGCGCCTGCTGACAGAAGAAGAACAGTTCTGACTTGCGGGCAAAGCTTAAAACAAACCGGAAGGATCGGCCATGAACGGCAAATACGGTACGATTGATAGAGCCGTACAACCGTTTGCGGTTTTTGTTTTCTTTATTATAATAAAAAATATAGTTATTATTTATGGAACAGGGCATAAGAAAAGAGCTGGCATAAAACCAGCTCTTTATTTACTACTGAAAATAAACTGCTTATACAAGTAAACTTTTATCAAAATTTGTCGATATAGTTGTAAGCGGAATTTAAGCTTGTACACCAAAATAAAAGAACCTTTAGCAGGGAGGGCAAGGCATTGCAGGAATTTGAAGAAAACGAAGACACGCAGCGCGGCAGGTATTTGACTTTTGCGCTGGGAGAAGAAAAGTTTGGCATAGACATCAAGTTCATAACCGAAATTATAGGGATGCAGCCTATTACAGCATTGCCGGAAGCCCCCGTTTATACAAAAGGAATCATCAACCTGAGAGGCAAGATAATACCCGTAATAGACAGCCGGCTTAAGTTTAAAAAACAGCCTAAAGAATATAACGAACGGACGTGTATTATTGTAATTGATATCCGGGATGTTCAGGTAGGGTTGATTGTGGATGATGTGGCGGATGTTCTGATGATCGGGGACGAGAATATCGCTCTGCCGCCGGACCACCGCGCTGGTATTCAAAACCGTTACCTGGCTGGTATTGGAAAGGTGGGAAGCGGCGTGATTTTGCTGCTGTCCTGCGAAAAACTGTTCCTGGATGAAGAATGGGAAATGATTAAGGAAAGCAGCAGGGCGGGGGCCGGACAGTAAACGCGCCTGATTGGCGGAAATAACGGATATTCTGGGGAGAAAAACATGAAAAACATGAAAATTGGTAAAAAACTGTTCATTGGATTTTTAGTGGCCGTAGTTGCCCTTACCGGCATAGCGGTATACGGATATGTCTCCATCAGCCGAATATCCGATACAGACGAAGTTATGTACAACAATAATCTGCTGGCAATCTCAAAACTGGGAGAAATTACGGAAACATTCTACCAGATGCGGGTGGTGGTGCTGAAAACAACCATAGATTATTCTGCCCAGAACGTAGCGGACATGCAGGTAAAAGTAACTGATTTTGAAAAGCAATTAAACGCCCAGCTTGGAGACTACGCCAAGACAACGGATCATCCCCAGGACCAGTCCAATCTGGAAACTGTAAAAAAAGCGTTGATCGATTATGAGGCGCTAGTTGCAAAGATCATGCTGAGCATGCAGAATAACGATACGGAGCAGTTGGCGGCTCAGATAGACGAAGCGGGTAAAGCGGCATTGGTTGTTGCCGACGCGCTGGATGTTACGACGGATTTTAACAAAGAGGAAGCGGCAAATATGCAGGCTTCCAATCAAAACTACAAACAGTTAAGCAGCATTCTGATGCTGGGGATTGCGGCGGGCGCAGCCTTGGCCGCTATTTTGCTTGCAATTTTCATCACCCGCGGAATTACCAGGCCTGTGGGCAAACTGGTGGAAGCGGCAGGCAAAATGGCAAAAGGAGATACGGATATTGAGCTTGATTATAATACCCGGGACGAAATAGGCGTTCTTTCCAGCGCATTCAGGGAAATGGTTGGTTCCGTTAAAAAGCTGATTGCGGATGCGAACTTGCTTTCCGAGGCAGCGGTTGCAGGCCAATTTGACGCACGTGCGGATGCGGATGCGCATCAGGGTGGCTATAAAAAAATAGTGCAGGGCGTTAACGATACCCTGGATACGGTGGTGGAAAAAATGTTCTGGTACGAGGGCCTTCTGGATTCCATTCCGTTTCCAATTTCTGTAACGGATACGGATATGAATTGGACGTTTATTAACAAACAGGTAGAAGAATCTCTGGGCGTAACGCGCGAGGAAGCATTGGGCAAACGGTGCGACAACTGGAACACAAGCGTGTGCAATACAGAAGAGTGCGCAATAGCGCAGCTAAGAAACGGCAAGAGGCAGACGTTATTTTCGCAGGAGGATAAGTATTTTCAGGCGGATATTTCCTATGTGTACAATACAAACGGCCAGGAAGTGGGGCATATTGAAGTGGTTCAGGACGTTACCGCAAAAGCCCGCGTGTCTGCATTCAACGCCAGGGAAGTGGCTAAACTGGGGGAAAATCTGAAAATGCTCAAAGAAGGCCGCCTGAATCTGCGGTTTGTGGTAGGGGAAGCGGACGAATATACGCAAAA
Source organism: Bacillota bacterium (assembly GCA_023408315.1). Taxonomy (GTDB): domain Bacteria; phylum Bacillota; class Clostridia; order Christensenellales; family Christensenellaceae; genus JAEYKI01. The sequence continues at coordinate 59,821 of JAEYKI010000004.1, forward strand.
TGAGCGCCGGTTTTTTGAAGAGCTTGCGCAGAACTTTAATGAAGCGGTTAATACGGTAGCCGGGTATATACTGGAGCTGACCGGCGTGCTGGGCAGACTTGCGATGGGCGATTTAACGCAGGATATCAGCACGGAATACAAGGGCGATTTTGTGGCGTTAAAGGATTCCATAAACCGGATTGTCTGGTCTATGAACGATGTCCTCCTGCAGATACGCGAAGCGGCCCAGCAGGTGGCTGCGGGCAGCACGCAGGTATCCTCCGGAAACCAGGCGGTTTCGCAAGGGGCTACGGAGCAGGCCAGTTCCATAGAAGAACTGTCCGCCTCCATTGCGCAAATTGCAGAGCAAACCACCGCTAATGCGCAGCATGCCAAAAAATCAAACGAAAACGCCCTGGTGGAGAAAAAAGAAGCAATGGAGGCAAACAGCCAGATGTCAGAAATGTTGAAATCAATGTCGGAGATTAACCAATCTTCCGAAAACATTTACAAGATCATCAAGGTGATAGACGATATTGCATTCCAGACCAACATACTGGCGCTTAACGCCGCGGTTGAAGCGGCCCGGGCCGGCGCCCACGGAAAAGGCTTTGCCGTTGTTGCGGAAGAGGTTCGCAGCCTGGCGGCAAGAAGCGCGCGGGCCGCGAAAGAAACGGCGGACCTGATTGAAGGTTCCATACGCAAAACGGAAACCGGTACAAAAATCGCAAATGCAACGGCGGAGGCGCTGGAGAAAATTGTTACAAGTGTTGACAATTCAGTAAAATTGGGCGAAGAGATTGCCATGCAATCCGAGGCGCAGGCGGCCAGTATCATGCAGCTGAACAGGGGAATAGAGCAACTGTCCCTGGTTGTGCAGTCCAATTCCGCGACCGCTCAGGAAGGAGCGGCGGCCAGCCAGGAACTGTCCGGGCAGGCGGAATTGCTCAAAGACAAAATCTCCGCTTTCTGCCTGAACGAAACAGGAGACCAAGGCGAAACGGCGCAATATGAAAACAATGAGTTTGAAACCCAAATGCCGGAATCCTTTTCTTCAGAAAAATATTGATGCAAAAAAACAGAATTGTAATCCGGCTTGCATCTGTAGAGACGCGGGCCGGATTTTAAAGCTAACGCAGAAGGTTTACAAACTTAAAATACGTATTAATATTATTTTAAATGAACAAAGGCTTTATTGATATACAAGACAGTAAAAAGCCGCAATAGGGGAGATTCAGATGAGATATGTTCCATCCAATTGCCTGAGACCGGGACAAAAGCTTGCAACCGATTTAAAATTCAATGATAACCGGATATTTTTGAAAAGTCAGGTGATTTTATCGGACCGTCTGATTGCGCGTATAAAGAACATTGGATTTCAGGGGCTTTATATTGACGACGATATTTCAAAGGACCTGACTGTTGCCAATATTGTAAGCGACGAACTGATGTATAAAGCTAAAACAGAAATCAAGTCTCTTTTTCTGGTGGCTGAAAATCCGTGGAAGAACCAGAAGGCGGTTATGCATTTAAGGACCATACGCTCCGTAATCAATGAAATGGTGGACGAAATATTAAGAAACAGAAAAACCATGATCAATGTGGTTGACCTGCGGACATTTGACGACTATACGTTCAGCCACAGCCTGAATGTTGCGGTGCTTTCTGTGGTGGTGGGAACCGTTATGAAGCTGGAGCGGCACCTGCTGCAGGAATTGGCCATGGGTTCCCTGATCCATGATATAGGCAAGATATTCATAGATAAAAATATTATTAACAAAAACGGCAAACTGACTCCTGAAGAATACGAGGAGGTAAAGCAGCATTCCCAGAAGGGGTATGATTATCTTTTAAAGACGTACAACGGGCTTTCGGACAATTCCCTGATGGCCGTGCTGGAACACCACGAGCAGTATTGCGGAGAAGGATATCCCAACGGCCTGGCCGGAGAAGATATACATCTTTTTGGCAGAATTATCTGCGTTGCGGACGTATACGACGCGCTCACTTCAGACAGGCCATACCGCCGGGCCATGCTTCCCTCCGACGGGGTGGAGTATATCATGGGCGGGTTTAACCGCATGTTCGATCCCCAGGTGGTTGACGCGTTCATCAGGAAAGTGGCTCCTTACCCGGTAGGCACCGTTGTTAAACTCAGCAACGGCGTTACGGGAATTGTTGTTGAAAATTTTGAAAACGCCGGCATGAGGCCCAGAATCCAGGTGATGGAGACCGGAAAGACAACCAAGGACTATATGGACTTGAAGAACGATAAGAACACTTTTAACCTGACTGTTCAGGAAGTTGTTAAAATATAGATCAAAACTGCGCGATTTCTGAGAAATTTGATTAAAAATTTAATTTTTTTCCAAAAAAGTACTTGATTTTTGTCGAAATTTGCAATAAAGTAAGTATAGTTGGAATAAAGTAGTATAGAGCTAATTCGATGATAGGGTTAGCACTTTTTTATGCAAAGAAAAATAAAAGCGTGGGAAGATGGACTTTTTTATGAGTGGGCAAATAAAGAAAGGGTGATTGAATGGACATTTTTGACAATGTGAGTTCTCTCCAGAAGGGCCTTGGAGCATCCTGGACAAGAAATTCTGTTATATCCAGCAATATTGCCAATGTGGATACACCCGGATTCAAGTCTTCATCCGTTGAATTTGAGTCCGCATACAAACAGGCTCTGGAAGACCAGGCGGACGGATTCAAGCTGAAGAAAACGCGGAGCACACATATGGATATTGGGGATGCCGATCTGGAGAATGTGCAGCCTGATATTGTTCAGAATTCGGACACCGTCAACCGTATGGACGGCAATAACGTGGACATTGACAAGCAAATGACAGACCTTGCAAAAAATATTATCTATTATAATGCGCTCACAAGAAAAATATCCGGCGAATTCGAGCAGTTGGGTTACGCAATCAGAGAGGGAAGGTGATTAAATGTCGTTCTTATCTTCGCTTGATATCAGTGCTTCCGGTCTGACCGCTCAGCGGTTGCGCATGGATGTGATATCTGAAAATATCGCCAACATTGACACGACAAGAACAGCCACCGGCGGTCCTTACCGCAGGCGGTATGTGATCTTTCAGGAACAGTCGTCCAAACCTTTTTCCCAGTATCTGGATGAATCTATAGGCAGCACGGCGGGATCGGGCGTTTACGTTTCGCAAATTGCGGAAGACCAGAGCGCGTTTACTCTAAAATATGATCCCACAAACCCGGACGCAAATGCGGAGGGTTATGTGCAGATGCCCAACGTGGACCTCACAACCGAAATGGTGGACATGATGTCCGCAACCCGGTCTTATGAGGCGAACATTACGGCGGTTAATGCCACCAAAAGTATGGCGATGACCGCGCTTGAGATTGGCAAATAGTAGATCAGGGAGGGTGTTATGGCAATAACAGGAGTCGGCTCCGCTTCGGGGCTTCAATCGCTTGCGGGAGTAGGCAGCAAAACAAACGACGCCGGTTCGGCATTTAAAGATATGCTGGCCAATGCGATTCAAAGTGTGGACGATGCGAATACGGTTGCAACGAACGATTCGCAGGCGTTACTCTCCGGGCAGGTGGACGACGTGGCGCAGGTCATGATCGACCAGCAAAAAGCAAATCTGTCGCTTCAACTGGTGGTTCAGGTCCGCAACAAGGTTGTGGACGCCTACAACCAGGTTATGAACATGCAGGTTTAAAAAAGAAACGGATATGCGCTTACAATGGTAACACTGGCTACAACGGCTGCAACGGCTAAAGAAATACAGGCCCAGGATATTGTCTTGTTGATAGTATATCTGGTACTTTTACTGGTGGGCGCCTATTATCTGACCAAATTTGTTTCACGGCGCGCCATGCAGAAAGGAAGCAAAAAGCCGCTTGCAGGCAATAAAGCCAGGTGGAAACAGGGGCGGCTTGTTTCTGTTGTGGACAGGATTCCTATAGACAGGGATAAAACCATTATGGTGGTTGAGTTTGATAATAAACAATATTTAATGGCTACCACCGGACAGGACATCAAGCTTTTGGATACGGTTCCTCTGCAGCAAGACGGACAGGAGAAGGAGCCGGAAGAGCGGGACTCCGCTGTTCCCATGCAGGATGCGCCGCCTGAAGAAGAAGGCAGTTTTTTTAAAAAATTTTGGAGCAGTTTTAAGGTTGTCTCCAAGAATTACTATAAAAACAAGAATACCACTCCGTTTGGTATTCATTTGCAAAAGGAATTGGATAGCAAGGAAGGGGATCATCCGGGGGATGAAACCAAAAGCAATTAGAAATAAAGTCGTTTTCCTTTAATTCGCGTACTCATGGAGGAATACCGAAAGTTGAATGCAAGACGGAAACTGAAGATCATTGGTGTTATCTCAATTATTATATCCCTCGTCATTATTGTAAATGGGTGCTCTGTTCTTACAGGGCAAACCAGTCCGGCTTCTTCGCCCAATTCGGGAGCAACGGCTTCTGTGGGCGGTCAAAGTCCCTCTGCATCAGGGGGAACAGCAACTTCATCATTACCGGCTATCGGCAGCGGCAGCACAACCACAGACCAGGGTGCTGATCCGCTGTCTCAATTATTGGGAAGCCGTTCGGTCAGCCTGCAGATTGTAGGCCTCCTCACCGTTCTTTCTATTGCACCCGCTATTCTAATCATGCTTACCGGCTTTACCAGGATTATTATTGTTTTGTCCTTAACCAGGAATGCGCTTGGGCTGCAGCAGATGCCGCCCAACCAGGTGCTGGTTGCGTTGGCTTTGTTTATTACTTTTTTTGTAATGGCGCCTGTATTCAATCAGATTGAAACGCAGGCTGTGGAGCCGTATATCAACCAGCAAATCACGGCGCAGGAAGCCATTGATATTGCCAAAAAACCCATTAAGGAATTTATGCTTAAACAAACCTATCAATCGGACATGGATATGTTTGCAGACATAGCCAAGCAGGAAAGCGTTTCCAGCCCGGACGATATTCCCTTGAGCACCGTGATCCCGGCGTTTATTACCAGTGAAATCAAGCGCGGATTCCAGATAGGGTTTTTTATTTTTATACCTTTTATTGTAATAGACATGGTTGTGGCAAGCACGCTGATGGCAATGGGTATGATGATGCTGCCGCCAACCATGATATCCCTGCCGTTCAAGGTGCTTTTGTTTGTACTGGTGGACGGTTGGGCGCTTACCATACAAACGCTGATATCCAGTTTTAATACGTAGTCGGACGTGGACGTAACGGAAAGGAGATGAACGCTGTTGGATCAGGCTACAGTTATTACAGTAATGCAGGACGCGGTTCGGACGACCCTTATGGTTTCTCTGCCCCTGGTGGGTATCGCTCTTGTAATTGGACTCATTATTTCGGTTTTTCAGGCGGCTACGCAGGTTAACGAGCAGACCATGACGTTTCTGCCCAAACTGGTTGGAATTCTTTTGGTTATGCTGGTATTCGGAGGATTTATTTTAAGCAACCTGACCGAATTTACCAACAGGATGTTCTCTTATGCCGTAATGATAACGGGTTAGAACGTCCATGAGCTATATCAATACGTGGTTTGCCAACTGGGATTACCTGCTTTTGCTGCTGCTCAGGGTTTCCGCCCTGATCTTTACATCACCGATATTCGGGCGGCGAACTATTCCGGCAATGGCAAGGATTGGCTACTGCGCCTGCATTACTTACCTTTTTTTTATATCCCTGCCGGCGGCGCAACCCATTCAATACCATGACGATGTGTTGATTCTGGTGCTGCTGTGCGTTAAGGAACTGCTCTTTGGCCTGGTAATGGGATTTGTGCTGAACCTGTTTTTTACGCTGGTGTTTACATCCGGCCAACTAATGGACATGCAGATGGGGTTTGGCATAGGCAGCGTGTTTGATCCCGTGAGCAACATGAGCATTCCCATTGTGGGAAACTTTTTGAATATAGTGATGCTCATTGTGTTTTTTGCAATGAACGGACACCACCGCCTGATACAGATATTATATCTTACGGTGGAGAAGGTGCCGGTGGGGCAGACTGTTTTTTCTCCCAATATTGCCGGAGTGGCTGTGGAGCTGTTTGCGCAAAGTTTTTTGCTGGCTGTCAGCATTGCGTTGCCCATCATTATCTCTGGGTTGCTGGCGCAGGCCTTAATGGGGGTTATCATCCGGTCTGTTCCGCAGATTAACGCGTTTGCGATCGGGCTTCCCATGGAAGTTCTGGTGGGCCTGGTGGTATTGATGGCCATGATGCCGGTTTACGTTAATTTTTTGCCGGGCGTGTTCGACCAGATGTATGCGGGCCTGGACCGGATGTTCGGCGCATTGATGGGGGGATAGCAAGTGCCGGAAAGCAACAGCGGTGAACGCACAGAGAAGGCCACCCCTAAAAAGCGGAAAGACGCGCGGGAAAAAGGCCAGGTATTAAAGAGCATGGAACTGATTACCGCGGGTTCGCTGCTGGTAATGTTCTTTGCAATAAAGGCCCTGTTTGGAACCATGACAAACAACCTCATGAATTTTTCCAAGGGGTATTTCAGCGGGGCACAGATGGCTGCGGAGCCGCTTAACTCCAATATGCTGGCTTCCGTCGTACAGAACGCGGCATACAGTTTTCTGGTGATCATGGTTCCTCTCCTGGCAATCGCGCTGGGCGTGGGCGTGATGCTGAACGTAATGCAGGTAGGTTTTTTCTTCAGCACAAAGGCCATGGGCTTTAAGATGGAACGGCTGAATATTGCGGAAGGCATTAAGAGGCTGTTCTCCGGCCGCGTGATGTTTGAACTGGTAAAAACCTTTATAAAGGTTGGCATCATTATACTGGCGGCATATATGTATGTGACTTCCAACCTGACCGCTTTTTCCATGCTGATGGCGTCCAGCCTGCCTGCGGCCCTGTTGGAAGGCGGGAATATCATTATAAACGCGGGCCTGTTTGCCTCAGGTGCCTTTGGGGGAATCGCGGCGCTGGATTATTTTTTCCAGAGGCGCAAGCATGAAAAAGACTTGATGATGACCAAATATGAGGTCAAAATGGAGCACAAACAGCAGGAAGGCGACCCGGTCATCAAGGGCGCGATCCGCCAGAAGCAGCGGCAAATGGCAATGATGCGTATGATGCAGAACGTGCCCGAGGCCGATGTGGTCATCACCAACCCCACGCATTATGCGGTGGCGTTGTCCTATAAAGAAAACGAAGCCTCCGCGCCCCGGGTGGTCGCAAAAGGCAAAGATTTGCTGGCGCAGCGTATTAAGGACTTAGCGCGCCAGCACAAGGTGGAAATTGTGGAAAACGTGGAACTGGCGCAAAGCCTGTTTAAGTATTGCGAGGTTGGGGAACTCATTCCGGTTTCCATGTATCAGGCGGTTGCGGAGATTCTCGCCGCCATCTATAAGATGAAGAACAAAGACCAGAATTACAGGCGTAGATAAGCCAAAAGACTATAGAAGAAGGGGTATCGGATGAAATTAAAAGACGCATTTATAGCAGTTGTAGTACTTATGGTTATCATGCTGATCATCCTTCCTTTATCGCCCGAGATTTTGGATGTTTTTTTGGTGATGAACATATCCCTCTCGCTGCTTGTGCTGCTGATGACGCTGTATGTGCACGAACCGCTTGAATTTGCTTCCTTTCCGTCCCTGCTGCTGATTATGACTTTGCTCCGCCTGGGGCTGAATATTGCCACTACCCGTTTGATTCTTGGGAACAACGGTGAGGCAGGCAGCGTAATTCATGCATTCGGCAGCTTTGCGACGGGCGACAACCTGATTGTGGGTATTATCATATTCCTGATTATTGTTATTATACAGTTTGTGGTTATCACAAAAGGCGCCGAGCGTGTTGCGGAGGTTTCTGCCCGGTTCACCCTGGACGCGATGCCCGGCAAGCAGATGGCGGTGGACGCGGACCTGAATTCCGGCCTGATAGACGAGCAGGCCGCGCGGGAGCGCCGGTCCAAGATATCGCGGGAAGCGGAGTTTTACGGCGCGATGGACGGCTCCAGCAAATTTGTAAAAGGCGAGGCCATCATCAGTATTTTAATCGTTGTAATCAATATTGTGGGCGGCCTTGTGATGGGCATGCTTTACGGCAAAAACATGGATTTCATGCAGATACTGAACATCTATACGATTGCAACCATAGGCGACGGCCTGGTGACCGAGATTCCCGCGCTGATGGTTTCCACAGCCATGGGCATTCTGGTAACCCGCGCGGCCTCAGACAACAACCTGGGCCGCGACCTGATTGACCAGTTTTCACGGCAGCCATACGTGTTCTTCCTGCTTTCCATCATGCTGGTATGCATCAGCTTTATTCCGGGCTTGCCCAAACTGCCACTGTTTGTGATTGCGGCAATCATGGGATTCATTGGATATTCTTTGAATAAAGCGGCCCAGAAGCCGGAACCGGCGCTGGTGGAAGACAAAGCCGCCGCGGCTGCGCAGGAAAAAAGGAAGCCGGAAAACGTTACCTCTCTGTTGCAGGTGGAGCTCATTGGCATAGAGCTTGGGTACGGCCTGGTGCCGTTGGTGGACGCAAGCCAGGGCGGCGATTTGCTGGAGCGGGTGGTCATGATCCGCAGGCAGTGCGCTATGGATCTGGGCATTATTGTTCCGGTTATTCGCATTCGCGACAATATTCAATTGAATACGAGCGAATATGTAATTAAAATAAAGGATATAGAAGTGGCCAAGGGCAAGATTATGCTGGGGTATCTGCTGGCGCTGAGCACCAGCGAGGTAAAGCAGAAGATTCAGGGGATTGATACCGTGGAGCCCACTTTTGGGCTGCCTGCCGTGTGGATACAGGAGAGCGACCGGGAGCGGGCGGAACTGCTGGGGTACACCACAGTGGACGCGCCTTCTGTGATTGCGACCCACCTGACCGAGACCATTAAGCAGCACAGTTACGAATTGCTGACGCGCCAGCAGGTGCAAACGCTGATAGACAACCTGAAATCGTCCCAGCCTGCCCTGGTGGACGAGGTTGTGCCCAAGATGTTCAATTTGGGAGAGATTCAAAAGGTGCTGGCAAACCTGCTGCGCGAGAATATCTCCATCCGGGATATGGGCACCATTATGGAAACGCTGGCGGATTATGGCGGCGTAGTGCGGGATGTGGAACTTTTGACGGAATACGTGCGCAAAAATCTATACCGGTCTATTTCGCGCAGGTTTGTGCCGGATAACAAGGCCAGGGTGATAACGCTGGACCCCATGCTGGAGCAACTGATTGCAGAGCATACAAAGCAGACCGAGCAGGGATCCTATGTAGCTTTGGAGCAGGGCCATATTCAAAAAATTTATTCCAGCCTGAAGGCGGCCATAGAGCGGATCAACAAGTTGGGGATCACCCCCATTGTGCTTACGTCACCGCTTGTGCGGCGGCATTTTAAAAGCCTTACAAGTTCAATGGTGCCGGATCTGGTGGTGCTTTCGTACAATGAGCTGGATTCAAGCGTAGAAGTGTTCTCGGACGGGGTTATTTCCATCCAGCAGAGCGCATAAAAGGTAAAAGCAACATGCAGGATTAGAGCAGAGAAAGGATTGCGGGAGCTATGGAGCTAAAAAAGTTTTATGCTGATAATATGCAGGAAGCCTTAAAAAAGATAAAAAACGATTTGGGGCCGGATGCAGTGATCATTAGCAGCAAAATGGTGCGCGCTCAAAAGGGGCTCAAGGGATTGTTTTCCAAAAAGATGATAGAAGTTGTGGTAAGTTATGACGAAACGGAAAGCAAGAAGAAGCCGGGCCTTACTTATAGCAGGCCATCTTTTAGTGACAGCATGGCCCCTTTTGGAGACAAGCCGGTTTTCAGTGAAAACAAGCCCATTTTTGCGGGCAAGCCGGCCGGAGAGGCAAAGGAGCCCAAAGATTTTCTGGCAGAATTGCAGGCCAGCCGGTTAAACGGGGGGGCAAGCGCGGCCGGGTTGGATGAAAAAATTGGCGAGATAAAAGAGATGCTCAGCCAGTTTACGGACAAGATTGGTTATTACAACAATGTGGTGGAACCCTCCTATACCCCGGATGTAAACGTATTGTATAAGAAGCTGGTAGAAAGCGATATGGACAGGGACCTTGCGCATGAAGTCTGCCTGGAGACCCAGCAAATATCCGAGAAGATGAACGCCCGCCCAGAGGAAGTGATGCGCAGTATTTTAAAGGATATACTGGGCCAGCCTTTGTATTTTCAGCACACCAAGTACAGGCAGAGGGTAATTATGCTTGTCGGGCCCACCGGGGTGGGCAAAACCACCACTCTTGTTAAAATGGCCTCTTTTATGGCAGTGCGGGACAGGCTGAACGTAGGCATCATCAATACGGACGTATACCGTGTGGCGGCGCAGGAACATTTAAAGGCATATAGCGAGATTTTAAACACAACGCTTAAAACCATCTATAAGCCGGAAGAGATCAAAGAAGCCATCAAGGAGATGGACAAAATGGATGTGATTCTGATTGATACCGCCGGCAAGTTGTCCAAGGACAAGGCATACCAGGAGGAAATAAAGTGCCTGGTGGAGGTGGGGGACATTGATGAGATTTACCTCACCATCAGCGCGTCCACTTCAGAGAAGGTTCTGCGGTCGGTCATTAAGGATTATGAGTTTTTGAAAGATTTCAGGGTGATCATCACCAAAATGGATGAAGTATTGAACCGAGGCATACTCTTCTTTATCTCCAAGGTGAGCCGCCGTCCGCTCTCGTACATTACAACCGGGCAAAACGTGCCCGATGATATTATGCAGGTAAATCCAGAAGAAGTAATTGATACGATTTTAGGGAATTAACATATGGAAGATCAGGCACAGAGGCTCAGAGAGCTGGTATACTCAATCCAGCAGAAAAATGAAAAAAAGAGAACAAAAATAATCACCGTAACCAGCGGCAAAGGCGGCGTGGGCAAGACCAGCATTACGGTCAATCTGGCGCTGGCTTTGGCCAAGTGTGGAAAAAGCGTTGTGATCATAGATGCAAATTTTGGTTTTTCCAACGTGAACATTCTTCTTGGAACCAACGCCAGGTACGATATCGGATACGTGGTGCGCGGTGATAAAAGCTTGGAAGACGTCCTGGAATACTGCTACGAAGGCGTCAGGTTTATTTCCGGCGGCGCAGGTGTAGCCGAACTGATGGATATAGAATCCGCGCGGCTGGAAAACGTGCTGGTTCAAATGGAAAAGCTGGAAAAAGACACGGATTACATTTTGTTTGACACCGGCGCAGGCATGGATAACAGCATTTTGCGGCTGATAGAGGCCAGCGACGAGACGATTCTTGTTTTAACGCCCGAACCTACGTCTATCACGGACGCGTTTGTGGTTTTAAAAACCGCATCCAAACTGGCCGAGAGGCCCGCGGTGCGGGTTATTATCAATAAGGTTGCCTCTGAGAAGGAAGCGCTTGTAACAGACGTAAGCTTCAAGCGCGTGGTGGGCAAATTTTTGAATTATTCCATAGACCTGATGGGATATGTTCTTTTTGACGAACTGATGACAAAATCGATTTCGGCGCTGGTTCCGCACATTCTGAAATATCCAAACAGCATAGCGGCCCGGCAGATACAGCAGATTGCCCAGCAGTATGTCAGCAAAGACGAAAGCAGCAGCGTACGTACGCGCGGGTTCAAAGGATTTTTAAAGAGATTCAGTAAGTGAGGAAAATGCATGATCAAAGGCCAGCAGTTGAACTTGGGAGAGCTGATACAGATTGAACTGCCGAATATAGATATCATCCGCGTGCGGGTGAACTATGTGCGGGACCGGGAGATATGGACGCAGAAATTTGTTTTGCAGGGCATGGGACTGGAAGGCCTGAAGGCCCGTGTGCAGATCATCCGGGACAAACAGATTTGGGTTCCCAAATATCTGGATGACGATGCGATGCATGTGAATCCGGGCAACTACGAATATTACATAGACACATGCCTGTGCTTTGAGGCAATTATACTGCACAATGAATCTTTGCAGGGCATGGAGATGTCCAAACTGCAGCGCACTTCGGAAATCACCAGGATGCAGCGGAGGAAAAATTTCCGTCTTAAACATATTTTTGATGTGAGGCTTTCAAAAGTAGACGGGGATATCAAGGACCAGAAATGCCAGGGTGTGGATATATCCGAGGCCGGAATTGGCGTGAATACTACAAATACTGAATTTTATGTGGGCGACGCGCTATACTGTGAATTTCAACTGGAGGGAGAGAAATACACGCTTCCCGCCACCATTGTGCGCAAGGTGGATCAAATGGTAGAAGAAGGCTTCTGCCGGTTGGGCGTTAAGTTTGAAATAGAAAAAGAAAAACAGATACGTTTTATCAGGCGATTTATCTATAAAAAGCAGATTGAACGCAACTCGCATTCAAAAAGCAATTTATAGTGGTTTCAAGGAGGCAATTTGTGCAAAAACAGGAGACTGCCCAAAACGCTGATGTTCTTTGGAGTATGTACTTCAAGAACCCTTCCATAGAGAATAAGAATCAGCTGCTTTTGCATTATCTTAGCCTTGTCAGGAAGGTCGTGCTCAGAATGATGCCCGCCTATAAGAATCACAGCGATTATGACGATCTGGTGAGCAGCGGCGTTCTTGGCTTAATGGACGCCATTAATAAATACGACATGATGCGCAACGTAAAGTTTGAAACATACGCCTGCAAACGCATTAAGGGAGAGATTCTGGATTATATGCGCAAGCAGGATTGGGTATCCAACAGCATGCGCACCAAAATTAAAACCGTTCAAAGGACGTTTGACCAGCTTTCCGTTATGCTGGGCCGGGAAGCGACCGAGGAAGACGTGGCCATCTATCTGGGTTGGGACGTATCGCAGATTCGGGAGACGCTGGACAATGAATATGTGCACAACATTGTTTATTTTGAGAGCGTTATTTCAAACAGCCCTGGCGACGAGAGCTTAAAGCTGATTGATACGGTCAAGGATGAGAGCGAATCAGACAGCCCGGAATTGCAGTACGAAAAAAAGGAAATGTCTGCCGCGCTGGCCTCCGTTTTGGACATGCTTCCAAAAAATGAAAGAATCGTAATAGAACTTTATTATAGTGAAGAGTTGCTTTTAAAAGAAATTGCGCAGGTATTGCATGTTACGGAATCGCGGGTTTCACAGATTCATTCAAAAGCGCTCAAAAGGATGCAATCCTTGCTGGAACGCCAGTTCCGGTAACAATCTTTAAGGAGGGGTGTGGAATGTTGGATCCAATGAATGGGGATGTTGGCCAGGGTACCGGCTCGGACCAGGGGGAAGCGCAGCGGATAATGGAAAACCTGCTGCAACAGGAAGGCGGTGCCGAAACACAGAGCGGCACTTTTGAATTGCTTTATACTCCGGAAGGCGTTTTTATTCGTGTGTCCGAAAACGCCGCCGCGCGCGATTTTGAGGAGTGCCGCAGATATGTGAAGCGCAAAGGAATTGAGATTGCAGACTCAGACCTTGCGGCTGTCTTTAAGTCTTCGGGTGGCAGCCCGGTACGCATTGCTGGCCCGCGCGAGGAAATCATCCTGAATGATGAGATCAACGTGGAGGTAACGGATCAGGGAATGGCAGCATCAGTCATTCTGTTTCCGGGAGAGCCCAGGGGGAAGCAGCTTACGCGCGAAAAAATTTTCGAGCTTCTTAAGGATCAGTATAAGATTGTGTTTGGCGTGGACCCGGGTGAAATTGACAGGATGCTGAGGGAGCGCATCTGCAACCAGCCGGTGGTGATTGCCAAAGGAAAAGAGCCGGTACGGGGAGCAGACGGGAAACTGACGTACCATTTTACAATTGAAGACCGCGAAAAGACATATAAAATAGAAGAAGACGGCAGGATCAACTTCCGTGACCGCAGCAAGATAGAGAGTGTAAAAGAAGGGGATGTTTTGGTAAGCCGCACGCTGGCTGGCACGGGCGAACCCGGTATGGACGTACTCGGCAGGCCCATCGCCACGCAAAGGGGAAAAGAAGTGGCGCTTCCGTCCGGGAAGAATATATTGTATTCTGAAGACAAGCGTTCGCTTCTGGCAAAAATCAGCGGCCATATAGAGATTATAAACGACAAGATTATTATTTCGCCAACATACGTTCTGCACGGAGACGTGGATATGAAGGTGGGCAATATAGATTTTGCAGGGGACGTGCTGATCACCGGCAACGTAGGTTCTGAGTTTGTGGTGCGGGCGACAGGGAATATTACCATCAACGGCGTGGTGGAAGCGGCCACCATTGAAGCGGGCGGAGACGTGATCCTCAAAAAAGGCATTCAGGGTGCGGACAAAGGCTTTATCCGTGCGAAGGGGAGCCTGTACTCTCTGTTTATACACAGGACGGATGTGGAAGTGGAGCACAGGATTGTTGCGGATATTATTCTGCACAGCAAGATCAAATGCGAAGGGGAAGTGGAACTCACGGATAAAAACGGCCTGCTGGTTGGCGGCACAATGTCTGTGGGCAAAATGCTTGCGGCCCGCGTTATTGGCGCGGAATCCGGGGTATCCACCAAGATCAAGCTGGGCATATCCCCCAAAAAGCGGGAGAGGTTTTTTAAAGTCGGAGAGGAACTGGAACAGGTCAAATCGGGCGTAGAGCGGATGGACCGCGCGCTTAAATCCAGCGTGGGCCAGATGACCGGCCTTGAAGTACGAATGGAAGTAACGAAAAAAATGCTTTCTTTAAAGAAAGAACAAGTGGAACTGGAACGTGAGCTGCATGAACTGGAAGCTTTGATTAGCGATTCAAAGGACGGAACGGTTCATGTGCTGAGCAAAATATACCCCGGCGCAAGGATCAGTATTGGAGCATGCATCTATGATGTGAAATCTGAGGAAATGTTTGTCTCCTACCATGTAAGGGAAGGCAGTATTACCCCCGAGCCGTGCAGGTATAAGGCAAAACCGTAAAACCGGCTTGCCGGTTGAAAGAGAGGGCGCGATATGGTTAACGGTATTGAAAACCAGATTAGTATCAACCGGACGGCCGAATACGCCAAACAAACGGCCGACAGGGTGTATCAGGTAGAAAATGCGAAAGCGTTTGCCGCTCAAATAGAAAAAGAAAAAGTGGCGCGTGATATGCAGAGCGTTGTAGAAATGGAGCATTCGGAGAGCAAGCGCGTCCGGCGTGAGAAAGACGGCGATGCGCAAGAAGGCGGAGGCGAGAGGGAAGCGGAGCGCAGGGAGCAGGAAGCCCCGGAAGAGGCGCTGGTGGTAATGCCGTCCGACACGCTTGGAAAGGAAATTGATATCAGCGTATGAATGGAGCAGACAGATGGGCATAGAAAATTATATTTTTGCGTTGTTTATTTTTGGCCTGGGGGGCCTTCTTGTGTTTTTGCTTATTAAAGGATTGGGCAAAAACCGGGCGGACCGCGATTTGCTCTGGGAAGAACGTGAAAAAAAACTGGAACAGCGGTACAACGAGATTACGGAGCTGCTGGAGGCTCTGGAATCTTATATTGAGGAGAACAAAGCTGGCCTCGACCGTGAACTTGTGCAGGTAAAAAAATACCTGGAAGACATGATCCGTATCAAAAACGGGGAGCCTCTTCCACACATTGAAATTGAGCCCGGGCAGGCCTCGGAGGAAGGCGCTCTTCCCCCAAGCAGGGGAGATTTAAAGCAGCAGGCGCTGGATTTAAGCCGAAAAGGATTTTCTGTGGGAGATATTGCGCGGGAACTTGGCGTATCCCGCGGAGAAGTTATTTTTATGCTAAGTCTTAACAACAGATCCATTTGACTGCCTTTGGTGCATTTCAAATTGTCGTAAAGTTTCTTATCCATTCTTCTAAAGTTTTCTTGCTTTAATCACGATATTACATTTATAAATACAAGAGCAGAAAAGGAGTCCGTTATGCTCAGGAGTCTTTACATTGCCGGAACAGGTATGATCACCCAGCGTGCCAAAATGGATGTGATTACAAACAATATAGCCAATCTGGACACCGTTGGCTACAAAAACGATGAAATGATTTCGCGGTCTTTCAGCGATTTGTTGCTGTATCAGATAAACGATCCGGACGTTGTGAACCAAAGGAAGGAAGTAGGGCCGCTGAATACCGGAATTCATATAGACCAGGTGTTTACGGATTATACGCAGGGCCCGTTGGAAGAAACGGATGTGCAGACCGACCTTGCGATTCAAGGCGAGGGATTTTTTGCGGTATCCACGCCGCAGGGTGTGCGGTATACCAGAAGCGGCAACTTTGCGGTGAACAGTAACGGATACCTGATTACACAGGACGGTTATTATGTGCAGGGCCAGGGAGGCGGAAATCTGCAGGTTGGCACCGGAGATTTTACGGTGGCGAACGATGGCACGGTTACCGCAGGCGGCCAGACGGTTGGGAAGCTGCGGCTGGTAACATTTGAAAATCTGACGGATCTAAGAAAGACAGGGAATAATTTGTATACAACATACAACAATGCGCAGCCGGTGGACGTAGCGAATCCCGATATTAAGCAGGGCTGGCAGGAGGGTTCCAACGTGGATATGGCAACTGTGATGGTAAATATGCTGTCTACCCAGCGGAGTTACCAAAGTAACCAGCAGATTGTAAAAATGGTGGATGAAACGCTGGGCAAAACTGTTAACGAAATAGCTAAATTTTAGTGGTTAAAGGAGCAACTGTTTTATGATACAATCTGGTTATACGGCGGCTCTTGGGCTTAAAACGCAACAGGCCCGCGTGGATGCAATAGCGAATAATATAGCCAATATCAGTACGATTGGATATAAAAGCACCAAGGTGGATTTTAAGGATGCGCTGTACCAGGCGATGCTGGATCCTTCTGATCCCGAAAGCACTCAAAATCTGCAAAGGGGCTGCGGTGTGCTGCTCTCTGGCACAAGCAAGGTGTTTACGCAGGGAACGCCGCAGCAAACGGGAATAGAAACCGATCTGTATATAGACGGCCAGGGCTTTTTTTCTGTACAGGCGCCTGATGGAAATGTATATTATACAAGGGACGGGAATTTTTCCAAAAGCGTGGAAGCCGGAGGCACCTATTTGACTACTGCCAAGGGGTATTATGTGCTGGATGTAAACGGCAACAAGATCCAGTTGCAGGGTGATTCCATGACCGTATCCGGCTCTGGACAGATATCGGCGGATGCGAACAGCGCGGCATACGCAACCATAGGGCTTGTAACGTTCCCCAATAAGCAGGGTCTCACGGCTGTTTCCGATAATTTGTTTGCCGAGTCGGCAACGTCCGGAGAACCTGTTCAGGCCGGAAACGAAACGCATATATTGCAGAAAACGCTGGAAGGTTCCAATGTGGAGCTTGGAACGGAGCTCACAAGACTGATGCGCGCGCAAAGGGCTTTCAGTCTTGCATCCAGAGCGCTCACCACAGCCGACGAGATGGACAGCTATGCAAATTCTATGAGATAATAAAAGGAGCGGAATATGCCAAGCGACTTTCGTCAATGCAAACTGTGCGGCAAAATTTATAAATATGCAGGAAGCTTTTTCTGTCCCACCTGCGTACGTGAAGTGGACAAACATTTTAGAACAGTTAAAGATTTTTTATATAAAAAACCCAATGTGACCATTACGGAAGTAGCGGAACAGACAGGGGTAGACGAGCGGATTATATTGTATTTCCTGCGGGACGGCAGGCTGGAAATGAACAGCGCCGGGGATTACCTGAAATGTGAAGCCTGCGGAGCCCCCATAACCACCGGCAGAGTATGCAGCAAATGCGCCAGCGGGCTTACCGCGGCGTTTGAAAAAGCTATACAGACGCGTTCTTCCAACCTGGAGAAGATGGAGCCAAGGAAGCCCGATCAAAAATTGGCCAAGGGTTCGGATGCTTCATACGCAAGGATGCATACAGACAATTATATTGAAAAAAACAACAGGAGATGATGTAAAATGAGAATTGATGTAAACTCTATAATACCCGCCAACGTATACAGCATCACGAACAAAAATGTAGCTGCCATACAGACAACGCAGGCAGCGCAGCAGGATAAGATTGAGATTTCCAGCGACGCGAAAATGTTTTCGGACGCACTGAGAACAGCCATGACTTCCATCCACGACCGTATCCAGACGCCGGAGAAAGACTTGGCTGCGCTGCAGAATAAGATTGCAAACGACGAGTATCACGTGAGCACAAGTGATCTGGCTAAAAGCATATTGATGGATAAATAATTCCTGAGGAGGATATTTTGGAACAGGCAATTGAAACCGTAATCGGCTTGCTTTCAAAAATTAAAGACGTTTACGCTGAAATGGTGGCCATTTCAGAAATCAAACAGCAATACATCATCAAGGGGAATGCGCAGGGCTTGAACGAGGTTGTAGCCGGGGAATGGAGATTATTAAAAGAAGTCTCCGAACTGGAAGAAAGCCGGCTAGCCGCCGCTGCTTCCCTTCAGAATCAGTGGGGCGTGAACCCCCTGACCATCTCAGAGATGGAAATAAGGGCGCCGCAATATAAAGGAAGGCTAAAAAAAGTAAGCACTGAACTTAAAAATACCATCGCAGCGCAAAAAAAACTGAACGATCAGAACATGGCGCTTTTGCAGCTGCATTTTGAATATATGAATTTTGTAATGACTAATTTTACGCAGGAACCGCCCGGAGATATTTACGGAAATTCCGGAAGCATCATGGAGGCCGGCCTGCAAAGCCCTGGCATTTTTGACAGCCAGGCCTGAGGTGAATCATGAGTTCTAGTTTCTACGGCATCCAAATTGCCAAAACCGGTCTTAGCATCAGCCAACAACAACTGAGTGTAACGGCGCACAATATTTCAAACGTGAATACAACGGGATATACCAGGCAAAGTCTGGCTACTTCTTCCATACCCGCGGCATCCTCAAACGTGGCGTTTACGTCCCATAAAGTAGAGGTGGGGCAAGGCGTTCGGGCGGACGGCGTGGTGCAGATCAGGAGCGCTTTTCTGGATTACCAGTACAGGGACCAGAATACCACCTCCTCCAAATGGTCCGCCAAAAGCCAGTATTACAGCTATGTGGAGGATCTTTTCAACAACGAGTTGGCGGACGATACGGACGGCGGAACAGGCATATCCGGCGTGCTGGCCGATTTTTATACCAGCTTGGACAAATTAAACGAATCTCCGGCCAACGCGGAGACGCGAGCCAATGTGCAGCAGAACGCTATAAAGCTGACCGAAACGATTAATGATTATTTCAACAGCCTTTTAAGCCAACAAAAAGCGTTGGACGACAATGTTAAAACGACTGTTGATCAGATCAACATATACGCGCAGCAGATAGCGAGCCTGAACGGACAGATAGCCGGTTATGAGCTTTCGGGAGACAGGGCGAATGATTTGAGAGACCAGCGCAATCTGGTGTTGGACGAGCTCTCCGGCCTGATTCAGTTTAGTTACAGTGAAGACGGCGATGGTAATGTCAACATACAAATTGGTACAAGAAGCCTTGTAAAGGGGACGACTACAAACCAGATGGCGGTGAATGCCACTTATGCAAACCCTGTTAAATCAGGCACGCAAAACAACCTGTATGAAGTATACTGGGCGGACAGCAATGGCAATCCAACCTCCAGCAAGGTGGAGATCACAAACGGGGCGCTTGCCGGCTATCTTGAGGTAAGGGATGGAAACGATTCCAATACAAAAGGAATACCGTATGTTGTAAGCCAGTTGAACAGCCTTTGCCAGAAAATTACGAAGGACGTAAACAACATTCATAAAACAGGCTATACCATGCCAAATGCCAGCAACAGCAACGTATCCCAGACAAATATAAACTTTTTCAAGGATACGTCCACAGGGCAGGATGCAAGCCTGGTGACTGCTGAGAATTTTTCTGTAAGCGATGAAGTAAAGCTGAGCATTTACAATATTGCGGCATCCGATACATTGGTAACAGTCGATTCCAGCGGCAATATGCAACAGGGAAACGGCAGCATTGCCCTGCAGCTTGCCAAACTGGTGGACTCATCCAACAGTTCGGGTACAGACGCCAGTTTTAGCAGTTTGTTTAAAACAATTGTAACGGGCATAGGCATTGAAATGAGCCATATTCAGGACATCGCCGAGACGCAGTTGGTTTTGCAGAACCATCTTTCCAGCCAGCGTCAATCCATTACCGGCGTATCCTTGGATGAAGAGATGACAAACATGATCCAGTTCCAGCATGCATATTCCGCAGCTTCGCGCGTAATTACCGCAATGGACGAGCAACTGAATACGCTGATCAATGGAACGGGACTGGTTGGAAGAGGCTAAATAATACGGGAGTGAAATAAAATGAGAATCACAAACTCCATGATGGTGGACAGCTTGCTTACGAACTTGAACGCAGGCCTTTCGCGGCTGAACAATTACAATTTGCAGCTTTCTTCCAATAAACGGATGAACCGGTTGTCGGACGACCCCATTGGCGTGCTTACCAGCATGAACGCGCGGCAAAAACTGCAGCGTATCCACCAGTACCAGGAGAACCTGAGTACGGCGAAAAGCTGGGTGGACCAGACCGATACCATGCTGGACGATATGAATTCCGTTATAACCAATATCATGGAGAAGGTAACAAAATCTGCTTCGGGTACAAACAATTCTACCGACAAGCAAAACCTTGCCACCGAGATTAACCAGTTGAAAGAGGAATTGATGCAGATGGCCAATGCCTCTATTGGCGACAAGTATCTTTTTGCAGGCTATAATTCAACCACGGCGCCCTTTACAAAGGACGCTAACGGAAATGTGCTGTACAACGGGATCGACTTGTCTGCGGTAAACACCACGCCCGTGCTGGGAAACTCCATTGCGGATACCGCGAATGCGTCAACGTTCACCTGGAGCGGCCCCATAACTGCGGATGCGGACAAGTATTCTGTTGCCGCAAACGGCGATACCATTACCATAATGAATTCAGACGGCGTACAGGTCGCTTCAAAACAGATTACAACAACCGGCGGTACAAATGAATTGGATTTAAGCGCGTATGGGCTGGGCAAAATCACTTGGGCAGATAACGGAAGCGCAACAGCAGACGAGGTTGCGTCCGCCATTGCGTCTGCCGGATATGTGACTACCGAGATAGGCGCAGAAGCTTCCCAGAATATCAAGATGGTGATCGGCTTCAATCTGGATATGGACGTAACGTTCACTGGGCCGGATGTGGTAGGTATCGGCGAGAACAATATGTTTTCGATTCTGGACGGTCTTGTTTCCGATTTAAACAGCAACGCATCCTCCGATACGATTTCCTCTTATCTTACCAAACTGGGCAAGGTTCAGGACAGGATTGTGGAAAAACAGGTTGAGGTGGGTGCACGCGCCAACAAAATAGAAACCCTGGAAAACCGGTATTCATTGGAAGAACTTAATTATTCTACTATAAAGTCCAATGTGGAGGACATAGATCAGGCACAGACAATAACCAATTATAAAATGAGCGAAGCTGTCTATGAGCAGGCGCTGGCCGTAGGGGCAAAAATCATTACGCCAACCTTGATGGACTTTTTAAGATAAAGAATAAAACAGATATTGTTACTTACCCGCAAGGCCAGATGTAATAAAGGAAAGAAAAAAGAATGAATTCGTTGGACATTGGAACAAGCAGGGTTGCGATTGATATCCATTCGCAGTATGCCAGGCTTGAGATCAGCAACAATTTGTCCAGAAGAATGAAGGTAAAAGTTGTCCGTCCCCAAATGGTAGTTGAGAGAAAAGCGGCTTCTTTCAAAGTGGAAAGAAGCGGGCGGGCGGCGTTAAGCTTGAATCACTCGGGCCAGCTAAAACGGCTTGTGTTAAATAAAAATGTGCAAAAGTCCAATCAGCTTGCACCTGAGAAAGCAAAAAACACCAGTCTGCCATATGAAACGGCATACAACATGCAGTTGCGGCAACCGGAGTTCACTGTGGAATTAGAGAGCAGCCAGGCCCAAAATCCGGTGCAGACTGTGCAGCTTCCACAGGAAGGCAGCAAGCAGATCGTCTGGGACCCGGGATATGTCAAGGTGGATTGGGAAGCGGGCGGCATCCAGATAGAATGGGACGAGCACGTCAGGCCGGAGATACAGGTATCTCCGCATTCCGTGGAAATTCGGGTAAAGGGACGCAATATGGTGCATATTGGGGTAGTGGAAGACAAGGTGCCCGGCCAAAAGGGGCGTAAGATAAACAAACGGGTGTAATTGGGGGGAAGTTTTAAGTGCAAATCATTTCTGATAAATTTGGAATGGTTAAAATCGACGACAACAGTATCATTGATTTTCCTGGAGGAATACCGGGTTTTGCAAACCTTACAAAATTCGCGATTGTTAAATGTCTGCAAACAGAACCGATCCAGTGGTTTCAAAGCGTGGAAGACGGACATATAACGCTTCCCGTAATCAATCCGTTTTTGATCAAGTCGGATTACAATATAGAAATCAACGATGACGATCTGGATCTGTTGCAGACGCATAGCGAGGAAGATTTAATTGTGCTGAACGTAATGATCCTTCCAGAAGACCTTAAAAGCATGACGATCAACCTGATGGCTCCTATTCTGATCAATATTAAAAAGATGGTGGGCTGCCAGGTTCTGATGGACCATCGTGAAGTTCCTCTGCGTTTTCCTGCTTACATCCCGCTGATGGATTATTATAAAGAGAACAAGGAGGGGGTGGAAGGCGATGCTGGTACTGACCAGAAAGACTGATGAATCGATTGTTATAGGCGAGGATATTAAAATAACCGTATTGCATATCGATTCGGATCGCGTTCGAATCGGCATTGAGGCCCCCAGGAACCTCAGGATCTTCCGGTATGAAACACTGAGCAAAATCACTGCTGAAAATCAGCTTGCAGCCGGCGAAAGCGTCAATTTAATTGCACTGTCGCAGTTAAAGGAAGAGGCGGATCATGAGTAAAAGCGAATTGAATTGCGAGACTGAATTTATTTACAAAAACCTGATGGAAATTATAGTAATGAACAAGATCAGGGAAATGGAAGACGAGCTTGACTGCTGCAAATGCGACCAGTGCGTTATGGATATTGCAACCTATGTGTTAAACCGAATTCCGCCCAAGTACATCGTGACAACCGAGGGCAGAATATTTTCCAACCTGGAGGCTTTAAGCGCGCAGCATATAGCGGATATCATTACGCTGATACTGGAGGCTTCCTTCCTTGTAAACGAAAGCCCAAGGCATCTGGTGGGAAGATGATTTCAGAACTCATAAACAAGGCTCGGATGCGGGCCTTTTTTTTGGAAAAAGTTTTATTCCGTTAACGATGGTGAAACAGGAGTTATTGTTTTTAAAACAGCTTATTCAATGGTTTCATTAAAAAAGGGAATGGTGTTCATGGATATTAAAATGTGCAACGGTATTATTGACTTGCTTAAAACATCGAACGACGGCGCAAAATATGCGCTTCATTCTTATAAGTCAGGCGATATCAATGTGTTCGCCGGTATTTTAGAAAGTGTTGAAGAAGCGATTGCGAATATTAGCCAAAATCTTGTGCCATTTTCAGAAAAACTGCAGGTTTCACAGTGCTTTCATATTATTGCAAATTTGCAAAATTCATTTAAAAATATGGAGATCCGTATTAACAACGGAGAATTTAAACGGGGCGAAATCATACTGGAATTTGAGATTATTCCGCTTTTGGCCGAATTGAAAGAAGATTTGTATTTTTTCACATGCGTCTATCCAGATGAAAGTAAAATGAAAGAGTATTACAAAAATGAATTTGCAAAAAACCATATGAACGGATATGTGCGGGAAGGGAAAACACGCTTCAATGTGTCCCTTGTAGTAACCGCCTGGAATAAGATTGATTACACCCGGCAATGCATAGAGAGCCTTTTTGAATATACAGATATTAACGGACTTGGCTGTGAACTGATCACTATTAACCACGGATCAAGCGACGGCACAGAAGAGTTTTTTGAAACGCTTCCGCACGAAAAGAAAATAAATTTTAAAGAAAACATGTGTACCGTAAGCCTTACATATCCGCCGCGTATAGTGGAAGGCAGGTATTATGTGAACATTTCAAATGATATTGTGTTAACAAAGAACTGGCTTGAAAATATGCTTGCCTGCATGAAATCCGACAGCAATATTGCAATGGCCGTACCCACGACGCCAAATATCAGCAACTTTCAGGCAATAGATGTAAAATATAAGGATACTGCAGAAATGCAGCGCTTTGCCGAGCAATTTAATGTTTCCAATCCGGATTTGTGGGAAGAACGGGTGAGATTGTGTCCGGCTGTTGTTATTGTAAATATGGACGTAATTAATAAAACAGGCCTTTGCGATAGATATTTCAGAAATATGGAATTTACAGACGACGATGAGGGCGTTACGTTCAGAAGGAATGGATACAAACAAATCCTCATGAGGGATACATTTTGCCATCATTTTGGAAGCGTAACCCTTGGAAGCGCACAAAGACAAAACAATACGCTTGAAAAAGGCCGGCAGCTTTATTTTGACAAACATGGTTTTGATCCCTGGATGCTTGGCTTTTGTTATGACCACAATGCCATTCAATCCTTTCATTTTGATAGAATGGGGCATGTAAATATTCTTGGGATAGACGCCGGACTGGGTTCCACCCCCCTGCAAATAAAAAATGAATTGCGGCGCAAAGGAAATTATAATGTGCATCTGTATAATTTCACCACAGAAAAACAGTTTGCGCCTGATCTAAAACCGTATTCCGATTTTTTTGCCTCAGGCAATGTTGAGAACATTAGTAGTGCTTTTGGTGATATACAATTTGATTATATTTATGTTGGCAAGGGGCTTGAATCATATGATGCCTACGAAAATTTATTGGAAGCCTTAAAAAAAATGCTTCCACAAGACGGGCAATTGGTGATTCACCTGGGCAATTTGAATTATATAGAAAACCTGTATACCGCGGCGCACACGCAAACTTTTGCATCCAAAAAAAATGCAAACTGGCCGGATATAAGCCGGTTTGTGCAAGGGTTGGAAGGAAGATTTTTGGTAAGTGGTATTATTGCGCTGCAAAAGCAGGAGATTCCTTCGCACATGATACAATATTATCGTTCGCTGCTGGGGTCAAACGGCAATACCAGGGAAATGGAAGAAATACTTAAAACCGCCCAGTATCAGTTATATCTAAAAACAAATTTTTAAATTATATGCTGTGGCATTGATTCTTTTAAGTCTTTTACCGAAACGGAGAAACAGTATGTTGTTATCTATTGGCATGATCGTTAAAAATGAAGAGAAATATCTGCGCCGTTGCCTTACGGCTCTGCTGCCTGTATTGCAGCAGGTGCCAAGCGAATTGATTATAGCGGACACAGGTTCAACGGACAGCACTGTGGAAATTGCACGGGAGTTCACGGATAAAGTGTTTTATTTTGAATGGTGTAACGATTTTGCCAAAGCAAGAAATTTTACAATGGAAAAAGCCGGGGGCGATTGGTACATGCAGATTGACGCCGATGAGATTATAGAGAACCCCAAAGAACTGATAGATTTTTTTAATTCCGGAGAATATAAGGAATTCAACACGGCGACCTATATTATTAGAAGCTCAAATGATGCTGATTTTGAAAATATTGCGGACATGTTTTCAACCAGATTGGTAAAATTAAGAAGTGATTCGTTTTATGTTGGGCCGGTGCATGAAAAATTTGGGCGTGCCTACATGCCTGTGAAAAATTTTTCCGTAATAGTGAGCCATTACGGCTACGTGACAGAGAATAATGAAGAATATATCCGGTTTAAAATGGAACGGAATATAGAATACCTCCTTCTGGAGCTGGAAAAACGGCCGGATGACTTTATGCTGTATTTTTATATCAGCAATGCGTATGAAGTGATGAAGGAATATAAAAAAGCGTTGGAATACAGCGAAAAAGGCTTACCATACGGGAATGAGGTAGACAAATGCCTTCTTTATTCCAACCTTGTCAGGGTATACTCAATTTGCGGTAACTACTTAAAAGTGGTGGAGTTGGCTGATGAATATTTCAATATAAAAAAAAATCAAATTGCTTCTGATCTCGAAATACATCTCACAAAAGGAATGGGTTATTTGAAACTGGGGAGGGACAAAGAAGCAATACAGGCCTTTCAAGACTATCTGCGCTTTTTTGAGGAATTCAAACAAGGGCTTCATCATACGGAAGATATGTATAAACATGCAATCAATTTTACGGACGACAAGTTTTACAAAAAGATTGTGTTAAATCTTACCGGCTTATTGCTTAAAGGGAACAACCTTGAAAGCGCAGAATTGTATTTGCGTTCCGTAGACGCAAGCGATTATATCAAAGACAAAAGTTGTGCTGCTTTATGGTTGGATTGCGAAGTAGCCCTGATGGAATTGAGAAATGATTTTTCCGGAATTGCGGATTTGTATGAACAGTTGGACGATGCCACACAAGCAAATATTCAAAACATTATAGAAAGAGTTTATCAGAACGAGGCCTGCCGCGTGTTGATTTTAAATGACTTTACGAGGTTAGAGAATCCTCAATCGGCTTATTCCAAACTAATGAAGCTCCGCTCCGACTATGTTGCAGATAGACTGACAGCGGAGCGTGTGCAAAGCTTTGTTGCGGGTCTGGAGGAGTGGACTCCTCCTTTGGCCGACGCCGCCTATTTTTCAATAAAAGCGGGTTTGCCAATGCAACTGATTATAGATAAAATTGATCCGTACGACATAGCGAGCTTTTTCTTTCAGAATGAATCTTATCATTATGACGATTTGCCTTACCTTGCAATGCAGATATGCAAAGATAAGGATTTAAACGTTAACAGCCAATTGTGGCTCTCGTTCTTATATTTTATGGAGTTAACATCTGACCGGCTGCGCGAAGAATCCGTTTTTGAATTGTTTATGGCCTATGCAAGCGCTTCTTTCAGCTCTTTAAGTTTTTTGTTTAAAAGTGAAATTTTAAATGAAGAAAAGGCAGAGTTATTGCCCCGGCCATTCAGAACCGGATTTTATAGCTGGTTGGCGGCGGATGCCCGTAAATCGAATAACCATACCAAATATTTCAGGCATTTAAGAACTGTGCTCAAACTCTGCCCCCAATTAAAAAAAGCGGTTGATGCACTGGCAAACCAAATGAAAAAGGAGCTCGATACGGCGGCGGAACAAAAATCACAGTTTGATGCATATGCGGTACGGGTGAAAGAGTCTATCCGCAATTTGATAGCTGCCGGAAAAACAAACGAAGCTACGGAGTTTATAAAAGCATACCAAAATCTTTGCCCCCAGGACCCGGAACTTGAAACATTAAAACGTCAGGCAGGCATAGCCTAAAATAAAAACGGCTAAATTGCAAATAAACACGTGCGTTTTGAAAGCATTAAATAAAAAAAGAACCGGAAGGCCGGTTCTTTTTTGAGAATGCCTGATTACTTGAGCAGCGAGAGGACGTTCTGGGGAGCGGAGTTTGCCTGTGCCAGCATGGCTGTGGAAGCCTGCGACAGGATGTTGTTCTTGGTGTACTCCGTCATTTCCTGAGCGATGTCTACGTCCTTGATGCGGCTCTGTGCAGCGGACAGGTTCTGGGACTGCGCAGTCAGGTTGTTGATTTTGTGGTCCAGCCTGTTCTGCATGGCGCCCAGAAGCGCGCGCTGGTTGGAAACCGTGTTGATGGCCGCGCGGGTGGCTGTGATGGCCGCGCTTGCGCCGTTCTGCGTTGAGATGCTCTGCGTATCTACTCCCAAGCTGGTGCTATCCATATTACCGATGGCAAGATCCATCTTGTCGGCCGCCAGAGCGCCAACCTGAATACTCAGCGCGCCGCCTGTGCCTGTGCCTTCTTCGGTAACCACTTTCAATCCTTCCAGTTCCTGAACAAAATTAGCCTCGCTCGCAGTGCCGGTGACGTTATTTGCAGCTGCTATGGAATATGTACCCAAGCCTGCCTGGCTCAGGTTGAGCGTGAAAGATTTGCCGTCTCCTACTGTGCCGTCTATTGCATCAGCAATACTGACTACCGTGTTGGTAACATTACCGGTTACTGCGTCCTCAAACGAAATCTGGATGACTGTTGGGGTAGCAGTGTCAGCACTGAATGCTCCAGACGTTGCGCTAACATCACCAAGTGAAAGTGTGAAAGTGCCGGCCGCAGATGCGGACATGCCTGTGTTGGAGTACACGGAATAACTGCCTGTTCCGGAGAGGCTCAGGCCAGTGTTTAATGTGGAGCCGGTTGTTACGGCTACAGAAGGTGCACCCAGTGAACCGTCCAGTATGTTCATGTTGTTGAAGGTCGTGGTGCTTGCGATCTGGTCGATTTCTTCTTTCAACTGGTCGAACTCTGCGGAAATCGCGCTGCGGTCAAACGATTCGTTGGTGCCGCTTGAGGACTGCACTGCCAGCTCGTTCATGCGCTGCAGCATGGACTGCGTTTCGGAAAGAGCGCCTTCAGCTGTCTGAATCAGTGAAATCGCATCCTGAGAGTTTTTGGAAGCCATATTCAGGCCGTTGATCTGCGCCTTCATTTTTTCTGTGATGGCGAGTCCGGCAGCGTCATCCGCCGCGCCGTTGATCTTGTAGCCCGAGGAGAGCTTCTCAGCCGCTTTCGCAACGTTATTGTTGTTGATTGTGTAGTTACGATAGGTGTTCATTGCCGTGATGTTTGTAGCGATTCTCATTTTAAAATCCTCCATGAAAATAAAATTTTGGCGTCTGTGCCATTATTTAGAGGGTCTGCAGCTGCGCTTTACAATGCTGAAAATACTTGTGATATTAAAAAGACAGTTGCAGTTATCTCTGCTATAATTATCGAATGGATCAATAAAAACTTTAGAAGTTTTTAAAAATCGACAAATTTTTGAAAAAAAGGTGTTGAAAAAAGGCAGTTGTTTGGAAAAAAAATGTACAAATTGTTAAAATATTCTGAAATTTTGCTTGCTTTTTGTCGAAAATTGTTATATTATAATTTTGGTTAAGGTAACAAGGGGATATAAAGGAGTTCGTACTAAGCCGCTTTTTGAGGTATTAGTAATTTTTTATGTCCAAAAATAGAGGAAAAAAATGGTGTTTGACGAATTTGACCTGGATTTATTAAAAGAGATAAGCAACATAGGCGCGGGCAACGCCGCAGGGTCATTATCGGCTCTGGTCGGCCAGGAAATAGACATCAGTGTGCCAAATTGCTCCATGGTTGGTTTTTCCAAAATTGCGGACGTTATGGGCGGCCCGGAAAATGTATTGGTGGGTATCCTTGTGCAATTGGGAGGAGATTTTGAAGGCTTTATCCTGATGATGCAGGAAATGGATGACGCGGCAAAAACCCTGAAGCTTCTTATGAATTTGGACGAGTTGCCCGGCCCGGAACTGAGCCTGGAGGAACTGGAACCCATGAAGGAAGTGTGCAACATTCTGGTGGGCTCCTATGTGTCTGCTCTGACCAGCATGACGGGCCTTAAAATAGTACCCTCCGTACCCAGTATGACCGTGGATATGGCAATGGCCATTATGAACGTTCCAGCGCTGGTATACGGCGAGGTTGGGGAGTATGTTCTGGTGCTGGATACTAAATTTGGCGGTAAATCGGAAGAGGAGAACATTAACGGGCATTTTTTGCTGATACCAACCATTGAATCGTTTGAAACTTTAAAAAAGGCGCTGATGGGATAAAAAGTGGTTTATGAGTTCGATAATCATTGGAATGGCTGAACTGGGGGTTGTTAAATCGCCCCAGAGAATTACCACACTGGGGTTGGGGTCCTGCGTAGGGGTGGTTCTGTATGACAGGATCACAAAGATTGGTGGAATGGTGCATATTGTTTTGCCGGATTCCAAAAATCAAACGGGTATCAATCGCGCTAAATTTGCCGATACGGGCATAGAAGAGCTTTTGAAAAAAATGCTGTGTACCGGCGCAAACAGAAATGTTATCACGGCAAAACTTGCCGGAGGCGCAAATATGTTTGGCAGCCTGCAAAAGAACGATCTTCTGAATGTTGGCGTGCGGAATGCCGAATACAGCAAGCTCTTCCTGGGAAAGCTCCGAATCCCGATTGTGGCCGAGGACCTGGGGGGATCGCACGGCCGGACAATAGAACTGAATACCGAAGATGGCACACTGAAAATAAAGACCCTGGGCAAGAGTGAGACAATCATCTAGAGTCGCTGATGAATTACGCAATATATGACATTAGGAGGTAAATTATGAAAAGGGTTTTGGTGGTTGATGATGCAGCTTTTATGCGGATTACAATCAAAAACTTGCTTTCCAAAAACGGATTCGAGATTGCAGGCGAAGCCGAAAACGGAGCGCAGGCCATTCAAAAATGCAGCGAGCTGCAGCCTGATATCATTACCATGGATATCACAATGCCCGAAGTATCCGGTATCGAAGCTCTGAAAGAGATTATGAAGGTTCGGCCGCAGACTGTTGTAATCATGGTATCCGCCATGGGCCAGGAAGGTATGGTTAAGGAAGCGGTTATGCTGGGAGCCAAAGGTTTTGTTGTAAAGCCGTTTAAAGAAGAGGTTATCATGGCGGCCTTGGGTAAATTTAAGTAAGCCTGCGCCAAACGAACGGATTTTAAGGAGGGGGAAATATGGCGGAAAACGATATCCTTTTGGAGACATTTATTTTTGAAAACAGCCAACTGCTGGAACAATTGGAAGAATTATTATTAAGCGGAGAGAAACATGCAACTTTGAACCGCGAACAGATAGACGAAACTTTCCGCGTAATGCACACAATAAAAGGGTCTTCTGCAATGATGGGTTACGAGGGAATGTCTTCCCTGGCTCACGCTGTAGAGGACCTTTTCTCTAAAATTCGCTTGAAAAGCCCCAAGGATTCCAAATGGCAGCGCATATTTGACATTGTTCTGGAATCCATAGACTTTTTTAAAGCGGAGATCATTAAGTTGCAGAACGGCACGGTGCCGGACGCGGCTGCGGACGAGCTTTGCAAGGAATTAAAAGAGATTGCTCTTGGAATTGAATCGGACGAGCCGCAAACAGGAGCGGAAGAAATCTCTGCGGCAAGGCCCGTGGACGGCATTGGCTGCGAAATTGACTACAGCGAGCTTGCGAAACTGCAAAAAAATGAGAACGACCGGTATTATTGCGCAAAGGTGCGTTTTTTTAGTGACTGCCAGATGGAAACGGTGCGCGCGTTTGGCGTGCTTGTGGCAATTAAGGACCTGTACACGGACATTATCCACTTCCCCAGAAATATTGACTTGAACTGTGATGACGAGGTTGCGGAAAATGGCTTCAAGATTTTTTTGACAGCCAGCTCCGAAGCCAGCGAATCCATTCGGGAGAAACTGGAACAGACCATGTTTTTGCAGAGCCTGGAGTTCCACGAAATGAGTTTTGAAAAGGAAGAGGAATCAACAGCGCCCAAAAGCGAGGCGGAAGCGGATGCGCCAAAGGCCGCTGTGAATACCGAGCAGGTAGAAGACAGAGGGATCAAACAAAGCTTTTTGAGTGTAAATATTAATAAAATAGACAAGCTGATGAACCTGGTTGGAGAAATTGTGACCACCGAGGCAATGGTGACCCGGAATCCTGATCTTCAAAACCTGCATCTGGAGAATTTTGAAAAGCAGGCCCGCTTGCTGAAAAAGCTGACGGACGAATTGCAGGACGTGGTGATGTCTATACGCATGGTGCCAGTTTCCTCTGTGTTTCATAAGATGCAGCGCATTGTGCGGGATATGAGTAAGAAGGAAAACAAACCGGCGCGCCTGGTTGTGGTTGGGGAAGAGACTGAAGTGGACAAAAACGTTCTGGACAATCTTTCCGATCCTTTGATGCACCTGATTCGCAATGCGATGGACCATGGCCTGGAAACAGGCGCGGAGCGCAGGGCTGCCGGTAAACCGGAAGAAGGGACCATTGTGCTGGAGGCCAGGAACTCCGGCGGCGACGTGATTGTGCGCGTAACGGACGACGGCCGGGGCCTGAACCGCAGCAAGATTATTAAAAAGGCCATTGAAAAAGGGCTGACCACTAAGCAGGAGAGCGAGATATCGGACAAGGAAGCGTATGGCTTTATTTTGCTCCCCGGTTTCTCCACCAAGGACCAGGTTACGGAATATTCCGGCCGCGGCGTTGGCATGGACGTGGTGCGCACCAACATAAACAACATTGGCGGGAGCATAGCGGTGGAAAGCGAAGAGGGCAGGGGCACAACCATTACCCTGCATATTCCGTTGACATTGGCCATTTTGAACGGCATGAAGGTCTCTGTGGGTGAGACCATGTACATTGTTCCTATTCTGACTATTAAAGAATCTCTGGAGCCCAAGAAACACAAACTGATTATGGACCCGGACGGAAACGAAATGATGATGATACGCGGACAGTGTTTTCCTATTATAAGGCTCCATCAACTGTTCTGCGTGGAGGAGGGCATCCATGATATCAATGAGGGCATCATGATATTGGTGGAGAGCGAGGCCGGATCTGCCTGCCTGTTTGCGGACGAGCTTTTGGGCGAACAGCAGGCCGTTGTGAAACCCATGCCCACCTATATTACAAAAAACATGGGCAGGCTGAAGGGCATTGCGGGCTGCACCATATTGGGAGATGGCTCCATTGCGCGCGTTCTGGATGTGAACAGCCTGCTTGTATAGCGGAATAAACGGCTGCCCGTCTGTTAAAAAACGGACGGCTGTTGTTGGAAAGTGAGGTAGACAGCTTCTGAATATTTTAAAAAATTTTATGGACTTTTTTAAAAAAATGAAAAGGTCCCAACTGATATTAATGGTTGTTGTGGTTGTAGGCGCCATTGTGGGCCTCAGCATTGTTACCTCACTCGCCAATCAGGTGAATTATGCGGTTTTGTTTTCCGGGATGACATCCAGCGACGCGGGAGACGTATACAATAAGCTGCAGGAACTGGGCGTGGACGTTAAAGCAGAAGGCGACGGGACCATACTGGTACCCAAAGAACAGGTAAACCAACTGACATACCAGTTGAATGCGGAAGGGTATCCCAAAAGCGGGCTTAATTTTGATTTTTATACGCAAAACGCAACGTCTTTTGGCATGACGGACCAGGATAAGCGGCTCTACCTGCAGTTTCAGCTTGAACAGAATATCTCTCAGACCATTAACCAGATGGAGAAGATAAAGAGCAGTACCGTAATGATTACGCTGCCCCAGAAGAGCAGCTATGTTCTTTCCGGCCAGAATAACGCCAAGGCCACGGCTTCTGTTGTGCTTGATTTAAGGGACGGGCAGACGCTGACCGCAAACGATGCGGCGACCATACGCGCGGTGGTATCTAAGAGCGTTGAGAATCTGGCGCCCGAGGATATCACCATCGCGGATTCCAAGATGAATACATACAGTGCGAATGGATTGAGCGGGGACGGGACCGGTGCCATAAACCAGCAGCTTGAACTGCAGGCGCAGGTTGCGGAGAAGCTCCGGCAGCAGATATTGAATCTTTTGACGCCGGTTTTTGGTGCTGAAAAACTTTCCGCCAGTGTGAATGTGCTGCTGAATTTCGACAAATCCACCACCAATTCCATTACGCTTGCGCCTCCTGTGGACAACGGAGACAATACCGGTTTGATTGTGAGCATGAAGGAGACAGAGGAAAAGGTTGCAAACGGAACGACGGCCACCGAGGGACAGCCCGGGCAGGTGGAAAACGGAGGCGGCGCGGTTACCAACCAGGCGGTGGAGTCGCCCGAGGCCAGCGGCAATTACTCCATGATTACCAAGGAGATCAATGCGGAAGTGAACCAGATCAACCAGCAGCTTGAGAAAGCGCAGGGAACCATACAGGATCTTTCCGCTACTGTAATCATTGACGGTGGGGACGATGTGAAAGCGCTGCTTCCCGACCTTAAAAAACAGATTGCGACCGCCATTGGTGTTTCTGAAGACAAAATAACCGTATCTAACATGTCGTTTGCGCAGAATACCCAGTACCAGCAGACACTGACCGCGCAGCAGGAAGCTGTAGCCAAGATGCAGCAGGGACAGATGATTCAGGCCCTGATTATAGCGGCAGCCATTGTGGCTGTTGCCCTGATTATAATCGGCACCCTGCGCGCTTCTGCAAGACGCAAAAGGTTGGCCTTGGAGCTGGAGAATGAGCTGCAGATGCAGCAGTTTAATGCAAACGCCCTACCGTATAACGGAGCGGTTGATGTTATTGCGGACGAAGAGTTGTCCATTGAAGATTTGATGGAAAAAGACAAAAACAATACGCTGGGCCAGTTGCAGGGACTTGTGCAAAAGGATTCGGAGATGATTGCGCAGCTCCTGAGAAACTGGTTGTCCGACGACTACAGGAGGTAACATCATGCCCGGCAAAGCTTTATCCTCAAAAGAGAAAGCGGCCATCCTGATGCTGACGCTTGGAAAAGAGTATTCGGCCAGTATTTACAAGCATTTGACCGAAGAAGAAATTGAACAGCTTACGCTGAGCATTACGGGGCTGGGTACGTTTGATACGGATACCAAAAATGCGGTATTGTCTGAATTCTACGATATATGCGTGGCGCAGAGATATATAACCGAGGGCGGCATTGACAGTGCCCGCGAGATTTTGGTAAAAGCCGTTGGCCCTGAAAAGGCGGACGAATTGATTGGCAGGCTTTCCGCGTCTCTTCAGGTTCGGCCTTTTGACATCATCCGCAAGGCGGACCCCACGCAGATTCTGAATTTTATACAGCACGAGCATCCGCAGACCATCGCGCTGATACTGTCCTATATGCAGCCGCCCAAGGCAGCCGCTGTTTTATCCTCCCTGCCCGAGGATATACAGGCAAAGGTTGTGCAGCGCATAGCGACCATGAGCGTATCTTCTCCCGAATTCATCAGGGAAGCTGAGCGGATACTGGAGCGGAAACTCTCCAGCATGGGGCAGGAAGAAAACACTTCTGTGGGCGGCATTTCCGTGATTGTGGAGATTTTGAATTCCATTGACAGGAGTACCGAAAAAAGCATCTTGGAAAGCATTGAGATGGAGAATCCTGAGCTGGCGGACGAAATACACCGCAGAATGTTTATATTCGAAGACATTGCCAAGCTTTCCAATCTGGCGTTGCAGCGCGTGCTGAAGGAAGTGGACAACGACGTGCTGACAATGGCGCTAAAAGGAGCGAGTGCGGAAATTTCCGCCAAGATCAACAACAATATTTCCAAGCGGTTGCAGGAGCTTATAAAGGAAAACATGGATTATATGGGCCCTGTGCGCGTGCGGGACGTGGAACAGGCGCAGCAGAAAATTGTAAATATTATTCGCAAACTGGAAGACGAAGGCGAAATAGAAGTATCCAGGGGCGGTGGCGACGATGAGTTCGTTGTTTAGAATAGATAAAAATTCCATTATCGCCCAGGAAAGCAAAACGGCAGGCTTTGTGGTTCTTCCGCGGTTTGAAGAAATGATTCAAAAAACCGAGAAGGAAACGGACAAGCAAAAAAAGGAGGAGGAAACTCCATCCGAAGCGGGCGAGCCTGAAAAAGAGGACGAACTGGAGATTAAAAAGCGGCAGCTTGCGGCAGCGCAGAAGCAGATTGAACAGGCGAAAGCAAACGCTGCCCAAATAATAGGCCAGGCAAAGCTGGAAGCCCAGGAGCTGTATGAAAAAGCGGCCAAGGAAGGCTTTAGGGCCGGGCTGGCAAAGGCCCAGAACGAAGCGGGGGAGGCCCGGAAAAAAGAAAAACAGGCTGTGGCAGACGCGGTGCGTGTGTTTGCGGCCGCAAAGGACTCCATTTATTCTGAAATGGAAGCCGGCGTTCTTGATTTGGCAAAGTGCATTGCCGGGCATATTATTAAAACCGAATTGAAAGAAAACGACGAAGCCTATAAGAGCATAGTCCGCAATATGCTGACAACATTGAAGAACCAGAGCAGCGTTTTACTCAAAACCAGCAAAGAAGATTACGAACGGTTTTTTGCAAAGCCGGAAAGCGACATTGCCCAGGAATTGGCCAATGCCGGGATTCGTGTTGCGCAGGATATGTCTTTGGCGTGCGGCGACTGCATGGTTGAGACGGAATACGGCTGCGTAAACGCAGGCATCAAGACGCAGCTGGGCCGGCTGGAATACGCTTTAAAGCAAATTGGGGCGGAAATTTGATGCAGAAGGTTACGGCGAAAATTGAGGAATACAAGCACCATATAGAAAAGGTGGACACCATTGAGCTCTCGGGCACCGTTTCCAAGGTGATTGGAATGACGGTGGAATCCCGCGGCCCTCTGGTGAAGATGGGGGACATCTGCAAAATATACCCCAACCGCGGCGACGGCTCCGTGCTGGCCGAGGTGGTTGGGTTTCGAGACCAGAGCGTAATTTTGATGCCCTTTGGAAACGTGACCGGGATTGGTGTGGGAAACAAAGTGGTAGCGACCGGCATGCAGTTCCTGGTGCATGTGGGAGAAAGCCTGAAAGGCCGCATTCTGGACGCGCTGGGCAGGCCGATGGACGGCAAGGGCAGGATATCCTGCCAGACCAGTTATTCTGTGGAAAACGAGCCGCCGGGTCCGCTGGAGCGCAGGCGGATCAGCGAGGTGCTGCCCATTGGGGTGCGCGCCATAGATACCCTGCTGACCCTGGGAAAAGGCCAGAGGGTGGGCATTTTTGCGGGCAGCGGCGTGGGCAAAAGCACGCTTCTTGGAATGATTGCGCGGCGGGCCAGCGCGGATATCAACGTGATTACGCTGGTTGGAGAGCGCGGACGCGAGGTGCTGGATTTTCTGGAAAAGGACCTGCAGGAAGAGGGATTGAAAAAATCTGTTCTGGTGGTGGCGACAAGCGACCAGCCGGCTCTGCTCCGGCTGAAATCAGCCATGGTAGGCACGGCCATTGCAGAGTACTTCCGCGACCAGGGCTACAATGTGATGCTGATGATGGACTCTTTGACCCGCTTTGCGATGGCGCAGAGGGAGATTGGCATGACCGTAGGCGAGCCGCCGGTATCCAGGGGGTTTACCCCCTCTGTGTACGCCATGCTGCCCCGCCTGCTGGAACGCTCCGGCACTTCCCGGAAGGGAAGTATTACCGGCATCTATACGGTGCTGGTGGAAGGGGACGACATGAACGAGCCGATCTCGGATACCGTGCGCGGTATTCTGGACGGACATATTGTTTTATCCCGCAAACTGGCGAACAATAACCAGTATCCGGCCATAGACGTGCTGGCCAGCGTAAGCAGGCTGATGAACGATATTGCGGACCCCGAGCACGTAAAAATGGCCAACCATATCAAGAACATGATGATGACCTACAACGAAGTGCAGGATTTGGTGAACATAGGCGCTTACAAGCCGGGTTCGGACGCCAGGATTGACGAAGCGATCCGGCTGCGCGAACCGATTTTGGGGATGCTGAAGCAGGAGATTAAGGAAGCTTGCTCATTTGAGCAGTCCCTGGAGCATATGCGTGCCGTTTTGGGCGGCAAGGAGAAAACCGGATGAAAAAGTTCCATTTTACGCTCCAAAGATTGTACGAAGTAAAAAAAATATCCGAAAATCAGCTGATGCGGGAGCAGGAGCAGATTAATAAAAGGCTGCTTGACCTGCAGAACGAAAAAAACGCGCTGGTTTACAAATTTTCGCACGAACGCGATTTGTTCGGCGAGGACTGCAAAAGCGGCATTCGTGCCCAGGATATGCAGTCTTATGGCGAGTATTTTGACTTTTTGATGGATTCTTTAAAAAAACTGGAAGAAAAAATTCAAAAATGCCAGGCTGAAAAAGAAAGATGCACCCAGATGCTTTTGAAGATTATAAACGAGCTGAAGGTTTTAGATAAGATAAAAGACGAACAATTTGTGGAATATAATAAAGAATTGCAAAAAAATGACGATAAAATGTTAGAGGATTTCTTATGCGGCCGAATGTAGACGATTTTGACCAAATGGGAGGCGCACCAAAGCCTAAGCAGCAATTGCCGCAGGCGCCCAAAAGCCAGCAGCCGCAGGCCAAGACGCCGGGCATGCAGGCCGGAGTGAAGCCAGCCAAGAAAAAAAGAAGCGCAAAGGCCGGCGTTGCCATTGTGATTGTTGCATTGATTGTTGTTTTTGGCGTTTCTTATTATTACAATCTTTGGAACACAAAAACGCAGATCGTCCAGTTTTTCTTGAGCCAGGACGATTCCTATGCAAAAGCCCAGCAGGCGCAAGCCTCCGCAAGCGACGCGCTCACAAAAGAGAAGGCCGATTTGGAGGAAAGATCCAAGAAGCTGGACCAGCAGTCCAAAGACCTGGACGCAAGGGCTTCGGCGCTTGCAAGCCAGGAAGTGGCAGCGTCTGATGCGCAGGAACAGGCGACCCAGGATGAGCAGAACCAGAAGAATATGGTGAGCATTTACGCATCTATGGAGGCGGCAAAAGCCGCGGGTATATTGTCCACCATGGAAAGCGCACAGTGGGTGGCGGAGCTTCTGTCCCAGATGGATATTAAGAAAGCAAGCGCAATTCTTGCCGCAATGGATCCGAAAGTTGCGGGAACCATATCCATTTTAATGGTGCCCAAGACGTAAAAGCGAGGGGAGGTGAACCAATGAATGTAATGACGGTAACAGAAGTAGTGACGGATGCACAGGTGCAGGCGAAGAGCGAGCCGCAGAAAGATGCGGCGCAGGGATTTGCATCGGAGCTGAACCGGGCCAGCAATGCGGAAGCGGCAGAGAACGGAGAGGCAACGGCAGCACAAAAGACAGTCCGGGCAGAACAGCCCGAAAACCGCCCTGAAGGAGAAAAGGACGATAAAAGCAAGGATGCGGATCAGGCAGCCCCGGCGCCGCTGTTGCAGGCTGCAATACCGGTGATTATGCAGGCACCGCCCGGGCAGGCGGCAATGCAGGACGCGGTGCAGAACGAAGCAACTGTTTCGCCGGTGCAGACCCCTGAAACTGCGGCAGTGCAGACAGCAGACAGCGGGGCAGCACAAAACGCCCTGGTAGCCATGATAATGCCTGCGGAACAGCAGGTGCAACAGCCTCTGCAGATATCTGAAAAAACTGGAGCCGCAGCAACCGTAACCGGGACAACCGCGGCGACCGTGCAGAGCGAAACAAACGGTGCTGCACAGCCCGCGCCGGAAGCCGTGCCTGCGGAAGACAAGGCCCAGGCGTTTGCGGAGCAGGCCATGAAAGAAATGGGCATGCTTGAAAAAGAGGCGGCCCGGCAGGTAAAACAGCCTTTGGCTGGAGAAACGCCCGAAGCCGCGCCGCAAGCCCCCAAAGTGCAGGCTCCCGAGGAGCAGGTGCAGGCGAAGACGGCGCAGCCGCAAGCGGATACGCAAGATGTGAAAGTAGCGGCGGTTGCATTGACGGATTCGGATCAAACGCAGGACGATGCGCAGGACCAGTCCCGGTCTCAGTTCCGGTTTCAGAAGCAGGACGCAACCATGGCGGCGCAGCCGCAGCCTCTTTGGACAACGGCAAGCGGGACGGCGCAGGCGCAGTTTCAGGCTACGAAGGCAGAACCGGCGGTGCAGGGCGGCGTGGCAACGACTATTATTGACCATATTGCAACAGCGGTGGACAAGGGCCAGACCGAGCTTGTTGTTCAATTGAAGCCCGAACATCTGGGCGGTCTGGAGATATCCCTTAAAATGGGGGAAAGCGGTCTTACCGCCAAGATGGTGACCAGCCAGGAGAGCGTCCAGAACATGATTCACAACCAGATTGCCGCACTGCAGGATACGCTGCGTGAAAAGGGCATTCCTGTCGTACACATGGAAGTGATATACGACCAGACGCAGAGCAGCGCAAGCTTCAGCCACAGCGGCAACAGCGGGCAGTGGACGGCCCAGAACGGCAACGGAAACGACCACAGTTACAAGGAAACCGAAGATTCGGTAAACTATTACAACTTTATGTCCAGTTACGACATACTGGCAGAACACGGAGGTTCTGTAGAATTCAGCGCATAAGACGCGCGCAAAGAAAGGTGAAAGAACATGTCTAATACAGTAACAGGAGTTACCTATACGAATTCTACACAAAGCACAGGTACCACAAGTACCACCAGTACAAGCAACAGCAGCATCGGTAAGGATGCATTTTTGCAGATTTTGGCGAGCCAGCTTGCTAACCAGGATCCGCTGAATCCGATGAGCGATACGGATTTTATAGCGCAGATGGCTCAATTTTCTGCGCTTGAGCAAATGCAGAATCTGAATTCTACATTTGCAAACTACCAGGCGTACAGCATGATTGGCAAAAACGTATTTGCCACGATTACAGACAGCGATGGCATTACAAAACAAATATACGGGCAGGTGACAGGCGTTGCGGTAAGCGGCGGCACTGCTTATCTGGAGGTTGGCAGTTATGATGTTCCGTTGTCCGGCGTGAGCGCCGTTTATAACGACAATGCTATGGACGGGACCATTTCCCAGGCATCGGGGCTGATTGGCAAGACCATTGCAGGAAAGGTTTACGACTCGGACGGCAATGCCTCCGACGTAAGCGGAACAGTTGAATGCGTTCTTGTGAAAAACGGACTGCTATACGCAAAAGTGGGAGACAAGGAAGTCCCTGTTGCTAATATTACAAGTATTAGCGAATAATGTGTACCGATTCAGCTTATTGTGCACGGATTGCAGGGATATAATGCTGAAATTAACTAAAATTCATATATAGACTTTATGATTTTGGAGGACAAAAATTATGATGCGTTCATTATTCTCCGGGGTTACCGGATTAAAATCCCATCAGACGCGCATGGACGTAATTGGCAACAATATTTCAAATGTAAATACGATTGGCTTTAAAAAAAGCACTGCAAATTTTGCGGATCTGTACAGCGAGACGATCAGCCCGGCTTCTGCGCCCAACGCCAATTCCGGCGGCACCAACGCAAAGCAGGTGGGCCTGGGCGTTTCGGTTGCCGCCGTGGTGGTCAACAGCTCGCCCGGCGCGGCCCAGTATACGGGCAATCCGCTGGATTTGATGATTGACGGCGACGGGTATTTTATTGTTAGAACGCCAACGGGCAACAAGTACACAAGGGCCGGAAACTTTTCCACTTCCAGCAACGGCAGCCTTGTAAACGCGGACGGAAATTTTGTGCAGGCGTACAATGCGGTCTGGAAGACCGGCGACACAGGTAATTCTGCTGCAACCGGTATTGACGGGGACTCTTCTTTTTTTGATACCTTTGCCTATACCCAGGATGCGGCCAGCGTGAAGACAAAGAATTCCGGCACCTACACCTTTAGCGTAGATTCCACCACCGGCGCTTTGCAGCTTTTTAAAGACGGTATTGACATTACGCCCGCGGGCGGCCTGACGATCAGTTCTACCGGAACCGGCACATGCGTGCTGAGCAATACCACGACTACCCCGGCAGTTGCGGGAATTGCCGATTCGGGAGCCCTGACGGCGGGAGACACCTATGAACTGACGCTGCCGGGCCTGGGCACAGTTACGTTTAAGGCTACCTCGGATGTGGCGGCAGGCAGCGGGGACAGCCGTTTTGGGGATATTGCAAACTTGCTGAATAACGCCAACGTGGTTGTGAAAAACAACGACGGCTTTACGTCCGGAAATACACTTGGAGACATGACCATTGACATGAGCAAATACTACAATATATCCGTAAACGAACAGGGCGCGGTTGTAGGGCAGCTGAAAGTGGATTATGAGCCTTATCCCGGCTGCGGCACCCTGAAAGCAGGCGCCAATGTGGTGCTTGGCTATTTGGGACTGGCATCCTTTACGAATCCGGCCGGCCTGGAGAAACTGGGGTCCAACATGTATTCTGATACGCCAAACTCAGGTGTTGCGAAGATAGGCCTGGCGGGAACGGGCGATCTTGGCAAAATTACGCCGTCCTCCCTTGAAATGTCCAATGTGGACCTTTCTGAGGAAATGGTAAATATGATTATTACAGAAAGAGGATTTCAGGCGAATTCCAGGGTTATCACCACTTCCGACGAAATGCTGCAGGAACTGGTTAACCTGAAACGGTGATCAGCCTAGCCGTTTAAAGCGGCGGGCAATAAACTAAAAAACGCGTATGCCGGCGGGGCCGGAGGCCCTGCCGGCATACGCAAAGATGCAAGGGTGAAAAAATATTGGGGATAAGCGGTTTTATTG
The DNA here is from genome assembly GCA_023408315.1 of Bacillota bacterium. GTDB lineage: Bacteria > Bacillota > Clostridia > Christensenellales > Christensenellaceae > JAEYKI01. The sequence goes on from JAEYKI010000004.1 coordinate 101,764, forward strand.
GTAAAGCCGGGCGGCACGGATTTGAAACAGAAAGCAAGCCATGCATAAAAACATGGTCTGGATACAAGACGGTAAAGAAGGAAAATTTGCATGAATAAAAAGGTTGCTGTCATCATTGTGGTGATTGTGCTGGCGATGGCCGGTTATTTTGGCTATAACTATTTTGTGAAAGACAACGCAAAGGCCGAAACCACGGGAGGCGCGCCAAAGCTGGAAGAACTGAAAACCTATTCCGCGGGCGAAGCATTTGTTACGAACGTGAAGGACAGCAAGGCGCTTTGCAAGCTATCCGCTTCGGTTGCGTATTCCGGCGAGGATCAGTCGGAGTCTATGGCCGAACACAACGCGCTGATACGTTCGTGTATACTTGAAGTGATCCGGAACCATACGGAAAGCGAGCTTACGGCTCCGGATGCGCCGCAAATGCTGGGTAAAAAAATGGTTTCCGTATTGAATGAGAAATTGGAAACAGACAGTATTGTAAACGTTTATATCAGTGATTACGTAGTACAATAGACTGCCGGATGGAACTGGGAGGGGACCCGTTTTGTCAAACATATTATCGCAATCTGAAATTGATAATTTGCTGAATGCGCTGAACGCAGGCACGGACGTTGGCATGGACCAGGACGCACAGGATTCTGGCAGTGCCGTACGCACCTATGATTTCAGGACGGCAAATAAATTTTATAAGGAACAAATGCGTACGCTCAATATTATATTTGATACGTACGCGTATTTGTTGTCTACTAAAATGACCGGCCTTTTGCATACCATGTGCGAAGTGGACGTTGTTTCTGTGGAGGAGCAGAGTTTTGGCGAATTTAACAACTCGCTTTCTTCTCCTGTGCTGCTTGCCATTATAGAAATGCCGCCACTGCAGGGCTCTATTCTGCTGGAGCTGTCTCCTGTGCTGGCTTATGGCATTATAAGCCGCTTGTTTGGAGGCGCGGCGGATTATTCGCTTTCCAACAAGCTGTTTACCGAAATAGAAATGGCGATTATAGAAAACCTGCTGGTGCAGACAATGGATATCTTTCAGGAATCGTTTCAAAAGATTGTAGAAGTAAAGCCTGAACTCATCCGTATTGAAACAAGCTCGCAGTTTACGCAGATTGCGGCCATGAACGAGCCGGCAGCCATCGTGACCATGAGCACCAAGATAGACGGAACGCAGGGGATTATTTCCATTTGCATTCCGCACTTTTCCATACAGTCTATTTCAAAAGAACTGAATACGGCAAGTTGGTCTCTTGCGTCCAACCAGGTGCAGTTTACGACGGACAAAAAGGATACGCTGAAAGAACATTTGGAAGATACATATGTAACCCTGCGGGCAACGTTTAATGACACCACCACGTCTTTAAACGAAGTACTAAACATGCAGGTGGGAGATTTGATTCGGATAGACCACAGTATTGACGAATATATCAAGATACATGTGGAGCAGATTCCGAAGTTTGAAGGCGTGATCGGCGTGGATAAGCAGAAGTATGCCGTTCGGTTGGCAAATATTATCAAGGAGACGGACGAGAGTGAGTGATAAAGATTATTTAAGCCAGGAGCAGATTGAAAAATTGCTGAACGAAGCCGGCCAGATAAAAGACGGAAGCGCTTTGTTTGCAGACGATTTTTTAACCCGTGATGAACAGGATGTTCTTGGAGAGATCGGCAACATCAGCATGGGTACGGCAGCCACCACCATGTTCAGCCTGCTGAGCAAGAAAGTAACGATTACAACGCCTTCCATTTCCATGCATACCTTAAAGACGCTGAGCGAGGAATATCCGGCGCCGCTGATTGTGGTTGAAGTAAATTATGTGGACGGACTGACCGGAAAAAACCTTTTGATACTAAAAGAGTATGATGTTGCCCTGATTACAAATCTGCTGCTTGGAGACGAGGAAGAAATTGATCCGGGCAACGTGCAGCTGGATGAAACGCATCTGAGCGCCATTCGCGAGGTAATGAATCAGATGATCGGTTCTTCCGCCACTTCGCTGGCGGACATTTTGATGACCAGCATTAATATTTCCACGCCGCAGGCAAAGCAGATATACTTGAACGATCAGGACATATCGGACGGTTTTGCAGACCAGAATGAGCCCATTGTGAAAATTAATTTTAAAATGGAGATAGAAGGTTTGCTCACCAGCGAAATTATGCAGATCCTCCCCCTTAAATTTGCGAAGACGCTTGCCGCCCGCGTGATTGAAGGCGCGGAACAGCCCGAAGAAGAGCCTGCTCCCGCCCCTATGCCCAACATGCACAACACCATGCAGGAGCAGCCTTCCAACAAGAATAACCTGATACAAAACAAACAGAACGTGGATGTGAAAGTGGCGCAGTTCCCGTCCTTTGATACCGCCAAGCCCACCAGCAATCCGCTGATGGACAACCTGAGCATGATTTTGGACGTTCCCATGAAGGTTACGGTGGAGCTGGGTAAATCAAGAAAAAAGATTAAAGAAATTTTGGACTTTAACATGGGATCTGTGATTGTTCTGGATAAAATCGCCGGCGAGGCGGTTGATATACTGGTGAACGGCAAAATTGTGGGAAAAGGAGAGGTTGTGGTCATTGACGATAATTACGGCGTGCGTATTACCGAGATTAATTTGTCCTCAACCATGGAATTATTATAGGCAACTTTAAGCAATAAGCAGAAAGGCAACGATATGGCGGCAGATAATAATAAAGTTAAAGTATTGGTAGTGGACGACTCCTTGTTTTTCAGAACTGCAATTGCCAACGCTCTGTCGTCGCATCCCAACCTGAGAGTTGTGGGCATGGCGGCCAGCGCTTTTGAAGCGAAAGATAAAATACAGGAACTGAACCCCGATGTAGTGACCCTGGATGTTGAAATGCCCAAAATGAACGGGATTGAATTTTTAAAGATTCTGATGGCACAGAAACCCATGCCCGTTGTGGTGGTAAGCGCGGTAAACGGCATTGTGTTTGAGGCGTTTAAAGCCGGAGCTGTGGACTTTGTGGTAAAACCCGCATCCGCCAAGCCGGACAATATGAGCGGCTTTTTTAGTGATCTTGCCGGCAAGATATTGATTGCCGCAAGCGCGAAATTGAAATATGGAAAATCTGAAATGCAGGTTCCGGTGCATGCTTCCGGCAGGATTAAAAATATGAACGGGCTGATAGCGCTTGGAGCTTCTACGGGTGGAACGGAGGCCACCAGCGCAATTTTGAAAGCGTTGCCGCCCGGGATTCCGGGCATGGTGGTGACGCAGCACATGCCCCCCGTATTTACCAAGATGTATGCGCAGAGGCTGGACAAGGAGTGCGCGCTCTCTGTGAAGGAAGCGGAAGACAATGATATTGTGATGCCGGGACACGTTTATGTGGCGCCGGGAGACAAACAGATGACCGTAACCAAAAAAGGCGGTTCCATGATTATCCACTGCAAGCCGGGTGAAAAGGTAAGCGGGCATTGCCCCTCTGTGGATGTGCTGTTTGGTTCTGTAGCGGAATTTGCAAACGAAAACACGATTGGAATCATTCTGACCGGAATGGGGTCCGATGGGGCGAAAGGCATGCTGGCCATGCGACAGAAGGGCGCGTATACCATTGGGCAGGATGAAAAAAGCAGTGTGGTGTACGGCATGCCCATGGTTGCTTATAAGGTGGGGGCGGTTGCCAAACAAACGTCTCTTGAAAATATAGCCGGAACTTTACTGGAATACCTGGTTAGGAAATAATTTATTTCTTTTTATATTTTTGATCCATTTCAAATACAAATACAAATACCTGGGCGACGGCTTGATACAGCTTTGGCGGTATAGCGTCCCCCACGGACAAAGCCTGCAGCATCTGGGACAGGCCTGTATTTTCTACGACAGGAACGCCCGTTTCTCTGGCTTTTTCTATCATTCTGTCCGCAACAAGCCCCTGACCCAGTGCAGTGACCACGGGAGCGGCATCTTTTGTTTGGTCGTATTGCAGTGCGGCCGCCTGTTTTCTGTCCCTTGGAATAATTTTTTTCATCCGGTTCTCCTTTGCTTAGACCTGAATGTCAAGGCCGCCCGGTGCAAAGCTGCTTATGGCTGCGAATACGCTTTGCGCGTTGAGGGGGGTGGTCTTTTTTTCCAATACCTCAAAAGAAAGGTTTTTAAGTGTGAATCCTGCGTCCTCAAGAGAACCGCGCAATTCCTGCGCGTTTTCTTCGGCAAAACGGCAGGCCGTTTGGGAGGTGAGCCGCAGGCGTATATCCAGGCTTCTGCCATCCGCGCGAAGCAGGGTCTCACAGCGGCCCATGTTTTGCGTATCCAGGGCAATGAGTATGGTGCAGTCCTCCCTTGCCTCTTGCGTCCGGCGGTTGCGTTCGAATACATACAGCTCGGCGGTTGTTTTCTGTTCCCGGAACTGAAGGGGTATCTGGCAGTAATAGAAGTTTTCCAGGCCCGCGTTGAGGCCAATCTGGCTGCGAATTTCGGAGGCTTGCCGGGTAAGGGTATGCTTTTCGCCCACAAGGCCCGCAACGGCGGTCTCCACGTCTTCAGCCTGCTTTTCCTGCCTGCGGAGGGTATTTTGCAGTGATTCGGCTGTAACAGTATTGAACTGGGGCTGCACGGTTGCAAAGAAGTTGTTTAAATGTTGAAACAGCGTTTGCAGCGTTTGCGGGTTTGGCGGCGTATTGGCGGGTGAAACGGAAGCCTTGGGAGAATTGGTTCCGGCATCTGGGGTTTGCGGCTGGATGGGGGCATTTGGCGGCGGGGCAGCGGGCGGGCTGTATGCCGCATGCAGGGCTGCTGTTACCGCTTTTTGCTGGGTTGGACTCAGGGCAAGGGAGGAGGCAAAGTCCCGGACAGCGGTTTGCGCCTGGCCGGGGGACATTGCGGGAAGCTGGCGGATCAAAGCGGTAAATTGAGGAGAATCTGCGGTTTGGCGGGCCGCCTGCGGATCGGCCTGTTGCAGGCTCTTGAGGACTTGGTCCATGAATACGCGCGCGGCCGGAGCTTCCGGCTGCCTTTGCGCGCCGGCAGCCTGTTGCTGCTGCACGGGCATGTCTGCGGGCTGCTTTGGCGTATTTTTAGGCAAATCTGCGGGCTGCGCCGGCGTATCTGCTGCCGTTTGAAGCGGCGGGGCTTGCGAAAGGACCTGGGCGCCGGAAGGATTGCCCTGCTCTGCGGACGGAAAAAGTTGATGGATTGCTGCCTGGAGCGCTGTTGCCCGGTTCCCCAGGAGGGAAGTTTCCGATTGTATCTGCGTAAACAGCCGGACGACTTCTTCTTCCGGCTCTAGGTTGTTGGCGGCAAAAAAAGCGGCCGTTTCCTGCGGCATATTTGGATTTTCCTGCATGATGCGCGAGAGGTTTGCCAGGTTCTCCGGGGTGGGGGTATAACCGTACTGCTGCAAAATACGGGATGCAGACAGATTCTGCCGGGTAGGCTCAATGCCCGAACGGAGCAGGCTGATCTCTGAATCGCTGGCTTCCATGCGCAGGGGCTGGCCGTTTACCGAAGACAGCCGGAAAGCAACCGCGCGGCTGGTGCGGGATTCCAGCGCAAGGTCCAGCAGGTCTCCGGGAAGAAAGAACATTTCTCCCTTGAAATCCGCGCGCAGCGAAGAGCCATCCTGCATCCGGATGAGCAGCTTGCCCTTGTCCAAACCAAGGACCTGCACAGGGATAATATCCCCCGTATGAAGCGCCGCGAATTTTTGAGCCGCGGCCTGCTGTCCGGGAGTAGAAAAATTGATTTGAACAGGCTGTTCTATGCGCAAGGCGGATTCCTCCCAATAAAAAAATCAGTTATAATAGATATCGGCAAAACTTGCGGATTTATTAAATCATTTTAGTGTTGATAAGTTTTGGGCTTATTTGGCTAAAGTGACGCCCAAAAATCACGATAGAAAAAATAGAAACATAAAGGAGCGTAATGATGGCTGAAATTGACGCTGTGAGCAGCGCAGGCAGCAACAGTGCTAATGTGCAGAACACCACGGAGAACAAAAATACGGCAAAATTGTTTGGTTTATTGCTCTCTTCCATGATGAACGAATCTGCAGGCTCCATTGCGGACTTTTCCAACCTGAACGGCTCCGATTCGGACAGCGGCCTGTTAGGAGGCACGAGCAGCTTGATGGGTTCGTCCTCCATGATGAATACTTTAATGATGATGCTGCTGCTTTCCAACCAGAGCGGGGAGAGCGGCGGCAGCGGCATAAATGCGAACCTGCTTATGCAAATGATGGGCATGGATTCCACATCCTCCGCGCTTTCGTCAATGGGTTCTTCTGCTCTTGGTGCAAGCGGCTACACACAGGCCCTGCAAACCAGCACCACCGCAAGTATGCTTACAAGCTACTTAAATCAGTACCGCAGCGCAGGATCGGCGGGCTCTATTCCGGCGGCATCCTGGGTGGCGGCCAACCCCGGCATTGTGAGCCATGTGGGAGAACGCAGCGCCTCGGACTACCGGGCGGTGATCAACCAGTTTAACGTGGAGGATAACGAACGGTACCGCGTAAACAAGCTTGGCCAGAACGATACGTACTGCAATATTTTTGCGTGGGACGTGAGCCGGGCAATGGGCGCGGAGATTCCGCATTATATCAATGCCGCCACCGGCGAACCGGCCCAGGCCGGCAGCGCGGGCGCGGTGGAACTGGACGCAAACGCGGTAAACGACTGGCTGAACACATATGGCAAGCAGTACGGATGGGTGCAGGTGGGCGCGGAGGATGCGCAGGCCTTTGCAAACCAGGGCATGCCTGCCATAACCAGCTGGAAAAATTCGAACGGACACGGACATATGCAGGTGGTGAGCCCGTCTCAGGACGGCGGATATGATGCGGCCCGGGGCGTTGCGATTGCGCAGGCGGGAGAGCATTTGTACAATTACAATTATATAACGGCGGTATACGGCCAAAGCTCGCTTAAAAACGTGCAATATTTCGTCCATATTTAAAAAGGATTACAGTTCTTGGAGGAACGGACGATAATAAATACAGGCCCTCTTCTTAGAAAGGAGTTGATCGTATGTCTACAGTGAATTCTGCAACTTCTACATCAACAAATACGACGACCAGCACAAGTACGTCGAACAATGTGAATCTGATATCCGGGTTGTCTTCTGCCACCACCGCAAGGTCTACCACCAGGATAACCGGCATGTATTCCGGCCTGGATACCGATACGCTGGTAAAAGACATGCTTTATTCCGAGCAGGCGAAGCTGGATAAAATTTTTAAAAGCGAAACGCTGGTTCAATGGAAATACCAGGCCTATACAGATATTAAAACGCAGCTCAAAGACTTCCGCAATACATATATGAGCGCAACAAGCAGCGCCAACATCTATTCCACAGCGGCTTACAAGGCCTATGCCGTAAGCATGACGTCCAACAATTATGTGAGCGTTACGGCAACCTCCGCCGCTTCGGCAGGCGCGCATACCATCTCGAGCGTTACAATGGCGCAGGCGGCTACGCTCTCGGGCACAAAATACAGGAGCCAGGCGGCTTCTTATACAAGCACGGCCGGAACCAACAAGGTTGCGACCGCAACAGGCACCAAGGCTCTGCAGTCGGATGCGGGAGACGTTGCGCTGAAAGACCTGAAATATTCGGACGGAACCAGTGTGTTCAGCTTTGCGGATGAATCCGACAAGCTTTCTTTTACCGTGAACGGCAAATCGTTTGTATTTGACCAGAGTGAAACGCTGAACAACGTGATTACCGCCGTGAACGATGATACGACCGCAAAGGCTACCATGTCCCTGAACACGGACGGAACCATAACGATCAAAAGCGACGTGATTGGGTCTAGCAGCGCCTTGAATTTGCAGAATGTTGCCGGAGACAATTCTGTTTTTGGCACGGACGGCGCTTTTGGCATTGCGGAAGGCGACGCGGCAAAATCCAGCGCGGTAAAAAGCAGCATGACCCTGGAGGAAATAGCGGCGGCAACGGGCAAAGACTTTGGATTTGACTCTTCTGGAAACGTGAGCTTTACAATTAACGGAAAAACCTTTTCCTTTGATAAGACACAGACAATGGACGAAGTGATGTCCACAGTGAACGCGGACGAAACGGCCAATGTGCGGATGACTTATGATTCCGCTTCCGACAAGTTTATGGTCCGAAGCAATGTTACGGGTACGGGAACCAGCCTGGCTCTTGCCAATGTGGGGGACGGGCAGTTTTTCAGCGCTTCCAGCCCCGTTGGGATTGCCGCGGGTTCCACAACCAAGAAAAATACCATAGATATTGCAAACGACAGCATTAAAGACGCCGCGGCGAAAATGGGCATGGATCTGACTCTGGACGCGGACAACAAATTCACTTTTTCTATAAACGGAAAATCCTTCTCCTTTGACGCGTCTACAACATCCGTTTCGGCCATGATGCAGAAGGTAAACGCGGACTCCGACGCGAATGCGACCATGACCTACAGCAGCATAACCGATTCGTTTACGATTGTAAGCGACACAATGGGAGCGGATGCCAGCCTTACGGTTGAAAACGGCTCCGGGGTAAATGCCTTTGGAAGCGGCGGATTTTTTGGATTGAGCGATTCGTCCGCGACGGGTTCGGACGCTTCCATGGTGATTGACGGCGAGACTGTTACACAATCCAGCAATACTTTTACCATTGACGGAATGACCTTTAAGCTGACTGCGAATTTTGATTCCACTGCATCAGGCAGCACGCAATCGGCGATTGATTTCAGCGTTTCGCAGGATATCGACAGTGTGATTGCAAAGGTAAAAGCCTTTGTGACGGATTATAACGCGCTTGTGGCCAGCCTGAACAGTACGATATCCGAACAGCAGGACTACGATTACCCCATTCTGTCTGAATCGGAGCGCTCCAGCCTTTCGGAAGAGGACCTTGCGACGTGGGATACGAAGGCCAAGCAGGGAATTTTGCACAATGATTCCGGTATATCTGACCTGCTGGTGGCAATGCGCACCGCGCTGTACAAAAAGGTTGGAGATACAGGGCTTTCCGCCTCGGATATTGGCCTTAGCACAGGCACATGGAGCGATAAGGGGCAGATAACGCTGGATGAGGACAAGCTGCGCAGCGTTTTGCAAACCGACCCCGATGCCGTGTCCGAGGTGATGGTGGGCTCCAGCACATCCACCGACGCGGCTACCAAGACAAAATATTCGGGGTTGATTACCGGCTTTTACACCCAGATGACGAACTATGAGAATACTCTGACCAAGACGACGCTTGTAAATCTGACTAACAAACTGAGCGACGATAAAACCAAATACAGCGAGCAGCTTGAAAAAATGCAGGATAAGGAAACGGAGTATTATAACCGGTTTGCAGCCATGGAAACGGCGCTAGCACAATACAGCGCACAGATGAGCTGGCTTACTTCGCAATTTAGCAGCTAAAACAGGCCGGTTTGAAAATTTTGTTTCAACAAAGAGCTATATAGGACAGGAGTTACTTATATGTACGCAACAGTCAATTTAAAAGAACGTTATAAACAGGACTATATTTCCACAGCAAGCCCGGCCGATCTCATCATCATGCTGTATGAGGGCTGCATCAAAAAAATAAAGCTGGCGCAGATATACCTGGAGTCCGGCGATATTGAGCAGACAAGCAGTTCATTAATGGGCGCGCAGGATATTATTGGGGAATTGATGAACAGCCTGGATATGAGCTTTGAGATTTCCGAGGATTTGCTGAAACTGTACGATTTTATGTTGAGCGAACTTGTACAAATGAATATGAAAAAAGAGTTGGACGCCGCGCCGGCGATTCTGAATATGCTCACCACGCTGAAAAACGCATGGATTGATGCGAAGCAGAAAACGGAAACGAGCATGGTTTGCGAACAATACTGATTGTTGAGGGTAAAGAGGATATGAGTGAAAGATTGGATCTGATAAAAGATATAGAAGCAGGGTTTAAATCTTTGATAGAAGTTACCGATTCCATCACCGCTAATGTGGAATTGGCCGAAACCAAGGAGGGCCTGGGCGTTATTGTAAACGGCCTGAAGACACGCGCTGAAATTATGCAGCAGATCAGCGATATGCAAATGCGCCTGAAAGCTATGCCCGAGGAAAAGAGCGAAGAGCAGGAGTTTGAAAAGCATCACTGGCTGTGCCGCGAACTGGCCAAAAAGCTGCAAACGACCGACCAGACAAATATGCTGGCTTTAAACGGAGTGATGAACAGGTATATGGACAATGTGCGCAGCACAAAACAGTCCATCCGCGCGGTGAAAGCCTACAATATGCAAAACACAGGGCTGTAAGGCATGGGGCAAGGCTTATTATTTTAAAAGGTTGATTCTATATGAATGTAAAAGGCATCGCGCCTGTTTCGATGGACCGCATTACAAAAACAGTTATAGAAGACATGCCGGACAGCCCGGGGAAAGTTTTGCAGTTTCGCAGGCATCTCTCGGACGAAGCCGACAATTTGTATACCCAGCGCATAGCGGGGCTGATTTCTGATATTGAAAAACAGGGCAAGGTTTTGGGCGGCCGCGCGGACATTGGCGAGCTGCAAAAATACCGCGAGATGATTACCAGCCTTTTGAATGAGACAGTGAGCAACGGATTTGCCTTCTCCAAGGAAGCGACGCTTGGTTTTGGGGGCAGAAACAGGGTTTACGCGATCATCCGCCAGATCAATGGAAAGCTGGATGAAATGACCCGGAAGGTGCTCAGTGATGAAAAGAACAACATTAACCTGCTGGATAACGTGGACGATATCCGCGGGCTGCTGGTTGATTTGTTTCTGTAAAAATTTCGACAAAAAATCTGGCCAAACCGGCCATTTTTCATATATACTAATACTATGAGACATAAAAAAGAGGTATTTCATGCAGTTAAGCGACCAGGATTTTTACCGGCTGAGAGATTATATGTATGATACGTTTGGGATTAACCTTGCCCAGAAAAGGGTATTGATTGAATCCAGGCTGAGCATGCTGGTAACGCAGAAAGGCTTTCGCGATTTTACGGAATATATTGAACACATTATGAAGGATCCCAGCGGCAAGGAGATATCTATTCTGGTTTCCAAGTTGACTACAAATTTTACCTATTTTATGCGGGAAGAACAGCATTTTGAGTTTTTGAGAAAGACGGCGCTTCCTGAGATGATGCCCCGTATCCGCGACAACAACCTGGCGATATGGAGCGCGGGCTGTTCTTCCGGAGAGGAACCGTATACCATTGCCATGGTTCTGGACGATTATTTCCACGGCGGCAGCCTGGGCCTGAACAAAAAGCTGCTGGCCACAGACATATCGGCAAATGTGCTGAATGCGGCGGCGGAAGGCGTCTATTCTCTGGACAGGATGAACAAGCTGCCCGAGCAGTGGATTAAAAAATATTTTATTAAGGTAAAAGAAAACGCATACCAGATTTCGCCCCAGATTAAGGACGAAGTGATTTTTAAAAGCTTTAACCTGATGGAGACCAATTTTGCGTTCAGGAGAAAATTCCATGTTATCTTCTGCCGCAACGTAATGATCTATTTTGACGCAAAGACAAGAGAGGCGCTGGCAGGCCGGTTTTACGACGCTCTGGAAAACGGGGGGTACCTTCTGATTGGCATGTCTGAAACGCTTTTGAACAGTAAAACCAGCTTTAAATACGTAAGCCCTTCTATTTATAAAAAGGTATAGAAAGGACGGACGCGCTTGGGCATAGAAAAAATTGAATCCAGACTGAACGCAATAGCTGCCAGGAAAAGCAGCGTGATGCAGAAACCCGATATGTTCAAGGCTATTCTGGAGGAAAAGCTGGGGATTTCCCCTGCCGGTAATTCGGCTGCGCAGAGTACGGACGCGCAGGAATATTTGAACGCGGCGGCACAGCGATATGCAAGCGTGGCTGCCGGGAACGCGTCCGGAACCCAGGAGGCGCTATTGCAGCAGGCGCAGCCCTATATGCAATACATTGAAAGCGCAAGCAGTCAATACAACCTCCCGGTGAATTTGATTTTGGGAGTGATTAAGGCGGAATCTGACTTTAACCCCAACTGCGTTTCCTACGCGGGCGCAATGGGGCTGATGCAGCTGATGCCCGAAAATTGTGCGGAGGACGGCGTTTCCAATCCGTTTGACCCGGCGCAGAATATTGTGGCAGGCACGTCTGAAATTGCGCGCTTTTTGGAACGGTATAACGGTGACTTAAAGCTGGCGCTGGCGGCGTATAACACCGGGCCGGGCAACCTGGCAAAGAGGGGCGTTACCAGCAGCCAAGGCGCGGAATACCAGACCGTTCCGCAGATTGTGCGGGAGTATGTGGACAGGGTGTTGCAGTACGCCGGTTACGAGGCCTGAGATAATTGCAGGCAAGCCTGCTTAAATATTTAAAAACATTAAAAAATACTATATTTTTAAAAGGACAGCCGAATTTTGGGCGCTTGCAGATTATATCTTGCGTTTGCTTGAAACCTCGGCTGTGTTTTTTGCTGTTTTGGCTCAGGGCGGGCATAGTATAATGATATTGACAAACACGGGCAGACCCTGGTTTTTTTTGCAGTGGTCTGCGGCTTAAACTGAATTGAACCCTGTTGAAATAATTACCTTAAGGCTGTTTTTAAAATTTAGAACATACTAGGAATGCCGGCTTGAAAACGAAATGATGCATGCGCGGCATTTTGCGGGCATAAAGGTATACTGCCGGAAGTATGGCCCCTGTTTTTTAGCGTTGTTATCAGAAACGCATGAATTTATTGGGATCCATTCAATACAAAGTTATTTATGGAGGTAAATTATGAACATTCCGAAAAATCTGTTGTATACAAAAACGCACGAGTGGATTGAATTTAAAGACGATACAACTGCTTTGGTTGGAATCACGGATTTTGCCCAGGGGCAGATGGGTGACATTGTTTATGTGAATATGCCTACAGAAGGCGAGGTTTTTGCGGCGGGAGACGTTGTGGCGGGCATTGAATCTGACATGGCGGCTGCGGATATGTTTTTGCCCGTAACAGGTACCATTGGTGCTGTGAACGAACGGCTGCTGGACGAGCCCGATTTGATTAACGCCGCGCCCTACGACGCGTGGATATTTGAAGTATCCGGTATAGAAGACAAACTGGACCTGCTTTCCGCAAGAGAATACGACGAGTTTTTGCAGGCGGAAGAGAAATAACCGACCTTATCTATTTTTTTGCCCCTTATGCTCCAAAACCAAAAAGAGGATATTTTTATCTATATGCTGTCGTATTTTGCATATTATGCGGTAAAATGGATTTACTAATAGGCAGCGTTATGGTAAGATGATATGATTGTATAATGGTTTTAAAAAGGAGGCTATTTTGGAGAAATCTGGGGCGAACAGCCTAACCGTGAAAGAGTTCAACAGGTCGCTGGTTCTGAAATTGATATGCACGCACAAGGATGTTTCCCGCATCTGGCTGGCCAACGAAACAGGGCTCACCAGGATGACGCTTTCCAATATTATTAACGGACTGATTGAAAACGGCTTTTTGTGCAATGTACACGACCTGGCGACGGAAAACATGGTGGGCAGGAGGCCGGTTAAGGTAGATTTGGCAATGAATTCTCCTATTCTTGCGGGCATTTTTGTGGGCAGGGACGCAATCACGGGCATTTTGATGGATCTAAAGGCAAATCTTCTGCACAGGGTATGTTTTGACCTGGACCACAGCGACAACAATGAAAGCCTGATTGAAAAAATGATAGCTGAGGTGGACGAACTGGCGCGCTTTACAGACCGGACCATTCTGGGCTTTGGCGTATCTTCCATTGGCCCTGTGAATATTAAAGACGGCATTATTTTAAAACCTACCAATTTTTACGGAATCCACGACATACATGTGAGGGAACTGGTAGAGGCGCGGACAGGCTTGCCCGTTTTTTTAAGGAACGATATGAGCGCGGCTGCGTTGGCCGAAAAATACTACGGTTACGGCATTAATGTGATGGATTTTGTATATATCGGCATAACAAACGGCCTTGGCGCGGGTATTGTTTCGGGCGGGGAGCTGTTCCAGAGCAAAAGCGGCTTTTCCGGCGAGTTTGGGCATATGTCCATTGACCACCACGGAGCGACGTGCGGCTGCGGGAACAGGGGATGCATTGAATTGTATGCATCTGCGCCCAATATTATTGGGACGATTAACCAGGCTTGCGGTACGGATCTGAAAAGTGTTGCGGAGGTGAGTGAACTTTGCGCAGAAAACACCCAGGCTATGCATGTGATGCTTGGCATTCTGGATAAACTGGCCATTGCCGTAACCGGCATTGTAAACATTGTGGACCCAAGCAGGGTGATTGTGGGAAGCTACGGAAGCCTGCTGGATATGCGGCTGATTAAGTATATGGAAGACAGGGTAAACGCCAGCATACTGGCACGGGAAAACAAAAGCATATCCGTTTTTAAATCCAAATTTGGGGAAGAAGGGCACATTATAGGCGCCGCTTCCATTGTGGCCGACCTGATTTTCTCAAATCATTTGAAAGTGCTGAATGTATAAATCATTAACAATTATATGTGTAATGTAATAGTATATATAAGCTTGGCGGAATGTATAAAACGCACAAGGGGGGCTTATATATGTATACAAGAATTACGATGCAGACGGCTAAAAGCATGCTGGACGCAGATCCAAGCATTGTGGTGATTGATGTCCGTACACAGGATGAATTTGATTCAGGCCATATCCCTGGAGCCATTTCCATCCCCTATGAAGAAATAGCAAACAAGGCGCCTAAAATGATTGGAAACAGGGAAGCTAAGATTTTTGTGAACTGCTCCAGCGGATTCAGGAGCAGGATAGCAAGCCTGACGCTGATCAAAATGGGATACACGAATGTTTTTGATATTGGCTCCATCCGGGAGTGGAGGTATTCATTGGCACGATAAAAAACCCATGATCCCCAGCCTGTACGTACGGGCGCGGGATCAGAGGGTACATATAGATTAAAAAAGCGCTTCCAATAAGGAGCGCTTCAGGCCGCTGACAAACCCCAACTACTGCGTTGTTTCTGTGCTTACTCCTCAGCGTAGGATGAACTACGCTTGCGTCGTAATGCTCGAAATACCTTGTGTTTGGGGCTTTCAGCGGCCTTCGTATAGCCAAGGGAATTATGCTTCTGGTGTTTCTAATCATTATGAACTTTGTTATCAAGCTGAGCGCATAGGGAGCGCTTTTATGATAACTTTAAAATTTCGGGAATTTGCAGCTTTTGGGCGGATTATCTTTTATCAATGGGGATGTACTCCCGGTGCTGCGTAATGCTTTTATAGGCGGGCCGGATGATTTTGCCGCCGTTTACGATCTCCTCTATTCGGTGCGCGCACCACCCCGCAATGCGGGCCACCGCAAAGATGGGGGTATACAGCTCTGGCGGCAGATCCAGCATGCGGTATACAAACCCGGAATAAAAGTCTACGTTGGCGCTTACGCCTTTATACATTCTGCGAATGCGGCCGATCACTTCGGGCGCCAGCTTTTCCACGTTTGAATACAGTACAAATTCTTTTTGCAGGCCTTTTTCGTTTGCCAGCTTTTCCACATGGTTTTTGAATATGAGGGCGCGGGGGTCTGACAGGGAATACACGGCGTGGCCGATGCCGTAGATCAGGCCCGCATGGTCGAACACCTCCCTGTTCAGCACCCGCTCCAGGTAGTTTGTAATCTCGTCCTCGTCCGTCCAGTCCGAGATATTCTCTTTGATGTTCTCCATCATCTCCACGACCTTGATGTTGGCGCCGCCGTGCTTGGGCCCCTTGAGCGAGCCGATGGCGGCGGATATTGCGGAATAGATGTCTGTCCCTGAGGAGGTGACCACATGGGTGGTAAACGTGGAATTATTGCCTCCGCCGTGCTCCGCGTGCAGGACAAGCGCAAGATCCAGTATCCTTGCTTCAAAATCCGAATACTTGCTGTCCGGACGCAGCATATACAGTATGTTTTCCGCCGTGCTTAACGGCTCCTGTGGGCTGTGGATATAAAGGCTGTCTTTCTTATGGTAATGGGAATACGCCTGGTATCCATAAACCGCCAGCAGGGGAAACCTGGCAATGAGTTCTATGGATTGCCGGAGTTCGTTTAGGATGGATGTATCGTCCGGGTTATCCTCATAACTGTAGAGCGCCAGAACGCTTCTTGCCATGGAGTTCATGATATTTTTGCTGGGGGATTTCATAATGATATCCCGTACAAAATCGTGCCTCATTTCCCTGCATTTCCCAAGCAATGCGGAAAAACGCTGCAGCTCTGCCTCGCATGGAAGCTTGCCAAATAAAAGCAGATAGCAGCTTTCTTCAAAACCAAAACGCCCTTCGTCAAAAAAACCCTTGGTTATTTCTTCAATATCAATACCCCGGTAGAAAAGTTTTCCTTCGCAGGGAACCATTTCGTTCTCTGAAATAATATAGGCATGCACTTCGGCAATTTCTGTAAGTCCGGCAAGAACGCCCTTTCCGCTGATATCCCTGAGACCGCGTTTTACATCATACTTCTGGTAGAGGGAAGTATCAATCAGGCAGGAATTTCTGGCGGCTTCGCTCAGTTCGGAGAGCAGTTCAATTGTTTCGTCTGTCAGATAGCTTTGCGGCATACAAATCCTCCTTAAATTTAAATTCCCATAGCCATTGGCTTTTTGGGTTGGGCGAGCACAGCGCCCGGAATTTTTTCCGGACAATCTAATTTATTTCTGATGCATTGTAGCACAGTGTTCCATAAAAAATGGCTGTTAGTCAGTAAAGTTATTTTTATCATACCATACAGTCATATGGTTGTCAAAGATGCGGACTTAAGTTTTTTTACGGGCAGAGCAGTTGGACGCGCGCCTCTGCAAGCGCTGCGCGCCATTGCGGGCCGGGATCCCTGTCCGTAATCAGCACGTCTATGGACGATAAAGGGCAGATTTTTGAGAACGCAGCCATGCCAAACTTGGAAGAATCCACCATGGCAACTTTTTTGCGGGAATGCTGCATCATGATGTTTTTTAAATCGGCTTCGTCCTCGTTGGAATCCGTGAGGCCGTCCCGGATGGAGATGCCCACGCACGAAAAAAACATGGCGTCCAGGTTAAAGAGGCCTGCCGCCTGCTTGGCGATGCGCCCCACATAGGAAAGGGAGTTCTCACGCAGGGAACCTCCGGTGGAATATACCTTTATGCCCGGATATTTGGCAAGCTCTATGGCCGTTTTGGGGCTGTTGGTAAGCACGGTGGAGCGGTGCGCCTCCACATAGGGGATCAGTTTGAAGGAAGTGGAGGAAGAATCTATGATGATGGTGTTGCCGCTTGTGAGCAGGCTGGAAGCCAACCGTGCAATTTTTTCTTTCTCCTGATTGTATTTGTCCACACGCACGGCAAGAGGTATCTCTGTGTTCAGGCCCTCCAGCAGGCCCGCGCCGCCGAACGTTCTGCGGACAAGCCCTGCGTTTTCCAGCACGGTAAGGTCCCGCCGGATAGTGGATTCGCTGGCAAACAGCAATTTGGCCAGTTTATGCACATCCAGAAATTTGTGCTGGCGCAAAAGTTCCAGTATGTTGTGCTGGCGTTCCAAAATAAACATAACGGCTCCCCCTGCTTGTGAATTTGCTCAAATTTGACCGAATTGGGCGATACTGATGATCAATTTCAATTTTTTGCGCCGCCGTATGCAAACCTGATCAAATATGATACCATTATAACACAGTACATGGGTTGAAAAAAACAATTTTAGGGGGACTTTGCAAGTGAAGGCATGTGTTTTAAAAGCGGTTGGCAATCTTGTATACGAAGAGGCGCCCACTCCTTCGCCCAAAGCAGGGGAAGTGCTTTTAAAGATAAAGGCGTCCGGCATCTGCGGATCTGATATTTCGCGTATTTTTGTGAAAGGGACCTATTCGTTTCCCACCATTCCGGGGCACGAATTCGCGGGCCAGGTGGTGGAGCTGGGCGAGGGTGTGGATGACCGGTTTTTGGGCAGGAAAGCTTCCGTTTTTCCGCTCTTGCCCTGCTTCCGCTGCGATATGTGCGAGGTGGGCGAATACGCTTCCTGCAGGCACTACAATTATTTTGGTTCCCGCTGCGACGGCGGCTTTGCTGAATACATCGCCGTGCCTGTGTGGAACCTGGTATTCTGCGATAAAGACCTTTCGTATGAGGAAATGGCCATGGCGGAGCCCGCCGCGGTATCCCTGCACGCTCTTTCCCGCGCGGGCGTGGAGCTGGGGGACAGCGTGGCCATATTTGGGGCGGGGGCCATTGGCCTGATGCTGGCGGAATTTGCGCGGGCATGGGGTGCGGACAAGATTTTTCTGCTGGATATAGACCAGGAGAAGATTAATTTTGCAAAAAGCGTGGGCTTTGCGTTTGCCATGAACAACAGCCTGCCGGACTGGAAAAAAGGCCTGCTGGATGCGACGGAGGGGCGCGGCGTGGATATTGCCGTGGAGGGCGCGGGCGTTGCCCCTGCCCTGGCCGGATGCCTTCAGGTGGCAAAGCCGCAGGGCAAGGTGGTACTGATGGGCAACCCGCTGGGGGATATGCCCCTGAGCCAGCATGATTACTGGGAGATTTTGCGCAAGCAGCTTGCCGTGCTGGGCACATGGAACTCTAGCTATACGCAGAAAAAGAACGACTGGAAAATAGCCCTTGAAACCATGGCGGGCGGAAAAATGGACGTTAAAAAATTTATTACGCACCGGGTGGATTTAAGCGAAGCAAGCCGGGTGCTGGAGATGATTAAAAATAAAACCGAGTTTTCCAACCGGGTAATGTTTGTAAGCGAATAGAAAGGAAAACAAACACAATGAATATGAAAGCAATGGTTGTAGAAGAGTATAATAAAATGGCCGTACATGACGTGAAAAAGCCGCCTGTAGGGGACGACGAGGCGCTGGTGCGCGTGCGGGCCTGCGCGGTTTGCGGATCGGACATCCGTATTTTCCATTCGGGCAACAACAGGGTAACGTTTCCCGCCATTATTGGGCATGAAATATCAGGAGAGATTGTGGAAGTGGGCAAGAACGTCACGAAGTTCAGGCCGGGAGACCGGGTAGCGATTGGCGGGGATGTTCCATGCGGGGAATGCGCGTTTTGCGAGGCCGGGATAGGCAACAACTGCCAGATCAACTACGCTGTGGGATACCAGTTTCAGGGCGGGTTTGCGGAATACCTGCCCCTGAACAAGCTGACGCTGACATACGGGCCGGTGCACAGGATTCCGGACCATGTGAGTTTTGAAGAGGGAGCGATGGCCGAACCGCTTGCCTGTATTTTGAACGCGCTGGAGCTTTCGCCCGTGCACCTGGGGGATAACGTGGTAATTATTGGCGCGGGGCCTCTGGGATGCATGACGGCGAATGTGGTGCGGAAAATGGGCCCTGCCAAGATTATTCTGGTGCAGCGCTCACGGCACAGGCTGGAGATTGCGAAAGATGCGGATACGGCGGACGTTTACATATGCTCCGGTGAGGAAGACGCTATAAAGCGCGTGCTGGAAGAAACAAACGGATTGGGAGCGGATGTGGTGATTACGGCGAATCCGTCGCCCGAGGCGCAGCAGGACGCGATTTTAATGGCGAAAAACAGGGCGTATGTGAACTTTTTTGGCGGGCTGCCCAAAGAAAAGGAAAATGTGACGCTGAATACAAACCTGATCCATTACAAGGAACTCATTATAACGGGCGCGCACGGCGCAATGCCCAGGCACCACCAAAAGGCTGTGGACCTGATTGCCACGGGCACCATTGACGTAAAGCCCTTTATTACCAGGTCTTTCCCGCTTGCCGAGGTGCAAAAGGCGTTTGAGGCCGCGGAAGCCCACGAGGATATGCGCGTGGTTGTAAAACCGTAAAGGAGGCAAACGCATGTTTAAAAAAGGAATATCCGCATCCCTGATGTGCCTGGATTTTGCGGATACAAAAAAAGATTTGCAGGCGCTTGGCAACGCTAAAATTGAATACCTGCATTTTGACATTATGGACGGCTCCTTTGTGCCCAATTACGCGCTTGGGTGCTGCATGGTGGACAGCCTGCGCGGCAAAACGGATATTCCGTTTGACATCCATTTGATGGTTGAGAGGCCCGAAGAAAAGATACCGTATTTTAACCTTTTGCCGGGAGACGCGGTATCCGTACACGCGGAGAGCACCGTGCACCTGCAGAGGGTGCTTGCCGGGCTGAAAAACCAGGGCATTCTGACGGGCGCTGCGCTGAACCCCGCGACGCCCATTGGCATGCTGGAGTATGTGCTGGATGTGATTGATTTTGTTTTAATTATGACCGTGAATCCGGGTTATGCGGGGCAGAAGATGGTGCCGGCGACTCTGGAGAAGATCAGCCGCACTAGGGAGTACCTGGACGGGAAGAACTGCGCAAACGTGGTGGTGCAGGTGGACGGGAACGTGAGCTTTGAGAACGCGGTTAAAATGGCGCGGGCGGGCGCGGGCAGTTTTGTGGCCGGGACAGCGGGGCTTTTCCGCAAGGACATGACCATGGAGGAAGCCGCCGCGAGGCTGCGGGAGTGCATCCGGTAGCCGGGCCGTTTATTTTACACATATACCCCCTATATCTGTTATGCGTATATATGTGAAAACATTGTTAAAATATTGCTATGTATCTTTTGGGGTAGTATACTTATTTTGGGAGCATCATAAATTTTACGGCAGGCTATATGCATACAATATTTTATAAGGGGGTATTTGAATGAAAACAAGAGGAGAAATTAAGGCGCAGGCAATGCGCGGATTTACAAGCCGGTACTGGCCGGTGGTGGGTATCAACCTGCTGGGATGGGTGATTATAGGCGTTATGGGGTACATTCCCGCCGTGGGCTGGCTTCTGTCTTTATTGGTAGGAACCATTATTACGGTTGGGATGAATTTTTTCTATCTGAACGTATACCGGAGTTCTGAGGTGAAAGTGGATAACCTGTTTGCGCCTTTCAGCCGGTACGGACGCGTACTGGGCGGATCGCTCTGGATGATTTTATGGCTGTTTTTATGGTCGTTGATCTTTATTATCCCGTTTATTGCTGTATTCATAATTTTTGCCGCAGTTGCGTTTATGAGCTTTGGCGGATATGCGTTAAGCGGAATGACGCCGGGGATGTACAGCGGAATGCCTTTTATGAACAACCAATGGATTCAATTCTGGAACAGCTTCGGGCAGGTTTTCAGCCCCTGGTGGCTGCTGACACTGCTGCTGCTGATACCCGTTATCATTAAATCTCTTTCGTATTTTTGCACGAAGTATATTTTGGCGGACAGCCCGAACGTGGGAGCCATTGAGGCCCTGACGCTTTCCAAAAAAATGATGGACGGTTACAAATGGAAGCTGTTCGTGCTGGGGCTTACGTTTATTGGCTGGGTACTTTTAAGCCAGTTAACCATTGGTATTTTGTATATATTCTATACAGGGCCGTATATGGGAGCCGCATTTGCCGGATTTTATGACGAGGTGAAGCTGGCGGCCAAACAAAAAGGAATAGAAGGCGCTGAACTGCTGTAATTTAAATCCAAAACATTAAATAAAAAAGAGCGTAGAGGATACGTTCTTTTTTAAATTTAAAACAGGAGAACTACTATGTCGCTTGTAAACTTATCTGAAATACTGAAGGACGCCCATGCAAAGCGCTACGCTGTGGGCAATTTTGACGCGTTTAACATGGAAATGGTAAAGGGAATTCTGCAGGCCGCGGAGGAAGAAAAATCTCCCGTCATCATTGCATACGGGGAAGTGTTTGAGGATTACATAGACGTGGCCGCGTACGCGGGGATGGTGATTCCCCTGGCGCAAAAGGCGCCGGTGCCCGTATGCCTGCATCTGGACCACGCAAATACGTTTGAGGGTGTGGTGCGCGCCGTGCACGCCGGGTTTACGTCTGTGATGATAGACGCTTCCAGCCTGCCGCTGGCGGAAAACATTGCAATCACCAAAAAAGTGGTGGATGTTTGCGGGCCTCTGAACGTATCGGTGGAGGCGGAGCTGGGCCATGTGACCGCATACGGCGGCGATCAGGGAACGGACGGTTACGAATACACGGACGTGCAGGAAGCAATTACCTTTAAGAATGAAACCGGCCTGGACGCGCTTGCGGTAGCGGTGGGTACGGCGCATGGGGTGTATACCAGGAAGCCTGTGCTGCGCCTTGATATACTTGCTGCATTAAGAAAAACGCTGGATATGCCGCTTGTGCTCCACGGCGGCAGCGGGCTTTGCGACGGGGACTTTATTGGCAGCATTCAAAATGGGATCAGCAAGATTAATATTTATACGGACCTTACCGTGGCAGCCATGCAGAAGGTGGATGGAGAGAAGAAACTGAGCTTCATCCGGCAGAACGAGCTTTTTACGGACGCGGTGAGGGAGGAGACACTGCGCAAAATCAGGCTGTTTGGAAGCGCCGGCAGGGCATAATAAAAAGCACTGCTGCAATATTTTATACTTCGTGGGGCAACATAGAACAAACGCTCTTTGACCTGCCGGGAACATGCGGCAAAGCATACCGGGCGGCGGCTGGCGATATAGTATAGGTGTAGGACCATGAAGAAGAGACTGCGGTTTTTAAACGGAAGATTATTTTATACAATTGTTCTATTGATTTTGCAGGGGCTGACCCTGTATGGGCTTATATACTGGGCGTCCCTGTATATGCCTTTTAGCTTTATATTCTCCGCCGCATCCGTGATCATGGTGTTTTGGCTGCTGAGCACGGAGGAAAATCCGGCTTATAAGATATTGTGGATGTTTATCATCCTGACGCTTCCCCTGTTTGGCATCCTGATGTATTGGTTCTTTGGAAAGCGGGACCCCGGAAAGCCGCTGTATAAGAGGGTACGGCATTCCACATACAAAGGATATTTTAAACGCGTGCAACAAAACAAAGCCGTGATGGAAGAGCTGGAGGCGGAAGACATATCCGCAGCCAGGCAGGCTGCGTTTATTGTGAATTCTACAGGACTTGCCGTATACCGGGAAACCAGAACCGAGTTTTTTTGCCCCTGCGAGCCGCTTTTTGAGCGGATGGTGGGAGAACTGGAGAAGGCGGAACGGTATATTTTTCTTGAGTTTTTTACCATTAAAGAGGGCAAGATGTGGGACAGGATACTGGAGATTCTGAAACGCAAGGCGGCGGAAGGCCTGGATATCCGGGTGATATACGACGACATGGGCAATATTAAAACGCTGCCTGCCGGATACAATAAAAAGCTGGAGGCCATGGGCGTAAAATGTGCGGTGTTCAACCCCATGATCCCGGTGCTGACCGTGCGCCATAACAACCGGAACCACCGCAAGGTGATTATTATTGACGGGCATACGGGAATTACGGGCGGGTTCAACCTCTCTGACGAATACATCAACGTAGTGGAAAAATACGGATACTGGGTGGACAGCGGCGTAATTATTAAGGGCAGGGCCGTTAAAAACATGCTGGTGCCCTTTATAGCGCTGTGGAACTTTTTGCGCAAAACAAGGGATAAAGCAAAAGACCTGCTGGCGGACGCGCAGGGTGCGGAAAGCGACGGGTATGTGCTGCCCTATACGGTGGATCCGTATATTGAAGAAGACCCCAGCAACAACATATATATTAACATGATCTCCAAGGCCAGGCGGTATGTGTACATCAACACGCCCTATTTTATTATAGACTATACGATGCAGCACGCTCTTATAACCGCAGCCATGAGCGGGGTGGACGTGCGTATCTGTTTTCCTGGCAAGTTTGACAAATTTTTTACGTATATCCTGTCCCGAAGCTATTTTGCGCCGCTGGTGGAGGCGGGCGTGCAGTTTTATACCTACCCGGTTGGTTTTGTGCATTCCAAGACGTTTGTGTGCGACGACGAGCTTGCGATTGTGGGAACCATCAACCTGGATTACAGAAGCCTGTTTCTGCATTTTGAAAACGCCGTATGGATGTATAAATCCAGGGCTGTGATGCAGGTGAAGGAGGACTTCATAACGCGGCAGAAAATATGCCACATGGTGACAAAGGAAGAACTTAAAAACACGCATTGGTTGAAAAAATTGCTGTGCGTGATTATGAAGCCGTTTGCGCCCTTTTATTAAGACAGTATGTACAAGGAAGCGACCCGAATGCTGAACAACGACACGATATCAGTTGCAAATTATGTGCTGCAGAGCGGAAAAATAAAGAACACCGTGGTGATTGCGCACTTATCCGACCTGCATGAGAAAAGCTTTGGGCCTGATAACCGGGACCTTTTTTCTGCCGTGCGCCGGCTTGCTCCCGATATTATCTGCGTTACCGGGGACCTGGTGGCACGGTCTTTCCAGAAACATCTGAACCGCCCGTATACCGTGCGGCTGGCGCAGGAACTGGTGAAGATGGCGCCTGTTTTTTTTGCGACCGGCAACCATGAAAAAAAGCTGTTTGGAGAAATGCTGCCCGTGCTGATTCGGGAAGGGGTGCAGATAGCAACAGGAAAAATGAGCTCGCTTGATATCCGCGGGAATCTGATCCGTGTCGCAGGGATGCACGACATCTCCATAGACAGGAATTTTTACAGGCATGCCGCCGTTTTTGAAAACGTGGGAAAAGGATATAACATTTTTTTATCCCACAGGCCGGAACATTACCATAACCTGATGCACTACAACATAGACCTGCTGCTGTGCGGGCATACGCACGGGGGACAGGTGCGGTTTCCGCTGTTTGGCACGTTTTTTATGCCCGGGCAGGGGCTGTTTCCCAGATACCTGCAAGGCGGATTTGTGAACCGGAATACAACGATGATTGTTTCCCGCGGTTTGGGTTCCAGCGGGTATCCCACCATACGAATAAATAACCCCCCAGAGCTTGTTTGTATTACGCTTACAGGTTTACAATAGTTTTTTTGGGGCTTCACCCCGTGCCCCACTTCTTTTCTTAAAAAAGAAAAGAAGCAAAAGAATTATATGCAAAATGCCACTGCGCGGCATTTTAATGGCCGGAGGTTTGGAAGCGGGGGACTCCAAAATACTATTCTGCTGTTTTTTGGCGAACATTTGCCAAAGAGGCAACGGCGCGCCGACATTGTTTGCGGGAGGGCTTGTCTATACTTAAACCCATAAAAACGCTTTATGGGTGAAACTATGCAGATCAAAATTGGGGTACGCAAGACATACCTTGCTGTAAGCAGACAGCAGATCGTCCGGTTTTCCGTTCTTTTTTTACTGTCATTTCTTGTATCCAGGGTTACAATCGGGGGCCATTTGATGCCTTTTGGCGCCGCTTTTTTGGCTGCGGCTTTTCTGCACCGGAAAAAGATTAATTATTTTGCCGTGTTTCTTGGCAACCTTTTATCCACCGTGATTGTGTGGCAAAGCGCGTCCCTTGCGCACATTGTTATGTTTTGCGTGTTGTTTGGGCTGTTGAACGTGATGTCTGCCGTGCGGCTAAAAGGCAACCGGGTTACGCTGATCATTGCCCTGATGCTTTCTTACGGCATTGTTACCATACTGTTTGCGGGCACCTTTCCGTTTGACGTGCTGGTATGGCTGATGGAGGCGGGTATCAGCTTTGTGATGGTGTTTGTTTTCAGCAATACGTTTAAACTGAATATTGGCCAGAAGCACCGTTCTGTTCTGATGGACGACGAGATCATCAGCATTACGTTTGTTTGCCTGATCTTTGTGCTGGGGTTATCTGATTTGTCTTTTTTTGGCGTTTATTTGCGCAATGTGGCCGCCATATTGATCAGCCTGATTTTTGCGTATACCGGCGGGCTGGCCGTGGGCGCGGCCGTGGGTGTTATGATGGGCTTTGGCGTGCTTCTGGCCGGAGGAGAGGCGGCATATATGTCCACCATTGCGATGGGCGCGCTGGTGGCCGGGCTTTTGAACAAGACCAACCGGATTGCCTGCGGGGCGGGCATGATTGTAATTTGCGCCATAATGTTGTTTTATACCGGCAACGCCGCGGGCGTTTCCATACCGCTGGCGGACGCCGTGATTGGGGTGGCGCTGTTTATTGTTTTCCCAAAAAAGGCTATGGATTTTGTGGGAACCATTGTGGACGCAAACGTAAGCAGGATGCATACGCATAAGATGAACATGGAGCGCTTCCGGGAACTGACGGTGGGCAGGCTGAAGGATATTTCCAACCTGTTTGCAAACGTATCAGGGATATTCTCCAAATCAGAAGCGAAGCAAAACAATTTTGCGCAGGCGGCAAGGTCGCTGCGGGACAGCGTATGCAGGGAGTGCCCCATAACGAATTATTGCTGGCAGAACGAAAAGACAGCCGCGGAGGAATTCCGGCGGGCGTATCTGGAATACCAGAAGAACGGGTATTGCGAACTTTCCAAAGCGTTTGCAAAAAAATGCATGAAGGAAAACACAATGAACCGGACGATGAACGAGGTGTTTCAGCTTTATTATTTACAGGAAAAGGTAACAAAGCAGGTATCCGCCGCAAAAAAAGTGGTGGGGGAGCAGCTTTTGGGCGTTTCCAAGGTGATCAGTTCCCTGGGACGGGAGTTTGAGGCGGATATACAGTTTATAAGCGATTACGAGCGCACCATACAAAACAGGCTGGAGGCGGTGGGCGTCCGTATCAGCGACGTATGCGTGGAAGGCGCGGGAGAAAATGTGTTTGCCAGCGTAAAGGTGCGGAGCTGCGGCGGCACGGGCGTTTGCAATACAAAGATCAGGCATATTGTGGGTGCGGTGCTGGGCTGCAAGATGGAGCTGGAGAAGCAATTGTGCCAGATGGGCGGAGAATACTGCGAACTGAAATTTTTGCCTAAAAAAAAGTTTACCGTTGCCGCGCACGCCATTTCTATCCAGAAGCATGGCAACAGGGTATGCGGGGACGCATACGCCACCATGGAACTGAAGGACGGGCGGTTTATGCTGCTGCTTTGCGACGGCATGGGCAGCGGAGAACGGGCCGCGGAGCAGTCCGGCGCGGCGGTAACGCTTGCGCGCAATTTCTATAACGCGGGGTTTGGAGATTCCACAGTTATTGGTTCCATCAACAAGCTGCTGATGCTCTCGTCGCCGGACGATACCTATTCCACCATGGACCTGTGCATGATAGACCGCAACGTGGGGGAAGCGGTGTTTACCAAGATTGGAGCGCCCAAATCCTATATCTGGCGGAAAGGCGGCGTGATACCCATTCATGCGAGCGCGCTGCCCATAGGCATATTGGACGAGGTAAAGCCTTCTGTGCGGTCCGTCAGCCTGATGGACGGGGACATGATTGTTTTGTTCTCGGACGGCATATCCGACCTGGCGGTGAATCTGGATGAATTTGTAAAAAATTGTATTGCTTATGAAAGCCCGGAAAACGCGGCGGCCGAAATGATACGGCTGGCGCTGGAACTATCGGGCGGGTGCGCGCGCGACGACATGACTGTGGTTGTGGCCAAGGTAAAGCTGGTTCCATAAAGGGCAACGCTTGCATGAATGCTCAAAGTTGTTTACAATAGCAGCATGGAACAAAAAGTGGAATTGTTTATCCGGGAAAACGGTTTGTTGAGACCGGACCGTCCGGTAGGCGTAGGCGTCTCCGGCGGCATAGATTCTATGGCGCTGCTGTTTTTATTGAAGCGGCTTGGGTTTTGCGTGCATGCCCTGCATTTTGAGCACGGCATACGCGGGGAGGAATCGTTGGCGGACGCTGCGTTTGTGCGCGGCTACTGCCGGGAAAACAATATTCCCTTTACGATGGAAAGCGGAGACGCGCCCCGGTTTGCCAGGGACCGGAAGCTCAGCCTGGAAGAGGCCGCCAGGGAGCTCAGGTATGCTTTTTTTGCCCGGTGCGGGCTTCATGAGGTTGCCACGGCGCATCATATGGACGATAATGCGGAAAGCATTCTGATGCACATTGTTCGAGGCTGCGGCATTGGCGGCCTTAAGGGAATCCGTGTGAGGCAGGACGGCTTTGTCCGGCCTTTTTTATGTGTCTCGCGGCAGGAGATTGAGGAATACGCGGCTGAAAACGCCATTCCTTACGTGACGGACAGGACCAACGAGGATCTGCGGTTTGCGCGCAACCGAGTGAGGCACCGGGTGTTTTTGGAACTTAAAAAAATTAATCCGGATGTTGCCGGGGCGTTTGCAAGGCTGGCCGGGAACGCGCAGGAAGTGGCGCGCATGATTGGCAGGCAGGCGGATGTGATTCCAGTCGAGTACAACGAATCTGGGAGCAGCGTTGATGCTGAAACGCTGCGCGCCCTGGACGGGCCGGTGGCCCATGAAATATTGCTGCGCATGTGCGCGCATGCGGGCCTTTGTGCGGATATTGAGCTTGCGCATATCCGGTCTGTGATGCGGCTTGACCGGACGGGCACGTTTACGCACATAAAAAACGGCGTTTTTGCAAAATTTCTGTACGGCAGATTGATTATTTATAAAAAAAGCGATAAAATAAATGATGTATGTTTTTGTGTACCCCTGACGGAGGAGACACATATCCCCGGCGGCGTGATTAAAAAGACGCGCGGCAGTTTGAACAGGCGGAATACGAATAAATACTGCGAGACATTCGGCGCACTACCGGCGGACGCAGTGGTGCGCACCAGGCGGCCGGGCGACGTGTTTGCGCCGTTTGGGTCTGGGGAGAAAAAGCTGAAAGAGTATCTGATCGACAGCAAGATTCCCAGGGAAATGCGGGATTTGCTTCCACTGGTGGCAACCGGAAACCGGATTGTTTGGGTGGTTGGGTATGCGATTTCAAGAGATTTTGCGGTGCGCGGCGGCGAAGAGGCAATACAACTTACTTACAGCAAGAGGTAAAGATATGAAGGAAATGAAGCACTATGTGGAACAGGATATATCGGGCGTGCTGCTGGACGAGGCGACCATTCAAAAAAGGGTGCACGAACTGGGCGAGCAGATATCCAGGGATTACGAAGGCAAGGACATGGTTGCTGTTTGCATCCTGCGCGGATGCGTCGTGTTTTTCAGCGACCTGATCCGCGAGATACGGATACCCATAGGGCTTGATTTTATGGCGGTGTCCAGTTACCAGGGAGCTGCAACCTCCGGCAACGTGCTGATTAAATACGATTTGCAGGACGATATACGGGGCAGGCATGTTTTGATTGTGGAAGACATCATAGACACAGGCACAACGCTGATGCATCTGAAAAGGATGCTGGAAGCCAGGCAGCCCGAGAGCATCAAAATCTGCTGCCTGCTGAACAAGGTGGAACGCAGGGTTTCCCAGGTGGATGTGGATTACACGGGTTTTGAGATTCCGGACGAGTTTGTGGTGGGATATGGGCTGGACTACCTCGGAAAATACAGGAATTACCGTGAAATTGGCATCTTAAAAAGGGAAATCTATGAATAGAATGTAAACAAGCGACCGAAATTTAACGGTCTTTGTTTGAAACAGGCTGATTTGTGTGATATAATATTTGAATACTCTTTATAGTAGGAGGACGAAATTTTGTCAAAATTCTTAAGAGGGCCGCTTATCTATATATTGATTATAGTTCTGATCATCATTTCGGCTCAGTACTTAAGCAACCCTCAGGCCAATCAGCCGCAGCCGCTTCAATATTACCAGTTTTTATCCTATGCAAAAGACGGTAAGATTCAAGACGTGGCTATCCGGGATCAAAACCTGTATGGAAGGTTAACGGGGTCAAAAATAACCGACGATGAATTCCCCGGGAGATATGATTTTACGACCTATGTTCCTTCTGTGCTGCAGTTGAATGAGGATCTGGCTGCGATCAGCGGGTCCAGCGATCCGCTGCAATACAATATCAAGGTTACGTACCTGGCGCCGGAGGAGCAGAATATACTGATCTCCCTGCTGCCGTATATTATTCTGGTTGTATTGATGGTGCTGATGTTTGTGTTTATTATGCGCCAGGCCAAGGCCGGAGGCGCGGGCAACGCGATGACCTTTGGCAAGAGCCGCGCCCGCATGACCATGGGCGGAGAGAGCAAAAAAACGTTTCGCGACGTTGCCGGAGCGGACGAGGAAAAAGAAGAGCTGCAGGAGATTGTGCAGTTTTTAAAAGCGCCCAAGAGCTTTATGGAATTGGGCGCCAGAATCCCCAAGGGCGTGCTGCTGGTGGGCCCTCCCGGAGGCGGCAAGACGCTGCTGGCAAAAGCGGTGGCTGGAGAGGCGGGCGTTCCGTTCTTCTCTATTTCCGGTTCGGACTTTGTGGAGATGTTTGTAGGCGTGGGCGCGTCGCGCGTGCGCGACCTGTTTAACGACGCGAAGAAGAATTCGCCCTGCATTATATTTATAGACGAAATCGACGCCGTGGGACGCCAGAGAGGCGCAGGCCTGGGCGGCGGGCACGACGAGCGCGAGCAGACCTTAAACCAGTTGCTGGTTGAGATGGACGGCTTTGAAGTAAACGAGGGCATCATTGTGATGGCCGCGACAAACAGGAAGGATATTCTGGACCCGGCGCTGCTGCGGCCCGGCCGGTTTGACAGGCAGATCGTCGTCAATTATCCGGACGTACGGGGCAGGGAAGAGATTTTGCAGGTGCATTCCAAAGGGAAGCCGTTTGCGCCCGAGGTGGATCTGAAGGTGATTGCGCGGCGTACCCCCGGGTTTATTGGCGCGGACCTTGAGAATGTGCTGAATGAAGCGGCCATTTTGACGGCACGGCGTAAAAAGAACAAGATTACCATGGATGAAATTGAGGAAGCCATCACGCGCGTGATTGCCGGCCCGGAGAAAAAGAGCCGTTTGGTGACTGAAAAAGACAAGCGCTGCACAGCCTTCCACGAGGTGGGGCACGCAATCCTGGCATATAACCTGCCCGGCTGCGACCCGGTGCACGAGGTTTCTGTAATACCGCGCGGTATGGCTGCGGGATACACCATGACGCTGCCCAAGGAAGACAAACAGCATATATTCAAGAGCAAGCTTTTGGATGAGATTACCATGATGCTTGGCGGCCGGGTGGCCGAACTGCTTGTGCTGGAGGATATTTCCACCGGCGCGGTGAACGACCTGCAGCGCGCGACCGAAGTGGCCCGCGAGATGGTTACCAAGTACGGCATGAGCGACGAGCTTGGCCCGGTGTTCCTCTCCGACAAGCACGAGGTGTTTCTTGGCCGTGAATTTGGACAGCAGAGCGCGTATTCGGAAGAAACGGCAGCCAAGGTGGATGCAGAGGTGAAGAAGATTCTTGAAAACGCTTATGCGAAAGCCAAGGAGATTTTAACAACCAATAAAGATAAGCTGCTTACCATATCCGAAGTGCTGATTGCCAAAGAAAAACTCTCCGGCAGTGAGTTTGAGGAGATTTTTGAAAAAGGAGCGCTTTCTGAAGAACCGGAGAAACAGGAAGCCCCGGCGGCAGAAGACAACGTGCTTCCCTTTGGCGATACGAATCCGGAGAAGCCGAATGCGTCCCGCGAAAGCAAGCAAAAAGGGTCCTTCGACGAAGGATATGACCCGAACTAACTGGAAGTTTTGAATATGCGGGCGCCTTGTTAAAGGCGCTCGCTTTCGGTTACGGGGTTCCCAACACAAGCGCTTAGAGGTAAAAGATACGGGAGCCACCAAATTGATATTTTGGGCGTAATTTGATTTTTTGAACCCGGACGGCCGGGAGGAAAGGGAACTATGTTTGATCTGCATATGCATTCAACAGCGTCCGACGGAACGGATACGCCGGAGCAACTGGTTACAAAATGCGCAAAGCTGAGGCTGGAGTGTTCCTCCATTACCGACCACGACACCATAGATTCGCAGCAGCCTGCTGTGGCGCAGGCGAAAAAATATGGCCTCCCGTACCTGACGGGCGTTGAATTTTCTGTGCGGCACGAAGGCGAACTGCACATACTGGGCTACGGGGTGGACATACTGGACGCGCATTTTTGCGCCGAGCTGGAAGATTTGCGCAGTTCCCGCATGGAGCGGATTGACTGCATTCTGGAGAAGCTGCGCGCCTGCAATGTATCCATCAGCCGCGAGGACGTTGTGCGCAACGCCAGCGGCAACACCCTGGGGCGGCCGCATGTGGCGCTTGCGCTGATTGAAAAAGGATACGCAGCGGATTTTACGGAAGCGTTTGGGAAATATTTGAACGAAGAAGGCCTGGCCTACGTAAAGCGGCGCAAACTGAACCCGCAGGACGCGATTAAGCTGATTTTGGATGCGGGCGGCACCGCGGTGCTGGCGCACCCCAAGTTTATCCGCACGCGCAATATGGAAGCGCTTGCGGCGGAGATGAAGGAAATGGGCCTTGGCGGTTTGGAGGCCTATTACCCTGCACATACGGACCAGGAGGCGCAGCGGTTTGAGGACATTGCAAAAAGGATTGGCTTGCTGGTGACATCTGGCAGCGATTACCACGGAGCCATGCGCATGCACAGCGCGATTGCCAGCGAAAGAAGGAAATCGCGGTATCTGAAAGAAAGCCTTCAAAAAATCATGATGAAATACCTGTAAATGATTGAAAGTTGCCGAATTGTGTTGTATACTTTATTGCGTAAATTAACATTAGGCAGGTATAGCTCATCATGATAACTGAAGGTGTGGATGTTAAAATCTTCGCAGGCTCATCCGGCGTTTCCTTCGCGAGAAAAATGTGTAAGTACTTGGGTGCCGAACTTGGGGCATCGGAGGCGATCCATTTCTCGGATGGAAACGTTTTTGTTCGTATCAAGGAAACCGTACGCGATAAGGACGTTTACCTTGTGCTTCCCATTGGCCTGGATCCGAATTCCGAGCTGGTGGAGCTCCTGTTCTGGCTGGATGCATTCAAGCGCGCAAGCGCCAATGCGGTTACGGCGATTATACCTTATTTTGGATACGCAAAAGGCGATAAAAAAGACGAGCCCAGGGTATCCATCCGGGCGCGCGTATGCGCGGATTGCATAGAAATGGCGGGTGCGGACAGGGTGATTACCATGGACCTGCATTCTCCGCAGGTGCAGGGGTTCTTTAAAAAGCCCGTGGACCATCTGCTCTCCCTTCCGGTTCTTTGCGAGCATGTGAAGAAGATGGATATTATGGAGAATTTGGTGGTTGTTTCCCCGGATGCCGGGTTTGCCAAGACAGCCAGAAAATATGCGGATTACCTGCACACCGACGTTGCCATTGGCGATAAAACCAGAAAAGGCCATGACGAAAAGGCCCAGATACTGGAACTGATTGGGGACGTGAAGGGCAAAAACTGCCTGATAGTGGACGATTTTACCATCTCTGGCGGAACGCTGATTGATATAGCCAAGATGCTGGAAAAGAAAGGCGCAAAGCGCATAGGCTGCTGCCTTGGGCATGTGATGGTGCGCGAAAAAGGCGTGCGCGCCATAGACGACAGCCCCATAGAATTTGTGATGTCTACGGACAGTGTGGACAACCCCTATATTATGGGAAGCCAAAAGTTTATCACGGTTTCTGTGGCGCCCCTGTTTGCCGAAGCGGTTTACAGGATACACGAAAAGGTATCTGTGAGCGGGCTGTTTACCGATGTGCCCGATAAAATGAAAGAATACTGCGAATAAAAATCAAAAGGGCTCCCCGGGAGCCCTTTTTAAATCCGGCAAAGTTTTTTGAGGGGAATGCCCTCCCAAAAGCCTATTCATCCAGAATTTCCAATGTAAGCCGGTCGTATTTAAATTTGTCTATAAAGTCGTCCTTTTTGAACGTTGCCTTTCTAAAGGAAACCAGTTCCTTGGTATGCTTGGTGTGCCACATGGGCATTTCTATGTCGAAATGCCGGCAGATCTGTTGCAGGCAGTCCAGAAGAGCGCCGTCCATATCCGGCTTGCTGCTGGTGACTTTGACGTGTTCCATGGGTTTGTTATTGAGGTAAACGGCGGACCAAATTGTAAGCATGCTTTCTTTCCTTTGCCACACATTTTTTATTGTAGTATAGCGCATGCTAAAAATAAAATAAAGCGGATTGAAAAAAAATTGAACTTACGATACAATATATAGAAGTATTTTTTTAGGGAGTATACGAATGGGAAAGTCTCTGGCATGCAAAATTATTGAAAATCACCTTGTATCGGGTAAGATGGAGCCCGGAAGCGAGATATCTATAAAGATTGATTACACGCTCACCCAGGATTCCACAGGCACAATGGCGTATCTGCAGTTTGAGTCCATGGGCGTCCCCAGGGTTAAAACCAAGCGATCGGTTGCGTATATTGACCATAATACCCTGCAGTCCGGGTTTGAGAACGCGGACGACCACGCATACATTATGAGCGTGGCCAAGAAACACGGCATTTACGCTTCCCGCCCCGGTAACGGCATTTGCCACCAGGTGAATCTGGAGAGGTTTGGCGTGCCCGGCGCGACCCTGCTGGGTTCCGATTCCCATACGCCCACTGGCGGCGGCATAGGCATGTTGGCCATTGGCGCGGGCGGCCTGGACGTGGCGGTTGCGATGGGCGGCGGGCCTTACTATATCCCCATGCCCAAGATTGTGAACATGGAGCTGAAGGGAAGCCTGAAGCCCGGCGTCTCCGCCAAGGACGTGATTCTGGAAGTGCTGCGCATCCTGACCGTGAAGGGCGGGGTGGGCAAAGTGATTGAATATACCGGGGAAGGGGTTGCCACCTTGTCTGTACCCGAACGCGCGACCATTACAAATATGGGAGCGGAATTGGGCGCGACAACCTCTCTGTTCCCCATTGATGATAAAACAAAAGAGTTCCTTGCGGCGCAGGGACGTGAAAGCGATTTTGCCATGCTTGCCGCGGATGCGGACGCAGCCTACGATGAGCACTATACAATTGACCTTTCCGCCTTAAAGCCAATGGCGGCCTGCCCGCACAGCCCGGACAGCGTGAAGACCATAGAAGAATTAGGGGCCATTCATGTGGACCAGGTTTGCATTGGGAGCTGCACAAACGCTTCTTACCTGGACCTGATGCGGGTGGCGAACATATTAAAAGGAAAAACGGCGGCTCCAAACGTGAGCCTGACCATATCGCCCGGCTCCAAGCAGGTGATGAATATGCTGGCCCAAAACGGGGCGCTTTCCGCCATGATAGACGCGGGAGCAAGGATTCTGGAATGCGCCTGCGGGCCCTGCATTGGCATGGGACAATCGCCCGCTACGGACGCGGTATCCCTGCGCACGTTTAACCGGAACTTTTTTGGACGCTCCGGAACCAAGTCTGCAAACGTTTATCTGGTGAGCCCGGAAACCGCGGCGGCCAGCGCCATTGCGGGCGTGCTGGCTGATCCCACAAAACTGGCCGATCTCTCCATACTGGACATTGAGACGCCGCAGCGCTTTGTGGTGAACGACAACATGATTGTTCCGCCCGCGGGGGAAGGCGAAGAAGTGCAAGTGAAACGGGGCCCCAACATAAAGCCTTTCCCGGTAAATTCCGCGCTTGCGGATGTGGTTGCCGCAAAGGTGCTGCTTAAAATGGAAGACAACATTACGACGGACCATATTATGCCCAGCAACGCAAAGCTGCTGCCCTACAGGTCCAACATACCGCACCTCTCGGATTATTGCCTGGCTCCGGTGGATGAAACATTTCCCGGCCGCGCAAAAGAAGCGGGAAGCTGCTTTTTGGTGGCTGGGCAGAATTACGGGCAGGGGTCTTCGCGCGAGCACGCGGCGCTGGTTCCCCTGTACCTGGGCGTAAAGGGCGTAATTGCAAAAAGCTTCGCGCGCATTCATAAGGCGAACCTGGTGAACAGCGGCATACTGCCCCTGACTTTTCACAATGAGGCGGATTATGATAAGGTAGAGCCCGGGGACGAGCTTGTAATTGCGGGAGCGCGCGAAAAAGTGCTGGGCTCCGATATTTTTGAAATGGAAAACAAGACAAAGGGTTACCGCTTCCAAGTGGTTCTGGATGTTTCGGAGAGGCTGAAGCAGATATTGGTTGCAGGTGGATTGCTCAATTTTACGAGGGAAAAAAATGAGTGAGAAGATACCGCAGGCCGTCATAAGAAGACTGCCCAAATATTACCGGTATTTGGAAGAAATACTGGCCAGGGGAGAGGATAAAATATCTTCTTCCAAAATGAGTTCGGATATGGGGTTGAACGCTTCCCAGATCCGGCGTGATTTAAACTGTTTTGGCGGGTTTGGACAGCAGGGCTATGGATACAGCGTTGCAAAGCTGAAAGGCGAGATAGCGCATATATTGGGGCTGGACCGCACCTACAAGGTGATTATTGTGGGCGCGGGGCGGATTGGACAGGCCCTGATGGGCTACAGCAACTTTATTAAGGAAGGTTTTAACATTATAGATATATTTGACGCCGATCCTTCCAAGGTGGGGATGACGGTGGAATATAAAAGCGTGCGCCATACCTCCGACCTGCCCGAGTATTTAGGCAGGCATTCGGTGGATATTGCGTTTATCTGCACGCCCAAGGAAGCGGCGCAGTCCATAGCGGACCTGCTGGTATCCCTGGGGCTTCGCGCCATCTGGAACTTTGCGCCGGTGGACGTTTGCGTGCGAAAAGGCGTGGCTGTGGAGAACATTCATCTTTCGGACAGCCTGCATGTTCTGGCGTACAGCCTGGCGAACATGAAGTAAAGGATGGCGCCAATGTTTGTTTACGACCTGCCCACCTATAAACGGTGCACATTGATTAATATTACGCGCTCTGTGCGGGATGCGGTGCAAAAAAGCGGCATTGCAGAGGGCCTTGCAACCGTATATTGCCCGCACACAACGGCCGGCATTACTATCAATGAAAATGCGGACCCGGACGTGACCGCGGATATTCTGGCCGCGCTGGAGAAAATGGTTCCGGATATGGACTATGCGCATATTGAAGGGAATTCCCCGGCGCATATTAAAACGCTGATGACCGGGAGCAGCGCAGCAGTTCCGGTCTCTGGGGGAAGCCTTGCGCTGGGGCGCTGGCAGTGCGTTTATTTTTGCGAGTATGACGGGCCGAGGGACAGGAAATTTTATGTGCAGGTTGTGGGGACTGCACACGAATAAAATGTTTTTTCTATTATAATAATAAGACTGCCGGCATCCTGAAGCGGGCGATTTGCCTGTTTACAATCCGGAGTATGTAGTTTATCATTATAATGATATGGATTTTTTGGAAAGGAATATGCGTTGATGTCTGAAAAGGTGGGGAACCGAAAAGCAGCTAAGGCAACATTTGTTGTAATGATGGTTGCTCTTATTTGTGTTTCGGTATATATTGCGTTTTTGTTTGTGTCTGGAATCAAATCTGCCGACGTGGGGCCGGAAGAACTGATTGTGGATACCGGTGTGGTCTACAAGGGGGTTTCTTCCCTGGGTGTTGATCTTACGGGTACGCAAAGAGGGCAGGTGCCCCAGGCATTGAATGACGCAGCCCAAAAAATTCTGGATTCCATTCGGCTGGATGTTGCCGTACAAGACAAGACCATAACGCTCTTTGCCCAGGACGTGGGAGCCAAGATTGACACAGAAGGGCTTTTGAGCAGCGCTTATGCGGTGGGACGGGAAGAGAACTTTGGCGCGCGCGAACAAAGCATCAGCCAGGCAATGGCGAAGGGTGCGGATATTCCTTACCAGATTACCTACGACCAGGCCAAGCTGGAACAGGCTGTGCGCGATAAAACGGCACCGCTGAATCTTGCCGCTAAAGATGCTGAGGTAAAGATTGACAAGACCCAGGACGAAGCCAACCTGATGTGCGACATGACGCTTGCCATTGAGCCGGAGACAACCGGAGTGGACATTAATTATGATTCGCTTTTGGCTGCGCTGAATACCAAGATACAGGGCAAGGAATGCTTTGGCGGCGATGCTGTAAAGGCGGACGTGACGATTACCGCACCAAAGGTAACGGCCGAGCAGCTCTCCCGGGATTACCAGAAGATTGGCACCTATAAAACAAGTTACAAGACTTCCGCTTACGGCAGAAGATATAATATATGGAAGATGTCCACCATTATCAACGGATACACCGTGCAGCCGGGAGAGACGTTTGACATCAACGCCCTGGCGGGCCCAAGAACAACGTCCCGCGGGTGGGACCTTGCGCCCGGCATTGAAAGCGGCCAATATGTGACACAAGCCGGCGGCGGCATCTGCCAGACAAATTCCACGCTGTACAACGCCGTGCTGCGCGCGGACCTGGAGATTGTGGACCGCACGCACCATTCCTGGCCTCTGGATTATATCCCGGCCGGGCTTGACGCGACAATATCCACCGGGGCGCCTAACTTTCAGTTTAAAAACACGCTTACCACCCCTGTTATTATTTGTGTGACATGCGACGGAAAGGCGAAAACAATAGAGGTGAGCATTTACCGCTCCGCCATGGACTACAAACTGGATTTTACATCCGACGTAATCAGCCGGAGCTACAGCGGCGGGTCTAAAACGCAGTACGATCCTTCCATGAAGCCGGGAACCAGCAAAACGCTGCAGGGCGCGCATCCCAAGGTGGTTGTGAACGTATACAAGCATGTGTATGATCTTGATGGAAAAGAAACGCAGGAGCCGGCTTTGTTCTACCAGGATGTTTATAAAGCGACGCCTGCCATTGTGGCGGTTGGCCCCAACCCGGACGGCAGCGCCCCGGCGGGAGTACCGCTGGTTCCCTCTCCGCAGACCTGAGGCAGGGCTGCAAATATGTGATTATTTTTTAAATATATAGGGAGAACTGCATGAGACAATACCGGCCCCAGAAGCGTAGGCCCAGAAACGGACGCTTCAACAGGAACACTTTAATGGCTATCTGTGGCATTGCCGCGGCGGTCATTATTGTTATTATTATAGTCAATTCTGTAGGCAATGCCCCCAAACAGGCAGACCCCACCAGTGTTTTTGCGAGCAACGTGACGGTGGACGGCGTTTCTGTAGGCGGGATGACGACCGCGGAGGCAAAAACGGCGTTAGAACCCAAGATGGACGAACTGCTGTCCCGCACGGTTGTACAGATAAAAGTGCCGGCGATTCATAAAGACAGCAGCGAAGATGCAGACAAACAGGACGGAAAGGCGAGCGCGTCGCCTTCCAAGTCTGATTCGGCGTCCAAGGAAAAGTCCTCAGCTTCCGCTGAAGCCTCCGCTTCTCCTTTGGCAGCGTCCGCCAATTCGGATACGTACACCGTGACAGCCCAGAGCAACGTGGTGCAGTATACCGCCAGCCAGCTGGGCATCAACCTGGATGTGGACGGGGCCCTGAAGCAGGCGATGGATTACAGCCTGAGCGGCAAAGCGCCCAAAAAAGACAGCGACGGCGCTCCGGAGATGGATTTTACAATGCTGTATACCATTGACCAATCGGTTTTAACCGCGCAAATTGAAAAAGACGCGGCTTCCTGGACAAAACCGGCGCAGGACGCAGGGTATTCCCTGGATACCGCAAAGGATGAAAGCAAGCTGACCACCAGCGCAAAGCCGGTAAAGCATGACGGCGTGGAAGGGACACAGGTGGATACGGCGGCATTGGCCCAAAGCATCAGCGGCATGGTGGAATCCCAGTCGTTTACGCTTGTTGAGGCACCCGTTGTGACATTGCAGCCCAAGACGGCCTCCAGTGATTTAAAAGAGTATTCTGTAATTGGCGGATATCAGACAAAATATGACACCTCTCCTTCCAACCGGGCGGAACGGATGTACAACATCTGGAAAATCAGTTCTATTTTAAACGGAACGGTGATTCAGCCGGGAGAGACGATTTCAATTAATAAAATTGTCGGGCCCAGGACCACGGAGGGCGGCTGGCAGCTTGCCCCCGGCATTGAAAACGGGCAATACACCGATCAGCCGGGCGGCGGTATTTGCCAGGTTTCTTCTACGATTTATAATGCCGTAATACGTGCTGAACTGAAAATTGTGGATCAGACGCACCATACCTATCCGTCTGCATATGTACCGCGGGGACTGGACGCCACCATATCCACAGATGCGCCTGATTTGAAGATTAAGAATGACAAGGATTATCCCGTGCTGATAGCCATTAACTGCAATGTTCCCAACCGAACCGTACAGGTAAATATTTATGGGGTGGAGACAAGAGATTATACGCTTAACTTTGTAAGCCAGGATAAGCAAACCATCCCGCCCACAGCCGATACATATGCGGAGGACGCCACGGTTCCGCCAGGGCCGCCTGTGCAGAAGATGGCTTCGCATACCGGGTATGTTACGGAAGTCTACAAGATATGGCTGAAGGACGGCAAGGAGTACGACCGCGAGCTGTTTGATACGGCCACCTATAAGCCCAGCGGCGCGGTGTGGGGATACAACCCCACAACGCCCCCCACTGAGCAACTGGCGGCGGCTTCTGCTGCCGCTGCAGCTGCTGCCTCGGCGGCTGCCGCAGCAAGCGCCTCCAATTGAGGCGGCCCTGCCAAAGTATTCAGCAAGCCCTTTGCCTATTGGCAGAGGGCTTTTTTTGCATTTGGCAGCCCATATGCTTTTGGGCTGTTTTTTTGCATACACATCTATTTTTAATATTGACAAATAAAGATGCGCATTTTAAAATGTTGTAGTATGGCGATAGTTTAGAAAAGCCTATTTTAAGGAGGAAAGAAGAATGGCTAAGGCAAAATTTGATAGAAGCAAGCCGCATGTTAACATAGGAACGATCGGACATGTAGACCATGGTAAAACGACGCTCACAGCGGCAATAACGGCAGTGCTGGCCAAATCGGGCAAAGCA
>JAEYKI010000007.1 GCA_023408315.1 Bacillota bacterium
AAAATCAATAATAGCTTTGCCGAAGAATATGCCAAAACAGGGAAATGGCCTTCTGAAGTTCAGATACCAAAAAGCCCAGATGTATTGAATGCAGATGGATCAATTAAATGGTATAAAGCGCCTAAGGGAGGTTATGTACTTGATAGTAATGGAGATGCAGTAAAAGAGTCATTTGTTCCTGTTATTGGGGAAATTATTGACAGATATGGGCCAAATAATGGACGCTTTACCTCTCCAGTAAAAAATAAAAAACCCTATAGTTATACTCAACGTTCACTTCCTTATTTGGAGGGTGCCTCACAATATCATCAATATACGATTGTTGGCGATTTGTCTAAACTTGAGTTATATTTGCAAAAATGTACTGACATTAATTTAAAAGATGAAATCTATGAATATGTGGATGTTTATTATGGTGGTGACTTTAGTAAAATGTTAACTTTTCAAGGCGAAATTGCAGAGCTAAACGGTTGGGGTATAGGCGGAGGTATACAATATGAGCTACCGTTAAGAATCGAATGGTTGGAAGCTTTGGGAATATTAAAAGAAATTAATATTGGCTTGTGAGGTATATTATGAAAGAGCAAGAAGCAATTGAAATTATGCAAAGAGAGCGGTTGACGAGAGTTAATTGGTACGATGAAAACAACCTAAAAGAAAACGAAGTTGGTATAAGAAAGATTTGTGATGGATGGGAAGTTTATATTACCGGAGAACGAGCTAGCGTTGTTAATGGAACAGAAAGTAAATTTTCGAATAGTGATGAAGCTTATGATGCATTAATAAAAAAAGCGAAATATTTACAAAAACTTTATGGTTAATTTGACTTTTCAATTTTAGTTATTTAATTCGTTTTCCACCTCCTTGCCTTTGCGAGGAGGTTTTTTCTATCCGTGAGCTGAATGGACACGGCAGAAGGTTTTACTTAATTTTTAGGTTGAAACATTGCGGCGGTATTATGAACAACTGCGGGCGGTTTGCGCTGTTTTGCCTTTTTTTGTTTTTTTAAACGGGGGCGCTTGCGGGCAGAATAATACAGGAAAATATGCGGGATGATGCATGCAAAAAACGCGAAAGAAAGGAGGCGCAAAATATGGAAGCACCCAGAATGAGCGTAAAATGCAGTGTTGATAACTGTGCTTACAATGAAAACATGGCCTGCCACGCAAAAGCGCTGGAGGTTAACGCAATGGGAGACGGCATGGCGCAGACCAGCGACGGCACCTGCTGCAACACATTTAAACAGAAGAACGAGCAGAGCTTTACCTGAATGAGGCAAAATGATGCGTAAGGGTTTACGCTTCTTTTGTATCCGGCGTTGCCGCGGCGGGTATGCGCAGGCAGTTTGCCAGAGCCCGCCATATTATTTGCTGGAAAATTTTAACGTAAAATAAATGTTAAATAATTTCCCGTAAACTGTCAATACTAAGGACAGCGCAATGCGCAAAAAATTTCAGGAGGCAGTAAATGCAGAATTATCAGGACAGCCAGAATGAAAAAAACAGGCTGGGGAACAGCCAAAAGAACGCGTACAAAGACAACATGGAGGACAACATGGATAACGACAGCTGCGACACTCAGAAAAACGCGCAGCGGAACAACCAGAAGAATATGCAGAGAAACAACACCAGGGATACGCAGCGCTAGTTTTCTGGCAAACAACATTAAGCGGCAAGGTTACACGGCCGGTTCCGGCAAGGTAGCCTTGTTGCGTTTTTGGGGGTAAAATGAAAAAGATAGATATGCGCAGAGACCTGTACACAGACAGGGATTACGGCATTCAGGCGCCCGTTGGGTTTGCGGTGCTGACGGAATCGAACCGGCAGGGGGATAACCTGTACTATGCATGCGACCGCATCTACGACGCTTCCGGGAATATTATATGCCCGCTGGACGAACATTTTAAGTCCCTGGACGACATTGCCCGGCGCTGCGGGGAAACGTATTATATCTCGCAGGACGAGGGGATGAGAAACGCAAGCGAACAGAAGATGCAGTAATTTGTTTGATTAAAAAATTTTTTTGTCAGGACGGGCCGCTTTTAGCGGCTTTACTTTTCTGTTTTTTAATGTCTTTTTTCTTCCGGCCTTTTTTTTGTTCTATGCTTAAAAAACAAAAAGCAACATAGCGGGCCAGCAGCGGCAGGCTGCTTTGTTTATAGTTTTTTAAAAACTCTTTATGTTTTTTTAATGGTATATGTTCCTGTTTTCTGGTATAAATACATTGTTGGCAGTGAAGCAATGCGGGCCGGGCGCAGAAGAATATAGGCGTGATATTTGTCACATGAAAAAATGCCTTTATTCAGTTGAAAGCGGCGCGCGCGTTTGTTATTGTTGATAGTAAGATGTGATATTAAATACGTTTATACGGGGAAAGGAGCGTAAGCATATGTTTTATTTTGGTTGGCCCTTTATGGCCTCCTGGGGACTGGGCTGGGGAGTTTTTGGCATACTGATCAGCATTCTGGTAATTGTGATTATTGTGCGCGTGATTGTGCGTGTCGCCAGGGGAGAATCGTGGCATTATCACCGCCACCACCGCCATTGGGATGAATGGACAGACCGGGACGAACCGGGCAGGGAAGCACGCCGCATACTGGACGAGCGCTATGCCAGGGGCGAAATAAACGACGAAGAATACAAACGCATGAAAGAAAACCTGAAGTAGCGAAAGGAGTTTTTATATGTGTATCAACGGATTTCCGATTGAGCCATGGAACTGGTTCTGGTGGCTGCTTGGGCTTTTGATCTGCGTGGCCATCATATGCGCCATTGTGCGCGTGATTGTGCATGCCATACGTGGCGACCGGTATCATCACCATCAGCATTGCGGGGATTGGGCTGCCAAAGACGGCCCCTCCAGTGAAGCGCGCCGCATACTGGACGAACGCTATGCAAAAGGCGAGATTGATGAAGAAGAGTATAAAAAGAGAAGAGAAAACTTAAAATAAACAAATAAACAAGAGAAAAATGCCGGATTATGCAAAATATTCCGGTATTTTTTATTGAAGTATGGTATACTGTTGCCATGCTTTTGGTAGGGGGTAAGACATGAAAAAACAGGTGCGAATTGTATGCGCCTCTCTGGCCGCAGTATTGGCTGCCGTATTGCTGGGGGGATGCAGCCAGGAGGATATTCAGAAGCTGGCGCAGGCGGTGAACGACGCAAAGGCAAGCGCGGCCAACGCCAGCCCGTATTCCATTGAAGAGATGCGGGGAAGCGTGGAGGAGCAAACGTACATCAACACTGCCGCGGGGATTACCGTAACATTTCCGGATGATTATACGGTGCTGGGGTATGAGGAAATTAAGGACCAGTATCAGGAAGACATTGACGAAATTAATGCCAGAATAACGGACCCTAAAACCGCGGAGGTGGAGATAAGCCAGGGAATTCCGCGCTGTATAGCAGTAAAGCAGGAAGCCGCGGACAGCGGGGACCATTCTGTTTTTACCGTTACGGTTGCCGATATGATGCAGCCGCTCCCCCAGGATATTGTGGCTTTTGCCGCGCTGTCAACGGGTGTTGCGGGCCTGATTGACAAAAGTAACAGTTACAAAAAGCCGGTTGCGGCCCAAGTGGGAGGTATGGACGCGGCTTATTATGAAGTGGAGGCGAGCTACGAGGGCGATGTTTTGCTGGAGAAAATGTATTCCATTTACCCGGGGAACTTTTTTGTGACCGTTACGTTTGTTTCCCGCGCGGAGAGGGATCTGCCGGATATTGAACAGGTGATTGGCGGCATAAAAGTAAATCCGCAAGCCTAAAAATGCATAAAATACAAAACCGGGGCCCTGCTGGACTCCGGTTTTTTATAATAGCTTTAAAAAAACAACGAGAAATGGCGTTTTTTACAGATGGAATTCACAAGGGACAGGTGTAGAGGCGGCGAGCCTCCAAAAAATGCCTGTTATTAAATCACTTTCACTTCATACCAAACGCTGGAGGTTTTGCCGGGCGCGAGGGTGGTGCAACCGGGTTTATCGCGCAGGTTCCCGGTTGCGTCGCTGAAATCCGGGTTAACCGTCCAGGGTTCCAGGCAGATGAAGGGCGCGTTTTTACCGGGAGGCGACCACAGGCCCAGCGATGTAAAGCCGCTCATGGCAAATTCAATCCCGCGGCCGGTCTGCCTGTGCGCCAGGCTTATTTTTTTTGATTTCAGGTTGTCTATGATGAGAACGTCTTTTTCAAACAGCGCGTAATCAAGGGGTATTTCTGTTGCGCCCTCCAGGTTCAAAGCGCGGTCTTCCCTGTGGATT
Source organism: Bacillota bacterium (assembly GCA_023408315.1). Lineage (GTDB taxonomy): Bacteria > Bacillota > Clostridia > Christensenellales > Christensenellaceae > JAEYKI01. The sequence continues at coordinate 4,260 of JAEYKI010000007.1, forward strand.
ACACCGTCGCAGTCTTCCAGGCGGGTGTAATAGTACGGCCCGTTTTCCGCTTCCATAAAGCGTACCGCATAGTCTGAAAACGCGGTGCCCGGGAACAGGGGGCAGTTGAAACCGGGGTGCCCGCCAATGCCGAATACAATCTCCCGGCTGTCTGTATTGGTTACGGTAAATTCGGTTTTAAATCCGTTGTCCGCCACCGTGTGCGCAACGCGCAGTTCAAACGCATACGGATAGGTTTCTTTGGTGGCCTGGTTTGCGGTAAGAATAAAAACTGCGCCGGTATCCGTATGCTCCGCCAGGGCAAATTCCAGCTTGCGCGCAAAACCGTGTTTTTTCATGGGATACGCCGCGCCTTCTATTGTTGTTTGGCGGCCTTTCAGCGCGCCCACAGTGGGGAACAATACGGGCGCGTGGCCCGACCAGTATGCAGGGTTGCCCGCCCATATGTATTCCAGGCTTTCCCGGCGGAAGGAAACCAGCTCTCCGCCCAGCGTGTTCAGGGTTGCCTGTGCTTTTCCGGATTTGATTTCGTATACCATTGCGTGCTCTCCTAAAATTTGGTTTAGATTTATTTTCATTATAGTACATTTAAAGGCCGGAATACATATAGAATTATAAACATATTTTTTTGGAGGGATTATTATGAAGGCGCTTGTTACGGGCGCTTCGTCCGGCATTGGCCGCGAAATCGCAAAGTACTTAAGCTCGCTTGGACACGGGATTGTGGCGGTGGCCAGGGACAGGGGCAAGCTGGATTTGCTGCAGGGGGAGCTGAAAAGCCCCGCACGGCTGATGAGCGTGGACCTCTCCACCACCAGAAACTGCAGGAACCTGTTTGCGGCGGTTGAACGGGAGAATATAGATATTCTGGTGAACAACGCGGGGTTTGGGCTCTACGGCAATTTTGCTGATACGGACCTGGACCGCGAGCTGGAAATGGTGGGCGTGAATGTGGAGGCCGTGCATGTGCTGACCAAGCTGTTTTTGCGGCAGATGCTGGAGCGGGACGCCGGGTACATTATGAATGTTTCTTCCCTGACCGCGTATATGCCCGGGCCGCAGATGGCTGCCTACCACGCCACAAAGGCGTATGTGCTGCGCCTGACCCAGGCCGTGCAGGAGGAGCTTGCGCAGAAGAAAAGCAGCGTGCGCGTGTGCGCGCTGTGCCCGACGGCGGTGAAAACGAATTTTGGGAATGTTGCGGGCGTGGAGTTTGGCGTGCCGAACCAGTGCCCGGAATTTGTGGCCAGAGCGGCTGTGGACGGAATGTTCCGCGGAAAAAAAGTGATTGTGCCCGGCACGGACGCCAAGGCGATACGGATTTTATCCAGGCTGATACCGGAATCTGTGAGCGCCAGGTTTGCCTCGGCCGAAATGCATCCCAAGAAAGAAACGGAACAAGTGCAGTATACCTGGGAGATTGCGGAGCCGTAAGGGCGTATACGCCGCCCCCTTTTTTTTCAGCTTCCCGTATGGTATAGTGTAGGCACAGGCTTCAAAATACCGGCCGTTTGGGCAGGGAGATGGCATGAAAAAATCAAAGAAAATTGCGCTGGCTTTTATGGCGGCCGCGCTGGCCGTATTTATTTGGTTTGGGGTCTCCGGGCCGCTGGAGGTAACGCGGTACGAACTGGAAGAGGGCAAACTGCCCCCCGCGTTTGACGGCTACCGCATATTGCAGGTTGCGGACCTGCAAAACAGCACGGACCCCCATATTCTGGCGTATGCGCGGGAACTAAAGCCCGATTTGATTGTGTTTTCCGGCGATAATTTTTACACCACCGTTTCTCCCGAGACGATGGAGTGGACGCTTTCACTGGTGTATGAGCTTTCTAAGATTGCGCCTGTGTACGCCGTTTCCGGCAACCACGACCTGTGGAACAAGGATTTTATGCAAAACCAGCGCCTGCTGGCGGAGGCGGGGGCGATCCTTCTGGAAAACGCCACCCAGACCATCATGCGGGGCGGGGACAGCGTTACCATTTCCGGCATAACGGACCCGTATGTGTTCGACACGCCGGATGTGAACGCGCGCGTCAGGCAGTACCTGCGGGACGTGCACCCGACCACGGGATACGATATTTTGCTTTTTCACCGCGCGAACTTTCTGGACCTGTTGCAGGGCCAGGGGTTTGAGCTGATATTCTCCGGCCACCTGCATGGCGGGCAGTTCCGCCTGCCTTTTGTGGAAGGCGGCCTGATGACCCCGGAAGGCGGTTTTTTCCCAAAATACATAGGCGGGGTTTACGGCATTGGCGATGGCTGCACGGCGGTTGTGAGCCGTGGGATTGGCAACACCGCCATTGTGCCGCGCTTTTTTGACGCGCCGGAGCTGGTGCTGGTGACGCTGCATTGCAAGTGATCTTGGGCGCACCTTGTTTTTTAGAGTCTTTTCTTTTAAAAAAGATGAGCCAAAAAAACCAAAATACTCTGGCATGGTTGACGGGATAATCAGATCAAGATGTAAAATACGCTAGTTATTCCATAAACTCCCCCTCCCCAAACAAAATAAAATATGTTAACATAATCTTATTGAACCGACACATTCCGCTAAATATTTATTGTAAAATTACGTTATAATATCAACAGCATTTTGTGGTAAGGAGCTTGTCGCGGGGGAGACTGTATGACCGAAGCGTTCGCAATTGAGATAAAGGTGACGGGGGATAAAACAATCCACCAGATCAACGACAGGATCAAGGCCCTGGCGGAAGAATTTTACGCCGCCATTGGCAACGTGTATTACATCCACGGCAACGATACATACATGATACCGCTGGTGGCGCCTGTGGAACATTTAAAAGATTTTAAAAGTGCAATTAAGTGTACGCAGAACGAATGTGGATTTTTTATAATGAACAACATTGTATACAAAAAGAATTTTTAAGAGACGAGGGGGCTTTTACAGGGCCTCTTTTTTTATGCTTGCAGCCCGCGCGAAACGGGCCTGGCGTTTGCGAATAATATGGCGAAGATTGTTAAAAAAACTGGAAAAAGGAATGGAAAATACAGAAAAAGCTGTTATAATAGAGTACAGACAGAGCCTGCGCGGGCCGCTTTATGCGCCGCTGGGGACGCGGGGCGGCTGATTTTATAATGATGGGAGTTTTACGCACATGAACGTTTTGGCTGCCATTCAAAACCGCAGGAGCATCCGTCTTTACAGCGACAGGCCGGTTGAGGAAGAAAAATTGCGCAAGATACTGGAAGCAGGCAGGCTTGCGCCCTCCGCAGGGAACATGCAGAACTGGAAGTTTATAGTGGTGCGCGACGACGAACTGCGCGAGCAGCTTACCGAAGCCGCCTTTGGCCAGATGTTTGTGGCGCAGCCGCCCATTATTCTGGTGATGTGCGCGACCGACCCGGACAGCGTAATGAAGTGCGGGCAGCCCAAAAGCAGCGTGGACGTTTCTATTGCCACCTCGTTCATGATTCTGGAGGCCACGGAGCAGGGCCTGGGCACCTGCTGGCTGGGCAGCTTTCAGGAGAAAATGGTGCGGGAGATTCTGGACATACCGGGCCATGTGCGCGTGGTTGCCATGACCCCCCTTGGATATCCCGGCGAAGCGCCCGCCATGCGCCCGCGCCGCAAAACAGACGAGGTTGTGTGCTACGACCGGTGGGAAAGCTGAGATTAAAATTTATTGGAGAAGATAGCCTCGCGGAAGCGGGGTTTTTTAGTTGAAAAAAACTGACGGCATGGTTGGAGCCAAAACACAGCAGGCATTGGCAAACATGAACAAATATCAGCAGCATTTGACCACGCCGGATGCTTTTACGGCTGCATGGCAGGAGCAATTGAACGACTGGGGGTTTAAAGATGCAAGCGGCGCGAATTTGAAGGCTGACGGCGTTTGCGGCCCCAAGACAGACGCGGTAACCAAAAATTTTGAGAATGGATTTTTTGATGGGTTCACAGGAGGCGCTAACCAGAAAAGCACGGTGCAGACAAAAACATTCCCCACCATAGCGAGCGACGAGCAAATAAAGGCGTCGGTAACGCCTGTCGACTACAACACAACCGGAGCTGAATGGCAGCAGTCGCACGCTATTGGCAAGAGCGCATTGGCAGCCCCGTTGGCTTCCGCCGCATACAAGCCAGCGCAACCGCTTCAGAATCAAAAAAACGCATACGGTACGCAAACAACGGCAGCGCCTTATCGGTTGGACACAGCGCAGTTCAAAAATACGGAAGAGCAGATTAAACCGTATACGGCCGGCATGGATTTAGGTTTGCAAAAAGTGCTGGACATGGGAGCGGACGCGCAAAAAAATACAGGCTTTAAGGACGAAGGGTACAGGCTACCGGAAAACTGGCGGGATGCGGTTCAGCAGTATTTCATGCCCGCAAACGGCGGCGCGAAAGATGGCTTTACCCCTGTATCAGCCAAATACAGCGCAACGGCCAGCGCAGAAAGCGACAGCAATAATACTGCTGGCGCAAATAAAATTGAACCAGAAGGTACACAATTAAATCCTGACGGAACATGGAAGCAAGTTGCGGTGCCCGGTGCATGGAATAGGAGTGGCGGCGAATACTCAGCAGTTATTAACAACAAATTATATGAACTACATAGTGAGGAAACTGCTGATGTATATAAAAGTGGCAAAATAACTGATGTGGATACGAGCTTTATTTTAGACACTATGCGCCGTCTTATTGAAAAAGCTAATGAAAAAAATGCGGACTTATGGAGAATATGAATGAATCTGTAGGTGGAGATAAAGACCTGATGAAACATGGGACAGGGACGCAAGGGAGCAGGGACAAGAGCAGTATAGAAGAGACACTCAAAATAAATACCTATTAATTTCTGAGTATGGCTAAATAATTAACAGTATTGTTATTACGATTTGGATAGAAAATACTGTAAAGAGCAGTTTTTAACTTTTGCCGCGCATTGCGCCGGATAAAAACAGCAGCAGCCTTTTGAGCTGATACAGTATATAAAAAAGGTTGCATTTAAGCAAAAAAACCAGCATAGCCGCCTCCGCACTTTTTTTATGTACGGTGGCGCTGCGCCGGGGGGACACTTGGGGCTTTCTTTTGGTTACTTTTTCTTAAAAAAGAAAAGGTAAAAAATAATCTGCCTTTTATATAATTCCGCCAAGCATTTGTTCTTTTAAGAGAATCGATCTGGGCCCAAGGCCTCCTACCGAGTCAGGCCCACCGCAGCCGCAGGAGCCGAGGCCGAAGCCTCCGGCGCCCCCGCGGCCGCACCCGCCCAAACCCAGGGTTAAATACCCATAGCCGTATCCCGACCTGCTTCCGCCCAGCCCGCCCGCGCAGTGGGATCTATCTATATCAAACAACAACGTTGCTGTATGTGCCTGTTTCATAAATATCCTGCCTTTGTAAGTACGGGGGAAGAATCCCCCGGTGCGTTTCTGCGCGGAATTACCACCAGCCGCCGCCAAAGCCGCCGCATCCACAGCCGCCGCCAAAACCGCCGCAACCGCCGCCAAAGCCGCC
>JAEYKI010000012.1 GCA_023408315.1 Bacillota bacterium
CGCACACGCCCTCGCGCGCAAACTTCCGGGCGCAGGCGGATGCTTCCGCCACCCCGCCAATGGTTGAATCCGCTAGCACGCACTCAACCGGCTTGCCAAAACGGTCCTTTAAATGATTTCCAATCAGTTCCGCGGCAGCCTTTGCCATGCGCATTGTCTGCTCTTCCAGGCTCTCCCGTATCCCGTTTTCCCGTCCGTCTATCGTTGGCCGTATTCCTATCTTCGCCATATTTCTATCCTCCAAAAAAATCAACTATTTTGGAGGCTCCCCGCCTCCAAACCTCCGGTCAAAGGGTCGATTGACCCTTTAAAATCCCAATCCCAAACATAACATTTTTAATGGCATGTTTGACATTAAAAGTCTTTTGCTTCTTTTCTTCAGAAAAGAAGTAGGGCACGGGGCAAAGCCCCGACAAACCTAGTCGCAATGAAAAACCTCGTCCAGGTCCATCCACCACGCCCCCTCCGGCCGCTCCGGCACCGGTGCCTGGCAGGGCATGCACTCTGCCCACCACTGTTGGGTCAGCGGATCCTCAGCCATTTTCTTCATATCCGCTTCGTAGTCGCTGCCAGTATATTCATAATAAGCAAATAACTTATTGTTATATACATATATAGAATAATTGTGGATGTTGCAGATGTCAATCATATCCAGTACACCCTGCCATGCATTTGCATGCAATTTTTTATAATATTCCAGCTTTTCAGGCACAATCCCAATTACCTGTCCAAATCTTCTCATATAAACCCATCCTCCCCTACAACTTGAGCGGATATTTCCCGTACTCCCGCACCAGTTTCACCATGTATGCGTAACTCTCCGGGTCCACATCGCTGGAAACGGAATGGTCGCTCTGGCAGATCCAGCCGCCGCCCCTGGCAGCTTGCATCTTGTACAGCACTTCTTTTTTAATGCGGCCCCTGTCCCCGCTTTCAAGCTCCCGTACGTCCACGTTGCCCACAAACGCCAGCCTGCCGCCGTACGTTTCCTTGAGCTCCACAGCATCCAGGTGCGCTTTTACTTCAAGCGGATTATACCCGTCCAGGCCTATCTCAATAAAATCCTCATACACCTGCGTCGCGTTTCCGCATCCGTGGTAGATCACCATCAGCCCCGCGTTGTGGCAGATATCTATCACGCGCCTTGTAATGGGTTTGAAGTATTGCCGCCACAGTTCGGGAGAAAACAGCATTCCGTTTACATAAGCTATGTCTCCCCAAATGTACATACCGGAAAGCTTATCCCCCGCCTCTTTGATCTGATATTCCGCAAGGCCGCATATAAAATTGCCGATGCGTTCCATAAAGGCTTCAAACATCTCCGGCTCCAAAAGCATCCAATAAAGAGCATTTTCCGTGCCCACACAACGCCAGAGATATTCATACCCCTCGCATACTGAGCCAAATACCGGGAAATCCGCACAGTAATTGTTCACACGGTCCATCCAGCTTGGGATGTTGCGCAGCAGCCTGTCTCCCAGGCAGTTGATCTGGTCGTCCCCGCCGCGGTACAACCTCCGCTTGTCGTCCGCAGGCTCAATCACGTAGCTTGCCATTTCTTCCGGCTCTTTTACAGAAAAAGATTCAAAGTGGGGCATCGCCAGGTCGGCACGCCGGAGGACAGTCGCGCCGAACCCGGTCTTGACCCATATATCCTCTCCCTTTTGATCTACTATCTCAAAATCCCGGATCACCGGATCCATATTGGGATTCACGACTACATAATCCAGGTCAAACTTGCGGTACATATCCACGTCCGCGCCCCATTTTGCCCGCGCCTTGTCCATAAATCCGGACCAAAAAAAATCGGATACCGGTATCCTGTCTCCTTCTTTATGTGAGAGCGCAGCGCGAAGCCTGCCCAATTTTTCCTGTTTACTCATACTAATCCCTCGCTTATTTTGCATATTTCTCCGCCACCCGCATGGCGATTTTTTCCCATTTCCAAAGATTTTCAGGACGGTATTTTACGGTGGAGATGTCCTTCATAATGATCTCCACATGCCCTTCTTTGGCATGCTCCATAAATTCCGTTAGCTGCCGCTCCGCTTCTCCCTCGTCAAACAACGCTTCGGCAAAAATAGCCGGGTTGGGCTTGCGGCTCATCACGTAATCCCCGCCTACTTCCTGCGTGATTTTTTTTGTATCGCACCAGGGCGAAACAGAAAGCTTGCGCAAGTTGGGTATCTTGCGCAGCAGCCCCATCTTGCTGTCCAGGGGTTCGCAGCAGCCGTAATAGGTAAGCCCAAAGCGAGAAAGCCACCGCAAATCGTGCGCAAGGGCAAAATCCCAGTGCATTTGCGGCGATACGCTGGAAAGTATCTGCGCGTTGGAGCAACCCCACATGTTTTGGGGGTGCACATGCAGGGGGTTAAAATCCCCTCCCGGCAGATTGCTGGTATAGCCGTATCCGCCCGAACCTATCCGTGTGTTGTTGCAATCGAGTGAAAGCATGTTCTGCTCGTCAAACTGATCCAGCTCTACCATCCATGCATCCACCATGCGTTCGTATGCCTGGTGTACCATTTCCGGACGCGTCAACAGGTCCACCATGGCTTCCTCTATCCCCCACCAGCGGATCAGGTAATCCCACGGCGTAAACCAGATGTGCCTCTGCCCCACCAGTTTTACGTCCATGATCCCGCCAAACACTTCCTGCATGGCTTCCAGATTATATTGCGTTGCTTTTTGCAGGTATGTGATTTTGGGCATTTGTATTTTGTATATATCTTCCGGTTCGCTGATCTGTATTTTAAAATGCCTGGAGTATATCTCATTGTTCTCGTCCGTATGCGCCGTTTCTGTCTCTTCCACAATCCCAAAATCCGTGGTGGAAAACACCTTGGGGCATTCGATATAGCCCTTTACAATCATATCTCCCGGCATATGCCTGCGCTGGTAAATTGTGCGCCGCAAATGCTGTTCCAGGGCCCTTGCCCACGGATGGGTGCAGCGCAGCGTCAGTTCTCCCCCCACATTCATTTCGTGCCATGGTATTTCGTTGATCCATACCATTGGCCGTTTGGACTTTAAATCGTTCATGGCTGTCCATAGTTCCGCCTTGTGGGACTCCGCGTCCATGCTTGCAAATTCTTTTAGGGTTTCTCCAAGCCCCCGCAGGATATCCTTATCCGCCTTATTTAAAACAATTTCTTTTTCTTCCGGCATCACGGAGACATGGCTTGGGTCGTGCAGCATTCCTTTTTCCTCCTTCTTTTAAATGTTCGGGTGCAACATTACTGCTGCACCCGAACTTTTTTTATGGAAGGGTCCGCTTTTCTTACCACTGGGCGGGCATATATTGATCTACGTCAGACTGTGTGATTACATGCTGCGGCAGATAATATACCGGCTGGTCAAACGTCTTGCCGGAGAACCATTCGGCTGCCAGCTTGATGGGCGTCGCTCCGTCCGCTTCCGCAGACTGGTATGTGATCGCAAACAGGGAGCCGTCTTTCACGTAGTCCATGCCAACTTTGGAGTTGCCGGCCGCTACAATCGTGATGTCTGTCCGTCCCGCTGCTTTGCAGGCTTCCACTGCGCCAATGGCCTGCGCGGAGTCGTCCGCCAGAACGATGGCGTTCAGTTTATCGCCAAATTTGGTGATCCAGTCGGAAACAACCTGTTTGCATTTATCCGCATCGAATCCGGGTGACTGGAAGTCCAGAGTCTTGATATCCGGATATTTCTGGGCCAGTTCGGCCTGCACGCGGAAATACCTTGCATAGTAGGGTGATCCGCCGGGATTATGGGTGATGTAGGCCACCCCGCCTTTGCCGCCCAGCTTTTGTCCCAGGGCGTCCGCCAGCATTGCCATCTGGCCAAAATCGTCCGGGCCGGCCCAGGACAGCATGTATTGCATGCCTTCCGCATCGGGCAGCATGTTGGAGCCGATTACGGGAATGCCTGCCTGGTTGATCCTTCTGAACTGCTCAACAGCAGCCTTGGGATCCAGGGGAACCAGAATAATCATGTCTGGTTTTTCGTTGATGGCCTGGTCCACCATCTGGTTTTGAACGTTCAGATCCCAGTTGGGGGATTTGATGTTTACCGTCATGCCAAGCGCATTGGCGGCAATCTTTGCCCCATTGGAATAAGCGGTCAGGTAGGGATGGTCGCCGTTGATAATGATAGTAACTTTTTTGCCCTGTGGTCCATCGCCGGGGGATTTGGGCATTTCTGCCTTCTCGGTCGCTTTATATCCTGCGTATTCCATGTCATACCAGTGCAGGGGATCCGTTTCCTTCAGAGTGCTGGGATCAGCGGGCCTTTCGGGCACTTCTTTCGCCTTAACATCCAGAAGCAGGGGCTGTCCGTCTGTACCTTTCAGTCCGCTTAAAATGCTGTTAATGTCCTGCGGAGCCGCAGCAGACGCGCTTTCGGCAGCAGACGAAGCCGGAGCGGCCGATGAGGCCGGCGCAGCCGAAGAAGCTGCCGGTGCAGCCGAGGAAGCCGCGGTGCCCGCTATGGAGCATCCGAACATGGAAAACACCAGTGCGGCTACCAATACTACAAATAATACTTTTTTCATACTTTCCTCCTGTATTTATTTTTTTGCCTGCAAAGAGGCAAAACTTATTTCTTCACTTCACGCAGCAGGCGCAGCCTGATGCCCTTTACCTTGTCCTGCATATACTGCGAAACCGATTCGTACAATACAACGGCTGCCAGCACCGCGCCCGCTGTAAACAGCTGCGCTTCATACCCCGTTCCAAAGCAGGAGAGCATATTGAATATGGTCATGAGCGCAAGCACCGCAAAATAGCTTTTTATAATGCCGCCCTTGCCTCCCGCCATGGGTACGCCGCCAATGATAACGGCCGCAATGGTTACCATCAGCGGGCTGATGCCTTTATCGCCCATATTGGGGACCGCCGTTCCCTGGCCCGCCGCAAATAATGCGCCCGCAAGAGCGGACAGCGCCCCGCACAGCACAAACCCAATAATCAGCTGCCTGTCTTTTTTGATGCCAGCGAGCCATGCGGTTTCCGCGTTGCCGCCAACCATATAAAACGCCCGGCCGAATTTTGTTTTTGCCAGAATAATGGCAAATACGATGACCACCGCCAGAGTTATGATGGTAATGGGGGGCAGCAGGGGAATTTTTGCCGTCAGCAGGAAATCAGAAAAACTGTAGTCGCCGTTCACACTGATGGAACCGCTGTTGGTATACAGGAATATCACACCGTTCACAATAGTCATGGTGCCAAGAGTCACAATAAACGAGTTGATTTTCGCCTTGGCAACCAAAAGCCCGTTTAATAGGCCGAAACCCGCGCCAATTGCCACCGCCACCGCAAAACTTACGCCCCAGCCCAACTTGTTGTTGCTGAAGAGGCCAAGGGCAATAACCGCGCCCAAATTCATTACCTGCTGAATGGAAAGGTCAAGCTGCCCGGTGATCATCACAATACTAAGGCCAATGGCCAGCATGGCATACAGGTTGACCGTTTTCAAAAGCGAATTTAAATTAAAAGCATTGAAAAAGTTTGGAGCCAAAAATGTAGCAATCAGGAACAGTACCGCAAATATGATGTATATCCTGTTTTTGTCAATATAATAGCTCGCACTGCGATTGAGTTTGCCATTAAACATCGTCTCTGCCCAACTTTCTTAAGGATCTGGAATTCAGGAACACAATCATGATAAACACCGCGCCAATAACGATGTACTGCACAAATGTGCCAATCCCAATGAACGTGAGTATATTGGATAGCATCTTTACGGTAAACACGCCTCCCAGAACGCCAATCAGGTTCCCGCGTCCTCCCGCCAGCGTCATGCCGCCGATCACGATCGCGGTTGCCGCCTGAAAATCGTATCCGCCGCCATTGTAATACGCGCCCACCTTGCCAAAGGAAGTGATGAAGATGCCCGCCACGCCGGACATAACGGCGGTAAGGATATAGGCAATCATGATGTTCCGGCTTACGTCGATGCCCGAGAATTTGGCGACCTCCTGGCTGGAGCCAATGATTTTAAGCTCCTGCCCAAACTTTGTCTTGGTCAGCAGATATTGCGCCAGAATAAAGATCAGAATCATTACAATGACATAAACCGGTATGCCCGCTATTGAAACCCTGGAGAGGTTGATATACTGCTCAGCTATCTGGGGGTTACTGGAGGCAACCGTATCCGGATAAATCTGTTTGTTGGAATACATCCAGCGAATCAGGCCGCCCAGCATATAATTCATGGCAAGCGTCCAGATGATGGGGTTTGCCTTAAACTTGCCAATCACAATCCCGTTGATTACACCAATGATGGCCGCCACAACAAGCCCGAGTATAATGGCCGGGACAATGCCCAGGGGCAGCGTGTCCACAGATACAATGCCCGCAATGGCAATGGTAATGGGCGCGCCCATATCCACCATGTTTCCGGAATACGTGATAAAAGCCATGCCCGCGCATACAATCCCAAGGAACGCGCCGGCCTGCACAATATTAAACAGGTTGGAACCGGATAAAAACTTGTCGTTCACAAAAGCGCCTACAATAATCAATACCAGCAAAATAAAGTACACGCCAGATTTTGATATCACTTCAGAAACCCTGCTTGTTTTAAGGCTTCTGCCCTCACTGACAGCGGGTGTTGCCATTTGCCGTCCCCCCTTCTCCGTTTGCCGCCAAAAGCAGCGTATCCTCGTTTATTTCGTTCTTACTGAATTCGCCGATCATTTTGCCTTCGCGCAGGATATACACCCTGTCGGATAAGCCCACCAACTCGGGCAGGTCGGACGAAATCAGAATCACGCTGTGCCCCTGGTCCGCAATCGCTTCAATCGTCTTATGTATCAGCATTTTTGCGCCGATGTCCACGCCGCGGGTCGGTTCGTCCAGAATCAGCAGCCTGGGTTTTAAGGCAAGCCATTTGCCAAGCAAAATCTTCTGCTGGTTTCCGCCGGAGAAGTTGGACACCATGCGGTTGGGCTCGGCCGGGTATATCTGCAGGTTTTTAATCTGCTCCGCCAGTTTTTCCTGGCCCATCTTCTTGGAAAAAACACCACCCCGCAGCATATCGCCTATCATGGAGGAATAAATGTTTTCTTCCATCGTCAGGCGGAGCGCTAAGCCCTGCAGCTTGCGGCTCTCCGTCAGGTACGCCATGCCGCGCGTCAAAGCCTGATGCATATTTTTATTCCTTATGGTCTTTCCTTCAAATTCAATGGTGCCTTCCTGAACGGGATCAATCCCTATGATCGCGCAGGCAAGCTCGGACCGGCCGGACCCCGCCAGGCCGCAGATGCCCAGTATCTCTCCTTTCCGAACCTCAAACGATACATGGTGAAAAAATCCCCACCTGGAAATGTCGCTCGCGCGAAACACCACTTCACCGGCATCTTTTTCGCGTCTGGTATAGAATTTGTCGATTTTCTGGCCCACCATCATTTCCACCAGTTTTTCGGGCGTCACGTTGCAGATCATGTCTGTGCCCACGTTCTTTCCGTCCCGCATAACCGTTACGCGGTCTGCAATCTCAAATACTTCGGGAAGGTGATGCGAGATATAAATAATAGCGATACCCTGCTCCTTTAAGTTCCGGATGATGTCAAACAGCCTTGTAACCTCTTCTCTCGAAAGCGCGGAGGTTGGCTCGTCCATTACCAGGATGCTGGGCTTTAAATACAGCGCCTTGCCAATTTCCGCAAGCTGCGCCTCGTGCTGGCTAAGCTCGCTGATCTCGATCGTGGGGTCTATGTGCTCCAGGCCGACCCGCTTAAGCACTTCCCTTGTAATGCGGACCATTTCTTTTTTGTCCACAAAAATTCCTTTGGTGGGCAGATGGCCAACCAGTATGTTTTCCGCAACGGAAAGCGGTTTGGCCAGGGACAGTTCCTGATAAATCATGCCAATCCCGTGCTGTTTGGCAATCAGAGGGTCTGTGATCCGGACGACTTTTCCGCCCACCTCTATGTCTCCCGAATAGTCGTCAAACGAACCGGCAAGCATTTTCATCAATGTCGATTTGCCGGCGCCGTTCTCCCCCATCAGGGCATGCACTTCACCCGCGCACACCTGAAAATCCACGTTATCCACGGCAAGGGTTCCGGGAAAACTCTTGGATACTTTTCTCATATCCAAAACAACTTTGTCTGCAGCCTTGTTTTCAGACAAAAGCAAGCACCTTCCTTCGTATTCATATTTTTCGGTAGCTGGTTTAAAATTGCTTATGGCTTCAGGAAAAGAAGCCAAAAAATCAGAATGTTCCTAGCGGCCTGTGCCGTATTTCTTTGCCTCGTCAAACATGGCAACCACGTTGGAGGCCGGAATTTCCGGCAATATATAATCGTGGGACGCCGCCACAATGTAGCGGCCGTACTGCCCCAGAATATCAATAATGCGCCGCGTTTCATCACGCACCTGGGACTCGGTTCCATATTTCAGTATTTCGTTCTCGTCTATTCCGCCGAAAAACACGCAGCCGGAGCCGAATTCTTTTATCAGGGCCTCAGGCTCCATATGCTCCGCGTTCACCTGAATGGGGTTGATCGCATCCACGCCAATGTCAATAAAATCCCCAATAATCTCATGAATGTCACCACACGAGTGAATGGCCGTTACGCATCCGCTCTGCTTAGCCTGCGCAATCAGCCGCGCAACGTACGGTTTATAAAATTCGCGCCACATATCCGGAGCCATCAAAAGCGCGCGTTGGGAGCCAAAATCGTTTCCTATAAAATACATGTCAATCAGGCCGGGATTGGCAGCAAAGGTTCTTCTGTCCAGTTCATAATAAAATTCAAAGCATTTTTCTATCACAGCCTGCGCCAGTTCGGGCTCTGTATACATATCCACAAAGAATTCTTCCATGCCCACCAGTTCAATGGAATCATGGAAAAACGGGGCCCAGCATCCGCCAATGGTGCAGTATCCTTCAGCCCACCGTATCTCCTCCGGCGTAAACTTTACTTCAAAATCGTCCGGGTTCGGAAACGCATACGCCTCCACCTCTTTGATGCTGGTTACGCCTGCCAGCGGATGTGAAAGCGCCTGCCCCCAATGCGCGCCTCCTCTCTTGATCCCCCATTCGGACATGCGCGTCCCGTCCTCAAAGGTTTCAAGCGGTTTGCCGGTGTATTTGGGGCGAATCGTTTTATAGTCCAGTTCCAGATACCCATAAAGCGCTTCGTCGTCTGTAGCTGAGCCAAGCAATTTTGTAATGTTTTCCGTCACTTCAGGCGCGGCGCCGTACCACATGGGAAACCGGTCAACCGCTTTTTTATGAAACGGGGCTAGTCCCCTGTCCTTTGCGTTCATGCTGTTCTCCTTTTGTTTCATTGCATATACAATATAGGCGTTTTTGTCGTATTGTGAAATTGAATCGCTTGGATAAAAGGTTTAAAAAATTATTTAAAAAAACAGCAAGATTTTTCAATTTTACATTCGCAAGGAAATTAGTTTGAATATTTTTAAAATAATCATTATATTTTTTAAACTGCCAATATTGTTTTTGATTCATTTTTAAAAATTTTTAGTTAATTATGCAAAATTAAACTATATGTGTGGAATATTTTTAAATAAATGATTTAAAATTTATGGTTGTTTAACTTTGCCATATACTTTTAACTTATAGTATTGTAAAATTTATATACAATTTGTTGAAATTTATTAGAAACAACTCTATACCCAACCTGAGGTACATATATGTTCAAAATCCTGTTGGTGGACGACGAAGATTTGATTCGCGGCGCAATCGCGACGATCATAAATTGGGAATCCATTGGTGTAACTGAAATACTCCAGGCGGAAGACGGTGAAACGGGCCTGGAAATGGCGCGGCGGCACAGGCCGGATATTGTTCTGACCGATATCCGCATGCCCTTTATGGACGGCCTGGAAATGGCAAAATATATTGTGGCGGAGCTTCCTTATACAAAAGTAATTATACTCACCGGCCACGACGAGTTCGAATATGCCGTTTCCTCCATCAAACTTGGCATTACAGATTATATTGTAAAACCTATTTCCGCAGAAAACCTGATGGCAATCATGAGCCGCGCCATTGCCAAACTGCACGAAGAGCGAAAGACAAAAATGGCGCAGCAAAAAATACGCAACCAGTTACGGCAAAGTCTGCCACTTTTAAAGGAAAAGCTTTTAAACCAGCTGCTCTCCAGCAAGATAGACACGGAAACATTTTTTCAAAAAATGGAGTACACGGAGCTGGACCTTAACTTTAAAACATATACCGTCTGCATTGTGGAAGCTGCGTTCCGCCAAATGCAAACCATGGAAGACGACGAGATGGTGCACCTGCTTTTGAAAAATTCCCTGGAGGCGGCTTTCAGGCAATATGGAATTATTTTTTCCAATTACTCAAACCAGCATATCGTGCTGCTGCGCGATCTTCCCGTGGACGATTACGAGCTTAGGAGCAGCTTTCAGCAAAAATTTTACGACCACCACGACCAGTTCAGGCTCATGCAGGAATGCACCATCAACACGGCCTTCGGCGCTACGGTGGACAGGCTGGAGCGTATACCGGAATCATACGAAACCGCCCGGCATGCCCTCAGTTATAAAACCGCTCTGGGGGACGATATGCTCTTTGATTTTCTGGAGCTTGGATATAAAAGCAACGATTTTGTGTTCCCAAGCGACCTGATACAAGAGGTTGTTAAAGCCGCATATCTCAATATAGATTACCAGGCAAGCTTAAGCGAATTGCTGCAATACCTTGCAAACTGCAAGAACTTAAGCGCGGAACACCTGCAGGTCCTTTCTTTTGAAATTATAACGCAGATTAACAAAGCGCTGCTGCAGACGGATTACAACATCAATCTGGACGGATATCAAACCATTTATAAGGCTTGCGGCATAGGAAAACTGGCGGAATTCGAAAAATGCATCCGTGAATACCTGGATGCTATCTACAAATATTTTATGGAAAACAAGCAGACCAGAAAGCAGCTTTTAATCCAGAATGTAAAACAATACATAGAAAAATGCTACAGCGATCCAAACCTTAACTTAAACACTGCCGCCAGCCACGTATTCATCAATCCCTCCTACCTCTCCGCGCTTTTTAAAAAAGAAGCAGGCATATCTTTTGTGGATTTTATTACGCAGGTCCGCATTGAAAAAGCGAAACTGTTCCTGGCGCAGGAAGATATCAAATCGTATGAGGCGGCCCAAAAGGCAGGCTACGAGGACCCCCATTATTTTTCCGTATGCTTTAAAAAGCAAACGGGCATGTCTCCCAGCGAATACCGAAAAAAAATGGGGCACGAAGCATGAATTTATTTAAAAACGCGTCCTTAAAAACCAAACTGATACTGCTCAATTCTTTTCTGGTTGTGTTTACGGTGCTTTTAATCAGCTATATCTCCATTTATTCCATCACCAGCATCAACAACCGCAACATCCTCAATCTTTCAAACCAGATTATCGCCCAG
This sequence comes from Bacillota bacterium, assembly GCA_023408315.1. GTDB lineage: Bacteria > Bacillota > Clostridia > Christensenellales > Christensenellaceae > JAEYKI01. Next base: position 11,399 of record JAEYKI010000012.1, read on the forward strand.
GTATCCCAGAATATAGACTATTACTCAACGGAAATGCAAAATATATCCACCCTGGCAAATTATAATTATTATATACAAAATTTTGTGAGCAGCGCCAATACCAATGCGGACGACGATTACGAATACACAACCAACATCAGCCAGCTTTTCAATAACATCAGCAGCTCCAGAACAGATATAGACGCGGTGATGGTTGTACGTAACGATGGAAAGGTCGTATCCAATATAGACAAAAACCAGATAAACCCCAATTACAGTTTTACTTCCCAGTCCTGGTTTGATGCTGCGCAAAAATCTCGGGGGTTTGTAATGGTTCCTCCGCACCGTCAAAGCTACATCAAGAATTCCTCCAATATGGTCATTTCGTTCGTGCAGAATATCCGGTCCTTTGATGCGGAGAAGTCGCTTGGGATCATCATTATAGACCTTAATCTGAACGCACTTGAAAAAATCTGTTCAACCGTCCATTTTGGAAACGAAGGATACGTTATAATAGTAGATAAAAACTCCAACGTAATATACCATCCGGATTACAGCTACATGTACCGTGAATGGGACGAAATGTACGCAAAAGAGGTATTCAAGGCAGACGACCCTCTTATTTTAAACGCAATACAGCACCCGGACCAGCCGATACAAAAAACCTTTGGAGGCAGAAACCTTCTTTTGACTTCCCATACGCTGAACGATTTAAACTGGATCATCATAGGCGTGTATCCGCAAGACCAACTGATGCAGGAACAGATGGGCGTTGCACTTTTAATTATACTCATAGGCCTCGCTATCGCGGGTATCGGGATACTTTCCACCATGTTTATTTCCTCTCTGATATTCAACCCCATCAATAAATTGCAGGAAAGAATGAAACGCGCCGAGCAAGGGGTTCTGCCTGCTGCCCACACTGCCGGTTACTCAAAGGACGAGATCGGCTCCCTGAACAACAGTTTTGACGCTATGATGGGCGAAATACGGGAGCTGATGAACCGCATTAAAAACGAGGAACGCCAAAAGCGCAAGGCGGAACTGAAATTTTTGCAGGCGCAGATCAATCCCCATTTTTTGTACAATACCCTGGATTCCATTATCTGGATGGCAGAATCCAACCACAAGGATATTGTGCCCATGACGGAAAACCTGGCGAAGCTCTTCCGGATATCCATTTCCGGCGGCCGGGAGATTGTAAGCATTCGCGAAGAAATTGAACATGTTTTAAGCTATTTAAACATCCAAAAAATGCGCTACGCAAGTAAACTGGACTTTAAAATAGACGTGAATCCCGAAATTATGAACTTTCAGACCTTAAAGCTGATCCTGCAGCCGATCGTGGAAAACGCCATATACCACGGCATTAAAAACATGCGCAACAAAGGCAATGTTTTAATCAAGGGCATGCGGGTAATGGACAGCGTTCTGTTCCAGGTAATGGACGACGGCGTTGGCATTGAGAAAGAAAAGCTGGAGAATATCCTGTCCGTCAATCCCCAGAACAAAACGGGCGTTGGCATCAAGAATGTGAACGAGCGCATCAAACTGTATTACGGAGAGAAATACGGCCTGGAAATTCATAGCGAAAGGGGGATAGGAACGGTTGTGGACGTTTGGCTGCCCGCGCTTCCGTTATCCGAAATTACGAATGAAGAATAGATTGAAACTGGTTTTTTTGTTAGCACTGATCTGCGTTTTAATTGCATTGCTGGTCTTTCTGGCCGTATTTGTGGGGCATGCCAGCGAGGACAGCATTCCAGCGCAAAGCATCGCGCCGTCCGCATCGCAAACGGCGCAGCCAAGGGACATTGCCTATATATCCAAAAACCTGAACGACATGAACGAGTACGAAACCGTTATGAAAATTAAAAAAATTTTTGAAAACAACGTAAATATTCGTTTTGGCATACTGGATGCAAATGGCATGCTGCCCATGCAACTGGATTATATCAAAAAACTGAAAGGAAATCCGGGCCAACTGCTTATTATTAATCCCATAGATTTAAAAAGTGTATCGGATCAGGTCAACCAGGCAGGCATAAACGCCATTTACACAGGCGTGCAGGTTCCGGCGGATACGGGCGTAAGCATTTTTTATTCGGACGCGTATGCCGCCCAGCTCACAGCGCAGCAGATTTTTTCCATGACCTATCCGGGCTCGGACATCTGCATTATAGGCAGCCAGATAGACGATTCCCTGTATCAGAGCACTGTGGGCGAAATTCTAAAAGTATCCCGTGCAAACGGTTCAAACAATAAACTGCATACGTATTTTACAAACAGCATCCGAATGGCAGAATTCAAAAGCCTGATGCCAGAGTTACTGCACAGCCAGGCGATTGTAATTTTGGACCCCATCAACGCATCCGCCATCCTGCAATACCTGAAACTGAACGAATTTACCGGCGACTCCGTTGTTGTAAGCCAGGACGAAAACATGCTTTCCAAGATACTGGACGGCACATTAAACGCAGTTGTGTACAGGGACAAGGACGAATACGCCAAACTCATTTCCCAGGCTTCGCTCTCCATCCTGAACGGAGCCAGTGCCCCTTCCCAAATTGAATGTTATCAGGGTTTGCTGAACATCTATAATATCACTCAGTATATGCAAACCAAAAAAAACGCGGCCTAAAACGGCCAAGGAGGTATTCATGAAACGCATATTCATGCTCCTGTTGACCATTTTTTTCTGCGCTACGCTTTTTTCCTGCACGCAGCAGCCGGTTCCCAGCAAGGGAATCACATTAAAATGCGTTTTGATCGGCTACGGAGATTATGAAAAGCTCTACGAACAGATACCCAAATTTGAAGCGCAGACCGGTATTAAAGTTGAAATTATTTTTTTGGACAACCTTTTTGAGCTGGATAAAAAAATAAAAAAAGACTTTGAAGCGGGAACAGTGGACTATGATGTGATATCCAACCACTCCAGCTTTTACTCGCAGTATCCCAATTACCTGGAACCGCTGAACCAATATTTCTCCAGCCAGGAACTCGCGGATTTTATACCCCGCCTTTTGGACAGCGTCAAAAAAAACGGCAACCTGTATCTGATTCCCCGGCATGCGGACATCAGCTCACTGGTTTATAGGACGGACCTTTTTTCGGACCCCACAAACCAGAAACGCTTCCGAGACCTGTACGGGCGCGAACTCACCGTTCCTGAAACTTGGGACGAATTTGAACAGGTGGCGGAATTCTTCTCTCAAAACTGCAATATATACGGAACAGCATTTGCCGGCAAGGAGGAAGCCCTTACCGGCCGGTTCAACGAAATACTGGTTGCAAACGGAGGCCAGTTTCTCTCCGAAGACGGGCAGGCGGCGTTCAACAGCGCCGCTGGAGTCAAAACGGCGGAAATGTTCCGGGATCTGTACCAGTCCGACAGTATGCCGCAGGGAACATTCGACTACCTGTGGGACGATGTCGCCAAACAGTTTGCGGACGGAAAAATCGCAATGTACCTGGAATGGTACAGTTACCTGCCTTATTTTCAGGATCCAAACACGTCCAAAGTGGTGGGCAAATTCGACATAGCGCGCTCCCCCGCGGGGGACGGCGGAATACACGGCGGTTGGACCGGTGTGCACGGTTTTTCCATCACAAAGGCTTCCGCGCACAAGCAGGAGGCCTCCGAACTGATCAAATTCCTCACCAATGAAGACAATTCCCTGATGGAAGCTAAAGAGGGCTATAATCCCGCCCGCACTTCCGTGTGGGACCAGATCATCAGCGACGCGAACAATTCCGGAAACGCTTTTTCAAAAAAACAGATGGAACTGGCAAGGCTGCAATTTTCAGAAGACTCTTTTACGCCCCCGCTCATTGCGCAATGGATACCGGCGTCGGACATCTTCTATCCCATGCTCCAGCAGATCATGCAAAACAAAATTTCTGCACAGCAGGGTCTGAACGACGTCGCAGATCAGGTGGATGCACTGTTGGCAAAAAGGCCATGATATAACTATTATTTTATACGCAAAGCATTCAAAGCATAAAAAATCCCCCGAGTTTTCCATTTCACGCGGGGGATCTTTTCTTGTTTTTAAAAGACTGACAGAATTAAATCACAGGGCGGATTCGCCTTCATCCCCTGTTCTGATCCTGATTGCTTCCTGCACGTCGTATACAAATATTTTGCCGTCGCCATGCTCGCCGGTCCGTACGCTTTCAATGATCGCCTTTTTAATAATAGCTACTTCTTCATCCTTCACAATCATGTCCAGCATAACCTTTTCCAAAAGATCCTTATGATATTTTTCGCCCCGCCAGACCTGCTCGATGCCTTTCTGGTTGCCATGCCCCAGCACTTCACTGATAGTCACGCCCCGGTAGCATCCGATGACTTTTAAGGCTTCCCGGATACTGTCCAGCATCTCGGGCCGGATAATGGCTTTTATATGCTTCATTTTACATGATCCTCCTAAAACATATTTTTTGGGATTCGCTACTTCTCTGCGGCAGCATTTCCATTCTCAACGGAGATAAAGGATCTGCGGGCAGTAAACTCCGGATAAGCCGTATTGCCGTGCTCGCCAATATCCAGGCCTTCAACTTCCTCTTTGAGGGTTACGCGCACGCCCAAAGCCTTCTTGATTATGAACCAGATTAAAAGCGATACGCCAAATACAAAGCCGCCTACTGCCAGTATACCTAAGGATTGTGTTCCAAGCAAGCCTGCGCCGCCGCCAAAGAAGAGGCCATCCGCGCCGCCGTTGAATTTGCTTTCCGCAAACAGGCCAACCGCAAATGTTCCAAAAACGCCACAAACAAGGTGTACGGATGTAGCGCCCACCGGGTCGTCAATTTTGCCGCGGTCAAACATCATAACAGCCAACACAACAATCACCCCAGCAATAGCGCCAATGATCATGGAACTTTCCACGCTTACGAATGCGCAGCCCGCCGTGATTGCCACCAGGCCAGCAAGGCATCCGTTGATGGTCATGCCCAGGTCGGGTTTGCCCATGGTGATCCATGAAGTAACCGTGGAAGTGAGCACCGCGCAAATAGCCGCGGTATTGGTTGTCATAACAATGTGTGATATGGCTTCTGGATTTGCCGCCATGGTGGAACCGGGGTTAAATCCAAACCATCCAAGCCACAGTACAAAAAGACCGATTGTTGCTATGGGCATGTTGTGCCCGGGAATGGGATTGATCTTGCCTTTTTTGGGGCCATATTTCCCAAAACGGGGTCCGAGTATCAAAATGCCTGCCAAAGCCGCCCATCCGCCCACGGAATGAACCACCGTGGAGCCCGCAAAATCCTGGAAGCCAAGACCTGCAAGCCAGCCGCCGCCCCAAATCCAGTGACCAACAAGGGGATAAATAAACATTGTGAGGGCAAAAGAGAAAACAATGAAAGAAAGATACTTGATGCGTTCCGCAACAGCTCCGGATACAATCGTAGCCGCCGTGCCGCAGAACACCAGCTGGAAGAAGAATTTTGCCCAGAGAGGAACGCCGGTCCAAGATATTGCTGAATATACGCCTTGGTACGCGTCTCCCACAGCCGGTGAATTATCAGCGCCGCCAACCATCCATAAACCATTAAGACCAATAAATCCGTTTCCATCGCCAAACATAAGCCCCCATCCTAAAACGAGAAAACCCATTGACGATACAGCGAACACAATAAAATTTTTGGAAAGAATGTTTACCGTATTTTTTGACCTGGCAAAGCCGCTCTCAACCATAGCAAAGCCCAGATTCATAAAGAATACCAGAAATGCGGTAATCAGTACCCACATTGTGTCCATAGTTATCTGTGCGTCCATTAAAAAAACCTCCTTAATAATAAATAAAGCCCAAAGACAAACTTATCAAGGTCGCCTTTGAACCCATGTCACAATTAACGTTTAGTTTTTTACCAATTTTCACAGAACTGTATTAGACCAGTCAAATATTCTGTATTTTTATTATAACACAATATCCACAAAATGCAAGTAAGAATTTCTAATATTTCATAATTTATTTTTTTAATATTTTTTACTGCACGAATACGCAAAAATATGAATGTTAAAAAATTTAATCATTCATTTGCCGCTTCTTATTTTTAAGAATACTTCAAATATAGAAGCAAATCGGGCTTTTGTTTCTAAAAAAATATATAAATTGAATATTGGTTTAATTTAAATTCACATTATATATTCTAATAAATTTATATATGCTTCATAACGAATAATCAGAATTAAAAAATTCATTTTGCGGGCAAAACTCCCAATAGGCATCAAAAAAAGCCTCCAATTTTTTGAAGCCTTTTTTTGTGGCATATTGATTTTAAAATTACGTTCAGACTTCCAAAAAAATCTTGGGCCTAAAAACTTCCAAAGCATGCAGCAAAAAATGGCCGGCAATTGGTTAATTTAAAGCACGTAAAAAAGTATCACGTAAAAAATTGCCATCAGGGCCGCGCCCAATGGTACGCCCAGTTTAGCCCACTCTTTGCTCTTTATCTTCAAAATACCTGCGGAAACAATGTTGGGAATATTCCCGGGAATAAGCATGCCGCCGCTAATTAAGAGTCCCATTAAAATCGCCTGAATCTGGGTCTGAGACATTTTCACGCTGATTTCGGCAGCAGCCAGTGTAGCGTTATCCATTACGCTGGATACCATATTTCCCCAATAAAGCACCTGCCCGTCAATTCCAACCACATAAGTATCAATAATGGGTTTAAAACTTTCACCCAAAAGTTCCAGCGCTATAATAAAAAGAAAAATCTTTACAGTACGTACAAAAATACACTTATAAGATTCATCGCTTTCAATCTCCTGTTCTGCGGATTGTTCCAAAGCAAGTTCTTCAGGCGTATCGCATGTTTTGCACTCATCCACGGTCTTTGGAGACATTAAAGCGCCCAGCACGCCCAAAGCCGCAATGCAGGGCAGAATAAATACGGAAAACTCCTGTAGAAAATAAAAGAAACCAACATTCAGCCTGGAGGCGACTATGGTGGAAAGCGGCTCGCCAATCGGCGTCAGCACCGCGCCAAGGCCAATGGAAAAGCATGCGACAATAGTCAATTGTATCTTTTTCTTGCGGTCTATAGAAATCGTGTTCACAATCTCAGATAATACAAGGGCTGCGATAATGGCTGTGATCATGCTGGACGCAACGCCCAAAACAACAATTATTACAAAAACAAACACACGCAGCGGGATGCGGCGTACAATACGCTCCACAGAATGCTTGAGCGGTACGCGCAAAAATTTAAACGCAATACCGGCTACCAGAACCGCAGCGGTTATAAAATACATAAGCTCGTTTTCAAAAATTTTCCCAAAAAGCTCCGTACCTATTGCGCCGGAAACAAAAGCCCCCACCACGCCAATAATAAAAAGAAATATTTCCAAATTGCGTTCCACAGGTTTGCTTACAAAAGGCAAAATAAATATCAGCAGCAATAAAACAAGTAACGCGATAGTCATCATATCAACCTCTTTATAAAAACTTTAATATATCGTTAGATAAGGGAAACCGCAGCATTCTGGAGACTGCGGTTTCCCAAAGTATATAGAGAGAATTGGAGGTCTCACTATACTAGAGTATATTGGCCGTCCGATATTGCGACAGCAGGGAGCTATTAAAAAAACCTTTTCATTTTTCAATCTGTTTATATCTAACAAAGCCACATTTTCTCCGGCAACCGGATGCATCATATCATTATTATAAAAAAACGCCCCTGCTTTTCAGTTAGGACGCCATTGGTATTAGGTTTATATCTTGTTCTAAAGTATATCTGTCAAAAACGAAATTGTCAATATAAATTATTTCATATTTTATAATTATTTATTTTTTTAAGTACTATTCTTTATTGTTTTTGAAATTTTATTATACATTTGTTTCATTCACGCTTTACTTATTTAAATAACTATAAAAAATTACGCGCTTTATGCTATAATAAAAGCAATCTGCCTGCGGCTTTGGGCCAACGGCAAATAAAACGAGGGCTTGAAATGGGACAGATATACATTAAAAACGCTTATGTAGTTTCAATGGACACCAAAGGCCAGGTTTACAAAAATGGCGGCGTGCTGGTCAACGAAGACAGAATCGCTGCCGTCGGCAAAATAGATCCGGCGCTGGTTCAACCGGATGCAGAAATCATCAACGCACGGGGCAAATATGTTTTGCCCGGGCTTGTCAATACGCATGTACATACTTCCCAACAGCTCGGCAGGGGTCTGGGAGACGATGTAAGCCTTCTCACCTGGCTGCACGAACGCATCTGGCCATATGAAAGCAATTTAACCGAAGAGGATTCCTACGTATCCACCCTTCTGTGCTGCCTGGAGCAGATACGCGCAGGCGTCACCAGCTTTGCAGAGCCGGGGGGGCAGTATGTAAGCGGCATGGCCCGTGCCGTTACAGAGGCGGGCTTACGCGCCAAGCTGGCCAAGTCCGTAATGGATTGCGGGGAGGGTTTGCCCGCGGTTTGGCAAAAAACCACCCAGGAAGAGCTTGACCGGCAGTTGGACGATCTGAACCGGTTTCACAACACAGCAGATGGCCGGGTGCAGGTATGGTTTGGCCTGCGCACTATTTTCAACAATTCGGACGAGCTGATTGTAAAATCCAAAGAACTGGCAGACAAGTATGGCGTAGGCCTGCACATGCATGTTGCAGAGGTGAAAGACGAGATCGATTTCACTATGGACAAATACGGCGAGGGTACCGTAGCGCACCTGAACCGGTTGGGCGTTCTGGATAAAAACCTGCTGGCAGTGCATACCGTATGGCTTACGGACGAAGAAGTGGACATGTTCCGCGCGCACGACGTAAAGGTTTCCCACAACCCCGCCGCCGCCATGCGCGTACTAGGATTTGCAAAGATCCCCAAAATGTACCGCGACGGCATCTGCGTAACCATTGGCACAGACGGCGCGCCCTCCAGCAACCGTATGGACATGGTGGACGAAATGTGGCTTACATCTCTGATTCACAAAGGCTGGCGCCTGGACCCAACCGTAATGAAGGCGCAGGAAATACTTACAATGGCTACCCGCAACGGTGCGCGTGCGCTGATGGATGATCACCTGTATGGCAGCCTGGAACCCGGTAAAAAGGCTGATCTGATTGTGATCAACCCCAACTCCGCCTCCATGCTTCCGCTGCACGACCCCATTGCCAACCTGGTTACCGCCATGCACTCTTCTAATGTGGAGAGCACTCTATGTGACGGCAAATGGCTCATGGAAAACCGCGTGGTCAAAACCCTGGACGAGAGGGCCATTTTAAAAGAAGCCAAAAAACACGCCGCGGCTATTTACAAACGCGCCGGCATCCGCCTGCCAGACCGTTTTCCCACCGCGGAGCTGTAAACACAAACCAAATCAAAAAAATGCCTTTGGCATTCAGCTTGATGACAAAGTCCATAATGATTAAAAAAAACACCAGAAGCACAATTTCCTTACTATACGAAGGCCGCTGAAAGCCCCAAATACAACGCATTTCGAGCATTACGACGCAAGCGTAGTTCATCCTACGCTGAGGAGTAAGCACTGAAATAACGCAGTAGTTGGGGTTTATCAGCGGCCTGAATTGCTTTTGGCATTTTTTATTGACGCTAGATCAGCGGTCCTCCCTGAAATAGGGCCTGCCAAGCCAGGCAGGCGCGCTGTTTTCCCTTCGCTTGCCAAGGGTGGTCAGCACAAGCACCACAATGGTCATTACATAGGGCAACAGGTCAAGAATCTGGGACGGCAGCGAGAGTTCCCATCCCCCAATCTGCAGGGGGACGTTTTGGAGCTTGAACGTCAAACCTCGCAACGCGCCAAACAGGTATGCGCCCAAAATAGCTTTATACGGATTCCATGTTGCAAAAATAACAAGCGCAATGGCAATCCATCCCATGCCGGCCGTAACAGATTCCTGCCAGCGCGGCACAATCACCAGCGTAAGGCAGGCGCCGCCCAGTCCGCACAAAAATCCGCCAATAATAATATGGATGTATTTAAGCCGGGTCACCCGTATGCCCGTCACTTCCGCCGCGGCAGGGTTTTCGCCCACAACGCGCAGCGCCAGGCCAAACCGCGTCCGGTTGAGATAAAACCAAACAGCCACCGCGGTAATCAGGCTGAAATATACATAGCTGTTCTGCTGAAACAGAGCGGTTCCCAAAAACGGGATTTCGGACAGGCCGGGTATGGGCTGCTGACTCATTGCGGAAATAAAATCCGGGGGTAGCGTCGTGTTTCCCAGGCTGTTTCCCAAAAAATTGGCTATGCCCGTTAAAAAAATGGTGAGCGTAAAACCGGTCACCATCTGGTTGGTACGGAAGGTAACGGTAAGAATGGCAAAAATCAGCGCGCCCAGCGCGCCCGCAGCCCCGGCCATAAGCACGGCCAAAAGCGGGCTCCCGGTATTATACCCCACAAAAAAGCCGAACGAGGCGCCCATGAGCATCATGCCCTCCACGCCAAGGTTCAAATGGCCTGCTTTTTCCGTTAATATCTCTCCCAATGTGGCGAATAAAAGCGGGGTTCCCATTATAATGGCTGTCTGGAAAAATAAAGCGGCATCCATAACCGACATTTAGCGCACCTCCTTTCTTTCCTGTTTCCAGATAATTTTGTAGGTAGAAAAAAAATCAGTTGCCAGAACAAAAAACAAAATCACGCCCTGAATGATGTTGGCCATAAAATAAGGAACCTTTAGGGATATCTGTATATATGCACATCCCTGGAGCAAAACCGCCATTAACAGCGTAGCCACCAAAACAGAGGACGGCTTCAGTTTGCCCAGCCAGGCCACGATAATGGCGGTATAGCCCCACCCGCTGGACAGTGTATATGTCAGCGAGCCCTCAACGGCAGAAGCCTGAACAAATCCGGCAATGCCGCTCAGGCCGCCGCCAAGCAGTACAGATATAAACACAAGCCAGTTTGTATTAAACCCCGCATAGCGCGCGGTCTCCATATTCTCGCCCATCACATTAATCTTATATCCGTATTTGGTTTTGGTTAGCAGTATATAAAAAACAACAAATACGGCTGCGGCAATAATCCATCCGGCATGTATTCCAAATACGTCCGGAAGAACCGCGTTATCAGAAAACTGCGGAATGGTGGGATACCCCTTGGAAGCAGGATCCTTCCACGGCCCAAACTGCAGGTACGCCACAATTTTTACGGCAATATAATTCAGCATCAGGGTAACCAGCGTTTCGTTTGTTCCCAGCCGCAGCTTGAGCAGGGCGGGTATCGCGCACCAGGCGCCTCCGCCCGCCACCGCGGCCAGAAGCATCAGAGTAATCAGAAGCGGAGCCGGCAGGTCCGGGTTGCCCAGGGCCACCGCGGCCGCCGCAGTCGCGCCCATAAAAAACTGCCCTTCCGCCCCTATGTTAAAAAACTGGAGACGAAAGCACATGGTAACACCCAGCGCCATCAACAGCAGGGGTACAGTTGTGCGAACCACCTCTTTAATACTGTACAAGCTTCCCAGCGCGCCCACCGCAATTTCCCGATATACTTCAAAGGGGTTATATTGCAGAATGGCAATCACAATTGCGCTCACGCCAAGCGCTATAATGATTGAGAGCAGACGAAGTCGCAAACCGCCACCCGATTGTCTTCTTTTTACGATACTAAGCATGTGCGCATTCCTCCACAGACCCGGTCATCATCAGTCCAAGCTGGTTTTTTGTGACGTATCTGGCATCCACCGTTCCCATCATGCGTCCGGCATGCAGTACAGAAATCCGGTCGCACAGGTTCATCAGCACATCCAGGTCCTCCCCTATGAACAGTATCCCTATGCCCTTTGCTTTCGCCTGTCCCAGCAGTTCATATACATAATTTGCGGCGCCTATATCCAGTCCACGCGCAGGATATGCGACAACCAAAAAATCCGGCTCGCGTTCAAGTTCACGGCCTAAAAGTACTTTTTGTATGTTTCCCCCCGAAAGGTCTTTCACCGGCTGGCCCGGCCCCGCGGCGCTGATCCTATATTTTTCCATGATAGAAAGGGCTTTTTCATTTCCCCCTTTTGTATCCATAAAAATATCCTTGGTTTCATCCAGGCTGCGCAGCAAAATATTGTCCGCAATACTCAGTCCCCCTGCCAGTCCCATGCTCATTCTGTCCTCGGGCACAAAGCCAATCCTTATTTTTTCTTTCAACAGGCCGCGCGCCGTCATTCCGGCAATCTCCCTGCCTTTAAGCAGTATGCCGCCGCATTTTATACGAACCAGGCCCGCGATTGCCTCGCACAGTTCTTTTTGGCCGCTCCCCGCAATTCCGGCAATACCATGTATTTCTCCGCCCAATACGTTCAGCGAAACGCCGTCCAGAAGCCGTTTGCCCGCTTTGTTCTCCACCACAAGCCCCGTAACAATAAGCGCGTCTTCTCCCTCAGACGAAATTTGGCAGCGCGGGATATCCAGCGATACCGCCCGGCCCACCATTTTTTCCGTAAGCTCCTGCTGCGTGGTTTGGGCTGTTTGCAGCGTGCACACCGCCTCTCCCCGGCGCAGCACAGTTACCCTGTCGCTCACCCCAACTACCTCGTTCATTTTATGGGTAATTAAAACAATCGCGCAGCCTTCACACTTCATTCTCGCCAGCGTCTCAAAGAGCACCTGGGATTCCTGGGGCGTGAGCACAGAAGTGGGTTCGTCCAGTATCAGCACGGTCGCTCCCCGGTAAAACACTTTAAGTATTTCCACCGTCTGCTTTTCCCCCACAGAAAGCTGGTACACCTTTTTAGCCGGATCAATCTGAAAGCCATATGTGTCCGCTATTTGCCTTATCCTTTCGCGCAGCTTTTTTTTGTTGATAAACAATGCCTTATCCACGCCGGCAGAAATATTCTCCTCAACTCTCAGGCATTCTACCAGCTTAACGTGCTGATGGATCATGCCCAAACCCGCGCGCAGGGAATCGGCCGGGGAATGGAAATACACTTGCTTCCCGTCTATATAAATCGACCCGGCGTCCTGCGCGTATACGCCAATCAATATATTCATAAGCGTTGTTTTGCCCGAGCCGTTTTCGCCCAGCAACGCGTGAATTTCACCTTTATAAATATCCAGATCTATAGCGCGGTTTGCAGTCACCTCGCCAAAGCTTTTTGTAATGCCTTTTAACTCTATATGCGGCTTTTCCAACTGCTTCACTCCCAATGAATAAAAGTTGGGGAATCTGCTGACAGACTCCCCAGCTTTCATATTTTTACTCGTTTACTTTCCGGATGCAGAACCAATAACGCCTTCAACAAACCAGTCTGTTGTAAGGATTTCAAGGTCTGTAAGCGTTTTTCCGGCTTCCGCACGTACTTTGCCTTCGTTGTCTTTCAGCTCGCCGCTAAACACATTAAGCGAACCGTCTATGATGGCGGCTTTCGCTTTTGCAACCGCATCCGCTGCGCCGTCGGCGTTGTTCTTGGTGATCTCGTCAATATCCACCACGCCGGAATCCAGGCCATAGAACTGGAAGACAGGCTCCCATGTGCCGTCAATAATTTTCTGCACATCCTTGGTGTAGTAATTTGCCCAGTTAAAGATGGGCGCCGTCAGGTAAGCATCAGGCAGAACGCTTCCGCCCGGCGAGCTGCATCCAATGGCGTAAGCGCCTTTTTCAGCAGCCGCAATCTGCGCGTTCATTGTATCCAGATAGGCCAGGATCACGTCGCAACCGGTGTTTACAAGCTCAAGGCCTGCGCTCTTTTCGGCAACCGGATCATACCAGGAGTTGGTCCATTTCACTTCCACCGTAGCCTCGGGTTTCACCGAACGCACGCCCAGCGTAAATGCGTTCACCTGCGTCAGCACTTCCGGGATGGGGAAGGAAACAACATAACCAATCTTGTTTGAAGCTGTGCGGTATCCGGCTGCAATACCTGCCAGATACTGCGACTGGTAAAGCCTGCCCATGTAAGTGGCAACATTGCCCGCGTTGGTTGCGCCTGTCGCATGGTTGAAGTATACGCCAGGATATTCTTTGGCCAGCTTGAGCACATATTCGCCGTACCCATAGCTTGTTGCGTAAATTACGTTATAGCCCTGTTCAATCAGGTCACGAACCGATTTTTCAAACTGTGCATTTTCCGGAATGTTCTCCAGATAGGTTGTTTTAATGCCTTCTGCTTCAAGGGCTTTTCTGCCTTTGTCGTGCGAGAAAGAATATCCTTCTTCGCCCACAGCGCTGCCATATATAAAGGCGACCTTCAGGTCTTCTTTTGCAATGGGCTTAAGCTCCGGGTTTTTTGTAATTGCGGCCGGAGCTGCTTCGCTGGCCGGCGCGCTGGATTCAGCTGCAGCGCTGGAGGCCGGTGCAGCGCTGGATTCGGCGGGTGCGCTGGAGGACGCGGCAGGTGTGCTGCATCCCGTCAGTACGCTTATTGCCAGCAATACAGCAAGGACTAACGATACCAGTACTTTTTTGTTCATCTTTTTTCTCCTTTTAAATTTTTATGTCTATAAGCGTTCTTATGAGTGCTTACAAGCATTCTGTTTAGCTCAATCTGCTATCAGCGGATCTATCAGGGAAAACCGTTCCACATCAAACAGCCCCTGGTCGGTAATCGCGAGTTCAGGAATAAAAATTAATGTGATAAAAGAAAGCGTCACATTGGGCGAGGACAAAATACAGCCCTGCGCGTTCATTGCCGCAATTAAATCCTCCAGCTTGCCCGCCACCACATCTCCTGGCTGGGTGGAAAGCAACCCGCATACGGGCAGGGGAATCTCCTGCTCTACCTGGCCTCTGCGGGCATACACAACACCGCCTTCCAGCTCTCGCACACGGTTTACAGCCAAAGCCATATCATCAAGGCAGCAGCCGACCACCGTTATATTATGGTGGTCGTGTCCAACTGAAAGCGCAATCGCGCCTTCGCGAAGGCCTGTGCCGTTTATGAAAGATTTCCCAATCCCTCCGTTTTTGCCGTACCGCTCCACACACGCAATGTGCAGGATATCTTTTTGAATATCAGGCCGGACGACCCCGCCTGCAACGGGCAATTCCGCTTCCATACGCTGTGTGAGCAGCGATACGCCGGATGCGCCGATCACCCATGCACGGGCGTTTGTTTTGCCGGCTGGCGCCTCAATACCAAGGTCTTCCGGGGAAACCGGCGCAGCCATGCGCACGGTGTGCAGCAGGGAATCACTGTATACGGGAGCCGGGATGTGCGCCGTCAGCTTGCCGTCTTCCACCGCCAGGCTGCCCTTTGCAATCACTTTTTCCACAACGCACTCCTCCAGAGAGGACAAAAATACAATGTCCGCGTATTTGCCCGGGGCAATGCTGCCTGCTTCATAGTCTATCTTCAGGCTTTCCGCCGGGTTGATGGTAACCATTTGCAGGGCCGTCATGGGCGATACGCCCGCGCGGATTGCCATGCGCACCTTGTGGTCAAGATGCCCCAGGCGTTTGATATGCAGCGCGTCTATATCATCGCTCACCATGGAGATATGGCGGGTATCCACCTTGCCTTTAACAACTATCTCCAGGCAGGCCAGCAAATCTGTGGAAGCCGAACCCTCCCGCATCAGAACACGCAGCCCGGCACGCAATTTTTCCAGCGCCTCGGCTGCATTAGTGCTTTCATGGTCAGACCGGATGCCGCAAGATGCAAATGCGTTGAGCCGCTCGCCCATAAAACCGGGGGCATGTCCTTCAGCCGTCAGGCGTTTTTTTTCAGCCAACTCCAGAACTTTTGCAGACTGGGGGCTTTCGGCCAATACCGGGGGCCCCAGCACCTCAGCCAAACCCACCGCCTCGGGCAATTCCAGCAACTCGCCTATGGCCGAAGCGTGCAAAACGCTGCCAATAGTCTGCAGCCCTGTTTCCTCCTCCATAAAAGAAGGCACAGGATAATAAAGCCGCACGGGTGTTGATTTGGATTCTGCCAGCAACTCGCGCATCCCTTCGATTCCAGAGACAATGGTAACTTCCATTAGGTCGCTGGCCACCGCGGTAGTGCCGTGCCGCACCACCATTTTGCTGAATTCGGTATAGGTCAGCATGCTGCTTTCAATATGAATATGTGCGTCAATAAAACCGGGGGCCAGATATTGGCCACCCGCATCAATGATCTTTGTATCCGGGCCCACAGTTCCCGCGGGCAAGGGTCCTATGGAGGCAATACGCTCGCCTTTTGTGGCAATATCCGCGGGGTATATCTCACCCGTTGCCACATTCACCAGGCGTCCGTTTTGAATTACAATATCCGCGTGCTCTTTACCAAGCGCTACTCGGATCAGTTCGGGATAAAGCGCCATACTTACACACTCCTGTTTTATTCAATAACTTGCAGAATAGGGTCTATAATTGTTTGATTCAGTACATCTATAAATCCGTGATCGGTCACCGCATAAGCGGGAATGGCCGCCAGAGATATAAAGGACAAAAACATGAAGGGTATTGATATTCCGCAACCCATTTCATGAATAATGGCATTCATGGCTTTTTTCTTTTCCGCCATCTCTTCCGCTGAAAGATCTGCCAATAGTCCCAGCACGGGATACGCAATTTCCGCAACAATTTTTCCGTCACGCGCAACCACCTGGCCGCCCTGCAACTGGGCCACACGGTTAACCGCCAGAGCCATATCCGCGTGATTGGCGCCCATTACAATGATGTTGTGGTTGTCGTGCCCCACCGAGGATGCAATTGCGCCGGATTTCATACCAAAGCCGCCCATAAAAGCACGGCCTATATTGCCGTTAATGCCATAGCGTTCCACCTGCGCAATATACAAAACATCCTGGCTCACATCGCATTGCACAACACCATCCAGAACAGGTAGCACTGCCTCCCTCCCCTGCGTCAGCGGTATCCAGGGCAGTGTGTCCATCACAAGCACGCGTGCTTGTTTAGCCGAATCGGCCACGCATATTTGAAAATCCTGCGGCACTGCCGGCTTTTTTAATTTAACCGTATTCAAGAGCAGCGGCGAGTGCTCTGCCTGCGGGTAATGCGCCAGCAGTTTACCGTCCTCCGCAACAAGCCGCCCTCCCGCTATCACAGAATGAATACGGAAATCGTCCGGGCCGCTTGTCAGATTGATATCCGCGCGCCTGCCCGGGGCAAGGCCGCCAATTTTATGGTCCAGGCCAAACGCGCGCGCGGCATTCAGGGTTACAAACTGGATGGCCTGCGCAAATCCAGCCCCCTGTGCCAGTGCGGTGCGCACTGCGTCGTCCAGGTGTCCCCGTTCCACCGCATCCACTGTGTGCAAGTCATCTGTTACAATGCTCACGCGTGAGGTGTCCAGTTTTTGTTCCAGCAAGGGCGCCAGCAGGTCTTTTAAGCTTCGCGCAGCCGAGCCCTCACGCATCATCAGGTGCATGCCCGCACGCAGCCGGAGAAGGGCGTCTTCCCCGGAAATAGCTTCATGATCCGTGCTTATGCCCGCAGCCGCACATACATTAAAAAGCGGGCCGTGCATTTCAGGCAAATGGCCCTGAATGGATTTCCCTTTTGATAACGTGTAATCCATAGACTCCATTAAATCCGGAAAACCCATTGCAATATAAGGGCCAACGCATTCCGAAAGGCCAACAGCATCGGGACGCTCAAATGCTTTTTGAATAACCTGCATATCAAAATGCCCTCCGCTCGTTTCAAAATTCGGTGCAAAGGGCACGTGGGATGGAACTACAAAATAAATGGCCAGGTCTGTTTGGCGCGCTTCCTCCAGTACAGCCTCAATCGCCTCAAGACCGCCGACCACGCCCACCTCATGCAAATCCGCAAAAACGGCCGTGGTTCCATGCCGCAAAACAATTTCCGCAAAAGACCGTATGGTAAGGCTGGTGCTCTCGGGATGTATGTGCCCATCTATAAACCCGGGCGTAATATACATGCCCTGCGCATCAATAACACGGGTTTTAGGGCCAATGGCGTAATCAACATCTCCCACAGCGGCAATCGTATCTGCGCAAACGGCCACACCACCGGGGTATGTCTCTCCGGTATATACGTTTACTAAAATGCCGTTCACCACAACCAAATCTGCCGGAGACGTACCTTTTGCCACTCTAATTAACATACTATTCATATATGTCTACCTCACTTTAAACAGTATAACAGTTTTTTCGTCACATTTCAATATTATTTTTATAAAACTTGGCGTATAGAAAAACGGCGGCTCAAAAGAATAATTTTAACGCGCCGTCGTCCATAATATGTATTTTTATTAACTAAATGATAACATCCCAAGATTGAACCTGTCAATTTTATTTGGTATGATTATTTATAATTTGTTTAATTTTATTTATTTAAAGCCTTTTTTTATTTTTGTCTTTTATTTATATAAAGATATTTTTGCAAGTTAGCATAATTCTTGTTTCTTTTTCTATGAATAAAATCGTCCAAATAACCCAACATAATTTTATCAACACCATTGCTCTTGCTTCTTCAGTTTTAAATTTTTTAAAGTTTGAAAAAAATTGAATATATAATATGGATAATGGGCAGTTCATCATATCATTAACAATCCATATTAAAAATAATCTTACTTTTCGTTTACAAAAAAAAATTTATATGTTATATTTTAAAATAATAGACCGATCTGTCTATTATTTTAAAAGGAGTTAAATGTTATGCCAAATCTTGAACAAAAAATTAAGAATAAAGCATATGAGTTGGGTTATGAAAATTGCGGTATAGTACCGCTGGAAAAATTGGACGGGTACGGCCAGAAAATACTTGAACGCATACAAAAGGTGCCTGAGTCAGAAACATTTTATAAAAGGCAATACCGCCTGATTGATCCGCAGGAATCTTTTCCCTGGGCGCAATCCATCATTATTGTAATAGAGCGGAACGGAAGATATAGAATACCGGATGAGCTTAAAGGCCGTATCGGAAAACACTACCTGTTTGATACCCGTATTGGTGAAAACACAAACGAGTTTCAGGCCGGAACCGAAATGGAAAACCATATGCAAGCACTGGGTCTGCGGTTTGCAGGCGACCGTAAGTTTGGACTTGCCGGCCTGCGATGGGCCGCGATGAAAGCGGGGCTTGGTATCATTCGCAAAAACAATTTCTTTTACACAAAATCCGGTTCGTGGGGAACTTTGCAGGGCTGGCTGATCGATCAAACGCTGGAATTAACAGATACAATTGACCTTCCGCAATGCCCGGATAACTGCAACCGTTGCATAAAGGCCTGCCCTTCCGGCTCTCTTTTGGCCCCTTATACCATGTCACCGGCCGAATGCATCTCTTACCTGACGACATTTGGAGGGCGCAATTTACCGGTGGAGCCTTTACGAAAAACGTTTGGCCAATGCCTGTACGGATGCGATATTTGCCAGGAAGCATGCCCTATGAACAAAGGAAAATGGAAAGAAACAGAAGATTTTCCGGGAGTATCGGATCTGGCTCCATCCCTTACGCCGGAAAAAATTATGGAGATGGACGAAGCATTCTATAAACAAAATATACAGCCAAAGTTTTTTTATTTGAATGAGGAAGAACTCTGGAAGTGGCAAGTGAATGCATTGTGTTTTATGCAGAACAATTATCAGGAGAAATACAAACCGTATATAATTGCCGCCTGCAAGAGTAAAAACACAAAGGTTGGGGAATTAGCCCGGCTGATTTATAATGAGCTCCATTTTGATGGGTAATGAAAGACAATGGATGAATATGGGAGGAACTATGAAAAGACGAGTAGTGATCACCGGTACGGGAGCCGTTACATCCCTCGGCATAGGAACAGATGAGCTGTGGCAGTCCGTAAAGAATGGAAAATGTGGAGTAAGCTGTATAGAGAGGATCGATGTATCGGATATGCCCTCCAAAGTGGGAGCTGAAATCAAAAATTTTGACCCTGCGGATTTTATGGATAAACACGAAGCCAGGAGAATGGACCGGTTCACACAATACGCGCTGGCTGCCGCCCAAATGGCAATAGGATCGTCAGCGCTGAACCTGGATAAAGTAAACAGGGAACGTATGGGAAGCATTATTGGAACGGGCATCGGCGGATTTGAGACAGTTGAAAATCAGATCGGCGTCCTTCTTGATAAAGGCCCTAAGCGCGTTAGCCCTTTTTTTATCCCAATGATGATCCCGAATATGGCTTCCGGCAATATCGCTATCAAATACGGCATAAAAGGTTTTAACGAATGCGTTGTTTCAGCCTGTGCAACATCCGCCAACGCAATTGGAGACGCCTTTAAAGCCATCCAAAGAGGCGACGCGGATGTTATGATTACCGGAGGCTCAGAGGCTCCCATCACAAGAATGGCCATTGCCGGTTTTTGCGCAAATAAAACCATGACAACCAACTCGAACCCCTTGGAAGCATCAAAACCTTTTGATTTGGAAAGAGACGGCTTTGTGATTGGTGAGGGCGCGGGAATTTTGATCCTTGAGGAATTTGAGCATGCCGCAGGGCGGGGCGCGGATATCATTGCGGAAGTTACGGGTTACGGCTGCACGAACGATGCTTACCATATAACGGCTCCCTCCGAAAACGGCGAAGGGAGCGCCCGGTGTATGCGTATTGCGTTGCAGGATGCCGGAATTAATGCCTCTGATATCGGGTACATCAACGCTCACGGCACTTCCACAAAACTGAATGATCAGTGCGAAACAATCGCCATTAAAGCAGTATTTCAAGAGGATGCATATAAATTACCGGTCAGCTCCACCAAATCAATGACGGGGCATCTGTTTGGAGCAGCCGGGGCGGTGGAAACAATTCTGACTGCCCTTGCATTAAAAGAAAACTTTTTGCCTCCAACGATCAACTACAATACCCCGGACCCCGAATGCGATTTATACTATATTCCGGGCAAAGGGATATCCGCCAATATAGAGTACGCCCTGACAAATTCCTTTGGCTTTGGAGGCCATAATGCGACGCTTGTGCTTAAATCATACCGTTGATTTAAATGATATTGATCCTGCAAAAAGAGCCGTGAAAAATTTCACGGCTCTCTATTTTTTTATTGCTTTTCTTAACCAAAGTCACAATCAAGGCTCCGGTACGATTATTTTTAAATCTCTGGACAGCTTCTCCAGGTCGCGGGCGTCCTTGCTTACCCTGTACAGCAACAGGTAGCCTTCATACAAAGCAAACGCCCGGTCCGCCAATAGTTCCGCGTCCTGTCCCGAATAGCCAGTCCTTTCAATCACGTCTTTAAACAGATTCCGCAGGTTCAAAAGGGAATTGTAATAAGTTGTGGTTACATCCGGTTCCATAAAAGCGGTCTCCATCCCAAGTACAGCTATCGGGCATCCGAATATTTCTTTGTTGGCAGCTCTACCGATTAAAATATTCGCTACCTCCGCCGCAAACGCTTCCCATTTTCTCCCTACCGATGCATCAAAGATCCAATTTAATATTTTATTGTTGTAATACTTTGCTACTTCTATTGCCAATTCTTTTTTGCTGGTAAAATAAAAATAAAAAGAACCTTTGGTCATGCCTGCTTCGCTTAAAATTTGATTGATACCGGTTGCATTGTATCCGTTTTTCAGGAATAGCCGGGCGGAGCATTCAACCAAATGTTCCTTGGATTTTTCTCCCTTTATTTTTTGCGCCATAAAATCCCCTTTCTGCCTATATGATTAGCCGGCACTAAGCAGGCAGTGCAAAACCAATACCGCAAACTATTGAACGTTAAATATGCATCTTGTTCCGTCACGGCGGAAACATTTGTTGCAAGAAATACATTCGGCGCTTCTCATATCTCCGTCCTTCCAGCGGTTGATTAAACCGCTTTCCCGTATCAGAGGCCTGCAAAGTGAGATATATTCAATACCGCTGTTGTTCAATACTTTTGTTATTTCTTCAAAGCCCCTGTACCCGCCGACTGAAATAATGGGGACGTCCACTTCCTTTGCAATCTTTGCGGCATACGGCGCAAAGTACGGGTCATGCCCTTCCGTTTTACGGACGGCCCCCTCGTCTTTTCTTGAAGAACCTGAACCGCCGCTCACCTCAATTGCGCTTATTCCCGCTCCCGCCAGCTTTTTGCAAACATACCTGCACTCTTCAAAAGTAAGGCCTTCGTCCATAAAATCTTCGCAGTTTATTTTAATCAGCACGGGGTATTCATTTCCCACCTTTTGGCGTATAGCCCTGTAAGTCTCCAGGATCAACCTGGCCCTGTTCTCTATGCCGCCGCCATATTCATCCGTTCTGCGGTTGTAATAAGGCGTTAGAAATTTGTTCAGCAGGTACCCGTGCGCGCCGTGCATCTGAACGCCGTCAAAACCTGCTTCTTTTGCCCGGAGCGCGGCGGCGGCAAAGGCTTCCTGCATAAAATGAATATCCTCTTTTGCCATTTCCTGCGGCTGAGTTTTATACGCAATATCTTTAACCGTGCTCGGCCCCCACATTAACTTGTTCTCGTTTTGCCTGGTTTGGGAACCCAGTGCGGCGAGCTGCAAAATAATATTTGCACCGTATTTGTGAACCTTTTGAGTAAGCTCACTATATTCCCGAACAAATGAATCATCATAAATCCCCATCTGGCAAGGATAGGGCTGCTCACGGTCGGTTACGTATGTCAGCCCCGTTATGATCGTCCCCACGCCTCCTTTAGCGAGCTCTTCATATACTTCGGATAATTTTGCCGTCATATGCCCCCGCTCATCCGCATAGCCGTCGTTGGTCGCGGAACGAAAAAACCTGTTTTTAAGCTGCATTCCGCCCAATTTTGTTTGATCAAATACTGATTTCATTTTATTTGTCTCCTACAATCAACTTGATAGATATCTCGTTGCCCAGCCATTGTACCGTTCGGTCTATTTTTTATTATAGAGATATTATGAGCGAATTGTCAAGATACTAGTTTCTCTTTCAACGGTTCATATTGAATAACCGATCTCTAAAGTTGACCAATCTATTGCGTACGCTTTTTAACTTACAACAGCAGATGATCCCTCTCTGCGCAGGCGAAGGCTTTGCAAGCAAATAAGCAGAGGTTTGCAAACGTTTAAGCCTTGAAAAGGGAACATTTTATTGATAATTCCTTCGGTAAGGCATCAAAAAAGCCGCTATTTCAGCAGCTTTTTTGGGTGGCCCATCGGAAATTCAAACTCCGGTACCTTGAATAAAAGTCTTTTGATCCAAAGCTTAGCCCTTATCCCACCATAATTATCGCAGAGCTTATCTTGCACGTATTTCGTTACAAACCAGTTTAAAATCACTGCGCTAAATGGTTGTTGAGTTTGCTTATAAGTTCCTCTACCGGAACACCATGTACCATGCACGCTTCCTCCAGGCTTTCGCCCGTAGATGAAGGGCAGCCAAGACAGTGCATTCCCATTTCCAGAAAATAAGGCGCAGTAGTCCTGTCTGCATCTAAAATCTCGCCGATCAGTGTATCTTTTGTTACTTTCAGTTTCATGTTTTTCCCTCTCTTATATAAAATATTTTTGAACCATTTAAGGCTTTAAGGCCAACTGTCCCGGTCCTTTGTATTCAAGTACATGTTCAATCCTCGGCAGCGCAATTCCCAGGGTTTCTTTCAGTACATCCTCCACAGTTTCCACAGGTATCACCGTCAGTTGGTTATTAATTTCCTCGGGTACGTCTTTCAGATCAATCACATTGTCCTTGGGTATCAATACCTTGTCTATGCCCGCCCGCTGGGCCCCCAGCAGTTTTTCCTTAAGCCCTCCTATGGGCAATACCGCGCCCCGTAGCGTAATTTCTCCGGTCATTGCAATGTTGGGGCCCACTTTAATACCTGTAACCATAGAGGCCAGGGCTGTAAACAGCGCAATGCCTGCGGAAGGGCCGTCCTTTGGAACCGCCCCTGACGGAACATGGATATGCAGATCCCTTTCTTTAAAATTAACCGTATTCAAAGGCAGTCTGGACTTAAGCAGGCTCAGTGAAATCCTGGCCGATTCTTTCATTACGTCTCCCAACTGGCCTGTCAGCAGCACTTCCCCGCTTCCCGGCATATCCGTTGCTTCTATAAAGAGTATTTCCCCTCCGAATGGGGTCCAGGCAAGCCCTGTTACCACTCCCGGTGGGTTATCCTGCTGGGCCTTGTCGTGCCGTGATATCTTTCTCCCCAGGAATTCTTCCAATTCTTCTGTTTTAACTATAAAAGGCAGCTCAACTTTATTGGATACAATCTTCTCCGAGACTACCCTTGCCAGGCCGGCCAATTGCTTTTTCAGTCCTCTTACGCCTGCTTCCAATGTATAGTCGCTGATTATCTTCCGCAGCACGCCGTCTTCCACAATCAATTGCCCTGATGTAAGACCATGCTCTTCTAAAACCTCTGGGATCAAATAGTCCTTTCCGATATAGAATTTCTCGTCCGTGGTATAGCTGGAAATCTGTATAACTTCCATTCTGTCCAGCAGGGGTCCCGGAATACTTTCCATAGAATTTGCCGTTGCTATAAAAAAGACGTCAGACAAATCATAAGGCAGATCCAGATAATGATCGGTAAAGCTGTTGTTTTGCTCAGGATCAAGCACCTCCAGCAGCGCGCTGGCAGGATCGCCGCTGTACCCTCCGGCCATAAGCTTATCCACTTCGTCCAAAACCATCACCGGATTGGTTGTCCCGGCCTTTTTAATACTCTGGATGATCCTTCCCGGCATCGCGCCTATATACGTCCTGCGATGCCCCCGGATCTCTGCTTCATCCCTGATTCCGCCTAAACTCAAACGGATATACTTCCGGCCCAGCACTTCCGCTATGCTGCGTCCAAGGCTTGTTTTCCCTGTTCCAGGAGGCCCCACAAGCAGCAGAATGGAGCCTTTTTTGTTGTCTTTCAACTGCATGACAGCCAAATGCTGAATAATCCTTTCTTTTACCTTTTCCAGGCCGTAATGCTGGTCGTCTAAAATCCGCCTTGCCTCTTCAAGATTAATGCGTCCGGACTCGCTCTTTTTCCACGGGAGCTGCACCAGAAGATCCAGGTAATTGCGTATGATATTATAATCCGTGCCGTTTTGGCCCTGCGCTTCCAGTTTGTCCAGTTCCTCAAGAGCAGCCTCTTTGATTTCTGGCGGCATCCCAGCTTCTTCGATTCTGCTCAAATAATCCTTTTCCTTGCCGTTTCCATCGCCCTTGCTTTTTTTCAATTCATCCTGAATGACTTTTAACTGCTCCCTGAGCACAGATTCCCGGTACTGCTTGTTTGCCTTTTCAGAGAACTTCTCCTCCATTTGGATACGCAGCTCAATTGTTTCTTTTTGTTTCAGAAGATAGTCAATAAAAAGTAAACTTCTCTCTTTGAGGGAGCGCGCTTTAATCAGCTCGTATTTTTCTTCATTGGACAGCATCATAAATTGGCACAGGTACACAATAAGTGAATTTAAATCCTTAAACTCATCCACTATCCGGCTGTATTGTTCTCCGCCCTGGAATTTTCCGCTTATCTCATGAACGATCTTTTTTATATAGCCCAGCATTTCTTCCAGGCCCTTCACGTTCATATCCATTTCATCTGAGCAGGTATCATAGTCCGCATATATAAAATCATCTTCAATATGAAGCGCTTTGATCTCGACTCTGTCCAGTATTTTCAACGTAAGCTGTACGCCTTTTTCTGTCTTTTCAATTTCATCAACCTGAAAAGACACGCCTGTCCTGTAAAAGTCTTCTTCCTTTAATGATTTCTGGCTGAAATTTTGCTTCAGCGGCAAGGCGATTTTTACCGTCTGCTCGCTTTTTAAAAAGCTGAGCTGTTCGGAGTTCAATCTTTTAAGCTCGATCACAGAAGTTACGCCTTGCAGCAAAACTGTATTCGAAATGGGAATAACAATCCCCTTCTCTTTATTACTTTGGTAATTCATCATAATAGTTTCCCTTCTTTAAATAAATGAATAATCATTTAATTTAAAATTTAAATTATAGCGGGATTATAAAAACAATCTCGCTTTAAAAAACTTATCTTATCAGCAGTGCATCTTGTATGATTATTATCATTTCCCCAAGCAATTCACCCCTTTCCTCTTCATTTCTCCGGTTATCAAAGGCGATTGCTTTTACAGGATAAAACAGTACCGCCAGTAAACTGCTGTTACTATAGTTTTTTACAATCCGGTTGTTTTTCATCTCCGTAATCAATTCGTATACGCCGCAGATACTCTTTGTTTCCGAACAATTGCAGGCCAGCGAAGGGCAATTTGAGAATTGTTCAATAAAACTGAAGATTTCCCTGTGTTCCCGGATGTAATTGTAATAACTTCGGATAATTATTTCTATCAGACGTCTTCCTTCCATTTCCGGATTTACCTGATCGACTATATAATCAAAAATTTCTTCCGAGTACTCCCTGTAGATATCATGCAGCATTATGTCTTTATTCTCAAAGTAGATATATACGGTAGCAGGCGATACTCCCGCCATTTTTGCAATTTTTGAGATAGAAGTACCATGAAATCCTTCTTGCAGGATTAATTTAATAACAGCTTCTTTGATACTTTTTAATTTCTCATCATCTTTTTTTCGCATCCATCTACCCTCAATACGCTTATAATAAATGATCATTCATTTATTGTCAATAGCGTGCTTGAATATACTATTTGTAATTTTATTTTCTCTTTCTAAGTATCTGGCTTTTATCCAGACAGATTTTACGTATATCCAGTATAAAAACAAATGGTATTATTTATCCTGCTTTTTGGACTTGTTCAACAATAAAATACTGAAATGGGAATTGCAAAGCGAATGCAACAACCATCTTGTCATCAGACCCGCCAGAAGGCTCTTGGAGCGTCCAAAACAAAATACTTAGAACCAAATCCTATTGCATAGTGATCAAGGAACCCAATATCAATCCGCAGGGTATAGCTCCTTTCTTGAACAAAACGATGTTATACAAAGTATGTCCAGAGCAGGTACACCTAGAGATAACGTGTGATTGAGAGTTTTCTAGGACGGTTTAAAGAATACCTTAAACATGAATTTAAACAGAAGACCGTTGAAGCTGCTGTTAAGTACTTTAATACACAAAGACCTGTAGCCAAATTAAAATACAAAACCTCTGAACAATTCAGAATTGCTCAAGGGTTCTAATCGCTTCTTTTTTTTATGTCTACTAAGTGCTGACAAGATCATTCTTATGCGGTTTCGGGTGCCAATCAAAGGCTCTCCTTGAGTAAATTTATATCGAAACGATTTACCATCATGCAAACCAGGGAGTTTCAATATTTTCTTAACAGTTTTTATTTATCTTAATAAATGGCTCCTTCTTCGAAAAACTTGCGCATAACCAGGTCTGTCGCCCCGTAATAATTTTTCCTGCTCTCAAGCCTGCTGATCTTTAATACGGAAAGTATTTCTTCACTTTGCAGCACATTTAAAAGGCCGCTGTAGAGCTGCTTTAATATCCGCTCATTCTGAAAAGCAAGCCCGTACAAAACAATAATATCGGGGTTGATCAGAATATATAAATTTGCTATGGCCTGCGCCAGGTATTGCATAGGGCTTTTAAAATATTCCAGAAGGGCAAGGTCTCCCTGGTCAATTGCCTGCAATACCTTATCCATTTCAAGGTTGCTTCTGTTTCCGGCGCACAGCGCATTCAATACGGGATGTTTGTCCAGCGGGATGAATTTCAAAATAGCTTCTTCGCGCACCAGCGTCTCCAGGCAGCCGGTCTTTCCGCATTCGCATGGGATATCGTTTCCCGCAACCACGGTATGCCCAATCTCCCCCGCTTCATTCATGCTTCCCTGCAAAAGCCTGCTGTCTATAATAATGGCGCTGCCTAGCCCCTGGCCGTATTTCAGAAAAATACAGCTTTCCTCCTGCGCACTGGAATGATAGTTATAGTTGGCCATCGCAAGCGCCCGAACGTTGTTTTCGATCCATACGGGCATATTGAGCCTTTCAGAAAAAAAGCGTACAAGATTCGTATTTTTCGGGATGATTCCGAATGAATTGACGCTGACCCCTGCCGCCTGGTCTACTGTTCCAATGATCGTGACGGCGCAGCCCAACAATTTATCCGGCCCCGCATCCGCCAGCAATCCCAATGCCATATCCGCGATTTCCGGAAGAAAGCATTCCGTATCCCTGCTAAAATCCGATACTTTCTTATAAATGCTTTTAATGGTTTTATTCTGGATATCGCAAACGCCAATGCTAACGTAATCGCGTTCAATATTGATTCCAAGCGCTCCGGCGTACGCGCCGTTCAATGAAATAAACCGTTCCCTCGGCCCGATTCTTCCGTTCTTTTGCGCAAAGTCTCCTGTCTCCACAACAAGGCCCTGATTGATCATTTCAGATATCAGGATACTGATGGACGCCTTGGTAAGCGCAAGCTTTTTAGCGAGCTCCATCCTGCTGGTGACCCCGTCTTTATACAATATCATAGCGATGTCTTTCCGGTTGTCCGATTTAAACTTTTTCAGCCTGTTGTTCTGCTCATTCAAAAAAGCTCGCCTGCTTTCCGGTTGGTTTAGCTGTTTTCTGTATCAGTGTACCATATTAGCAGCCCGCAGACAACGGCGCAGACGCGTTTCCCCTTCCTACAGCACTGTTGCCTGCAAAATCATAAAGACGCCGGAGCAAAACAGTATCCAGTATACGATCTTCTCAAACTGAGCGGCGTTCACCTTCCGGCAGATATGCGACCCAACCAGTATGCCCGCCGCCCACGCGACAAGAGCAAAGCCGATAACGCCTCCAACCGATCCAAACTGGTTTGTCTGCCAGCGCACGGCCAGCAGCATGATATTGAGCGTAAGCCAGACGCAGATCAACGTTGCGCGGAACCGGTCTTTCTCCGGGATCATGGCCTTGGCGTATACGATCACAAGCGGCCCGCCGGTCGCAAAAGCTCCCTGCAGAACGCCCCCTCCAACCAGGCAGAGCCGCATCACAAAAGCGGAAAGCATTTTTGCTCCCCCCTTGAGCCAAAGCCCCCGCACCCCTGCGAACAGGGTAAATGCTCCCAGGGCAAGCTTTAATATATCCTGCGGCAGATACCGCCCCATCAGTACCCCAATGGGCAGCCCAATTGCCATAAACCCAATCATCCGCGCATACTGCTTCCAGTCTACGTCTCCCCGTTTTTTAAGAAGGATATAGAAGCCAAAGAAAGAAGATACCATTAATATTAGGGTCACGGAATTATTGAGCCCCAAAACCAGGCTCAAAAAAGGCAGCGCGATGATCGCGCCGCCAAATCCCGTGAGTCCTTCCACCACGTAAGCGGCAAAAATGATGATTACAATCAGTAAGTCCGTCATACAAGCTTTCTGTACAATGCTTCCACCGCATCCACGTCCATAGCGACCGGATTGTTCAGCATATTGGGGTGCATACTTGCCTCCGCCAGTTCCCCGGCTTTTTCCAGGAGGATCCCGGCGTCCGCCAATGTACATTTCATACCGGTTTTATTCTTCAGAGCATAAACGGCGTCCGCCATTTCGTCCGTATCCGCAAACCCGCAATAACGCGCCAGTTCAAGAATCCGCTTATCCGCATTGATACGGATAAAGGAATCCAGCGTAAAAGCACAGGCTTCCCCGTGCGGCATCCCGTATACGTTGGTCAGCGGGAAAGAGCACGCGTGGCTGCCCGTCGTTTTGGGGAGTGAAAACGCGATCCCCGCAATAACGGAAGCTTCGCACATCTTTTCCCTCGCATCAATATCCTGCGGATTTTCGTATGCAACCATCAGGTTTTGAAATACCAGCTTTGCGGCATACATGGCGGCCGCGTCGCAAATGGGCTGGTGGTTTTTACTCCAGTACCCTTCCAGCGCATGGGAAAGAACGTCCAGCCCGGTTGACGCCGTAATCCGTGGCGGCACGCTGAGCGTCAATACCGGGTCTATGATCGCGGTATCCACATAAAAGAGCGGATTCACAAGGGGCGCTTTTACGCCCTTTTCCCTGTCTGTCAGCACACTCACACAGGTCACTTCGCTGCCTGTTCCCGCGGTGGTGGGGATCGCAAAAACAGGGATGGATTTGGGGGGCAGGGTCCTTCCTCCCGTATGGTAGCCTGCGGCGCCGTACTTCCCAAACGCCATGACGCTGGCCGCTTTTGCAAGGTCCATCACGCTTCCGCCGCCCATGGCGATCAGATAATCCGCGCCTGCCCGGCGGATCGCTCCGCAGCAGCGGTCCACCTCCTCAACGGAAGGATTGGGAGAAAGGTCGCAATAAATGCCCGCGATCCTGCCGTTTGCGGCGTCGCTCAGCTCCTTTGCCGCGCCGTCTGCCAAAAAGCGGTCGCAGATCAGGAGTCCCGTTCCCATCTGTTTTGTCAGTTCAATTACTTCCACCGCCCTGCCCCGTCCAAAAATGATCTTGACGGGCAGGCTGAAATTCCAGTTCATGTGTTTCCCTCCAATGGTGTCAGGGAGATGTTCTCTCCCACAATGCCGCAAAATGCATGTCCGCTGCTTACCTGAGCGCTTTCCGGGTGGCCCACAAGCCATTTATTCCTTTTGAAAAGCAGCCTGTCCTCCACTGTCCGTGGCTCAAACCGCCCTTCCAGTTTCCCGTTTGTTCCCCTGGGAAGCAGGACCGCGCAGGCAAACCCGTCTTTGTACACACTGAGCGGCGCAAAATGCATGGTGGTCTCAAACAGGGCCACAACCATGCCCTTGGGTATATAGAACGCCTGCGCAAGGCCGCTCTCTATGCGGTTTTCTTTCAGGTCGCCGGTATGCGCCAGAAGCAATACCATGTCTGTTGCGGCAATATTGATTTCCGTACCGCGGTGGTATTCAAAACAGTTCAGCTTTGTATTGTCTCCCACGCAGATTCCGGCCTGAATGGGCATGCCGCCGTAAAAGCCATCGCGGAAATAGGCAAAAATCTCCGTATCCTCCAGTGCGGGGTCGGACATGCAATACCCCTTGGGAACATTTTTGTTTTCCAAAATGCTTACCATTTCCCGCGCGTCTACGTCCAACACCGTTCCATATCTTTTAAAAGACTGGTCTTTTGTTTCTTTGATCTCTATATGCTTATTGATTTTCTGTAATTCCGTCATACAACGTACGCACCTGTTCAAATAAATTTCTGTATTCACTGCTCTTTCTGTAGAATACCGGCGGGCAGCCAATGGGGTTTTCCACAACCGCATTTCCGCCCCCGAATTCCTGCCCGGTCAGCAAATGTACCCATTCGTCTTTTGGCAGGGTTACTTCCCTGCTTAAAGCCCCTTTCCGCACCACGGGGTAGCAGGCAATGTCCCGCCCAAGCAGGTACGCGTCGGATACGTCCAGCAGCCCGTCCTCGTCATAATGGTAAAAAAGCGGCCGCATCACCGGCGTTCCCGCCCGGTGGTTCTGCAAAATGCAGGCATTGATATATTCTTTCAGCGCCACGTGAATGCGCGTCATCAGGGAAAAATGTGCAAGCACCTTTGCGCTTGCGTCAAACTGCGCGTTGTCGCCCGGCCTGTTCCCCTCGTGGCAGCGCATTACGGGCGAAAATGCCGCCAGCTCCGCCCAGCGCATCAGAAGTTCCTCATCCCGCTTGCATCCCGGCATGGTGGTATATCCGCCAATATCGCTGTGCGCGATTCCATAACCGCTCATCGCCAGGGAAAGCGTTGCCGGAATCACGGAAGGCAGGCCGTCGTCCACGCTCCAGTCCACATGCTGGTCTCCGTTCCACATCATCATGGAATCCCGCACCGTCCCGGTATGGCCCGCTCGGGTAAAAAAGAATACTTCATCCGCACGCCCGGCCTCTTCCAGCGCTTCCCGGTTCAGGCGCGCCCAAATGGCAGGCCAGGCGTTGTGCGTCTGCGCGCTGTCCGCGGACTGATGCAAAACCGCGTCCACCGGCATGTACTCGCCAAAGTCCGCCATCCACCCATCCAGTCCGAACCCGATCATATTGTGCTTGATCAGGGCTTTATACCATTCGTAAGCCTCCGGATTGGTAAAATCGATCATGGCCGCAGGAAAGGTGGTGGTGGTTGCCAGATAATCCTTACCCTCGCTGTCCCGGATGCAATAGCCGTGCTCGGTGGCATACCGGTAAACGTCTCCTTCTATTGCGATAAACGGGTTGATATATCCCAAAAACCGGATGCCCTGCCCATGCAACTCAGCCAGAAGTTTGACCGGTTCTTTGTACAGGCCCGGGTCCCACTTCCAGTTCCACATCACCTGCCTGCCGAACTTCGTAAACCGCACGCCGCACCAGTCCTGGGTCCATACCCCTGCCAGCGGGATGCCTGCCTCCTGCGCGGTTTTCACCTTGCTGCGGATACCGTCCGAATCGCCCTGCACGGCTATGATCAGTCCGTCGTTGATCCATCCGGGCACAAGCGGCTGCCTGCCGAGTATGCCGGTAAGCGAAGCGCTCAACTCTTCAAACGATCCGGCCCTGCCGATAAACAGATTTTGTGGCAACGCGTGCATATACAGAAAATGTTCGCTTTCATCGAAGCAAAACTCCATAAATGCGTCGCTGTCCACATGCACAAAGTACTTTTCGCTGGATGTAAAGGTGGGCTGCGCGTAATACGTCTCGTACTTCTCAAACCGCTGTTTCTTTAGTGGATTGGGTTTCGTCAGCGCATTTTTGACGATCTTGCCCATGATACGCGAAATGTTCTGGTGCTCTGCCACCCAAATGCGGGCTTTTTTGCCTTTCAGATCAAATTCGCTGAAGCATTCGCCGCAGCCAAACACGCGCTCCTCAGGTTTTGCGGGCATGCCGATCCAGAAACGGCTTACGGCTTTCCCCTTTGTCTGCTTAAAAACAATTTTAACCGTGCCGCCTTCCTGCGTTACAGATGCGGCAATGCGCACAGCGCCGCCCGCATCCGCGAGTTCAAATCCTTCCTGCGTTTCAAGCAGGTCAAGCCGGATTTTTCGGCTGACTTTGTCCCGAATCTTAAAGCTCCCGCGCTTCATTTGGAAGGAAGCCTTGCCAAAGCCCGCCCAAAAGCGCATGCTTTTCAGCTCGGCGGCCGCCTGTTCCATACCGTTTTCCCTTTTACCGTCCATCGCGTTCATTCCTTATTCTATAATTTCAAATCCGCATATCCTTGCGAACTTTTTAAAAGCATCCGTATGGTCGCCGTACACCATGGTCACATGGTGCGCTATGCCTTTTTTCGTAACCGTGTCCAGTAGTTCTGCAATGTGCTTGTCAAACCGCACCTTTGCATAGGTCCCTTTCAGGTCCTTTTTCATGGGTATGGCTTCACCAGCCGATATAAAAAGCCTGGTCCTGCCGCGCGCCGTATCCAGGCGCATCACACTAACCCGTCCGCTTTTCATCACAAAATCGGCGGTAACGCCCCTGCCCCCGGCAAAATAGGTATCCAGCGTTTTTTCGCTCTCTCCGTCCCACAGGTCGGGGGACGCTACGCCGCAATGCCACATGAGCGCAAAATCTTCGTTGATATCCACTTGCGATAAGTCCGCCAAGAACGGCTTGCCGCCGCATGCGGCCTTTGCCCCCAGCAGGGAAAGCGTTCCCTCCACATCGCCTTCGCAGCCGAGAATATAACCTTCCCCCGCCAGATAGCTCATTGCCGCGCAGGGCGCGACGCCAAACGAATCCGCAAATTCCGGCCAGCAGCGGACCGCCAGCGCATCCAGGCTGTTTTTCTTGATAAACGCTTCCATGGAAGAAGCAAGCGCCCCCACCTTTTCCGTTTGCTCGCCCGTGATGCAGGAACAGTCGTACTTGCACGCAATCTCTTCTTTGAGCGGTTGCCCGTCGCATTTTCCCATTACGTCCGCAAGCTCATAATGGTCTATCAGGATGCCGAAATTCCTGTATTCCTGCAGGTCTTCCACAGACAGGTTAAAAAAGCCGTGCGCCCTGTACCCCGCGATGCCTACATGCGCGCCCGAGAGCGCGGCCTTCATCCGCAGCGCGTCCACCCAGGCCGCGTCGATCTCGCTGCCCAGGCAGCAAACATAGCTGTCCACGCCCGCCTTGTACAGGTTGGATGCGTTCAGGTTAACCCCGCAAACCGAATTCAGTCTTATTTTGCCGCCGTCATAAGGCAGTTCCGGGAAAGCCCAGAGCAGCATGGGTTTGCGGACCAGGTCGTTGACCATAAGCGCCAGATGCCCCAAGTGGAACGTTCCGCTGATCACCACAACGCCATTAACCTCGCTCTGCGCCAGTTTTCTGCATGCGTCTTTGGCCTGATCCGCCTCTATCACAAGGTCGTCCCAGAATACCCAGTCCACGCTCTCCATTTGCTGCAGAACGGTTTTCTTTTCGTCGTATATCTCCTTGGCCGCTCCAAAATCAAATGTTGTCCGCGCAAGGCATATAACGCCTATCTTAACGTCGCCCTTCATTGATTCAGACCTTCTTTCTCATCTGGCCATTGAGTTCATGCACTTTTTCCAGCGCGTTTTTTAAAAACTTCTGCCGCCATTCTTCCAATCCCTGCGTATGTTCCGTGTGCAGAAAGGCTTCCGCCATCTCAATGCCCATTTCCGGTCCAATGATCCATCCGCCCATGCACAGTATATTGGAATTGTTGACCGCCCTGCACATTCTGGCCGCGTATACGCTTTCGCAGGCGGCGGCGTACACGCCACCGAACATGTTCGCAACCTGGCTCATCCCCATACCCGTTCCGCAAATCAGGATTGCTTTTTGTTCCGGATCCTGCGCCACCCGTTTTGCCACCACCGGCGCCACTTCAAAGAACGGCATTGGGTTCTCAATGCTCTGCGTGCCCAGGTCTTCCACTTCAAACCCTTTTTCAATCAGGTGCGCCTTTATACTTTCCTTTAAGTTAAAGCCGGATTTATCCGATCCTATCAACAGTTTCAATTTATTTCTCCTCCATTGCGCGTTTTGCCGCGTTTGCTATATCCCGCGCGGTCATACCGTATTTCTCCTTTAAATACGGCATAAAAGACACCTCGCCAAAACGGTCCTGCACGCCCACCGTTTTAAAAGGCACCCTGCATTCCTGCATCAGTACCTCCGCCACAGCAGAAGCCAGCCCGCCGATTACATTGTGGTTTTCAGCCGTTACCACCGCGCCCGTTTTTCTCGCGCTGCTAACAATGCCCTCCCTGTCGATCGGCTTCACGGTATGGATATTCACCAGTTCCGCGTCAATACCCTCTTGTTTCAAAAGAGCCGCCGCCTCGTTCGCCTCGTGCACCATAATTCCGCCAGCAAAAATGCTTACGTCCTTGCCCTCCCGCAGCACATCGGCGCGCGCCCATTCAAAACGGTAGTCCCGCGTATGAATATCTGGCAGTGCCTTCCGGAACAGCCGCATGTAAACAGGCCCGTCGTATGCAGCCATTGCTTCTACCATCTGCGCCAGCTCAATGCCGTCGCAGGCTTCGCAGATCACCATTCCGGGAATGCTGCGCACAACGCCGATATCCTCCATACTCATATGCGTCCCGCCGTTCAGTTCGGCGCTGATCCCAGGGTCGCTGCCCACTATCTTTACGTTGCTCTTTGCGTATGCGATGGATATGGCGATCTGGTCGCAGATCCTGCGGGTTGCAAAAGGCGTGAACGAACCGATAAACGGAATCATACCATAAGACGCCATTCCGGCCGCAATGCAGGCCATGTTTGCCTCCGCCACGCCCACGTCGAACGCGCGGCTCGGAAATTTCTTCCGGAGCATCAGCGTTCCGTTCGCCTTGGCAAGGTCTGCGTCTATGGCGACGATCTGTTTGTTTTCTTCCATCAGTTCCAGCAGTTTGTTTGCGTATATGTCTCTTAAATCCATTTTTGTCTCCCTATTGCAGTTCCCGGAGTGCTTCTTCCATCTGCTGCGTGCTCACCGGCATATTGTGGCTGCCGATGCCCGCCTTCTCGGCAAACGAAGCACCCTTGCCTTTTGTTGTGTGCAGTACGACCGCGTGCGGTTTTCCCTTCGCCATCCTGCAGTGTTCTATGGCTTCGCTAATCTCACGCACATTGTGGCCGTCCACATCCTGTGTGTCAAAGCCAAACGCCTTGAATTTAACTGCAAAATCTCCCAGGCTCATGACTTCGCCCGTCGTGCCGTCTATCTGCATGCTGTTGCAGTCGATGAATACAACCAGATTATCCAGACCAAAATGCGCTGCGGCCATTGCCGCTTCCCACACAAGCCCTTCCTGGCATTCGCCATCCCCCACGACCGCATAAACCGTTTCTTCTCCGCCGCAAATCTTGGCGGCCTTTGCAATGCCCACCGCGCACGATATCCCCTGTCCCAGGCTGCCCGCCGTCATGTCGATTCCGGGCGTCCGCAGCATGTCGCAGTGGCTCGGCAGTCGCGTTTCCGGCTTATTGAGCGTATCCAGCCATTCCACGGGGAAAAATCCACGCGCGGCCAGCGCCGCATACAGCGCCGGCCCCGCATGCCCTTTGGAGAGGACCAGACGGTCCCTCCCGGGCATTTTTGGATTTTTCTCGTCCACATGCATCTTATCAAAATACAATACCGCCAGCAGGTCGGCAATGGACAGCGCGCCGCCGATGTGGCCGACGCCAAGCCCGCCGATCGCTTTGACCGTAAGCCTGCGAATTTCCTTCGCTTTTTCCTCCAGGTTGTGTTCTTTGTTCAAATTATGCCTCCAAATTGTATAAGCTTTTAAGCTTTATTTGACTTTTTTGGATATCAGCAGCCTGCGCAGGCGCAGTTCCTCGTCCGGCGTCAATGTACCCGGCTTGCCGTCCCTTATGCTGTTTAAATGCTCAATCAGTTTGTTGTGGTTGGCCCGCGTAAGCTTATACTGGGACGCAAACAAGAATCCGATCACAACAAGCACCACGGGTACAATGGATATAAAAATCTTGATCGCGTCTTCCACAACCGGCGGCTGGTAAACCAGCGTATAGTTCACCGTATTTTCCGGCGGGGTAATATAGCCAAGCATGCCCAGAACGCCGGTTACGATCGCCAGGCCGACGCCGCTTGAAAACTTGCGGATAAAGGTTACAAATCCGGAGAAAGACCCTTCCTGCCGTTTTCCATAGGCAAATTCCCCTACGTCTGTGATATCGCCGAGTATGGCATGGGGCATAAACATAACCGCGCCCATTCCCATGCTGATGACGATGATGAATCCCAATATAGCGGGGATCGGCATTGTTTTGGGAACAAATACAAACACGGCGCCCATAACCGCCCAAATCAGGGTGCCGGCCATATAAGCGGTGCGTTTGTTGAATTTCTTGGCGATGAACGACCAGAAGGGCAGCATGGCCAGCTGCGAGAGCAGCGCGACCGTTAAGAATAAAGACAGAACGCCGTCTGCGCGCAGGTAATAGCGCGTGTAGTACGCCATAATCATGGAAACAATGTCTATGCCCATCATTCCGAATATAAACATGCCCACAAATTGCCGAAACGAGCGCACCTTAAGCGCATTGGCAAAAGACTTAAAGAAGCCTACCTCTTCCTTGTTCACATCAGGCCGGTATGTTTCCTTTTTGGAGAAGAACACGCACAGTACGGATATGCCGAACAGGATGCCGAACGCAATGGACATCATCAGGTATCCCTGCTTGCCGTTCGGGAAACTGTTAATAATGGTCATAGGCACAGCCGAAGCCAGGAGCGATCCGACCAGCGAAAAAAGCACGCGGAATGTAACCACTCTTGTACGTTCGTTGTAGTCAAGCGTAATTTCTGCGCTGAACGCGAAATACGGCACCATAACAACTGTCCAGACCGTGCTGAAAGTCAGATAGCTTACAAGCGCATATGCCAGCAGGGCCATTTGGCTGTCTGAAGAGAATGGCGAGAACAGGAACACGAACGACAAAACCACCGCTACCGATCCAAAAAGGAGATATGGGC
The DNA here is from genome assembly GCA_023408315.1 of Bacillota bacterium. Classification (GTDB taxonomy): domain Bacteria; phylum Bacillota; class Clostridia; order Christensenellales; family Christensenellaceae; genus JAEYKI01. The sequence goes on from JAEYKI010000012.1 coordinate 49,063, forward strand.
GGCGTCTGCCCCAACGGGATTTGGTCCTGTCTGTGATCCTGCCCATCAGCGGGTCGGATACCGCGTCCCAAATTTTGCCTGCCAGCAAAACGATCGGGATGAACATCATATTGAGGCCAATGGTATCGCTCAGAAAGATGGCATACAGAAATCCGACCAGCTGAAAGCCGCCGCCTCCGTAGATATCGCCCATTCCAAACAGTAATTTGGTTCTAAGTGGCAGAGATTCGGGATTTTGATTTTTTGCTTTGGTATTTTTCATAAGTTTCCCCTCGCTATTTTTTATTAGAAAGGTTCAAACTGTTATTGTTTTGCACAAAGAGCCTGCGCCATCCCTATCAGTTGCTGCGCCATCTGGCTGTCTGCCGCCCCTGATACGATGTAAACGCCTTTTGCCCCAAACTTTTTGATAAACCGCTGCAAATTCTGCGGCGCTACAATGGCGTATATGTTCTTGCCCGCGTCCAGTGTTTTTTGGTATATAAAATCCCACGCTTCGTCTCCGCCGTCCGGATTGCCCGCGCCGGGCGTCCACTGGAGCGCATCCAGATTTTTAATGGAAAGCACGGAATCCAGATGCTTAACCGCATCCACGCCGTCCAGATGGTACAGGCTCTTATCCAGCCAATCCGCCTGCTCGTTTAAATACGGCACAACAAATTCGTCAAACATGCCGGGAGAGATCATTGCGGATACGTCGCACTGCAGTTTGGCGATCTTCCCTTTCCCGAGTAGCTGAAACGGCCCGTAGTTGCTGAACCCTTCCGCGTCCCGGATCAGTTCGTAATGCATGTCGTATACATGAAACCACGCCTTCTGTATCTCATGAAGCAGTTCGTGAACGCGCTCGCCGTCGTCCATCATGGAAATCAGTAGTTCCTGCGTATCCATCAGGGAAGCCAGTACGTCCAGATGCTCGGTTAAGTCCGGAAATCCCGTTAAAAATTCGCCTGCTCCATAGGCAGCGGCGCGCCCCGTGATATCCACGCTCCACTTCAGCCATTCGTTTTGCGGGTCAAAATGAATTTCCGCCTGATCCAAAGAATCAAACGCATGCCCGTACCAGATGGTGTCTTTTGTAAATATTGGTTTGCTACCCAAGAACACGGCAAGGCTTGCGACGCCCAGGTTTGCAAAAAAACGGGGATAGGTTTCGGCGGTAAAATGGAATTGTGTAAAAAGCTCCTCGTGCCGCTTCATCAACAAATCGAAATCCGTCCAAAAGGCGGTTGCATCCTCCGGGTCCAATGCTGCGCATTTTTCAACGTCGCTCTCACCGGAAGAGGATTTTACCCAGCCAGTGGTTTTGGTTGCGGAATCCGGCTTTGCTACCTGCATAGCCATAACGGGCCTGTCCGTGTTTTTTGCCTCCCACCAAAGCTCCATACGGCTTTTTATTTCATTCCAGTTCTGCAAAAAATCGCACTCCATCGTAGATTCCCTTCCTGTATAGTTTGCATTGAATAAAAAATTTAAAATTTGGATAAATAGTTAAAAGATTTAACTATTTAAGTATAAAAATTTATTAACTGTTTGTCAAGTGGATTTTAAATATGCTTAAGCAGAAGTTTCCACAATCATAACTACCCGTCAAACGGGTGGTTTGCACTAAGTCTATATTCAACAAAAAAAGGCGGTACAGATATTTGTAAGCGATGTTATTATTAATGAAGATACTTGTGATATAATCATTTCCACAGATTAGTTTAATAAAAATAGCACTGATCAAAATACCAGTGCTACTTCACATAAAATTTTAGATACGTTGGTGACCCCAAGGGGATTCGAACCCCTGTAGCAGGCGTGAGAGGCCTGAGTCTTGACCGCTTGACCATGGGGCCCCAGAGACAGCTATATTATAGTACTAGATATAGCTGTGCTTGTCAATATTAAAAACCGGAATTGTAGTAGTCGCCACGGCGGTAGTCGTACACCGCGCGCTCGCTGTAAACATCCAGGCTCTCCAGCGCCTTGCCGGTGCCAATAGCAACACAGGAAATCGCGTCTTCCGCCACATAGCAGGGAATCTTTGTGCGCTCGGTCAAAAGCCTGTCCAATCCATAGAGAAGCGACCCTCCGCCTGTCATGCAAATGCCGTTTTCGGCAATATCCGCGGTCAGTTCGGGCGGTGTGCGCTCCAGAACGCCGTGCAGGGTTTCCATAATCCTGTTCAAAGGCTCCTGCATGGCCTCAATGGTCTCGTTGGAACTGATGGTGATTGTTTTGGGCAAGCCGGAAATCAGGTTACGGCCCGTAACTTCCATATAGGCTTCCTCTTTTCTGGGGAACGCGGAGCCTATATTAATTTTGATTTCTTCCGCCGTGCGTTCACCAATCAGCATATTATATTTTTTCTTAACATACCTTGCAATATACTCGTCAAAACGGTCTCCCGCCACTTTAATGGAATCGCTGATCACCGCTCCGCCAAGGGAGATAACGGCAACGTCCGACGTGCCGCCGCCGATGTCCAGCACCATGTTACCCTGCGGCACGCTTATGTCGATGCCCGCGCCGATTGCCGCCGCAATGGGCTCCTCAATCAGGCAGGTGTGACGCGCCCCGGCTTCCTCGGTCGCTTCTATTACAGAGCGTTTCTCCACCTCTGTAACGCCGCTGGGTACGCAAACCACTACGCGCGGTTTAAAGAACAGCCTTTTGCCTATTACTTTATTCAAAAAATACCGCAGCATTCTTTCTGTATCATGAAAATTGGAAATAACACCGTCCCTAAGAGGCCTTACAGCCACAATGTTTCCGGGTGTTCTGCCCAGCATGATCCTCGCATCTTCGCCCACTGCCATCATTCTGCCCGTCAGCTTGTCCACTGCTACTACGGAAGGTTCCCTTAAAACGATTCCCTTACCGCGGACATAAACCAAAACGCTTGCAGTTCCAAGATCTATGCCAATGTCGTTAAAGCTCATATTAAACCATGCCATTATTCCCAATCTCCTACATTTACAACGATAATTTTGCCTTTTGTGCGTTTAATCAATCTATATACTACTACACATTGAGTGATATTTCAACTGATATTTTGCCATAACAGAGCCTGTATATACCGTAACAGAACTGTATCCGCACGGCAAACACATGCAGGAATGTCATATTTTGCGTTTTTTCAAATATTTAATCTGGGTCGCTTTTCCACCCCGCAGATGCCTTTCGGCCTTGTTCTTCTGCAGAACCCTGCGCACCTCGCGCGCCAGCAATGGGTTGATTTCATACAAACGCTGGGATACGTCCTTGTGAATCGTGCTTTTACTCACTCCAAACACTCTGGATGTTCCGCGAACAGTGTCTCCCGTTTCCACAATATACTCGGCCAGCCTCATTACTCTCAGCTCTATGTATTCTTTCATTTTGTCCACCTCCATACAGCATATGTATGTTTCATAGCCGCAGGATTATTACACAAAATCCACCTGAACGGGCACCCGGCAGACGCGTATAAGAAAGCCGTAAAAAAGCGGATGTTTACTTCCCCCCGCTCTTCGGATACAATACTAACCATGAAAGACGAATCGAAAAAGGCTTTCGGGGGCCAGAATCCGGATGAATTCTATATGCAAAAAGCACTGGAGCTGGCAAAAAAAGCCGTGAAAAAAGACGAGGTGCCTGTTGGCGCGGTGATTGTGCGCAACGGCAAGATAATAGCTACGGGCTACAATAAACGGGAGACAAAAAAAAGGCCGGACGCCCACGCTGAGTTTCTGGCAATACAGAAAGCCGCCCGCAGGCTTGGCGGTTGGAGGCTTACCCATTGCACCCTGTACGTTACGCTGGAGCCCTGCCCCATGTGCGCAGGCGCGGTCATCAATGCGCGTATACCCAGGGTTGTGTTTGGCGCGCCCGATCCCAAAGCCGGGGCCTTTGGCAGCCTGTACAACCTGGCCGAAGGAAAACTGAACCACACGCCGGAAATCACATCCGGCGTGCTGCAAAGTGAATGCTCCCAGATATTATCCTGCTATTTTAAGATTAAGCGGACAAAAAAGAGGCCTGAAGCTTAGGCCCCCCGTATATTTAGTCTTATAGATCATCTTTTAAAATCATCACCCAGTTGATCCTGCAGGCGCTCAAAGAGCGGGTCTTTAACCTCCAGCCCCATATACCGCATGATGATATATTCAAGCCCTTTTTGGTGCAGATCTGCCTGCAGCGCGGGCGCGGACACATCCGCGGTGTTGTTGTACTTAAGCGCGGATCGTATGCCGTTTATAATGGGTGCGGGCGCGATGCCAAATCCCATGCAATACAGAGCCGCTCCAACCAGACGGTCGTCCCTCCGGATTTTGCGCACCGGGTCTCCTCCCACACGTGCGACGGTATCACCCAACGTACGGTTTTTAAAGCGGAACAGCAAATCATCCACATGCTCCTCCAGCAAAATCATCAATTCCTCGCCGTACTCCCGCGCGAGTGCATGCGCGCTGGCCATCATAGCCTCCCGGGCGGCGCAATAAATCGTCCTGTCCTCCACGGCCTGCCAGATATATTCGTACCCTTTTTCCGCGCCCATATACGCGCAGATGGCGTGCCCCATATTGTGAATAAACAGCTTGCGTTTAATATACAACCCAAAGGGAGAATAGGGCAGCAGCCCCACAAGATCGCACGGGATTGCCCCGCGAAATGCCGCGCTGTCCACCGGCAGCTGGGCGTAGGGCTCCACGCATACCAGCAAGGGATTCTCCGCTTTCTGCTCAGGAGTCATCACCGGAACCATCCGCCCAATGGAAGCTTCCACCAGGCCGATGTTTTTGTCAGCCCATTTCTTCTGGCCTTCGTCCAGATGTTCGTATATCCAGCCGCGCATCAGCTTATCTGCTTCCAATTGGTTTTCGCACAAAATAATATCCAGCGTGCGGCCAACTCCCATGCGCGCCGCAATTCCTTTTGCGATCACGGGAGCAATTTTGGGCAGCACGTTCACGCCCACCGCCGTCGCCATAATGTCGCAGGATGCAATCTCCGCCACCGCTTCGGCGCTGCCTGCATGCACGGCGCGCACGTTGTTTACGATTTCGTCATGGTTCCCTGTATTGGCCACAATACGAACCGGATATTCATGCCGACTGTTGAGTTCGTTGATCACGGCAGGCACAATATCCAGAAAACATACCTCATAGCCGGAGTCCGAAAATACTTTCCCAATAAACCCTCTGCCGATATTGCCGGCGCCGTACATAACTGCTTTTTTCATAGCCAGCCTTTCTTTTGCAAATACTGTATTTTAAATATACCATACTCCGCTAAAAATTGTTATAATATTTTCACTGAAAGGTGGCGCCTATGAATCAAAGCGGTGTTTTTGAACTGGAAATAGAGGATCTCGACATAAACGGCAACGGTATTGGCAAGCTGGACGGATTCTGCTATTTTGTTACGGGCGCGCTTCCGGGCGAAACGGTCCGCGTGCGCGCGACTAAGCTGAATAAGAACTACGGATTTGCAGTAACGGAGGAGATCGTAAAACAATCCCCGCAGCGGCGAAAACCCGTGTGCCGCTTTTGCAAGCAGTGCGGCGGGTGTACTTTGCAGCACCTCTCTTACAGCGCGCAGCTGGAGTGGAAAACAAACCACGTGCAAAGCTGCCTCAGGCGCATCGGCGGGCTGGATGCACTCGTATCATTTACCCTGCCCTCTATGTGTGAATTCCGCTACCGCAACAAGGCCGCGTTTCCACTGGGGGAAGACGGCTTCCTTAAAATCGGCTTTTATTCTATGCGCAGCCATGATCTGGTGGATATTGACGATTGCCCCATCCAAAACAAGGACGTAGCACTTTTGATATCCCAGCTCAAAAGATGGGCTGTACACAACAAAATAAGCATTTACAACGAAAAAACGGGCAGGGGCCTCCTACGGCACGCCGTGGTGCGCACCGTGCGCAGTGGCGATATGATGCTCACCCTGTGCATCAACGGGGACGAGCTGCCTTTTCAGAAAGAGCTGATAGCCGCCTACCGGCTCATGCTGCCCCGCCTCAAGTCCATCATGCTAAGCATAAACAAACAGAAAAACAACACCATCCTGGGCGATAAAACAGTCCCGGTATACGGCAGCGAAACCCTTACCGAACAAATTCTGGGCCTGGATTTTGAGATAGGCCCGCATTCCTTTCTGCAGGTGAACAGCGCGGCAACGGAAATGCTTTACAATACGCTGTTCAAGCTGTTGGATCTGAACAAGCAGGATATCGTTGCCGACCTCTACTGCGGCGCGGGCACAATCACCCTGCCAGCGGCCCAGCGCTCAAAATTCGTTTATGGCGTGGAAATTGTGGAGAAGGCCATTGAAAACGCGCGCCAAAACGCCCGGAGCAACGGAATTGAAAACGCGGAATTCATTGCCGGTGATGTGCAGAAGGAAATTGCCAGCGTTATTAAAAAAGCGGGACGGCTGGACGCCATCATTCTGGACCCTCCGCGAAAAGGCTTGGAGCCGGATGTGATCCGGGCGTGCGCCACCTCAAATGCGCCCAAGATCGGCTACGTTTCCTGCAACCCTTCCACCCTCGCGCGCGACCTGGCCGAACTTACCAAGCTGGGGTATGCGGTTGCAGCCGTTCAGCCGGTGGATATGTTTCCACAGACGACTCATGTAGAAACCCTTACCATAATTAAAAGGCTTTAATAGAGTCTATCCCGAAAATTGTGTAAACCTCCAAGAGTGTTGTAAAATAGAAGCACTACTTGGAGGTTTTTAATGACTAAGAGGAAAATCACACCGGAACGCAGAGGGCTCGGATAATTCTCTATTCATAATCGGCAGTTCATATTGCTTTCCAGCTAATCTAGATAACCGAAGCTCTAAAACATAATGTGCAGTTCATAAGAATGGTAAAATGCAAAATATTATAATTTGTTCAGATCTTATGCTTATTCATCCTCTTAATATGTTTATTGACTTTTGAATTGTGTTCCAAGTTGTGTGTTCTCTCAGTGTATCATTTTTTAACTTCAAGAGCAGTGAATCCCAGTTTTCTTTTCTTCGCCTGTGTTCATTAACAAGTCCATTAAGATTAATACTTACATTTGATAAAGGCCAATTATTGCATGCAATATCAACTTGCTTATTCATTTTATCCCAAAATACATTATAGAAATCGTTAACTTCGTTTATGAATTCCGAAAAATTTAATATATACTCCCCTCTCTCAGCGCACCAAAATCTTGTCCCATCTTCGTCTCTGTTCTCACAATCCCATCTAATAAATAATTTATCATTATTTCTAAAAAACCAGATATCTGGCCCACCTTTTAAATATCCGGTATCAAGGGATCTATCAGATAAGAGCTTTATTGCTGGTTCGTAAATCTTATCATAATCATCATCGTCTTCATTCCATTTTTCAAGCCAGTTTTCTAGGTTTTTTTGGAAAGCGTTCATAGCTGAATAATCTTTTATGTTTTGAAATATGTCGTCAATTATTGGAGTGCTTATAGATGGTAATATTTCAAATAAATCTTCCAAAAGACGAGAAAGATAATAATCCACATAGGGCATTTTAAACTCATCTTTATGTTTATTTATAATGGTATCTGTATACCTAAAAATTTCATGCTCACCAATATTGAACCAATAAAAAGAATCAGTTAAACCAAACCAGTGTAAATCATAACCTGATTCTTTTGAGCCAAAGGGAGCTATATCTTTTATTTCTTTCATAATAAAATTAAACAATGCCATACTCTCTATACCTGTTAATTATCAAAGCCTTGTCCAGTTTAAGCATAATTGGAACTTCATTGGTAACTTGCCGTATGAGATCCATTCAAGCGTAGTCAGAAGATGTTAAGGTATACTTTTCACCTTCACGAGTCATTTTCAATATATCATTCCAAACTTTGTTTTTAATAAATTTATTAATGACACATGTTTCTAAAAAAACTGATTTTATCTGATCATATTCAAACAAGTTTAAAACTTTGAAGCATAAAAAAGGTAGGTTAATTGAAGCAATCAGCAACGTATTAATTGCATTATCATACTTATTAATAATTTTTTGGATCTCATTATTATCCATTGCATTATTTATTGATATATATTCAAAATGGTCAGATAAAATCTCATTTGAAGTAAAGCATAGTATTGACTTCGAAGAAGGATGAGTAATATCGCAAAGTTCTGAATATAAATCCTTAGCTTTTATTTCACCTAGCATATCAAAATACTTAATATAATTTATATTAGTTAAAGGCTTAATATTTGATCGCTTTGATGCAAATTCAAAATGAAGTAATTTATTTTCCGTTTGTTCGGAAGTAAAATTTCTATTTAATTCTCCCTTTACAGCTTGATTAATATTTTTGTGGTTTAATGCTAAGTCAGTAGGAATTGATTCAAGAGAATAATAAGTATCTGATACCGCCTCCAAGAATCCACGAAGAGAAGCAGAAAATATCATTAAATTACTACTCTCTATTCCAAATATAATGCCATTAATCCATTTACTGTTTCTCAAGACACTAGTTAAAGCGGTAAAATGAACACGTAATAGGATCTCTCTCCAATATATTTGCATTGACTTACTTATATCACCATCCGTCAAGTCGTTTAAAACGGATTGAGCATAAGAAAATGTATCCATGTAATAATATTTCACATTGTCCAATTTACTAACCATATCATTCAACATAACAGCTTGGGCTTTAAATTTTTCTGCAGACATATATCATTCTTCCTTTTACAAGAAATCGTTATTCAATCTTCCCGTTATTGCTATAATCAAGACTTGCATCCAAGAGCCCTGCCTTATCCAAATTAGACAAATACGAAGTTTAGTTTGCAATAAATATCTTAATTTTTTAAATGCAAAATTTCCAAATCTCCGTCGACAAATCCTGCACCAATAGCCGTAAAATTTTTTAAGTAATTTGCATATTTGCCTTTTGTTAAGTATTCATTTATTATTTCTTTAATAGCAACAAAACCGTTTTCCCAGTTTGCAATTTCATTAGTTCTTGGTATATAACAAAGATTTTCACCAGTCGTAAATATTTCATTGCAGGCCCAGTCACTATCATTCTCATCAAATTCATCGGAACCTATTAATTGCATATCATATGTCTGCTCCGCTCCTTCATACAAGTTGAAATTCAAGGCTATAATACTATTGGGTAAACCAATATCTAATATTTTATTTAGCCATTCAGAAAAAATTTCGAAATTTTTGTTGCTTATCTGATCATTAGCCTGACCTGCCCCCAGTTTTCGCATATTAGAAATGTTAGGAATCACCCGAAATCTTCAATGCGTACTCCTTCGGGGTCAGATTGTCCAGCGACATATGCGGCCTGATGTGATTATACTCAAGCCGCC
>JAEYKI010000017.1 GCA_023408315.1 Bacillota bacterium
CTTACCTCTCAAAGGGCTGAAATGATATGAAAACAAGGTCTTTTTCTATTTTTTTGCTTAAAGCAGGCTACAACGCACAGAACTCCCTCAAGCCAGATCATCAACTTCTCGATGACTTTCAGGCTCAAAACCTCCCACAGGGTGCAAGTTTATTTATTTCTGACAGATTTAAAACAACTCCTTGGTGGGTGAATTACTTCTCAATTGGCGGGAATTTAGAACAAGAAAGTAAGGGAGCGTTAATTTTTCTTCCAGTAAGAGATCGATGTTTCGCACTAACTTTTGGGCACATTTATCACAATCTACGCGATGTTTCCTATGAGTATGACTTTGGTCTTAAAGTAACATTAAACAGCCTTGAACCTAAAGAGTTAAAAAGTGCTGACATAGTGGATCCTGGTGCATCAAGAAGAAAAAGAATGCAAGTTCCTGTCATGTCTGACTTAACCTATTTGGATTTTGACAGTAATAGCGAGATTTTAAAAAGCTTAACAGGAAAAGTTAAGCCACAGTATATAGAACTATTTAAAAATGCCACTGGCTCTACAAATTTAAAAGTAGGTCTAAAATTAGAACCGGATGAGCTTATAGTTTTATGTGAACAGCTACTGGATTTATATGCAAGCAATGAATATTTAGAGTCTTTCCCTAACATACAAAAAATAGTCCCGGAAAAAGACCCTCTAAAAATAGAAAAGTTAGACACTTCACTTTTAGAGGCATTTATAAATAAAAGTGATGAATTATCCTTATCAATTCCGGACATTGTTGATTATAGTGACAATATATATTGTGTATTCAAAGGAAGAAAAGGAATATCTCCAATATATACTGATATTAGTCTTGATGAATTTTATGACTATCTAGGAGAGATTGATTTAAATACATTTGATATAGAAAAAATAAAAAGCTTTTCATTAAACCTCTGTAATGAAGAAGGGATTACAACTAAAGCATATAATATTTACAGAAGCTTTATTTATGACATTCCCTTTGACGATGAGGGAGTTGTTTATCATCTTTGCGAAGGAGAATGGTATAAAGTTGATCAAGATTATTTAGCAATTTTGAAAGATTATATCGATCAAAGATGCGAGAACACCTCACTTCCACCATACAATCACGATAACATAGCAGCAAACAAAAGAAGTTATAGTGAAGAAAACTACAATGAAGATGTTGCCCGTAACTCACTGACACATATCTGTCTTGATCAAACAGATATAAGCCCTGATGGATATACGCAAATAGAGCCTTGTGACATAATTAGTTATAATGGAAATACGTGCATTTTCCACCATATAAAAATATCCTCACGCTCATCTCAGCTTAGTCATCTTTTTAATCAGGGTGTCAACTCTATGGAGTTGTTAATTCTGGAAGGACACAGTAGAGATAAATTAAAAAATCTCATTGAACAAAAAATACAACATCGTGACTTAGATAGTTTCAAGCGAGTAATCGATGGAAATGACTATAAAGTTGAGTTCGGCATAATTACAAAAAAACCTGCAATTTCTAAATCTGATAACCTCCCACTTTTTTCAAAAATAAGCTTAATGAGAAGTTTAAGAGCACTTTCTCTTTGCCGCACGGAAGGTGTGGTAAGTTTTATACAAGATATAAGTCCTCCTAAAGAAAGCTATAGTAAATATCCTCGTATTACAGTAGTCGTATCTCTTGATGCAAATGGTAAGAATGAGGTTGTTGTAGATAACAACCAAATTTTCCCACAAGGGAAAAAAGTAATGAGATGCTCTCAAGAAATAACTAATAGCGCTATCGGTTCAAAATATATGATTTATGTCAAAGCAAGCGAAAATGGGGATCTTAGCACCAGTCACGCTTGGGAAAGTGAACCGATTTAGATAACTCTATTTATCTAAAAAGAAACACACACCATAGCCCCATAAGTTCGACGGAGCTATGGTGTATTTTAAAATGAATAACTAAATGTTACCTTTATCTACGTTGTTTATTAATTTGTTTGATTCTAAGAGCATCAGCTACCGCATCTACACCATCTTCGCAAACAAATGGAGCAACTTCCGGTAGCCCTAACGTAACGCTCTCAAGCACAGCATAGAGGGCTGCTGGTGGATGATCTTTGCTATAACGATTCTCTGTTTCGCCAGAGCCGCGGATATGTCCAACAAACTGAGCACGAGTCTCGCTGTCGATTCCTGCTTGTTTGAGCCTTGTAGAAAACGTGTGACGGAATGAATGGAACGATTTCTTGCTGTCTTTTTCAAAGCCTAATCGCTCTTTCAGCAACGAGCGGTTAAACCAGTCTGAAGCCTTATCACCATATCCTTTTACAGAGTGGTAAGGAAGCTCTGGAAATAAACGCTCATGGCCTGCTTTCTTCAATGCTTCGCAATAGTTGATTAATCCAAGTTTGATCAATGTCGGATGCAACGGTATTTTCCGTCGTGAATTAATCGTTTTCAGTGACTGATCTGCACGTTCGCTGTTGATTTCAAAGAAATAAAATCCGGCATCATCCTGCTTAATATCATCCAGATAAAGCTGGCATAACTCATTAATCCTTGCTCCGGTAAAGAATCCGATGAGTGGCAACCAGTAATGAAATGCACGGTAATGATGGAAGCGTCCCTCGCTATTTCTATCCACAGTTCCACGTTTAAACCAAGGACGGTTAAAAATAGCGTGCAAATCCTCATCAGTGAAATCAGCTTTGAATTCCTGATCCATCTTTTCATTTGCTACAGGTGCGAAGAATTGATTCGCTGGGGACTTAATAAAAATACCTTCTCCATCAGCCCACCTGAAAGCTTCGAATATAACCCTCATATACTTACGAACGGTATTATCGCTCATTAGAGGATCGCCATTCTCTTTTGCTTTAACCATCAGCTCATGAATGTCATTGATTTTGTATCGGATTTTAGCCAAATCGCGCCGTGCAGGTATCGACCTTAGCAAGCTCTCATACTCACGGAGATAGTCACGATCTACTTTTACAAGCTTTGAATCACCCATGACTTCAACCAGTAGGCTAAAACCTTCCCGAACTCGATTTTCTGCCTTTCCCGTGAATTTTCCCCCGCGCTTGTAGCGAATATATTTTTCACATAACTCGCTCATTTTCACCGAGTAGTATTTAAGATTTACATACTCATTCTCCGGCAATGATGGGGATAATATTGCAGTGGATATTGCTTTTGGCTTCTCAGGAGTTGCAGGAGATAGTGAGGGGCTATATGACAGCCAAAACAATCGTAAGCGCTCGGCTTGAACACGATGAATCATCAATGAATTAGGCGAGATTTCGACACCGGGAAAGTCAACGAACCAAGCGGCTTTGGATGAAGCCTCTAAGGATTTAAATGCGGTTTCTGCATCCAGCGGCTCGCCAGCGATCATCTGACGTAATATACGTGATGAAACCAAGGGCTGAACATAACCGCTCAGAGAACCTCTGATACCGATGTTAATGGCACTATCGATGATAAATCCAGAAACCTCAGGATCGTCTTTATCAACGAGTG
>JAEYKI010000005.1 GCA_023408315.1 Bacillota bacterium
CTCCAGCCTGTTCTCCCAGTTGTGGCTCCCCGAAGCGGATGGGTTGTGCAACCCGTCGGTAAGCACCGCTTTGATGCGCGTTGAGCCCAGCTCTATGCCCAGATATTTCTCCCCATTTAAATTTACGCTCTTTGCCATACTGCTTTTTGCCTCCTTTAAACGCATTTGAACAAACGCCTTTACAATTAATTAAAGCATATACCAAAAATGTGTAAATATCAAATAATAAAAATGTCCGGCCATTTTAAAAAAGTATTGGCGCCGCCTCCAATGCGTGCGAAAGCATGGGCTCTTATAACACCCGCTTTCATCATGCCCGCCCACAGCCTTCTGGATGGTCTCTTCCAAATTGATTGTTAAATTAATTGTCTATTTCATCGCACAGACGCTTTACCAAATCCTGAATATACTGCTCCAGCTTATCCACCGTCTCATTGCTGATGGCATGTTCAATCCGGCATGCGTCAACGGTGGCGGTAGATTTATCCACATGCAATACGTTGATCAAAAACCGTTTTACAAGGTCATTCCTGTCCTTGAGCTTTTGAGCAATCCGCAGGCCTTTCTCCGTCAGGCGGATCGTGCCGTCGCCCAATTTAACAATATAGCCCGCCGCATTCAGTTCCTTCATGGTCCGGCTCACGGTTGGGAGCGAAAAATCCATGGCCCTGGCCACATCAACCGAGCGGACGTGCTGCATTGTGCTGGCAAGGCTGAGCAAAACTCTTAAGTAGTCCTCTTTTGAAGGAGTTATCTGATCCGTCCCGTTTTTCATATCTATCCTTTATCAAAGTTTATAAAAAACGGAATGCGGGGGATACCCGCACTCCTTTTTTTCAATCCGGTCATGGCTAGCCGGAATCTGTATGCTGCCAACGCTTAATTTTTATGGCAATCGGAGGCGCTTTGGCAGCCGTCGCAGCCGCAATTGCAGCCGGCGGATTTTCCATTCTTTTTCTTTTTTACTATACTGGCCACAACCCCCGCAACAATGGCAGCCAGGGCCGCGCCGATCACAATAGTGCCGAGATTTTCAGAAATAAAATCAATCATGTGTATTCTCCCCTCCGGTTATACACTTGCCTTGGCCGAAGCCATAGGCCCCGAAGCAATGTTCCTCTGCGGACGGACGAGCAGGTACAGGATCACAGCCAGGACAACAAACGCCGCCACAGTGCCTGCTCCAAAACCGCCTCCCGTAAACAGGCTGCCTATCTGGTAGATGCACAGTGCAGCTGCGTAGGCAAATAAAGTCTGATACCCAAGGGCAAAAAAGGTCCATTTTGCATTATTCATCTCCCGCTTAATGGCGCCCATTGCGGCAAAGCACGGCGCGCACAGCAGGTTGAATACCAGAAACGAATATGCGGACAAAACCGTAAAGCTCGCAGCCAGAGCTCCCCATATCTCCGCGCCGTCCTCTCCAACCTCGGCAAACCCGTACAGTACGCCAAGCGTACCCACCACGTTTTCCTTGGCGACAAGCCCGGTAATGGTTGCAACAGAGGCTTGCCAGTTGCCCCAGCCAAGCGGCGCAAATACCGGCGCTATGGCGTTTCCAATGGCCGCCAGGAATCCATCGCTCAAATCTTCCACCATTGTAAACTGGCCGTCCACTATGCCAAAGTTAGAAGTAAACCAGATGAATATGGCTGCAAGCAGAATGATCGTACCCGCCTTTTTAATGAAAGACCAGCCTCTTTCCCACATGCTGCGCAGTATGTTTACAACGGTGGGCCAATGGTATGCGGGAAGCTCCATCACAAAGGGAGCCGGATCGCCCGCGAACATTTTTGTTTTTTTCAGAATGATGCCCGAGATAACAATGGCGATGATGCCCACAAAATATGCGCTCGGGGCCACCCACCACGCGCCTCCGAACAGAGCGCCTGCAATCAGTGCGATTATAGGCAGTTTTGCGCCGCAGGGAATAAATGTGGTTGTCATAATGGTCATCTTGCGGTCGCGGTCGTTTTCAATGGTTCTGGAAGCCATAATCCCCGGAACACCACAACCCGATCCAATCAGCATGGGAATAAAAGATTTGCCCGAAAGGCCAAACCTGCGGAAAATGCGATCCATAATGAAAGCAACGCGGGCCATATATCCGCTTGCTTCCAGAAAAGCAAGGAATGCAAACAGCACCAGCATCTGGGGAACAAATCCAATTACCGCGCCAACACCCCCAATAATGCCGTCCAAAATCAGGCTCTGCAGCCAGTCGGCCGTTCCGATGGACACCAGAAAGCCTTCCACACCCGGGGGAATAATTTCCCCAAAGAGTACGTCGTTGGTCCAGTCCGTCACCCAGGTTCCAACGGAGGTTACGGATACAAAATATACGGTGAACATAACGGCCGCAAAAATGGGCAGCGCCAGCCAGCGGTTGGTTACCACCTTGTCAATTTTATCAGAAATGGAAAGCTGGCCTTTGCGCTTCCGGGTGCAGCAGTCCTGAATAATAGAAGCAATATAAAGATACCGTTCGTTGGTGATAATGCTTTCCGCGTCGTCATCCATCTCGGCTTCGCAGGCTGCAATATCCTGCTCAATATGCGCCAGGAGCGCACTGTCCAGCTTCAGTTGTTCCAATACTTTTTTATCACGCTCAAAAAGCTTTACCGCAAACCAGCGCTGCTGGCTTTCAGGCACATCGCCCACCGCAGCTTCCTCAATATGGGCAATCGCATGTTCCACGCTGCCCGAAAAAGCGTGCCTCGGCATTGTGGGTTCGCCTTTTTTCGCAAGGGAAACTGCCTTTTCCGCCGCTTCCATAATTCCCGTTCCCTTCAGGGCGGAAATCTCAAACGCAGGGCAGCCAAGCTCCTTTGAAAGGCGTTCCACATAAACCTTGTCGCCGCCCTTCTTCACAACGTCCATCATGTTTACCGCCATCACCACAGGGATCCCCAGTTCAAGCAGCTGCGTTGTAAGATACAGGTTGCGCTCCAGATTGGTTCCGTCAACAATATTTAAAATCGCGTCCGGGCGTTCCGCAATCAGGTAATTTCTGGCCACTACTTCCTCCAGAGTGTATGGGGACAACGAATAGATACCCGGCAGATCCATAATGACGACGTCCTTATGGCTTTTTAATTTTCCTTCCTTCTTCTCAACGGTAACGCCCGGCCAGTTTCCCACAAACTGGTTGGATCCGGTCAACGCGTTAAAAAGCGTTGTCTTGCCGCTGTTTGGATTGCCGGCAAGCGCAATTTTTATGGACATTCTATAAATCCTCCTCAATTAAAATTGTTAAAAATGATACCAATTTAGTTAGCATAAACTAACTATCGGGCATTAAATTTGCGGGAAAGCATGAAGCCCGCCCGCCTTTTACTGTACCAAAACCATTTCCGCGTCCGCTTTGCGCAAAGATAGTTCATACCCACGCACGGTTACTTCCACAGGGTCTCCCAGCGGAGCCACCTTGCGAACGAATATCTCCGTGCCCTTGGTGATGCCCATGTCCATTATCCTGCGTTTTACAGCGCCGGTTCCGTTTATTTTGGATACGGTAACCGTCTGCCCGCATTTAACCTCTCTTAATGATTGCATATACTATAACTCCTTTATAAAAATCCATTAAACGATGATATGGTTGGCCATCTCCCGGCTTACAGCAACCCTGGAATCTTTCACATTCACAATCACATTACCGCCAATCTCTGTAATTACGGTAACCGCGCCACCCACCACAAAACCGATATTTTCCAAAAACGTTTTGGTCTCGGACTTGCCGCCAATCTTTTTAATTAAATTTTCTTCGCCCGCTTTTGCCATGGATAAAGGCATTTAAATTCCCCCTTTTTAGTTAGCGCATACTAACCATCAAGCAAATAATTTAGTTAGACTTAGCTAACCAAATATAGGTTAGCATACACTAACCAATTTGTCAATGCAATATTTAAAAGATTTTGAAGTAATGATATTGAATTTGATTTTTGACACTTCATTTGCTATTCTATGCCTGACGGCGCTTATACAAGCCGTAAAGGAGAAAAAGCCCATGAAAATGCAGGAATCCGCAGAAATGTATCTTGAAACAATTCTGGTTTTAAACAAAAGAAAATCACAGGTAAGGTCCATAGACATCGCGGAAGAGCTTGATTATAAAAAGCCCAGCGTAAGCGTAGCAATGAAGCATCTGCGCGAGAACGGCTATATAGAAACAGACCCTGATGGACATATTACCCTAACCCAAAAAGGAAAAGAAATAGCTGAAACCATGCTGGAGCGGCACACGCTTATCTCCGGCTGGCTGCTCCGCCTGGGCGTAGATGAAAAAACAGCCCTGGAGGATGCATGCCGCATGGAACACGTAATCAGCAGGCAAAGTTTTGAAGCTATTAAAAAACATGTGGAAAAAACGAAGTAACAGGGATTATTTTTTACGTTCAATGAATCCACAGTACCAAAAAAACCCTGCCGCCGTTTGCAGGGTTTTTTGTCCGGCGCGTTTACCGGAACTTTTCAAATGTTTCAAGCATAGCCATAAAATTCTCCACCGGCACACCGCTCTGCGCGTTATGTATGGTATTGAACACAAAACCACCGTTTGGCTTAAAAATTTCAATCCGCTCTTTTACTTCCTGCCGCACTTCATCCGGCGTCCCAAAGGGCAATGTTTTCTGAGTATCCACTCCGCCGCCCCAGAACACGATCTTGTCGCCGTATTTTTCTTTTAGTGTTCTGGCGTCCATATTCACGGCGGAACACTGCACCGGGTTCAAGATGTCGAACCCCGCTTCAATAAAAGAGGGGATCAGGGGCTCAATAGACCCGCAGGAATGCTTGAACACCTTCCATGAGGTGTTTTGATGTATCCAATTTGTCATTTTTTTATAATAGGGCAGGTACACCTCGCCAAAAACCTCGGGCGAGCAGAATGGAGCGTTCTGCGTGCCAAAATCGTTCCCGCACAGATAGATGGCCACAATTTTTTCCCCAACCGCTTCATGGTACATCTTTAGATTTTCTATTGCGACGTCGGACTGCCTGTCAAACAATTCAGTAATGTAATCCTTCCGAATCAGTACGGAAACATACCATTCTTCAATATCGCGTATGCCCTTGGGGTCTTTTAGATTTACGCCGGGCACCATGGCAATGTCGCCCAGGGCGCAGCCTCCCGGCGAACCCAAAATCGCCTTGTCCGTATTTTTATAAGCTGCGTCTGTGCTTGTTTCCACATAACGCAGGTACTCTTGCTGAAAAGGCGCAAATTCCTCCAGGTTATCCTCCACATGCAAATCTTCGTCGTCAATTTCGTGCTGACGGATAATCGCGTCAAAATAATACCCGCCCTTGGGCATGCGCGCGCTGGGGCCAACACTCTTATCCCCCATAGGATAGTTTAAAATATCCCCGTTTTCGTCCGGCTGGGTATTAAATTGCTCTGGTACCAGAACAGGAGTTCCGTCAAACAGTTTCCATTCCTTCCAATTTTCATTTTTAAAGCCATACATGGTTGCGTAATCCAGAACCTTAATGGTATCCACGCCCAGGCATTTGGCCAGCTCATCGTCAATCTCACCCAGCATCTGGTAACTTTCGGTTACTTTCACCGGCTTATCCGCCAGCCCAAACGCACGGCGTAACTGGTACACCAGGCTGGCCTGTATGCCGGATGTAGGCCCCGCTCCAAAATCAAGCGGCACTTTATCCGGCGCTTTATGGTTTAGCGCGCTTATTATCCTCTCTCTTGAGGTCATGTATCGTTTACTTCCTTCCGTTTTATTTTGAAACCGGTTATGCGCCCACTTTTTTCAAAACGCCGTCCAAAAAGCTCTTTGCGCGCGGCACGTCCGCCTCGTCCAGATGCTCAATAATAATGGGTATGTTAGGATGCACTTTAGAGAGCCGCTTTAAATACAATTCATAATTCAGCACGCCAAGCCCGGCTGCGGGCAGCTCAACATCGCCCGCGCCCCTGAAGGTATGCGATTCCGCCGCGTCTATATGCGCATGCTTCTCCGTTTTATCCACCGCAGGCTTGCAGTCTTTTGCATGGGCAATCTTGATTCTGTCGCCCAAAGCGTTAAAAATGCGGTCCAGCTCCTGGTCCATTTGCCCAATGTTCCGGCCGGTAAAATAGTTGGTGGGATCCATCAGCAGCCCCAGGCCGGGATGATTAACGCGGTCGAACAGCCGGAGTACCTGGTCAACGGAACCTATGATGTTGTTCACATAATTCTCCACCAAAAACATGGCGTCGTGTTCATAAGCATATACAGCCAGGTCTTTAATAACCGCCAAAATCTCTTCAAACGCCTCGGGAGTGCCGTTCTTGTCGTCCCATACCCAGTCGCTTTCATGGTTGTAGGTGCCGGTTTCAGAAATCACGTAAGGCGTTCCCAGGTCACGGGCAAATTTTAAAAGTGATTTTACGTACTCTATGTTCTCTTTTCGCTTTGAGGGGTCCGGACTCACCAGATTGGTATACCCGGAGATTGCTACGATGGGTATGTTGGCGTCCCGGAAAGCATCGCGGATCGTGTGAGCCTTTTCCTTTGTGAGTGCTGCGGGGGTCAGATCCATCCCTTTAAAGCTCAAATCCAGCTGCACACAGCTCATGCCCGCCTTTTTGATTTTGTCTATGGAAGTATCCAGATCATAGGGAAAATATCCGTTAAAAATACCTACAGAAATCATAATACTATCTCCTTTAATATTTCGTTCATGTAGACTGTCCTCTCCTCCTGGATGGACCGGTAACAGGCTTCCACTGCCGCCATGGTATGCAGGTTATCCACGCCGCCAATCTCCGGCTCCGTTCCCGCTTCCACAGCGCGCAAAAGCTGCGCCATGGTGCCGCGGAACGCATCCGGGAACCACAGCCTGTTTAAGGCAGGTTCAAACCACTGGTTCGGGTACTTTTTGCTTGTGAATTTAATAGTGCTGGGCGTTGGCGTTTCCGCATACCAAAAGATGCGTCCCTCAGCCATGCCGTCTTCCCCCACCACGCGCCATTTGATGTAAAAGTCCTTCTCCGCGCCTTCGCCCGGCCAGGCCCATACGTCGTCCAGGCTGGTGGCCATAGTTTCGTCCGCATATTGGAAGGTATATTGGCTCACGCCGTCTATGTGATTGAATTCCGTTCTGGGGTCTCTTCTGGTGGTGGCGGTGATTTTTTCCGGGTCTCCAAACAGGTAACGGAATACGTCAATGTGATGGATGCCCATATTCAGAATCTCAATGCGGTCGTATTTCTGCAAAAATCCCTGCCAGTGGGGAATCGCACGCATGTCTATGGATGCAAGCACCACCTTGCCCAGCAGGTTTTTCTCCAGCAGGGTTTTAAGCGCCCGGATGGAAGGATCGTACCGCATATTGCTGTTTACGCCAAGTTTTATCCCCGCATCCTTGCACAGCCGCACAATATCCACCGCTTCCTGCAAATTCATGGCCAAAGGCTTCTGGCACAAGATCCCCTTAATATGCTTGTGTTTCACCGCTTCCCGCACAATTGCAAGCTGCTGATCCGGGGGCACCGCAATATCCAGTATCTCCACCTGTTCGTCCTGCAGCAGCTCCTGCCAGGAATCGTATACGTTTGGTATGCTGTGCCTCTTCGCAACAGCCTCGGACTCCTCCCTGTTCAGGGAAGTGATGGCGTACGGGTTAAAGCCAACGCTTCTATACGCTACCAAATGCTGTTCGCGCACAATGAACCCCGCGCCAATATTGCCAATCCTAAAATCCTTTTTGTCTGGCAACACAGGGTCTATCCGTAGATCAAAATCAATTTCGCTCATATCCATCCTCCTTATATTCACGGTCTACAGATTTGGAACTTCGTTTTCTTTCATTCTTCTGCGTCTCTCCACATACGCCGGAAGAATATTGATGTCCGGCTCGTTAAACCAGGCAAAAGGGTCTGTGCTGGCCACAAGGGCGACATTTGCCCAGGCGTTAAAGGAGCCGGAGCGGATGATCACCTTTGCCTTTGGAGCAACGGTTTCCACTAGCTCCTCATGCGTTACTGCCTTAAACGACGCGCCGCTTCCGGTATAAATATTCTGCAGCTGCGTATACAGCAATGGGTGGTGCGTCTGCACCTCGGGCGCAAACCACACTTCCTCCGCAAACAGTTCCTGCCTTAAAACGCGGAGTATGTCCAGCACATCCGGCAGGTTTTCATAAAATCCTAGGTCTATTCTGTTTGCATCCCTGGGGACCGGAAATCCGGCGTCCGTTATCAGAACAATATCCGAATGACCCACTTCCGCAAGCGCTTTTGCCAGGCCGGGATGAAGAATTCTGTTTTTCCGCATCTCAGGCGCCCTCCTTGTGCGTATCCATAAACTCCTGCACCTGGTCTTTGTAATGGTAGGAGGGAATGGTCTCCCATTTGGTGCAGCACAGCGCGGCCACCGCGTTTGCATAGTGCACCGCTTCTCCCAATGTTTTATTGCCGGCCAGGGCGGAGGCAAGAGATGCATTAAAGGAATCTCCCGCTCCGTTGCTGTCCACAACGTCAATCTTATACGGTTTTACGTGGTAAGTCTCCCGGCTGTTGAAAATAAAGGCGCCCTTGTCACCAAGCGTCATCACCACATTGCCGCATCCGGTTTTCAGGACATCTTTTGCGATTTCCTCATACGTCTTGCCCTCGCTTCCCTTGCCGGTAATAATCCCCGCTTCGGTCTCGTTAGGCGTAATAATATCCACAAAACCCAGGTCATACCCGCTCAGGTCAATCGCCGGGGCGGGATTCAATATGGTTGTCTTGCCCAGTTCTTTGGCTTTTTTAAGCGCGTACAGAGCCGTTTTTGCGGATATCTCCAACTGCGCCAGAACCACGTCTGCTTCCCGAATCAATTGGATATTCCTGTCTATGTCGGTTTCGCAAAACAAATCGTTCGCACCCTTGTCCACCACAATCACATTATGCGCCGCCTTGTCTTTGATAATAAACCCAATCCCAGTAGGCCGCTCGGCCGCCTTCCGGATGCCGCTTGTACGAATCCCTTCCGATTGCATCAGGTCAAAAAACTCGGAACCGTACATGTCGTCTCCCACAACGCCTATGTATCCCACCTGCGCTCCCAGGCGCGCCGCCTGCACCGCCATATCGGATCCTTTTCCGCCAAATGTCTGCCTGAAATCGTACCCCGTCAGGGTTTCACCTACCACCGGAATACGGTCCGCCGTCATCACAAGCGCTTTTGCATAGCTGCCAATCACACAAACCTTCATTGCGCTTAAATCCCCCTTATTCATTAATAAGCGTTTATATCTCCAACCAAACCGTCAACAATCTGCGGCCCGGAGCTTGTTCCCACCAGTTCGGCCCCCGCCTCAAACAATGCTTTCATCTTTTCAAGCGAGTTTACTTTGCCGGATACCTTTACCCTGCACGGTTCCTTGATATTGTCTTTTAATATTTTCACATCGTGCACGGTCGCCTCGCAGCCGCCCACGCCCCAGCCGCTGGACTGCTTGACCCAGTCTATTCCCGCTTCATACGCAAGGCGCGCTGCTTTTACCTTCTGCTCCTCGTTTAAAAAGCCAAACTCCAGCATGGCCTTTACAATAATGCCTTCGCCGTGCGAGACTTCCACAATCTGCTTCATTTCCTCAAAATATTCTTTTTCCTGCCCGCCAATCAGCAAACCGGGGTTTGGGGGAAAGTCAAACTGGTCAGCGCCCGTTTTAGCCAGCTCCCGCAAGGCCGCAAGCTTCATTTCAAGCGTGTCGTTCGCCATGGGAAAATTCAGTGTAGTGGCAACTTCTATACCCGTGCCTTTCAAAATATCTTTTGCCAGGCTCACAAAACAGGGAGAAATCATAACCGCCTGAAAATCGTACTTTGCGCATTTTTCAATGTGCTGAATTGCTCCGTCCCTTGTTAAATCCGGGTTCACGTTGGTAAACTGGATTGCTTTTGCAATCTGCTTCTTATCTGTAAAATCAATCATCTTTATATACGCTCCTTTGTATTTTATAACTGTCCCTATTATCATTTTATAAAATCCATCAAATCATACCTTAAGTTTATAGACAGAAAAACTTTAAAATACGGACAATTTTTATTGATTCACTTATTTATCTACACTATAATTTTAATATGGAAACAACAAATCAGTTTTACAGTAAAAATGAATTTGTAAAAAGCCGGGTGAATGTTTGGGAAGAACACCTTACGCAGAATTTTCCCGTGCATTTTCACGATTTTTCGGAGCTTGCCATCATTACGGGCGGAAAAGCCGTCCACATCATAGATGGCAGTGAGTACGCCATTCAGCCTGGCGATATTTATGTGATTAAAGGAAATACAACCCACGGCTTTTCCCAGGTTAAAAACCTCTCGCTGTACAACATTGCGTATACGGAGAACGAACCCGTTCTGGAATACAACTTTCTGCGTGTGATGTCCGGGTTTCAGGCGCTTTTCTTTGTAGAGCCAATTTACAGAAAGCAGCTGCATTTTGAGCACAGGCTGCATCTTGGCTATGCGGAAATGAACTTTGTGGAAAGTATTCTAAAAATAATGGCAACAGAAAATAAAAACCATCCGCAATACGACCGCATTCTGCGCATCCATTTTACCAGCTTCATTACTTTTTTATCCAGACAGTACGAGCAGATGAACGACGAAAGCAAAATAACATCCATATCGGATACGCTCGCCTTTATAGAAAAAAACTACACCCAGCAGATCACCATTGAAGAACTGTCTCAAATGGCGCATGTTTCAAACAGGCATTTTATACGGCTTTTTATCCAAAACTATGGCATCACGCCCAAACAGTATATCATGCAGTTGCGGCTGCGCCATGCATGCCGCCAGCTGGAACAGTCTGTACGGCCTATTTCAGACATCGCGCTGGAGAGCGGATTTTCGGATACCAACTATTTTACTTCCTTTTTTAAATCCAAAATGAGCAAATCGCCCAAAGAGTACAGAAGCCACTTTTTGCTGAACCAATAATCCCGTATTGCAATAGTGGCGTTATTGGGGTAAGTTATACATAAAGCTTAAAGCAAACGGAGGCTGAGCAGTTGGAAGGAAAAACGCCGAACGAAACAAAGGTGGTTATGACGGAACTTGTGTTGCCCGGGATGACAAATCTTCTGGGGAATCTGCTGGGCGGGCAGTTGATGCACTGGATGGATATTGCAGGCGCCTTGTGCTGTATGAGGCATTCCAACGCGCAGGTCGCCACTGTGGCGGTGGAAGCGCTGACATTCAAACACCCCGCCCGCCAGGGTGAAATGGTGAGCATTGAAGCAAAACTGGTTTGGACAGGCGCCACCTCCATGAAAACAAAAATTACGGCCACAGCCGAAAATCTGGCTACCGGAGCCGTCATTATAACAAACGTTGCCAAATTTACTTTTGTGGCTTTGGATAAAGACGGACGCAAAGCTGCCATTCCCAAACTGATTCCAAAAACAGACGAAGAAAAACAGGCCTTTGAAAAAGAGGAACAGGAGTACCTGGCGCGCAGGGCTGCTAAGCGCTAAAAAAGCCGTATGCGCCATAAAGGCGCAAACGGCTTTAAAAACAAAAAGATACCCGCGGCTATGAAGGCCGCTTTTTTAAACAGATCAAAGGGCGGCGGTCACCAGTTCGCCGCTCAGTGAAGATTTTACGTCTATAAGCCGCTGGTTCGCAGAACCCCTAAAATGCAGGCCGTAGCTTTTTAGGTTCTGGATAAACGGCCCGTCCACCAGAATATCCGTCTGTTCTAATAGGGCCATCACGCCTTCCTCCCTCTTAGCCCTTTCCATCAGTTCTTCAAAAGTAAAACCGGTGTAAGTAACCACGTCAAACCCTCCGCCATGCGCCCGGCGCGCCAGTTCCGCCATGGGCAGCGCCTGACAGAACGGTTCCCCGCCGCTTAAGGTAAGGCCCTGCAGCATGGGGTTTTTTTTCATTTCCCAAATAATCGTATCACAATCCGTTTCAAATCCGCTTAAAAACTCCCATGTTTGCGGGTTGTGGCAGCCTTTGCACCGGTGCGGGCAACCCTGTGCAAACACAGTAAACCGTATGCCCGGCCCGTCCACAATGGATTCCCGTACAATTCCCGCCAGTCGCAATTTGTTCACAGCCGCTCCATGCTCCTTTCGTTTTGATCCATATTCAAATGTTTTACCCTGTCCCCCACTTCTTTTCGCTTGGCGTCGTTGAAGCGGTCCAGGGTTCCCACCAGGTAACCGGTGATCCGCCGGATGCGCTCGAATCCCGGCCCTTCTTCCTCCGTGCGCCCGCACTTGGGGCATGTATCTCCTATAATTCCGCTGAACCTGCACACAGGGTCCCTGTCCAGAGGATGGTTTATAGAGCCGTAGCCCACGCCGCTTTCCTTCATGCAGCGGATAATCGCTTCAAACGCTTCCATATTCTGCGCGGGGTCTCCGTCCACCTCCACATAGGTGATATGCCCCCCGTTTGTAAGCGCGTGGTAGGGGGCCTCCAGCCGAATCTTGTCGTAGGCGCTGATGGGATAATAAACCGGGATATGAAAGGAGTTGGTGTAGTAAGGCCTGTCCGTAATGCCCGCAACATTTCCAAACCTCTCCCTATCCATGGATACAAAGCGGCCGGAAAGCCCTTCCGCCGGGGTGGCGATCAGAGAAAAATTAAGGCCGTATTTCTTTGCCGCCTCATCCATCCGTTTGCGCATGTGGCCCACAATAGCCAGGCCAAGTTCCTGCGCTTCTTCCGATTCGCCGTGGTGCTTGCCCACAAGCGCCACAAGCGTCTCCGCAAGGCCAATAAAACCAATCGTCAGCGTTCCGTGCCGCAACACCTCGCGCACCTCGTCGTCCGGGCCAAGGGTATCGGAATCCAGCCAAATACCGTCGCCCATCAGGAACGGAAAATTGCGCACCTTTTTTCTGCATTGTATTTCAAACCGGTCCAAAAGCTGGTCTGCACACATGCCAATCATTTCGTCCAGGCGCTTGTAGAACTCTTCCACAGAGCCGTTGCTCAAAATGGCAATCCGGGGCAGGTTAATGGACGTAAAGCTTAAGTTGCCCCGCCCGGTCACAATCTCCCGCGCAGGATCGTAATTGTTCGCTATCACGCGCGTCCGGCAGCCCATATAGGCAATTTCAGATTCAACCATGCCTTTTTTGTAATACTGCAGGTTAAACGGCGCGTCTATAAAAGAAAAATTTGGAAAAAGGCGCTTGGCGCTTACCTGGCAGGCCAGCTTAAACAGGTCGTAATTGGGGTCGCCCGCATTATAATTGACGCCTTCCTTTACTTTAAATATCTGTATGGGAAAAATGGGGGTCTCGCCATAGCCAAGCCCGGCTTCTGTTGCCAGAAGCAAATTTTTAATAACCAGGCGGCCCTCCGGAGAAGTGTCCGTACCATAGTTAACAGAACTGAAGGGAACCTGTGCGCCTGCGCGGCTGTGCATGGTGTTCAGGTTGTGAATCAGCGCCTCCATGGATTGGTATGTTTCACGCTCGGTCTCCTCCTCCGCCTGTTTCACGGCAAATTCCTGGCACTTGCGCACAAGCTTTTCATCCCAATCAGCGCCCAGCAGGGCCGCTTCCTTCTCTGTGTATGCGTTGCCGCCGCCCATTTGGGGCCCAAGCCCGTCTTGCCGCCATAACGCTTCCGCTGTTTCGTTAACCTTTTTGGCAACGCCGCCTGCCGTTTCCTTTGAACCCAGCGAAAATGCCAGCATCTTAATCAGATTGAGTTTGTACCTCTTGGCGAACGTTTTACGCACACCCTCGGCCAGCGCGTAATCAAAATTCGGAACACTTTGCCCGCCATGCTGGTCGTTCTGGTTGGATTGTATGGCAATACACGTAAGCGCCGAATAACTGGCAATACTGTTGGGTTCCCTCAAAAAACCGTGCCCGGTGGAAAATCCGCCCTGAAACAGCTTTTGAATATCAATCTGGCAGCAGGTGGTGGTCATTGTATAAAAATCAAAATCGTGAATATGGATATCGCCCGTTTTGTGCGCGCGGGCATGCTCGGGCTTTAAAATATACATTTCATTAAAAATCTTAGCGCCTTCAGAACCATACTTCAGCATGGTGCCCATGGCGGTATCGCCGTCTATGTTGGCGTTGTCCCGTTTTAGATCGCTCTCAATGGACGCGCGGTTGGTAATCTCTTCGTAGGTTTTCATCAGGCGCGTATTCATCTCTCGCGCGCGCGTGCGTTCCGCACGGTATAGGATATACCGCTTGGCTGCGTCGGCAAGATCGTCGTCAATCAAAACCTTTTCCACAATATCCTGTATTTCTTCAACCGATGGGCTACCCTTTTGGGGATCGCGCTGCCGTTCCGCCTGCTCTGCAGCCCTTGCCGCCAGCTTCAGCGCCAAACCGGCGTCCGGCGCTCCGGCCGCCTGCAACGCCTTTAAAATGGCATTGCTGATCTTCTCCAAGTTGAACGGTACTTCACGGCCGTCTCTTTTCACTATTGTTGTAAGCATCTTTGTATACCGGTAATTTCCGGCCGCCTCCTGTTATACTGTATATGTATTATATATCTATATATTGTATGCGTCAATAGAATTCGTCACTATATATTGTTAAAATACTCTTATTTTCAGCGCAATTTATAATCTTAATTTTAAGCAAAAAAGCGCATCACAATGCGCTTTTAAAGGTTGCTATCAATTCATGTATATTTATTTCACCCTATTTTCAGGCAGTCCCGTTTTTCTATAGTCAGGTAAACCTGCTGGTTTTCGGAATACAACTGAAAGCTGCGGAAAAGCACGTCCGCCTTTAACTGAACGCCATTAGCCAAAACAGTATAACGCAGCACGTTCCCGTGCGGGGTGTTGTCCCGAACCACGCCGGGTATCTGATAGAAGCCCTCATGCTCTTCTTTTTTTTGAGCGGATATTTCTATTGTTTCGGGCCGAATGGCTACGTCGGCCCCCATTGCATCCGCTTCGGGCACCATCCTCCTGAAATCTTCGGGAGAAAGGATATTGTAATGTCCAATAAAACCGGCTGCAAAATATGTTTTGGGCGCGGTATACATCTCTATGGGAGACCCCGACTGCACAATTTTTCCCTCGTTAAACAAATGGATGATGTCGGACATCACCATGGCTTCGTCCTGGTCGTGGGTAACAAAAAGCGTCGTAATCATCAGCTCCCGCTGTATCTCCTTAATCCTTGCCTGCAGCGATTTGCGCAGTTTTGCGTCCACGGCGCTCAATGGTTCGTCCAGCAGCAAGACCTTGGGTTCGCACACAATGGAACGCGCCAGCGCAACGCGCTGCTGCTGCCCGCCCGAAAGCTGCGCCGGGAACTGCTTTTCCTTGCCCTGCAAGTCCACCATGCGCACGGCGGCTTCCACCTTTTGCTCAATCGCCTCATGCGGTATTTTTTTCAGCTTAAGGCCAAACGCTATATTTTCAAACACTGATAAATTGGGAAACAGGCTGTATTGCTGGAACACCATGCCGATGTTCCTGTTCTGGGGCGGCGCTGCAGTAACATCCTCCCCGTCCAGAATAATGTTTCCGGAAGAAAGCTCCTCCAGTCCGGCAAGGCATCGCAAAAGCGTACTTTTGCCACAGCCCGAAGGCCCCAGCAGCGTTACCAGATGGCCCTTTTCTACGGAAAGGCTGGCGTCTTTCAGCACATGGTTGGAGCCAAAAAACTTGTTCACATTTTCAAACTCAATATACTGCATCTCATTCCTCCTGCGAAGCGTCCTGCTTATTTCTGTAATAAAATACAAACCCGGATATAGCCAGCGTTACCAGAAATAAAACCACAATGATCGCGCTGGTCATCTGTCCGGATGAAAACATCTCCTTGTACAGGTACATTTGCGAAGTTTCAAAGTAATTTCCGCCAATGATGTTTACAATCACAAAATCGCCAAATATGATGGACATGGCGAGCATGGCGGAAATGGTGATGCCGGAAAAAATATTGGGTACAACCACACGGAAGAAAGAAAACAATTTACCTGCACCCAGCATTTGCGCGGCCTCAATCAGCCGGGCTGCGTTTACGGCCTGCAGGCTGTTTTTGATCCCCTGGTACATATACGGTAAAACGACTACGGCATAAGTCAACGTAAGCATCAGCACCCTGTCCGAAAGCGCCCCCGGCGCATCCGCATACAGCGCCAGTACGGATATTGCCAAAACAATTCCCTGCACCGCATAGGGTACGGTGCATATAACCTGCATATATTTGTCCGCCCACGGCGCATGCACCACAATTACATACATTGCCAGCAAAACCGCCGCGGTGCAAACCGCAATAGGCAATACGGATATAATCAGGGAGCGCAAAATAGACATCCAAAACGCGGAATCCGCAAATATTTCCCCGTAATAGGCAAGCGTAAAGCCGCGGGGCAGCAACTGGTCCCAGGCCTGGAATATGGAATATAAAAAAGTAAGCGCCAGAGGCAGGATGAGGTATATGCATATAATCACAATCAGCGCTTTTCCCGAACCGCGTCTCTTCATTTGGCCATTGCCCCCCTGTTATTTTTTAATATCCTGTTATTCACATAAATGGCCAGAACCATCAGCATCATCAGAATCACGGCAAGCGCAGAGCCAAACTCCTTGTGCTGCACCACATCCCCCACAAACTGTTCGGAAATACGGATGGGCAGCAACGAAAAGTTTGACGCAAGCAACGCATAAGCCGTTGCATAGGCTGCAACCGCGTTTGCAAACAGCACGCTCAGGGTTCCCAGAATGCTGGGCAGCAATACCGGTATTCCTACCCGGAGCCAGTATTTTGTGGAATTGCCGCCCATCAGGCGCACGGATTCCCGCCATTCCTGTTTGAGCGCGTCAAACGCGGGAATCAGCAGAAGGGTCGCCAGGGGAACCTGAAAATAAATATAGGTGAGCAATATCCCCCAAACGTTGTACAGGTCAAAGTCCGCCAAAAATCCAATTCCAAACTGCTTGCCAAACATCACAAGCACCCCGGCGCTTCCCAAAAGGATGATATATGCAAACGCAAGCGGAATGCCCGCAAAATTGGAAGTCATATTCAGAATGCTCATAAAAAAAGTCTTTGTCTTTCTGTTGCTTTTATGAGCGGCATTGGCCCCAAAAAAACCAATAACCAAGCCAATCAGCGCGGAGGATACGGACACAATCATGCTGTTCACCACGGCCTGCTGATACAGCCTTCTTGAAAAAATAGAAATATAATTGTCCAGCGTAAACCCAACGGCGCCTTCGGGCATAAAGCTGCGCACCAGGATCATAACAATGGGCACCGCCAGAAAAAGCGCAACAATTCCAACAAAAGGCAGCAAAGCAAGCAGGTATGTTCTTGATTTTTTAAAATTTATCCTGTTGTTTTTATTATTCAAACAAATCAACTCCCAGGTTCGGGCATCCTACTGTTGCCCGGATATTGCCGGCATGATCCGGCATAGACGATAAAATTGAAAATCGGGCGCCCTTTGCAGGGCGCCCTTTTAGGGAGGAAAACAAATGTTGATTATTTCGCAACAGCAATTACATTGTCCTGCCATGTGTCGCCAATGGTTTCGGCTGTTTTTGCCCAGCCTTCTGTATCTTTTATAAAGCGCGCGTTTTTATACTGTTCGTCCGGAATCATCTGCGCCTTTACGTCGTCCGGAAGTTTCACGTTGCTGCGGATGGGTTTTGCAAACCCCTTGGCAAGGTTAATCTGTCCGTCGTCGCTCAATATATAATCCCTGGCAAGCGCAGCGGCAGCCGCATTTTTGGCGTACTTGTTAATCACTGTGCAGTAGCCGCTCTGTATAGAGCCTTCGCCGGGGATGTTCACCACAAAGCTGGCGCCCGGATCAGTTTCCACAATCTGTTTCTTATAGCCAAGCGCATTGTAATCCCACAGGAATGCAACCGCAATCTCGCCTTTTTGCAGCCTGTCTATGGAAAGGTCGCCCTTGTCCAGCCTGCCCTGCTCCGCA
Organism: Bacillota bacterium; assembly: GCA_023408315.1. Lineage (GTDB taxonomy): Bacteria > Bacillota > Clostridia > Christensenellales > Christensenellaceae > JAEYKI01. Next base: position 17,891 of record JAEYKI010000005.1, read on the forward strand.
AGCTTCGCAAAGAAGTCTATGCCGGGCTGGATATTCGTCTCAGATCCTCCCAGGGCAACAGCCGCGGCAAGAACTGCGCACTGCGCCTGGCTCTGCTTGGTCACATCGCCAATGGATACCTTATAATCGCCATTCAGCAGGTCCTGAAACGATTTGGGGGCATTGGATACCAGTTTGGTATTCACCATCATGGAAATGGTGCCGTAGTAGCCAATGATCCAATTGCCGTCCTGGTCCTTGGCCCAGTCCGGAATATCGTCCCAATGGCTTGTTTTATAGGGCTGCGTCAGGCCCTGCGCCACCGCCTGCGGGCCAAAATTCATGCCCACGTCTCCCATATCTTTTGTGGCGTTCTGTTTTTCGGATTGAAACACGGCTAGCTCCTCGGAGGAGGACATATCTTTATCCGTGTGCGCAATTCCATATTTCTCAGTGATCTCCTGCCAGGTTTCTCCCCAGTTTGCCCAGGAATCCGGCATACCCACCGTGTTGAGCTGGCCTTCTTTTTTTGCTTCCGCAACAATCTGATCCAGCGACATACTGTTTAAATCCAGCGCTCCGCCAGCCGCATTCGCCGAGGGGCCAGCCGGTGTTGCGGAGCATCCGGCAAACAGAAGGGCTGCGGCTCCAATAACGGCAACTGATTTAATCCACCTTGCCATATAATCTTCTCCTTTTCATATTTAATCTTTATTGTTTGTGATAAGTATATAAATCAATTGTAAAATTCAAATAAGCTTTGTATTAAATTGATGTAATATTTTTTAAAAATCTATTGTAAAATCGCATAACAAAAACCCCGCAATTTTTTTGCAGGGTTCAACGCTCCCGGTCAAAACCGGTTCTGTGGTTATAATCTACCGTTTTATTATTTTGTTATACCTTTGGTATTGCTCCGCCCACATGTCCGGCTCCCGCGGCTCAAATCTTCGTGATTCAAACGAATTGGCTATTACCTGCCGAATCTGCGCCCAGTCTGCAACCCCGCCGGATGCTTTCACCTGCAGCATCACGTTGCCTATCGCCGTGGCTTCCGCGGGCCCCGCAACCACTTCCCTGCCAATGGCGTTCGCCGTAAACTGGTTTAAAAGTGCGTTTCTGGAGCCTCCGCCCACAATGTGCAACACGTCTATACGGCCGCCCTTCAGCTTCTCCAGGCCCAAAAAGGCTTCCCTGTAATTCATTGCCAGGCTCTCAAATACACAACGGGCTACCTCCCCTTTTGTCTGCGGCACGCTCTGCCCGGTTTTATGGCAGTATTCCTGTATCTTCACCGGCATATTGTCTCCGCTGTAAAAATCGTCCGCGTTCACGTTGATGAACGAGCCGAAAACAGGGGCCTGTTGCGCCGCCTCCACAATACCGTCCCAGGTCAACGCCTCTGTTTTGTCCCATTCCCGTTTGCAGTTCTGTATAATCCACAAGCCCATGATGTTTCTTAAAAGCTGTACGCCGCCCGAAACCGCGCCTTCGTTAGAGAACCCCCCCACATACACCGTTTCGTTTACCACAGGCTTTTCCAGCAGAATGCCGACCAGGGACCATGTGCCCGAGGACAGAAACGCAAAATTCTCCGTTGCGGCAGGCACGGATGCAATGGCGGATGCCGTGTCATGCGAGCCCACACAGTAAATTGCGGGCAACCCCGCAAGGCCCGTTTCCTGCCCTATGAATGGATGCAGAATCCCCTTTACCCCGCCGCAAGGCTGAATTCCGGCAAACAGGGACGCGGGCAGCCCCGCCATCTCAAGTATCTCTTTGGACCATTTTCCATTGCCGACCATCTGGGTGGTGGTTGCGTTGGTATATTCGTTGCCAGCTTCCCCGCAAAGCATATATCCCAGCAGGTCCGGCATCAAAAGCAGCTTATCCGCAACTGCAAGCTGGGGGTCTCCCACCTGCACCATATCGTACAACTGGTACAGGGTGTTAAAATCCATATTGGATATACCCGTGGCTTCAAAAGCTGCTTTCTCCCCATGCTTTGCGTGGAAAGCCTTACGGCCCCGCTCACCTCTTGGATCCCTGTATGCCCTCGGGTTGCCCAGCAGTTTTCCGTGCTTGTCCAGCAGCCCAAAATCCACGCCCCAGGTGTCAATGCCAATCCCCAAAAGTTGCCTGCCTCCGGTTTTGGCATAACTGCAAAGGCCTTCCAAGATATGCGCATACAGTCCCAGCACATCCCAGTAATATTCGCCGCCCACGTGGAGATACTTGTTTTCAAACCGGTTCAATTCCCTGAGCGCCAGCTTCTCTCCGTCAAACTGCCCCAGTATCGTGCGGCCGTTGCTTGCTCCCAGGTCTATTGCTGCAAATTCCTTCATCGTTTTCTCCTGTTCTTATATAAGCAGAAATGGCCGCAAGCAGCCATTCCCTTATATGATTGAGCCGTTTTATCAAAATATTACTTATACAGGGGCCCAAAATTATTGCAGGCCCTGTAGTCCGCGCCTTCCTTACCCTCCGTGCCAAAGGAACTCCACGCGCTTGGCCGGAACAGCTTTTCTTCGCTCACATTGTGCATGT
>JAEYKI010000002.1 GCA_023408315.1 Bacillota bacterium
GCTACGACTTTATTACGTCAGTTTAGTCTCTATAATCGCCAAAAATAGCCTACACGACAAAAATTGCATGATTTATTTCGGCTCATAGATACCAAAAAACCGCATTCTCATATGGTTTTTTGGGTGAGCCATCGGAGATTCGAACTCCGGACACCTTGAATAAAAATCAAGTAAAAATGGCTCTATTACCACTCAATTAAGGTACTACGACATTTTTACGACCGTTTTCGATGGCCCGTTTTCGCTCTTATGTTTTTACGGGCAACCACTATTGCTGCCATAAAAACACACGTTGTAAGAATTAGCAGTACCCATGCAGACGTAAAATCCTGCCCGGTCTGCGGAAGTCCTGCTGCCAATATAGTAACTGTGATCTGGATCGATACATATCCTACGGTATATACCAGTGTGGTTGTGCCTTCTTTTAAACCCTTCATGGTAACAGTGCCGTCGCTGTTTTTCGTTAAAGAAAGCAAAGAGTGATCATAGATCCACATCCCGCCGGAAACGGATGGAATAAGCTTAATCCGTCCACCCACGAAAAGAGTGCCACTGTCCGGTATGCCGGATATTGTAATTGCCGGACCGGAGTTTGCACCGGGACCAGCCGTCTTGCCGGGGCTTGACGACGGATCAGTACTTGGAGCCGGGGTTGGGCTTGCAGTCGGCGCATTACTCGCGGTTGGTGTGGGCTCCGGTATGCTCACCGCCACCGCAAACGGTGACAGGTGGGTCACCGTTACTGTCAATAGGCCGTTCGCTACCACCCCTAAGTACTCTTCAACGGTTCCGTTCACATAATGCAGCAACGTAAGCGTCTGACCGTTGTACTGCGCTCCTACCGGGAGAAACAGAGCCAGTTCGCCCAGATAAGTCTGGCCCGGTCCACCTTGCTCCAGGGAAATATCAAATGTAAGGATCAGCTTCTTCCCCTGTCCGCCATGGTTCATGGCCGCAACCAGCGCCTTATATTCCACGCTGTCCTCTGCAATAGGCGTTACCTTAAGTTGCGCGGACTCGTTGATGCCGCCGCGGATGCTGACGCCGGTGGACGTATCCGTAACCGTTCTGGGCGGCGTAAAGATCGCCCGCACCGTGGCCGCCGCGGCGGGCATGGTGAAGGTGGTGGATAAGCTGTTTGCGTCCGCAAACGTACCGCCGCCGCTTGAGCTCCATCCTCCAAAACCGTAATTCGTATCGGGCGCAACCGTTATAGCAATCTGCTCTCCCGCGGCATACAGTCCGCCGTTGCCCTGCGTAATCGATCCGCCGTTTCCTGCCAATACGGTCAGAACATATTTTTCCGCGTCCACGGTTACATTTACAGCGGTATGCAAATCCACCTTACCCGGGTTGACGGTTCCATAAGGCAGGCTTACCGCACCGCTTACCGTAAAAGTCTGCGCGGTTTTTATGGACGGATGATATGCGCTTGCCGCCACATCCCAGGTTGCGCCCGCGTTCACAATCCCGGCGTCCGTTTGCAGCGCAATGGTTTGCGGGAGTCCCAAGCCCGCGGCTGTTTTTGCCGTGCCGTTTGTAAGGCCGGTAATACCTGCCGGTGCCGTAACGCTCTGCAGCGCCCTGCTGCCCGCATCTGCCGCGTTCACTGTAACATTTATTAAAACGTCTTTTCCATAAATCCCATAATCATACATCCAGGCCGGCAGCGTTGCCGTTCCGTTAACAGCAAAAGTCTGCGCGGTTATTATTGCAGGATCGTACGGGCAGGAATCCACATTCCAGCTTACGTCCACCATCACCTGATTTCCATAAGCGGTAAGTACCAATGTCTTGCAGGGCAGGCCCAGCGCGGCAGCTGTCTTCTGTGTACCATTGGGCACACCAGCGATATCCGGCGGCTGGATCGTTCTGTAAAAACCATCGTCGCCATCGGGTGGCACCGTATTCACAGTTACAATTACGGAAAGGCTTACGTGGTTGGGATTTGCCACTCCCAGCGGAAGCGAAGCCAGACCGCTAACGGTAACAATCTGCACGGAGCTGCTTTCCGGGTCGTACGCACAGGACGCCGCGTCCCAGGAAACATCACCCAGAACATCGCCCGCATCGGTCACCAGCGTTACCTTGGCAGGCAGCCCCAGCCCGGCCACCGTTTTGGGCGATCCGTTGGGTAAACCGATGACATCCGCAGGTGCAGATACGCTCACCAGGGTTTTATTCACGGGCGACTGCCCGGCGTTCACGGTCACACTTACGCTCACCGCCAGGCTTACGCCGCCCGGATTCTGAACGCCGTCCGGCAGCGATGCGGTTCCGTGCACCGTAAAGGACTGCTGGGCGGTATTGGCGGGATCATACGGGCAGGAAGCCGCATCCCAGGTGACAGCCGCCTGCACATTGCCGTAATTCGTTATCATTGTTACGGTGCCCGGCAAACCGAAAGCGGCCGCCGTTTTCTCCTCACAATGCGCAACGCCTGTTATACTTGCCGGGCTGCTGATGCTGACCAGCGTTTTGTCCGTAGATGCCGCTGTGTTTACGGTAACGCTGACGGTTGTATCCAGGCTTACGCTGTTTGTATTCTTCACTCCATCCGGAAGCGTAACCGTTCCGCCCACCGTAAACGTCTGCTGGCGGATATCGTCCGGATCATAGGAACAGGATGCCAAATTCCAAACCACGTCGGCCTGCATGTTGCCTTCGCTGGTTTCCAGAATCACCTTGGATGGAAGCCCCAGCGTTTGTGCTGTTTTTTGCGTCCCGTTCGGTACTTGGGTAACAGCCGCAGGCACCTCCACGCTTACAAGGTTCTTATAGACTGTAAACGGATTGCTTGCCGCACTGGTAATGCTTCCGCATGTGGCAGTAAGCGTATAGGTTCCCGTTTTATCTACGCTTAAATTACCAAAAGTTGCAATGCCTCCCGCAACCGTAACCGTTGCACCGCTCAGGTTCGCCCCGTTGGGCGTTGTTAAGGAAACGGTCACAGTGCTTGTGTTGTCGCTTGTTATAATATTTCCGCAGGCGTCTTTGAGAGCCAAAACCGGAGCCGTGCTAAGTGCGCCGTCCTTTACGCTGTCTCCCGGCTGCGTCTGCCATACCAGCTGATATGCGGGCAGAGCCGCATTGTATACGCTGCTCCCGGTCCCAAAGGTATTGCTGTTATCCGGCACCGTTACTGTCCCGTTCCGGTTATAGATCGCGGCTCCAAAGCCATTGCCATTGGTGCCGTTGCTTTCTCCGCTGCCGCCTGGTCCACCGGAAACGGTATTGTTTTCAAATGAGCTGTTTTGGATGGTAAGTGAGCCCTCATCCATATAGATCGCGCCGCCTAAACCGTCTCCGCCATTGCCGCCACTGCCATTGTGGTTTGAATCATAAATACCCCAGCCTTTACCGCCGTTGCCGCCGTTGCCGCCGCCAAATCCGCCGCTGCCGCCAGTGCCACCATAGCCCCAGCCGGTGGCGCCGCTGCCGCCTCCTCCTCCGCCGCCACCGGCAAAGTCTCCACCGGCGTTTGCACCCTGATCGCCCGATCCCCCATTACCGCCGCCTCCGCCAACGCCGCCGGTTGCGTTGTTTACGTCGCTTCCACCGCCGTTGCCTCCGCTGCCGCCATAACCATAGGCCAATCCGGTAGAATGGCCTCCGTTGCCGCCGTTTCCACCCTTTGCGCTATTGGCGGAGAAAACAACATGGTCAACCCCCACAGAGCCTCCCATTACCAGCAATCCTCCGCCCGGGCCGCAGGAGCCGCCTCCGCCGCCTCCTCCGCCGCCTCCGCTGACACTGTAGCCTTCATTTATAGAGTCCGATCCGTCCGAACCGTTGCCGCCCAAAGCCAATCCATGCTCAATTGTAAGGTTTTTGATCGTCACATTCCCACCGTCCACCCTGAACACGCGGATCTGATCGTTTCCGCTGATCGAAACTGCCTGTCCCGCTCCGTCTATAGCAACATCCCAGCTGATTGCCGGAAGCGGGCTTATAAGTGTAATGACGCCAGATGCGCCGAATTGTATGGTCAAACCGTTGTTGAGCTGCGACTGCAGCAGGGCATAGCGCAGTGTAATATCCGAAATGCTTCCCGCACCGTCCGAAAGGTCGGTCACCGTCAGCACGTTCCCCGCAATGATGTACCTGAATTCCGCCGTCCTGTCAAAGAACCCCGGAGCCGAAACCAGCGTTTTCACAATTACGTTATCTCCCGGATTCCCGCTGATTGTAACCTGGGTTCCGCTTCCGCTGCCGCTCGCGCTGCTGGCTGTAGGCGTTGTTCCATCCAGCGTGTAGTATATGGTGGAACCCGCCGTAGAGTCCGTCAGGGTAATGGTAGAACCGCTCCGCAACATGTTGCCGTCTCCCGGAACAGCAACGGGCATGGCCGCCTGCGGATAAATGCTGTCACCCTGGTCCCACGTAACATTGGTGGCTGGCACAGACCCGCTCTTGTTATATATGGACGCCGCCGTACCCAATGCGCCCGTCACGCTGTTTCCCGTAAACGTACTGTTTGCAAATGAAACCGAAGCCGTATTTACAAATACAGCCCCGCCGTAAGCATTACCTCCCTGCGAGCCGGTTCCGCCCGCACCGCCAAGGGCGCTGTTGCCCGAAAATGTGCAGTCCGCGACGGTGACCGTACCTTTGTCCGCAAACAGGGCTCCGCCGCATCCGCTGCCACCTGCGCCGCCCTTGGCATAAAAATAGCCTTCAGCGTAAGTCAGTCCCAAGCCGCTTCCGCCGTTGCCGCCGCTAAATCCGCCGCTGCCCCCCGGGCCGGGAAGTCCGAAACTGGTGGCCAAAATGCCGCCGCCCCCGCCGCCGCCTGCAAAGTCACCGCCGTTGCCACCGCTCTGGCCGTCCCTATTTGAACTTGTACCAGGGGCGCCGCCCGCACCGCCTGCAGTATTTTTGTAATCGGTTCCGCCATCTCCTCCATAACCGGTGCCAAAACTGTCAAGATGCCATAGTCCTGATCCCGGGGCTCCTCCGGTTCCGCCCACAGCCTGGCAATTGCGAAAATCCACAGACTGAATCGCAACCGATCCATCCAGCACCAGCAGCCCTCCGCCTGCGCCCGCGCCGCCGCCTCCGCCGCCGCCGCAGGCGACCCTAGTCGAATCGTTGTACGCGTTTCCGTCGCCGCCTTTATTTCCCACCGTTTTGCCGTCCGCAATCGTCAGGTTGCTGATGGACACGGTTCCGCCCTCCACCTCAAACACGCGGTATTGATTGTTTCCGCTCACGGTCAGGCTTCCCGCTCCCGGGCCTTCAATCGTCAAATCTTCAAACTCATGGATCACAGGCAACGGAGACATCAAGGTAATGGTTCCTGTCACACTAAAGGTAATCTTGTCGCCTATGTCACTCTGCGCCTGCTGCAAGGCGTAGCGCAGGGTAACATTAGAAGAACTACCCGGTCCGTCGCCAAGATCATTCACCACCCAGGTGATGTTGCTCGGAAGTCCCGGCAAATTTTTCAGACTGAAGTTCGCTGTAGTACCCACGCCCGCTACGCCGGCTGTTACCGTATAGCTGCCGACCGTGCCGTTCGCTATGAACGTGGAAGAAGTTGCTATACCGTCCGGGCCGGTTGTCTCCGTATCCTGGTTGGTGCCGTTCATAAAGGTGCCGCCTGCGCCCGAAGCCGGGGCCGTAAATGTCACAGTTTTGCCGCTTACCGGGTTGCCGTTGGCGTCCACTACTTTTGCCTGCAAGGCCGCGGTATAAATGTCATTCTTCACCGCCGTCTGGCTGTTGCCCCCCGCCACGGTGATTGCGGCAGGAGGCCCGGCGACAAACGTTACCGTGGGTTTCTGGCTTAAAACAACGCCGTCCATCGTATCGGTCGCAGTCAATGTGACCGTCTCTGCTTTGGTATCCCTTACCGTAAAAGTCACGATCCCACTTGCATCGGTGATGCCACCTGCAGGCGAAACCATTGCGTTTCCGTTCTGTGTAAGCGTTATGGTATGTCCGCTTAAAAGCTGATTGGCGCTGTCTCTTACCGTAACCGTAACGGTGGAAGCATCCGATCCGTTAGCCGTTATGCCAGTCTGTGGACTTACAGAAACAGCCGATTTTACCGCATCCGCCGGGCCGATGGAATCATACACAGCGGATGCGGAAACAGCGCTGGTTTCATGGACGCCCTGTACGGTCACGTCCAGAGGGCCCGGCCCGCATACCGGTGCAGACACCGTGATAGACCCCGGATTGGATGCGTTTAAAATAACCGCCTGCTGCGTGCCAAAATAAACTTTGGACGGGTTCGCCAGGCTCTGGCCGTAAATGGTCACCGTGGTCCCGCCCGCCGCGCTGCCACTCGTTGGGCTTATCCCCGTTACTACCGGCCTTGGATAAAGACGCTTTACCTGGCCGTTATTCCAGTCCGCTACAATCACGTTAGGCGCGCCGCTTATTTCCAGCGCCACTCCCATGGGATGATAGAAACCCGTGCCCAAAACAGTCAGGTTATTTCCGGTTGAATCAAAACGGACAATGCGGCTGTTGTTTGTATCCGCGACGTAAACGTTTCCGGCTGCATCCACAGCCACCCCCGCCGGGCCGCCAAAGGCAGTATAGGCCTGGTTACCCTGAAAGCGCGTTACGATATGGCCCCCGCCATCCACTTTAACAACGGTGGTTGCGCCCCACTCTGCCGCATAAATGTACCCGCTGCTGTCTATGGCGATCCCCCAGGGCGAATACAGCGCTTCCGAGCCCCATCCGCTGTCCATTGACCCGTCGCTGGTTCGTATCCTGTGAAGGTAACCGCGGCCGCTGGAGCCACTGTGGTCCGAATAGTATAAATATATTCCGGCAGAATCGAGCGCAAGGCCCCTGGGATCAACAATCCCCCCCACGGAATAATTGCCGTCTCCTGGATCGTTGCTATTTTTCCATACAACCTGGCCGCCTGCATTGAACTTGGTAATCGAATAGTCGCCGCCGTCTGTGGCGTATACATTGCCCTGGCTGTCCACCGCCACGCCGTAAGGGCCGGCGCTGGTGAAACCGTCGGCAAATGTTGAAATAGTCCCCAAAGCATTCATTTTCAGTATGGAATGTGCCTGGTTGTCGGCAATAAAAACATCTCCCGCAGGGCCAACAGCAACCGCATAAGCGCCTATATTTGTCCCATAGGTGTCAATATAATCCGCCAAAGCCCGGCCCGGCACGGTAAGCAAAACCGATGCAGCTAAAACAAATAAAGCAGCCGCGCCCCAAAACTTCTTTATTTTTTTCATAAACCCGTCCTTCTAGAAGATATATGAATCTTATTTTCTCATTTATTTTACAATATTCCACTGAACCACCGCTGAACAGATACAAAAAAACGTCTAAAAAAGAAATATTTAGACGTTTTTCAGCCTCAGCCTAATTTGGGTTGTTATTGCTTATATACCTTCTGTTCATTTCATAAATTTTTTAAATGCGGCGTTGACAATGTTTTTGATGCAGCCATAGACCGTAAGATTATATACCTTAATCCGGCTCTTAAAATTAAGTATACCCCGTTTGCCAAAACCGCTAAATGTACCACTACAGAGCTGGAGGAAGCGGCTATCTTGAATGCTTACCTTACGTTAAAAGAGCGGACGTTTCTTTACCTTGGCCTCTTTGCTTCCTGCCGCCGCGGTGAATCTCTTGGCCTGTGCATCAAAAGCAACCGCAGCAGCATAGACCTTAAAAACCGGCTGACTGTCCATAGCGGATAGCGACCGCTAAAAATCAAAGCATTACGACCATTTTACGACAGTTTCAATTTTATCTTCACTAGTCGCTGATTACTCCCACTCGATTCTTGGGAACTTGTCACGGATGTTTTTTCTTGATTCTAAAGGTATTTACTTCTCCTTTTTCGCAATTTTAGCATTATTTATTTTGACTCGCCAAAACATTGTACTCAAAATTTTAAGTACAACAAACATCGGATTTCTCATTGCTGATCTGACTTTGACACGCAAAACATATAGTAACAGTTATATCTTTTGCATTAGAACCGCTTTTTTCTCGTCAAATTCTGCTTGAGTAATCGCCCCTAGTTCCAAAAGCTCTTTTAATTTTTTGATCTTATCAAGTGCGGACTCCTCGTTTTTTACAATTTGAACATTTTGTGTGGAAATATTTGTTTCTTTCAATTTAATAAAAATCTCATACAGGCGCTTGAAATTTTCTTTCACTGCTTTAGCATCTTTACTGTATACAACGCAATACGGATTTTGTATAGCGTTTGTCATCTCAATATTCGAGATAATCTTTCCTTTTACGTTAACGGTTCCTATGGTCGACGTGTTTCGATGAATGCCGGAAAATTCAATATATCCCATATTTCCGGTTGATAAAAAAGACGGTTCTCTATGTAAAATCCCTGTAATATCTTTAAAATAAACAGATGTCGTTGTCGGCAGCTTTACCGTAGCTCGAAGAACTCCACTGATTGTTCTTTCAATTTCCGCTCTTTCTTCATAAACAGAAATTTTTGATACAATTGATCCCAGTGCTTTATGCTCTACATTAAATTCAAAAATCAGTTTACTCATCAGTCTCTCCTTAAGAAATTCGCATTTATATATAAAAACAATAACTGTATTATTTTACTACACAATTTTCCTATAAACAACATTTTGCTGAGATTCATCCGTACCTAAAAATTGATGCAAATTATTGCACCCATTATCTTTGGTATCCCTATTGTTTATACTATCTGTATTACTCCCACTCTTTAGCAAGAAAGTATGTCAGGGGTGTTGATATCCTGACTATCAGTAAATTGATGAGACATGCTAACGTGTAAATCACTTCCAAGCTGTATGTCCATGACGACATAAATTTGAAACGAAAAGCAGTTTCACGCGGCGTATAATTACGACTTTTTTTACGACAGTTTAGTCTATATAATCGCCAAAAATAGCCTGCACGACAAAAACCGCAAGATTTATTTCAACTCATAGATAACAAAAAACCGCATTCTCAAGCGGTTTTTTTGGTGACCCATCGGAGATTCGAACTCCGGACACCTTGATTAAAAGTCAAGTGCTCTACCTACTGAGCTAATGAGTCATTCTATATGGCTGGGGTGGCAGGATTTGAACCTACGAATGCGGGAGTCAAAGTCCCGTGCCTTACCACTTGGCTACACCCCAAAGGCTAAAATGGGGTGAGTAGTGGGATTCGAACCCACGACCTCCAGGGCCACAACCTGGCACTCTAACCAACTGAGCTATACCCACCATGCTCCCCAAGCGTTGAATTCGTGCCTGTCGAAATTGGCGCGCCTGCAGGGACTTGAACCCCGGACACACGGCTTAGAAGGCCGTTGCTCTATCCGCTGAGCTACAGGCGCACATCCAAACGTCTCCTGCCAGTATGTCCATTAATTGTGGCTCTTGGCTGACAGTAATAAATTATAGCATCCACCAATCTACGTGTCAACCCGTTTTCTTCACAGAAAAATGATTTTTTATACAATCTGCATAATCTTTGGAACAACGCCCCACGGGCCTATCATCAACGTGGCCACGGAGCGGAATCCGGCCCTTGGCTCCGTTATGCTGCCGGGGTTCACAAGCCATACGCCGTCTGCGTATTCCGCCGCGGCGATATGTGTATGTCCAAACAAAATGGCCTTTGCCTCATGCTCCTGCGCGTAATATAAAAGCCTGTCCGTGGAATACTTAGCGTTTAGTTTATGCCCATGCGTTAATATAATCTTCTGGCCGCACAAAGTCACCTCGTCAAAATATGGGTCATCCGCTATATAGTCGCAGTTGCCCCGCACAGCCGTCACATGCGCGGCGCTATGCTGCCGCAGAAACGCCGCGTCCCGGCAGTAATCCCCCAGGTGAAAAATGTATTCCACTCCCTCGCCAAACAGCTCCAGCGCTCTTTGCATACCGGATGTAACGCCGTGCGAATCCGCAAACACCAGCGCATGGATTGCTTTAGCCATGCAGCGCTTCTTTCAGACGGGCCAGAGCGCGCGCCCGGTGGCTGATTTTGTTCTTAATCTCCGCCTCCAGTTCGCCGAACGTTTTATCGTACGCATCCACATAAAACAATGGATCATATCCAAAACCACCCGTGCCCCGGCCTTTTAAAACAATCTCGCCGTACACTTCGCCTTCCACATGCAGCAACTCACGGCCGTTTCTGGCCATTACGATAGCGCAAACAAACTTTGCCTGCCGCTTGCCAGCCGGTATGTTCCGAACCAGGGAAACAAGCTTTTTGTTGTTCTCCTCGTCCGTTGCGTCCTCACCGGCAAAACGCGCAGAATAAATGCCCGGCGCGCCTCCCAGCGCTTCCACGCACAGGCCGGAATCGTCCGCCAGCACGTCGCAGTCTACGATGCGGCTGATCTCCATTGCTTTTTTACGGGCATTTTCGTAGAATGTGGAGCCGTCTTCCACAACGTCCGCCACAATCCCCGCGTCCCGCAGGGATACAATCTCCCGATACACGTCTTCCAGGAGGGCTTTGATTTCCCGCACCTTGCCCTGGTTGTTCGTTGCAATCACAAGCTTCTCCATTCGTCCTCCTGCCGTTTTGTTTTTTTATTCTTTAGCGGGTTCCTCGTCCGTCTGCATGTTCAAGGCTCCCGGTATCACATGTGCGCTTGACCCCAGGGCTTCCGTCTGTATTTTGACAATCTCCTGGATGCCTGCCTTGCACATATTCACCAGCGTTGCAAATTCCCTCTGGGATATGGTCCTCTCTTCACCGCACACCTGCACTTCCGCAATGCCGCCGTCGCCGGTCGCAACCATATTCATGTCCGCCTGCGCCCTGGAATCCTCCACATAGCAAAGGTCCAGCAAAGGCGTATCATCCACAAGCCCCGCGCTTACCGCCGCAAGCGAATTCACAATGGGCGAGGATGAAAACATCCCCTCCCGCATACCACGATCCACAGCCTGGCATAACGCCACAAACGCCCCGGTGATGGAGGCTGTCCGGGTGCCGCCGTCCGCGCATATCACGTCGCAATCTATGTATACAGTGACTTCACCCAGCTTTTTAAAATCCAGTATGCTCCGGAGCGAACGGCCTATCAGCCTTTGTATCTCCATGCTCCGTCCATCCGGCTTCATTTTTTCGCGCATCTTGCGTTTGGGGCAGGATGCGGGCAGCATGGCGTATTCCGCGGTCAGCCAGCCTTTTCCCGCGCCTTCCAGAAAAGGCGGCGTTCCGTTCTCCACCATGGCCGTACAGTATACCTTGGTTCGCCCAAATTCCACTGAAGCGCTCCCATATGCATTGGGCATAACGCCTGTAGTGATTGAAATTTTGCGGAGTTCCATATCGCCGCGTCCGTCTATTCTCATTGTCTTTTGTTCCTCCGGATGATTAATGCCTACTTTGCAGTTTAGCACAATTGCCAATGCTGTTCAACTCCGGGGAGGTTTTTTCCCCGCCCTTTGTCCCAAAAAATAAAGGAGCCGCTTCAAAGAAAACGTATTTTAACAATAAACCAAAATTGCATTTTACACCCAAATACGGTATGCTATAAAAACCGGAGGACTGAACTATGGCTTACGACGGCCTTACGCTGGCTGTATGCGCAAAAGAATTAAAAACCAAGCTTCTGGACGCAAAGGTTCAGAAGATACTCATGCCAAACCGCGAAGAAGTTGTGCTGGCTCTGTATTGCCAGGAGCATGGAACCGTAAGGCTTGTGCTGAACGCGGACGCGGGCAATTGTGCGGTATACCTGACGGCGGCAAACAAACCCAACCCCAAAACAGCGCCCGCATTCTGCATGCTGCTGCGCAAATACCTGATAGGCGCGCGCATATTGGATATCTGCCAGAAAGGGCTGGACCGCGTGCTTTTGATTACCCTTGAAGCAAAAGACGAACTGATGCAAAAATCCCGGCTTACCCTGGTGGCGGAGATTATGGGCAAGCATTCCAATATCATTCTGGTGGGCGAAAACGGGCGCGTGCTGGATTGCGTGCGCCGCGTATCCGTGGACGTAAGCTCCAAACGCCAGGTACTGCCCGGATCGCCATACCTGCCCCCGCCAACCGAGCAGATCAATCCGCTGGAAATCAGCGAAGCGGAGCTTGCCAATTTTGTTGCGCCCGCAGACGGCGGAAGCCTGCAACGGCACCTGTGCGCCACTTTTCAGGGTATGTCTTCCCAAACTGCGGCGGAGATTATTTACCTGTGCGAAACGAAAGACAACCCGTCAGGCGCGGCGGCGCTCGCTTCCTGCCTGCGCAGTTTTTACACAAACGCGCTCGCCAGTCCCCTGCCCAGCATACAGACGGACGGCGCGGGGCTGCCTGTGTTTTTTTCTGTGGTTCCGTATCACACGTATTCCCCGGACACGCGCGTGTCCTTTGACTCCGCCAACAAAATGCTGGACACCTACTACACCCGGCGTGGCGAGGACTTTGCACTGAACCGCAAAAAAGACGCTCTTGCGGGCCTGCTGAAAAAGAATATAGTTAAACTCAATAAAAAAATAAAAAACATTCTGGAAAGCCTGGAAGAGGCAAAAAAATCGGATGAAATCGCCGGGCGCGCCCAGCTCATCACCGCCAATATCTACCGTTTGCAAAAAGGCATGAGCCGGTTTGAGGCGCAGGATTTTGCAACGGGCGATACAGTCGTGATCCCGCTTGATCTTTCCCTCACGCCCGCACAAAACGCCCAGAAGCTGTTTAAAAAATCATCCAAGCTGAAAACCGCTAAAGAAATGGGGGGCCGCCAGTTGGCCGAAGCTGAAGGCGAACGCGAATACCTGGAGAACGCCCTGCTGTTTGTGCAGAAGGCGGAAGCGCTTGCGGAGATTGAAGAGATACAGTTTCAGCTTTTTCCGCCGGACACAAGGAAAGACCAGAAAAGTAAAAGAGCCGCTCCGCCGCCCGAATCCGCCCCGCGCGAATTCAAAACCCCCCGCGGGCACACGATTTTGGTGGGTAAGAACGACAGGCAGAACGACATTGTTACCATGCGCATTGCGGATAAGAACGACATCTGGTTTCACGCTAAAAATATGCCCGGCTCGCATGTGCTGCTTATTTCCCAGGGCATTCCCCTTGAAAACCTGGATGACGAATCCATCCTCATGGCCGCGCGGCTGGCCGCCAAATACAGCGCCGCC
This sequence comes from Bacillota bacterium, assembly GCA_023408315.1. Classification (GTDB taxonomy): domain Bacteria; phylum Bacillota; class Clostridia; order Christensenellales; family Christensenellaceae; genus JAEYKI01. The sequence goes on from JAEYKI010000002.1 coordinate 13,085, forward strand.
GGGCAGTCCGGCAAAACACCCGTGGATTATACCCAGCGCGCAAACGTTAAAAAACCTCCCGCGTCAAGGCCGGGGAAGGTGATATACGATCATTATTTTACGATGTATGTGGAACCGTTATAAAACTCGGAGGGCGACTGCCCGCCCCCCTTCCGGCGGGGTTTGCTGCCTCCCCCTGGTTGCCTCTAACAATCTTCTGCGCATTTGTGTGCGATTCATAGGGGAATCACACGCGGATGGAAAGCTATAATAAAAAAAGCTTACCCAACTCTTTCATACACTGTATTTCAAGTGACTTTATTAAATCCGTTTTACTCTGCAATATTTTACTTACTTCTGTAATGGCTTGTTTCATTGCTTCATCAATGTTTACCCATATTTTCTGTGTTTACAGGTTGGTGTTCAATCCATAAAAAACTTCTTTTTAGTCCGTATGCTTATCTTCCATTTGTAACAGTCGTTCAGGTGGCACGTTTGGTGCCGGGTAAGCGGCATCATCACAAGGCCCGCAACGTCTTTTTTGCCCCAGAAGTCAAGCAGCCAGACGGAATCTTTCTGCCGCGTAACGCCGCCCTCTTCCAGAATCCTGCTGATATCAGCAGGCGATACCTTGCGCTTCATATCCTCAAATTCAAATTGTTTCAAAAGTTTGCGGCTTTGCGCGCCCACAGCGTTCCTGTAGTTCAGCAGCTCCGGTTTGCATACGCTCCGGCTGAATTGCACAATCTCCTCGTCCGTCATGGCGTTTCCCGTGTCCGTAACATCTGCCTGCATCCGGCCGGCCCATTCCTTATTAAAAACCTGCGAGCCGCCGGCCGCCAGAATGTTCATGGTCAAATCTTCTATGCGCGCAATATGCCATACGGCCCAGGCAATCGTTTCATCTTTTGCCGAGGGCATGACGGCATACTCCTCATCCCGCAGGTCTTGGAATATTGAATCAACGGTATTCTCCGCAGTACCGCTTACAGTACACATATGCAGCTCGCTGTGCAAATCCAGAATTGTTTGGATTACATCCGCAAAAGATTCTTTTTTTCTGATCATTTTGCCCAATTCCTGGTGCCTTGGGCTCCAGCCAAAAGAAATTACATCCATGCATATACTCCTGATTAAATTATAGATATATATCTTCTATAAATAATTTTGAGTTCCTTTGTTCGCTTTGTTTTCGGGCTGAGTTTTAGGGCTTCTCAGGCTGGCTGATTGGGCCCTGATTGTTCTGATAACAATTTTATAAATATTAGGGTTTTCTTTTTGGCTCAACCTTTTTCTTTTCCCAAAAAAGAAAAAGGTTGAGAAAGAAAGGAACACCTTATGTTGTAGCTTTTCGGCTGCCGGGTTTTACGAGCGGGAGGCCCTGCTTGCAGATGGGGCACTCATGGGGCTCATAGGATTTAACTTCCATGCTGAGCACCGCCTTAAAATCGCAGCCAAAATCCACCTGTCCTGCGCTGCGGTCCACCACGCTGCCCACACCCGCGACGTTCGCTCCGCTCTGGCGGATTAATTCTATCACTTCGCGCACGGAGCCGCCCGTTGTCACCACGTCTTCCACCACCAGCACGTTCGCGCCTCCGGGCACTTCAAACCCGCGGCGTAAGGTCATTACGCCGTTGTCACGCTCGGCAAAAATATTTTTTACGCCAAGCTGCCTGCCCATTTCGTACGCCATAATAATGCCGCCAATGGCCGGGCCCGCCACCAGGTCTATTTTTACGCCCGCAAACTGCCCGGCCAGTTGTTTGCAGATGAGCTCGCTCACATCCGCATACTGGAACAGCTTGGCGCACTGCATATATTTATCGGAATGCCTGCCGGACGTCAGTAAAAAATGTCCTTCCAGCATCACTTCTTTTTCTTTGAACAATTGAATAATTTCTTCTCTGGTAAGCATGATACTCCTCCAATAATCCCTGTTTTTTTAACTTTTAAATTTTTTCAGCAATCCAGCGTGCCGGTGAGTTCGGACACACGGCTTATGTTCTGCCCGGCGCAAAACGCTTCCAGTTCCTCCGCAATACGGGTAAGGGCTTCCGGGTCGCTCATGGTGGCAGTGCCCGCCATCACGGCCGTTGCGCCCGCTATCATAAACTCCGCGGCATCCGCACCCGTCATAATGCCTCCCATGCCTATAATGGGAACAGGCACGGCTTTCGCAACCTCCCACACCATGCGCAGCGCCACAGGTTTTATTGCCGGGCCGGAAAGTCCGCCCGTAACGTTGGCCAGCACAGGCTTTCTGGTTTTCGGATTGATTGCCATACCCGTAATGGTATTGATTAGGGAAAGCGCGTCCGCGCCAGCGTCCACCGCCGCCTTTGCCATGTCCGCAATGCGCGTTACATTGGGCGTCAGCTTGACAATAATGGGTTTCTCCGCGACCTTCTTCACCCTGGACACCACATCCGCCAGCAAATTTGCGTCTGTGCCAAAGTTCACGCCGCCCTCCTTCACGTTTGGGCAGGAAACGTTTACTTCATATAAATCTATATTGATCTCGTTTAACCGTTCCGTTACATAAATATATTCATCCACGGTGCTGCCCGCAATATTGGCAATTTTAACGGTATCAATGCCCTGTATGCGTTTCCAGTAGTCCCGTATGAACCCGTCCACGCCAGGATTCTGCAACCCCACGCTGTTCAGAACGCCGCTGGCCGTCTCCGCAATGCGAATTGGCGGATTGCCCAGCCGCTTCTCGCGCGTGAGCGCCTTGAGCGATATGCCGCCCAGCCGAGATAAATCCATATACAGCCGGTATTCCTCCCCAAACGCAAACGTACCCGAAGCGGCGATTACCGGATTTTTAAACGGTACGCCCGCGATGGCAACAGTCATGTCCGTCATAGCTCCACCTCCGCCAGTTTGAACACCGGGCCCTCCACACAGACGCGCCTGTGCTCGCCTGCTATTTTACACACGCACACGCTGCATCCGCCCGTGCCACAGCCCATATGCTGTTCCAGGGAGGCGTACACAGGTATGCCTATATCCTTCGTAAGCCTCTTTAAGGTACTGAAAAAGAAGGTGGGACCGCACGCCAGAATCACGTCCGGCCGGAAAGATTCAAGCATCCCGGGCAGGGGGTCTGTGCAAAACCCGCCGCGTCCAAACGTTCCGTCGTCCGTGGATACAATTGTTTCCGCTTTCTTTTCAAATTCTTCCTCCTGGTACACGCAGTCGCGGGACCGGTAGCCCAAAAGCGCGGCATATTCCCTGTCCGGGTAATAGGTGATAACGGAGAGCAGCGGCGCGATGCCAATGCCTCCGCCCACCAGCAACACCTTTTTGTGCCCCGCGTCCAGCTTAAAGCCGTTCCCCAGTGGGAACAGAATATCCAGCTCGTCCCCCGGCTGCGCGCAGGAAAGCCTGTGCGTACCCTTGCCTGCCGCCAGATACGCAAGTTGTATCCAGCCCTCGTTTGCGCTAAAGTTATTGATACTGATAGGCCTGCGCAGCAACAGCTCCGCAGAGCCGGGAATGCGGATGTGCGCAAACTGGCCCGGCCGGAAAAACTCAAGGGAGGCGCAGGGTACCTGCAGCTTCATTTGGTATGTACACTTAGCAATGAGGCTGTTTTCCAGCACAGCCGCGCGTATATGCTTGCTCGTCATGATTTTGCCACGCCGTCCATATGGTTCATAAATTCGTCAAACAGGTAAGCGGAATCGTCCGGGCCGGGAGAAGCCTCCGGGTGGAACTGTACGGAAAACACATCCGCATTGGTGTACCGGATGCCTTCTATGGTCTGGTCGTTCCAGCTCAGGTGCGTTACCTCCACAAAATTTGGCAGCGTTTCCTGCTTCACGGTGTACCCGTGATTCTGGGATGTAATATATATGCGGTTCTTGGCCAGGTCTTTAACCGGGTGGTTGAGGCCTCTGTGCCCGTATTTTAATTTTTCCGTATCCGCGCCCGCGGCCAGCGCCAGAAGCTGGTGCCCCAGGCAGATGCCGAATATGGGCAGCTTGCCCACCATTTGCCGGATGTTTGCAATCACTTCCTCGTTTTCCTTGGGATCTCCCGGGCCGTTGGAGAGCATCAGGCCGTTAAATTTTCCATTCAATATTTCCTTTGGGCTGGTGCGCGCCGGAAACACGGTCACCGTGCATCCGCGGCTTTCAAGGCTGCGCAGGATGTTGCGCTTAAGCCCAAAATCAAGCATGGCAACCCGGCGGCTCCCGCTGCCGTATGTGTAACTTTTATCGCAGGTAACCATATCCACCGGCAAAAGGGTGATATGCAGCCGCATTTCATTAATCTGCCCGGTCGTGGGCGGCAACTGGGTTATAACGCCGCGCATGGTGCCCTTCTCCCGGATGCGCCGGGTCAGCGCCCTTGTATCCACGCCGGAGAGGCCCACTATGTTGTTTTTCTCCAGGTATGCGTTCAGCGTGCTCTCGCACCGCCAGTTGGAGGGCTGGTCGCAGGCTTCCCGCACCACAAACGCACGCACTTGCGGCTTTGCAGATTCCAGGTCTATCCCGTTGATCCCGTAATTGCCCACCAGGGGATAAGTCATGGTTACAATCTGCCCGCAATAGGAAGGGTCTGTAAGCACTTCCTGATACCCCGTCATCCCGGTGTTAAAAACCACTTCTCCCATTACATCGGCGCGGGCGCCAAAGCCCTCCCCCCTGTAAATGGTTCCGTCTTCCAGCGTTAAATAAATCATTTTTTACTCCTGCTCCATCTGTTCCCGAATGGCCTGCACAATATCGTCCCTCATATCCTGCGCGCACGCGCGCGCCGCTTTATCAAAACCCATGTTTGCATATTTTTTGTCCCGGCAGGCGGTCAGTATTGCTCTGGACGAATTTACCACACCCCCCAGGCCCTTTTTGTCAAAATTGGGCGCAATGTCTTTTGCCGTAGCGCCTTGCGCCCCATAGCCCGGAACCAGCACAAACACGGAGGGATGCGCCTGCCTGTGCGCCCTGGCCTGCCTGGGATAGGTCGCGCCCACCACCGCGCCCACGGAGGAATACCCGTGTTTGCCAATAAACCCTGCGCCCCATTTGCCCACCATATCCGCCATGTGCTCCCAGATCATTTTTCCACCGGACTCCAGGTCCTGCAGCTCGCCGGAGGAAGGGTTGGAGGTTTTAACCAGTACAAATATCCCCTTGCCATGCCGCGCGCAGTCTTCCAGAAACGGTTTGATTCCATCAGTACCCAGGTATCCGTTCACGGTAATAAAGTCCGCGTCAAACGCAGCCGTTTCTTCGCCGTTTACTCTGGTGCGGCCCAGGTAGGCCGCAGAATACGCCGCCGCCGTGGGGCCAATGTCGTTGCGCTTGATATCCGCTATCACAACCAATCCCTTGTCCTTGGCATACTGCACGGTTTTATAAAAGGCTTCCACGCCGGGATAGCCGTACATCTCGTAATAGGCGCTCTGCACCTTTACGCAGGGCACACAGTCTGCCGTTGCGTCTATGATGGCCCTGTTGAATGCAAATATGTTTCGCGCCGCATATTTGAGCGGGTCGGAATTATCCCCCGCCAGCATATCCGTTGGGATGTAATCCATCTGCGTATCCAGGCCCACGCACACGGGGCTGTTCTTTTCTATAATCTTGTCAATCAGTTTGTCTGTCATACTTCACTTCTCCATTCACTATGGTGCAGACTACCCTGCCCTTTAATTCCATGCCCAGAAAAGGCGAGTTTTTGGAACGGGATATAACGCCTTCCTTTGCATAAACGTACGTTTCGTCCAGATTGCACAGGGTGATATCCGCGGGTTCCCCTTCCGCAAGCGCTCCGCCCGTCTTCAGAAGGCGGCGGGGGGTTACGCTCATCAGTTCCTCCAAACGGGCAAGGGTGATAACACCCGGTTCCACCAGGTTCATATATCCAAGGGAAAACGCCGTTTCAAAACCTATGAGGCCAAACGCGGCCTTCTCAAAGCCGCCGGATTTGTCTTCCTCTGTATGCGGCGCGTGGTCGGTGGCAATAGCGTCTATGGTCCCGTCCGCGATGCCCTGCTTAATGGCCGCCACATCCGCGGCGCTGCGCAGGGGCGGGTTTACCTTTGCGTTGGTATCGCCCTTTAAAATCGCGCTGTCGTCCAGGCTGAAATAATGCGGGGCCGTCTCACAGGTCACACATACGCCTTGCCGCTTTGCCCGGCGGATGATCTCCACGCTGCCCGCGGTGGACACATGGCAGATATGCACAGGGCACCCGGTTTCCCGCGAGAGTTCTATATCCCGCTCCGTCAGCGCTTCCTCCACCCGGGCTGATATGCCGGGAATTCCGATTTTCCGCGCATTTTCGCCCTCGTTTACCGCTCCTTTTCCCCTAAGCGCAACGTCTTCTTCGTGCAGCATTAAAAGCGCGCCCGCTTCTTTGGCCCCGATCATGGCGCGGCGCATCACGTCCGCGCTTGCAACCGGCAGCCCGTCGTCCGAAAAGCCAACCGCGCCGGACTGCATCAGCGCGGCAAAATCCGTAACCTCCCGCCCTTTCTGCCCTTTCGTAATGCAGGCCACGGGACATACCTTAACAGCGGCCTGACGTTCCAGAACAAACTGTATGAGTTCCGCGCTGTCTGTGGGCGGGTTTGTGTTGGGCATGGGGCATATCTGCGTAAAACCCCCGGCTGCCGCTGCGCGGCTGCCCGAGAACACATCCTCTTTTTGGATATAGCCCGGCTCGCGCAGATGGCAGTGCATGTCTGCAAATCCCAAAAACACGTGCAGGCCAAAGGCGTTTATGATACGGCCCGCCTGCATGGCCGGGCCGCCGCCTATCCGGCTGACCCTGTCCCCTTCCACATAAATATCCGCCGTACGGCCCCGGCTCACAACAAATCCGTTCTTTATCAGTATGCTCATTTATATCCCCAACGTCCATAATAAAACAAAAACCCCATTCACCGATGAATAAGGTTTCCAATTGAGAAAAAAACAATGCCCCTGTCCGCCGCATCGGGTATGCATTTGTTCGGTTTGGGCTTAAGCATGGTCTCCTCCCACATTTTTCATTTCCAAAATATTATAGCAGAACACTGCAAACTATTCAAATATTTTTTCTACCGGCGGGCGGCATGCGGATAAATATTGCTTGGACCATCTGGATATATGTGGTATTATATAGATGCATTTATTCCCGCTTTACAATTACATAAACAAAAGGAGCCTAAAAAATGTTCAATATAAGTTTTGCATTGGTTGTTTCTGCCGCAATTATCGCCGCTTTTGCGGCTATATTGGCCGTTTACCTATGGGCAGAGGCAAGGAACAACGAAAAGAACGGGTTCACGCGCGCGACGGGCCTTAAGCTCACCCTCTCCGGCCTGTTCTGCGTTGCGGGCATTTTTTCGTATGGGATGCTGTATATGGTTGGGAGCGTAACCATGCCGCCGCAGTTCTTTATTCTGCTTGGCTTGTTCGCGGGCCTTGCGGGAGACTTCTTCCTGCAATATATCCGCCTTGATACAAAAAAATATATTGCGGGCATCCTGTGTTTTTCTGCCACGCAGGTTTTGTTTATAACATACTTGTTCATCACGGGAATACCGGACGTACTGGGCTCCGTGCTCACCGGGGTTATTACCGCTGCCGTGCTGGTATTGGTGCTGGTACTGATGAAAAAACAAAGCTGGAAGCTTGGCAGGGAGCAGGCGGCGCTCACCATATACACCGTGCTGCTTTCTTTTATGACGGCGAGGGCCATTGTAAACCTGCTCTGGCAGCCGTCCCTCTCATCTGGCCTGTTTGCGCTGGGCGCCGTACTGTTCCTGGTATCCGATTTTCTGCTTGGCATCTGGAATTACAACACAAGCAAACGGGCGCACGCCAATTTAAACTGGATCACCTATTTTACCGGGATGCTGCTGATTGCCTTGAGCATCATGCCCATGCCTTTATAATCCATTTCCACGCCATCCCTGTACAGCAGATAGGCAACTCCCTGGCTTCAATAATAGGTTGCGGCACTGAATCCCAGGATAAGCACATGCTCCGCCATTTTCTTCATATCCGGCGTTTAAAAAACGCAGTGCAACCACAAAACCATCTTCTATTCTTTGCGCAGTTTGCCAAGGGCTTCTTCAAAATAACCAGGCAGGGGCGCGGTAAACTCCATCTGCTCCCCTGTTCTGGGGTGCGTAAGCCCCAACCTGCACGCGTGCAGCAACTGGCCGCCCTGCGCAAGCGGGCTTTTATGCCCGTATTTTTCATCCCCTGTAACCGGGTGGCCTATATGCTTCATATGCACGCGTATCTGGTGGGTGCGGCCCGTTTCCAGCGCGCATTCCACATAGGTATGCCGGGTAAAATGCTCCAGCACTTTAAAGTGCGTAACCGCCCTGCGTCCGCCGGGATTCACCGCCATTTTTTTGCGGTCTGTTTTATGCCTGCCAATAGGGGCATCCACAGTGCCTTCGTCCTGCTTCAAAACGCCGTCCACAATGGCCCTGTAGATGCGTTTAGCCTGCTTCGATTTAATCTGCTCGCTCAGGGAAAGATGCGCCGCGTCATTCTTGGCAATTACCAACAGGCCGGAGGTTTCCTTATCCAGCCTGTGCACAATGCCCGGGCGTATCTCTCCGTTGATTCCGGAAAGATCCCCCACCTGGAAAAGCAACGCGTTTACCAGTGTTCCTTCGCGGTTGCCCGCAGCAGGATGCACCACCATACCTTGCGCCTTGTTTACAACGGCAATATCCGCGTCCTGGTACACAATATCCAAAGGAATATCCTGCGCGCATACCTCCACAGGTTTCGCCGTTTCTATGGCCATGCACACCATATCGCCCGCGCCAAGCTTCTGGGAGGCCCTGGCCGGTTTCCCGTTCACCGCCACCTTGCCCTGCGCAATCAGGTTTTGTATTGCGGAACGCGTCAGGCTGCTGTTTTCCGCCAGAAACACGTCCAGCCGCCGGGCGTTCCGCCCGGGCGGAACGCAAAATGTCTCATCCATTGGTTTTGTTTTTTATATCTTTTTTGGACTTGTCCCAGTAAAACAGCATGAAAATTCCCAGCATCACCGCGCCGATGCACACAAAGCTGTCCGCCACGTTGAAATTAAACGGGAAGAAGCTGAATAGAATCATGTCCCGCACATAACCCAAAAAAGCGCGGTCTATAATATTCCCGATCGCACCCCCGATGATAAACGCCAGGGATATCTTGAGCAGCTTGGAAGGATTCTTTCGCACCCTCCAAAGAGCCGCCGAAAGAATGACGGCCAGCGCACAGGACAAAACGATCATCAGCGTCATGGATCCAAGGCCCAGGCTCATAGCTCCCTTTTCGTTATATATAATAGAAAAGTCCACAACGCCCGGAATAAAGTGAAACGGCTGCCCCGGCACAAGCGCGCTTACAGCCGCTATTTTTATCAGCTGGTCAAAAACCACAATCAAAGCAATCAAAACAATGTATATCATGCATGCCCCCGTATTTTGTTTTTTTATTAGCAACAGTATACCATTTTTTTATCAGAAAAAATGCAAAAAAACAAAAAAAGCGGAACCCAAATAGGGCCGCACTTTTAAAATTTTATGCATGCATGCTTTTTTAATCAGTAACGTAAAGTAAGCCCGGAAGAAAATTTATTCTTCGTTCAGTTCGTCCACCAAAATTTTAATCTCGTCAGACCTTCTGAAAGGTATCTTCTCGCTGGGGCTATAGCTCTTTTTCTTTAAAATATCGTCCAGATTCACCTTCTGGTTGGATTCGTCCACTTCGGACATATCCATTGTGAGCCGGTTGATGTATTTGCTTATTTCGGCAACAGACTGGGAGATTTCCACTTCCTCCACCTTGTTGTCCATAATGCTGTACTGTTCATCCAAAAACGCGCGGAAGCGTGCTTTATATTCGCTTAAAAGCTGCTCGTATTTCATCAGCTCTGTACGGGCGTTTTCCATTTTAATCTGCGCGCCTTCTATAATGGATTTTGCGTTCTTGGTTGCGGCCTCCATAATACCCTGCGCCTGCACTTCAATTTTCGAAACATACATTTGCGCATTCCGCTGGGCTGCCAGCACGGTGTTCATTACGCGTTCTTCCGCCATGTCTACCTTGTCCGCGCGGTCACGCAACGCGCTAAACTTCTGTTCCAACTCTTCTTTTTCTTTAAGCAGCGCGTCTTTTTCCTTGAGTGCGGCATCGTAGTCTTTTATGATCTCGTCTAAAAACACGTCTACTTCTTCCGTGTCGTAGCCTTTAAATTTTTTTGTGAATTCTTTATCCAAAATCTGCTTTGGTGTTAGCGGCATTATTAATCCCCCTATTCGTGTTAAGATATCATACATATATATCGAACCATTTTATAAAATCTTTACAATATTAACGCTATATACTATTAATATTGTATATTATTTTATATATTATTCTCTATCTACGTATTTAAATGCATACTCATCGCCGACTTCGGAGGCATTTGTTGTCACATCCACATTAAACGGCGCCACAACAAAAATGTTTCTGGCCGCTTTGCGTATGTTGCCGTTTAGCGCGTACACGGCGCCGCTGATAAAATCCAGAATGCGTTGCGCAACGCCCACTTCCAGTTCATCCAGATTAACGACAATGGATTTTCTTTCCTTTAAATTATCGATAATACTTTGGGTGTCTTCATAGGAGAGAGGTTTATAGATTAAAACCCGAACCTTTGCCGTATCGGGAAGCCCGACAACCTTGCCGGAATTCTTTCTTCCAAACCGTTTTTCGTCGTCTTTTTCATAAGAATCTTCGTTAAAATCGATCATGTCTTCCTGCAGGTTGTCATCATCCTCATAATACATGTTTTCCTCACCCTCCATATCTTCGAATCCAATGAACGACAGAAACTTTTTCCCAAACTTGCTCATACCGATCGCCCCTTTCGGTTAATATCCTCTATCGCCAAATAATGCGGACCCAATTCTTACCATGTTTGATCCTTCCAGAATGGCTTCATAGTAATCGTTGGACATACCCATTGACAGATATTTAAAATCAAATCCCGGAAGCTTTAGTCCCGCGATTTTGTCATACCATTGTTTTGTTTGCGCAAATACGCCGCGGAGATACTCTTTATCCTCCGTATACGGCGCCACCGTCATCAGACCGCGTACATGAATTTTATCCATTTGCGAAATTTCCCGCGCCGCCTCTTCCAGTTCATGAACAAAAAAACCGGACTTTGTATCCTCCGCCGCCGTATTAACCTCCAGCAGAGCGTCTACCGTACATCCGCTTTTATCACAATATATCTGCAATTCACGGGCAAGATTCAGCCTGTCCAGCGAATGTAACATCCATATATTGTTTATTATATACTTAATTTTGTTCGTTTGCAACCTGCCAATGATATTCCATTGCACATCGGCAGGCATACCGTCCTTTTTCTCCAGATATTCCTGCACACGGTTTTCACCAAAATGACGCACCCCAAGGTCATACGCCTCCCGCATCAGGGATACAGGCTTGGTTTTACTCACCGCAACCATGGTGATCCCGGCCGGGTCAACGCCCGCCAAGGCCGCCGCTTTTTCTATATTGGCTCGTATTTGGTCCAGATTGTCTTTCATCATGTGTCCTATTCCTCTATTTCCTGCCCCGCATGCAGCGTATCTTTTTCGTCCGCCGCCTTGATGATGGAATACCCGCCCTGGTCTATTAAAACCTTTACTGGAACAAATGTCTTCTGATTGTTTTCTATCAAATAAACGCCCTGCACTTTGTCCACCGTTTTAATTGCCTTGGAAGGTATCTTCATTCCTGTAAACACGGTGTGTATCTTTGCGTCCGCACGCCGCACGTTTAAAAGGGGCCCAATATCGTCGTTGATCTGGATTGCGTAAATGTACCCGGACTCCTGTTCCATTCGGTTGCCCACCACCTTGCCCGCATACTGCTTGTCCGGATAATCGTTGAACGCAATCTCAAAGCCGGTACCGGTCTCAAATTCATTAATGGGGGTAATGGACACAATGAGCAGATACCACTGCGTATTGTTCACCAGCCTGTAGAGCGGCCTTTGGGTGTCCGAAGCACCCGTTTTGGAAAGCGTTGAACCGTTGATGATGTCGTTGATGTTTTTTATGGTTAGCTGCCCTATATTTTTAGCATTTAAAAGAGTTTCACAGCCGTCAAAATAGAAACTTACAACACCGGCGGAAGGCGCGGTGATTTCCTGCCGCCAGCCGTCCACCTTCTCCTGCAGTTGGGATTCCTGATCGTAATACTGCTCCAACTGGGAATCTGCCTTTACCTTGTCCTTTAAATACTGGCGTTTGTTGTCCATCAACTGCTTTAAAGCTTTTTCCTCTGTAATCAGGTCGCCTTCCATTGTTTTGTTGATGATGCCGCTTATTTTCTGGCTCTGCGCCGCAATATTGGCGTTGATGGCGGCCAGGTCTTTATCCAGCACGTTCTGCAGCAGATTGTTCTCCTGATATTGCTCTATCTTGGTCTGCACATCCAGCAGGTCGTTCATAATCTTATCGTTATAGCCCCATTTGTATACCTGCGCAATAGGCGTATTCTGCGCAACGCGCTCCCCTTCCGAAGCAAGGAAGCTGGCCTTGCCATAATTTTCTGCGTTGGTAACCTGCTCATCCCGCACCACCACGGTAGAGCGGCTTGTCTCGTATTCAATACTTCCCGACTGTATGGTGACCGTACTAACATTAAAAATAAAAAAAAGAACAAGAAACGCCGCTATTCCAATTCCGCCGAGCAGAATAAAGAACGGCGCGCGCGATCTTCTGGCCCTTTTACTTTGGTATGGCATCATAAAATCAAATCTCCTGCATGAACATATTAGGTAAAAAATACATGCATACGTTCATTTTACACGAGATTTACATGAATGGCAACAACATTTCCCTTTCTGTTATACCGCAGGGTGTCGGATAATATAGATACAATCTGCAGCCCCCTGCCGCTTTCGTTCATCAGAGTCTTTTCCTCGGAAATATTTCCGGCATGAAGCGCGGCCGAAATGTCAAATCCCAGGCTGTTCTCTAACAGCACAATAGAAATAAATCCGTCTCTTGGTTTCGCCAATACACGAACAAAGCTGCATTCCTCTTCATGCATAAAATAATTTGTAACCAGTTCGTTTATGATAATTTTAATTTTAAATTCCAGCTCTTCATTCATGCAAACGGTATCCGAAAGGCTGGACAGGAAATCCAAAATCGTTCTTTGCGTATCACATAATTTGAATATGGTACTATCATACAACAACATTCATCATACTCCAGCAAACCGTTATAAGATACTATAAACAGTTTGGTGGCACATTAAACTTTGGATTTAAGTTTTGACAGGATTCTGCGCTCCATCCTGGATACCTGCATCTGGGAAACGCCAATCTGATCCGCCACCTGTTTTTGCGTTTTGTTGTTTACAAATCTCTCTATAATAATCTGTTTTTCTTCATCGTTCAGCTGTTTTAAGCAATATTCCAAAAAATCCTTGTTTTCTATCCGGTCAAAATGCGAGTCGTTCTCGCCCAGCATGTTCATTAGCTGAAAATCTTCGTCGTCGCTGCCCGCCATGGCGCTGTCCAGTGATATCACGTTGCCAGCGGCCTTTAGCTCCAGCAGCTCCATCACTTTTTCCAGGGGCAGGTTCAGTTTTTCCGCAATTTCCGCGGGCTTGGGCGGGTTGCCGTGCACCACGGTATAATCGCTGATGGCGGCGTTCACTTTTTTGAGCAGCTCCCCGTCCCTTCTGGGCACGCGCAGCAGGCGTGTCTGGTCACGGAAATAATTCTTGAGCTCACCAATCAGCGAAGGAGTCGCAAAACTGGTGAACTTAACCTCCCTTGCAGGGTCAAAACGCTCAATAGCGCGCACAAGCGCCAAACTGGCCGCCTGGTACAGGTCTTCATAATCCACCCCGCGGCCCACAAATTTTTTCGCAATAATCTGCGCCACATAAAGATACCGTTCCACAAGCTCGTTGCGCAGCGTTACGTCCTTGGTTTTTGCGTATGCCCCAAACAACTCCGAGTCCGGTAGTTTCTTTAAATCTGCCACTAAATTGTTATTCCTCCGAATCAGGCCTAATCACAAAATACACTTCGCTCATCACGTCGTCCTGGCGGACAAACGAAACATATTCCGCAAGCGCCTCAATCATGATTTTGCTCATTTCCTCGTTAAACTCCATGCAGTCGCGGCAAGGATTAATTTTAACAGGCCCCTGTGCACACACGTGTATTTTAATATCGCCGTCGCATTCCAAATGAATGCTCAGGGCCTCGCAGGTCTGGCTGCACATCATCAGCAGACACGCTTCCGCAATGCAGCTTTTAATGTCCTCTATTTTGTTTACGTCAAAATTCTGGCCGCACGCAACGCCCGAAGCGGCAAGCCGGATCGCGCTGATATATTCGGCTTTTGCGGGAAAAATAAAAGAAATCCGATCGTTCATTTATGCTTCCACCTCAATGTTAAATATCTTGTCCAACGCGGTGATCATAAATATTTTTTGCAGGTAGGGTTTCAGGCGGACAATTGTAACAGACCCTCCCAGCTCCTTTGCTTTTTTATATGCGGCAACCAAAACGCCAAGGCCGGTTGAATCGATATATTTTAACTGTTCGCAGTCCAGAAGAACATGCGGGCTTTTTTGTTCAATCCCGCTGATCAGCGTCTCCTTGAACTCCGCAATATTGGATACATCTACCTCTCCCAAAAGGGATATCTCAAGAACATGATCCGCATTCAATACTTGCTTCATTTCCATATGGCAGTACCTCCGTATAAAATTATATCAAATTAAAACGAATAAATAAAGGGCATCTGCGGGCTTTTGTGTATCCGCCCCGCATTTTTCTACAAAAAAACCGCCTGTTTCAAAGCGGTTTGGGGCAAATTTCCACATCCGGCAGATAAACAGGTTTTACTTCTAGCCTTCAATGCGGCATCCCACATTCTCTATATACCGCATGATCTCATATTCGTTCGCCGGCCCGCCAAAGCCTACCTCCACCGAGCCGCGGCCCACGTCTATATTCACCATGGAAACGCCCTTTAAATCTTTGAGCACGTTTTTAAGCTGCGTCTTTATCTCCGCGTTGTTCAGCCCGGTTACATGATAATGTACTCTGTTCATTTTTTTCTCCTTACTGCAATTTCTGCACGTTGATGGCGGCAGGACCCTTTTTACCCTGTATCACGTCAAACGTAAGTTCCTGTCCCTCGTGAATGTCACGATTTTTATGCTGTTCCTTGATCTGCGAATGGTGCAGGAACACGTCGGTTCCGTCGCATGCCGAGATAAACCCGTATCCTTTTGCCTGGTTAAACCACTTTACAACGCCCGTATAGGTTGCCATAGCCTTTTTTCCCTTTCCATATTTTAATTTGCTTTGTACATATTATTCGCTTTTTGTCCGTTTTTTATATCCGCTTTTTTATTCGCAGCCACCATTGGCGCGTGTGCGCGTATTCTATATTTTAGTAATTTTTTATTTATCCAACTGTGCAAAATACTAATAAAAAGCCCTGGAGGAACCGTTTGAAAATACAGTGGAGCCCGTATAAAAAAATTGGTATATATATTGTAGTCACGTTTACAGCCTGCCTTTTGATAGCCCTGTTTTTTATCCATATTGCGGCAGTGGGTCAGGGCCTGGCTTTTATCCTTGATATCCTCATGCCCTTTATCATAGGATTTGCGCTGGCCTATCTGCTCAACAGGCCGGTATGCTTTTTTGAGCGTAATCTGTTTGGGTTTGTGGAAACAGGCCGCCCGCGCCCCAGCCTGCGGCGCGGCCTTTCAATTTTTCTGGTATACCTTATTCTGTTTGGCGTGCTGATCCTTCTCTTTTTATATATTATTCCGCAGCTTGCATCCAGCCTGAACGTGCTGTTCAAAACTCTGCCCGAACAGATAGAACAGCTCAGGCAAAACGTTGTTGCCTGGTCTATGTCCTCCGGGCTGGGAAGCAACTCCACAGAGCAGAGCATTAATACATTCTTTTCCACATTTCTCAGCGTCACCAAATACACGGACAACCTGTTCGCCTCCGCGGGTGAAATTACCACACAAATATACTCTTGGGTGTTCAAGTTGGTAGTTGGTATTATCGTGTCCATATATGCTCTGTCCGGAAAAGAAAAGTTTGCGCGCCAGGCAAAGGCCCTGATATTTGCGTTGTTTTCAAAAGAGCGCAGCCACCGGATCATTCGCATTCTGCGGTATTCCAGCGGCATATTTTTAAAATATGTGTTGGGCGTGTTGCTGGACGCACTCATCGTGGGCATCCTCACATTTTTGTTCCTCTGGCTCCTGGGTTTCCCATATCCGCTTCTTGGCGCAGTAATCGTCTCGGTCACCAATATCATTCCGCTTTTTGGGCCGGTGGTCGGCGCGGTTACGTGTGGAATCATTATTTTTGTTGTCAATCCCCTGCAGGCCCTATGGTTTGTTCTATTCATCATTGCACTGCAACAGGTGGATGGAAATGTGATTATGCCGCATATTGTGGGGCAGACCACCAGGCTGCAGGCTTTCTGGGTGTTGTTTGCCCTTCTTCTGGGCGGCGGGCTGTTTGGCTTCTGGGGCCTTTTGCTGGGGGTTCCCATCTGGGCGGTTGTGTATCCCATCATTTCCGCAGCTGTAAACAGGCGGCTTCGGAAAAAGGGTGTTAACACAGACGGAGATACCCCCAAATAAAAATAAAGGCGGCATGCAGCCGCCTTGCGATTCATGTTTATTTTTCTGCTTCTCTGGCAAGGGTGTAATGTCCCTCGTAAACCGGGTCTTCTTTTTTGAGCTTTCTGCGCAGCAGAATATAGATGATGCCGCCGGCTACAAACACAACGGATAAAAGCTGGGATATGCGGAAAGGCCCAACCCACAGGCTGTCTGTGCGCAACCCTTCAATAAAGAAACGGCCGATTCCGTAAACAATAAAATACATGGCAATCACATTTCCGTCATGCTTTGCGCGCCGCGCATAAATCAAAAGCCAGATAAAGGTGCCAAGGTCCCACATGCTCTCATAAAAGTACGTTGCCTGGTGCCATTCGCCCAGTCTCTGAATGAATACGCCATAGGGCCAGAACTGCAGGGAAGGATTATTAATCAAATTGCCGTACGCTTCCTGGTTCACAAAATTACCCCAGCGTCCAATGGCCTGTCCCAGAATAAGGCCGGGGGCTGCAATGTCCAGCAAACGCAGCACGGGAAATTTGCGCCACTTGGAAACAATAATCGCGGCAATCACGCCGCCAATCACAGCCCCGTAAATGGCAATGCCGCCCTCCCAGATTGCGATCATTTTATAAAAGTTGCCCTGGTACATGTCCCAGGAGGTGGCAACATAATATATACGTGCGCAAACGATTGCCAGCGGCAGCGCTATGATCATAAAGTCAAACAGCAGTTCCGCAGAATAGCCTCTCATCCGGGCCTGCCTGATTGCGGTCCAAACGCCCAGCACAATGCCCACGGCAATAATAACGCCGTACCAGGCAATATGCAGCCCCTGGATACCGAACAGATTATTGACAGCAATGGGATCAATCATGGATTTAATCTCCTTATAATTAGGAATACACTTATTATAGAATAATCTTCCTGCAACGTCAATGTATTCCCGGGCTTAAGAAAGCGAAACAAAGGGCGGCAAAAGCAACAAAAAATCCGCCTGTTAAGCGGATTTTGTGCATGCCGCAAGGTCCTTCTCAAAAATCAGGAAGCGCTGCCCGATGGTGATACTGTAGCGGCGCCGGAAGGGCTGGGCGTGAGCGGCAGCGAACCCGAAGCCGTTGCCGATACGGCCGGGCTTGCCGTTACCGAAGCGGTCTCGCTGGGGTAGAACGACAGAGAAGCCGAGGGGCTGGGGCTGGCCGCATTCTGATTTGAGCAGCCCGCCAAAAATACACAGGCAACCAAAACAATGGCTGCAATAAGGCACAACGTTTTTTTCATACTGAATCGCCTCCTTTTATTCATATATTTTCCTTTTTTTAAATTAATATTCCAGTCAGCCAAAAAAACTGCGCCAATCGTTTGCTTAATATGCTTTTTACCCTCAGCTTGCCGTTGCGCCCGGCTGGTCGTTTGGCGGCGTGGGCACCGTGCTCTCTGTGCCCATGGGCAGTTCGGTAACCTTTATGGTCACCGTGGAAGAAGGCCCGGCCGTAATATAAGGCGTTCCCGAGAGGCTTACGCTGGGAACCAGGGCCGTGCTGACAGTGGGAGCGGCGCTATTGCTCGCGCAAGCGGAAAGTATAAGTATGGCGGCCGCCACAATAGTAATAATACTGATAAACGTTTTTTTCAAGTTTTTGTCCTCCTTAGTTTTCAGTGCTATTTTTTGAAATTTTATAAGTTTTATTCCTTACGCTCTAAAACCTGCTTTTGGGGCATAAAAAAATCCGGATAGCATCCGGATCTTTGTATTCATTCGTGTTCTTATGCCGTTTCAATGCTGGCCGCATCGCGCAGGCCAAGCTCGTCCACTGCCCATTCCCGCATTTTGAATTTCTGTATTTTTCCGCTGGCGGTCATGGGGAACTCCGATACAAACCGCACATACCTGGGCGATTTAAATCTGGATAGCCCATTTTTCACAAAATCTATCAGTTCTTCTTCCGTAGCTTTCTCGCCGTCCTTCAGGATCACGCAGGCAAGCACTTCCTCGCCGTAACGCTTGTCCGGCACGCCGATCACCTGCACATCCTTGATTTTAGGATGGGTGTACATAAATTCTTCTATTTCCCTGGGATATATGTTCTCGCCGCCCCGGATGATCATGTCTTTTAAGCGGCCCGTGATTTTAAAGTATCCGTTCTCGTCCATAGTACCCAAGTCGCCGGTATGCAGCCAGCCGTTTTCGTCTATGGCCTGCGCGGTGGCCTCGGGCATATTGTAATAGCCCTTCATAATGTTATAGCCGCGCCCAACGATCTCGCCCACCGTATTCGGCGGCGCGTCCTCGCCTGTCTCCGGGTTGACAATCTTGACCTCCTGGTTGGGCATCTTCCGTCCAACCGTGGTTACGCGCAATTCAATGGAATCGTCTGTAGTTGTCATAGTCATACCGGGCGAAGCCTCTGTCTGCCCGTATACAATCACAATCTCAGTCATGTTCATATCGGATGACGCGCGCTTCATAAACTCTATTGGGCAGGGAGAACCTGCCATAATCCCTGTACGCAGGGTGGAAAAATCGTATTTCTTAAAATCCGGGTGCTCCATCATGGCAATGAACATGGTGGGAACGCCGTGGACGGCCGTGCACCTCTCCGCCTGAATGGTGTCCATTACGGTAATGGGGTTAAAATGGTCCACCAGCACCATGGTTGCGCCCTTTGCCATACAGGACATGGTAGCCAGCACGCAGCCGAAGCAGTGGAACAGCGGCACCGTGATACACAGCCTGTCCTTCCATGAAAAGTTCATGCCCGAACCGATGGTATGGCCGTTGTTTGCCAGGTTATAGTGCGTCAGCATAACGCCCTTGGGAAAACCAGTGGTGCCGGACGTATACTGCATGTTGATTACGTCGTGTATATCCAATTCCGCTTTACGGGCCTCCAGTTCTTCCTGCGAAACTTTTTCAGCAAATGCATATAGGTCGTCCCAGTGGAACATGCCCGGCTGGTCGTCCTTATCCAGATAAATTACATTTTTCAGGCAGGGCAGCGCCTTGCTTTTGAGTTCGCCCGGTTTGCTCTCAGACAGTTCCGGGCATAGCCCGCGCAGGTGGTCCACATAATTGGAATCCTTGAATCCCTGCATCATGATAAGGGTGGTGGAATCGGACTGGCGCATCAGGTATTCCAGCTCAAACTGCTTGTAATTGGTGTTTACCGTTACAAGCACAGCGCCCATACGCGCGGAAGCAAACTGCGTGATGACCCATTCGGGGTAATTGGTGGACCATATGGCAATATGCTCGCCTTTTTTAATACCCATCCCCATGAAACCGCGGGCGATTACATCGCAAAGTTTGTTGAATTCAGCCCAGGATAAACGCAAACCCCGCTCGGGCGCAACCAGCGCGTCGGAATCGGGATGCTCTTGCGCCCGTTTCTCAAGCATTTCACCCAAGGTGATTTCCAGCAATTCCAGTTTCATGTTTTTGCCTCCCGAAAATATCATTAATGCTCCTATTTTATCAAATTGCAGATGCATAATCAACATGAAAATCACGAAACCGTCAACATTTAAAGCGTTTTTGGGAATCTTCAAAAAGCTCAAAAAATCAGGGAGCCGGTACAAAAAAGCCAAATTCACTGCCCTGCCCGCGGCTGCTCTGCACCTGAACCTTTAAGTGCAGTTTATCCAGTATTTCTTTTGCAATGGATAGCCCCAGGCCGTTTCCCTTGTCGCTCCGGGAAATTTCCGCCTGGTAGAACCGGTCGAATATTTTCTCTATCTCACCCGAATCCATTCCCATGCCGTTGTCCGCAACGTAAAAATACACCCCTTTCTCCTGCATGCGCGCGCCCAGCGCCACGCGCCCGCCTGGTTGGGTATATTTGACAGCGTTGTCCAGAAAAATGGTCAGCACCTGGGTAAGCCTGTCCTCGTTGGACTTGATTACAGGAAGCGCTTCATCCGGCAGGTTGAGGCTAAACTCTTTTTTCTGCTCGTCAAACAGCTTTTTGTACCTGTCGTGCAGGTCCAGCATCATATCACGCACATCTATGGATTCCATTTCAAACGCAGCGGTGCTGGACTGCAACCCGGAGAGCTCCAGCAGATCGTTCACCAGGCGGGACAGCCGCAGCACTTCTCCCGAAAGGATGGCGTAATACCGTTGCCGGTCGCTTTCCCGGCTCACAACTCCATCCCGCAGCGCCTCAATCAAACCGCGCATGGAAGACAAAGGAGTCCTGAGCTCGTGCGATATGTTCGCCACATAATCGTGACGCGTTTTTTCCAGCCGTTCGTTTTGCGTAATGTCCCGCACCAGCGCCACCGCGATAGCCTGGTTTTCAACAGGGATACAGGAGGCTGCCCATTGCAGCACCCGTTCTCCCTCCCGAATCTTGCCCTGGGACTGGCCGCGCGTCCGGATACAGTTTTTAAGCGCCCGGGTCAATTCGGCGTAGCCGCCGGACGTTTTATCTGTGAACAAAGCGGACATTGCGTTGTTTTCCCGTATGATTCCGTTAACGCTGTCCACGGCGATAATGCCCTCCGTAAGCCCCTCCAATATAAGCTCCATGGATTCTTTCTGGTACCCCAGTTCCCGAATGGTGCTGGACAATCTGTCCGACATGTCGTTGAACGCCGCCGCAATCTGCCCCATCTCACCTTTCAGCTTTTTGTCGATCCGCACGTTCAAATCACCCTGCGCCAGCCGCATGGCCGCGTTCGTAAGCACCCTGGTGGGTTCGGTCAGCCGCCTGGATATCCAGTAGCCCGGATAAATAAAAACCGCCAGCATAATAATCAAAATAAATAGCAGGGTTACCTTATACTGTTGAATAGCTATATCATAATTTTTAAGTATCTTGCCCGCAAACACATAGCCTGCAATCTGCCCGTCTTTCCACACGGCAGCTCCGCTCATAATATTGGGTATATCGCTCCCGTTCTCCGCGCGCAGGCTCAGCCTAAAAAAGCCGTTTTCTGTAATCTTGCCCGTCATCTCCCGGATATTCTGCTGGTTTATATAATGTACGCCCGCCTGGCTGGCGGCTATTACTTGGTATTCCGGGTCAACTAAAATGAGATACTCGTTGTTCATGTTGAGTTTTGGATTCAAAATATCCGCCAACTGCTCCTTTGAATAGCCGCCGTCCGCATAATCAAAAAGAAGGGATTTGCCTTTTTCCAGCCAGGCGTGAATGTCATTTTCATTCATATTGCTAAACGAATTGAGCGCTATGGAAATGGAAAAGAGAAACAATGCCACCATAATGACTGTTGCAAAGATGGTAATGACAAAAAAGAACCTTTTCAAATAGTAATTTTTGTTTGATTTTGGGGTCGTCATATTTCCGCCCTGTATCCCACTCCGTATATGGATTTAATGGCTATGCTGGATTCTTCCGGTATCTTTTTGCGTATGCGTTTGATGGTGGTATCCACCACACGCGTGTCTCCGTCAAAATCAAACCCCCATATGCTGTCCAGAAGCTGCTCGCGCGTGAATACCTGCCGGGGATGGCTGGCCAGCATATGCACAATTTCTACCTCTTTAGGCGAGAGAACAATATGCTGCCCGTTGCAGATCACATCGTAACAGCGGATGTCTATTACCGTGTTGCCGACCACAAGGGCGCTTTCCTTGCCCTCAATCTGATCCAAGCGCCTAAAGATCACGCGGATACGTGAAACCACTTCACGCGGACTGAACGGTTTTACAATGTAGTCATCCGCGCCCAGCGCAAAACCCAGCAGGCGGTCCACTTCCTCGCCCTTGGCTGTAAGCATAATAACCGGGGCTGTGCTCTGCTGCCGTATGGCGGCGCAAACATCCGTGCCGCTTTTGCCCGGCATCATAATATCCAGTATAACAAGGTCCGGCTTCAGGTTGCGGAACGCCTCCAGCGCCTCGTCCCCCCGGAATACCGAATGAACCCTGTAGCCGTCCTTTTCCAGGTACAGCCGCAGGGATTCATGTATGCCCGCCTCGTCGTCGCAGATCATAATTAACTTTTTTTTCAATTTTTACACCTCTGGCTTTTCACACCTTTTCTCTTAAAAAAAGAAAGGTGTGCCAAAAGAAAACCTATGTTTTCGTTATATTGATTTTCTTTGGCGTTCCCTTTCTATCAAAAGAAAGGGAACGAACCAAAGAAAGAAAGGGGGCTATTCATAGCGGAGCGCTTCTATGGGGTCCATCTTGGCGGCCTTGTTGGCGGGGTAGTATCCAAAGAATATGCCTATCAGCATAGAGAACCCAAGCGCCAGGAATATGGAGCTTACGGACGCGCTTGCTTCGTATCCCAGAAGGGAAACGCCCACAACTCCCAGGCCAATGCCCGCGGCAATTCCAATGGCCCCGCCAATAAGGCAAATGATCACAGACTCCGTTATAAACTGTATTCGTATGGAGCCGTTGGTTGCCCCCAGCGCTTTGCGGGTGCCAATCTCCTTGGTGCGCTCCGTAATGGACACCAGCAGAATATTCATTACGCCAATGCCGCCTACCAGCAGGGATATGGCCGCAATCAGAGAGATTGCCAGGGACATGGTGTTCATCATTGTATTAAGCTGGGAAACCAAAGATTCCATGGTGCTGGCCGTTGCGGTAAACGTTTCGTTGCGGGCATAATACTTGTTAAAAAAATTATCCACCTGCGGCAAAAACGCATCCGAATTTACGCCCGCCTTTGTCTGTATGGTGAAATACTGGTAACCGCCGCTTGATCCAAGCAGCCTTTGGGCTGTTGTTACCGGTATATACAGGCTGGTGCTCACGTCCTCATCCGAGACCGTGGATGGCATCATCAGGCTGTTCCGCTCGTATTTATACTCGCCGATCACCGTAAATGTATAAATTTCCTTGCCGATATACACCTTGACCTGCCGGCCCAGCGAATCTTCATTTCCAAACATATTCTTAGCCGTTTTATCGGAAATCACGGCCACATCCTTGCTTCCCAGCACGTCGCGCTGGTTGAAGTACCGGCCTTTCTGCATGTCTATATTGTTTACTTCATTGTATTCCTCGTTGGTTCCGGTCACGGTCACGTTTGCGTACAGGCGCCCGTCCTGCACCTTGCCGCTGCCCACCGACTGGTTTAAGCTGATATGCTCAATCTCGTCGCTGTACCCTTCGCGCAGGCTCGAGATCATTTCGTCCGAAATATAATCAGACTCCTCGGGCTGAACGCTAGTTTCGGTACTTCCTCCGTTCATGGCCCGCATAAAAGGATTCTTTACCTTCTCGCTTTTCTCCTGCAGGCTTACGGTAATATTGTTTGCGCCCATATCCTGCATGGAGCTCATTACGGAATTGGTCATGGAAGAGCCCACCGTCATGATCCCGATTACGGACGCAATGCCGATGATGATCCCCAGCATTGTGAGTATGGTGCGCATTTTGTTTGCTTTTAAGCCTGCTATTGCAAGCGATATGTTCTCCCAAATTTCCATCAGCGCACCCCCTTGCGTTCGCCGATTATTTTGCCGTCCTTAATCGTCACAATCCTTTGCGTCTCTTCCGCAAGCTCCGGGCTGTGCGTGATGAGAACTATGGTCTTGCCCTGTTTTTTATGCAGCGAATGGAATATATCCATAACCAGCCTGCCCGTTACGGAATCCAGCGCGCCCGTCGGTTCGTCCGCCAATATAATGGCCGGGTCGTTCGCCATGGCGCGCGCAATGGCCACCCTCTGCTTTTCGCCGCCGGAAAGCTCATTTGGCATATGATCCATGCGTTCTCCCATGCCCACCAGTTTCAGCAGTTCTTTTGCCCGCTCCGTGCGTTTTGTTTTGGAAGCGCCCGCGTAAAGCATGGGCAGTTCGACATTTTTTAGCGCGGTCGTCCTGGGTATCAGGTTAAACGTCTGGAACACAAACCCTACCTTGGCGTTGCGTATATTGGATAAATGATTGTCGTCCACCGCGCCGATATCCACGCCATCCAGGGTATATTCCCCTTCGGTCGGGCGGTCGAGAGCGCCGATAATGTTCATCAGCGTAGATTTGCCGGATCCCGAAGCACCCACGATGGATACAAATTCGCCGCTTGCCACACGCAGGTCTATATGGTTTAAAACCTGCAGTTCGTTGGGACACCCAATGAAAAACTTCTTAACGATATCCCGCATCCGGATGATAGTGTTTTCTTCCATTATTTGCTCTCCGCTGGCGCGGCCTGAGCCGATTCCAAAGCCTGGGCCGACGCCAGCGCTTTCTTCAACTTCAGTTCCGGAATGGAATCCGGGTTGGATACTATCAGCATTCCCTCCTGCAGGCTTTTGCCGGAAACCTCAATGTAAAAATCCGTTTCCATGCCTGTTGTAACCGGTATCTCCTGGAAGGAATCCTTTCCGCCTGCATCCTTGTTTATGGCGTAAACAACCTTTTCACCGGCAGCATTGGCCACAACCGCGTCGTACGGAACAGCCAGCACGCCTTCCTTCTGGTTCAGGATAATGTCCACGCGCGCCTTCATACCAATCTTGAGACGCGTATCCCTGGAGGTTACGCTTATAATGGCGTTGAATTTCACATCGTTATCCGATGCAGCCTGCACAGTCCCCGCAGCCGATCCCGTGCCGGCAAGAGACCCGGCGGAGCTCTGCACCGCAGCCGGTTCTATACTTTTAAGCGTTCCCTGGTATGCATCTTCCCCGGTGCCGTCCGACTGGATGGAGCAGTTCATACCCAGCGTTACGTTGTTTACGTCAAATTCCTTAATGGTGGTTGCAACCTCCAGTTCGTCCGTGTTGTCTATGGTAAACAGCAGCCCGGAAGACGAAGCCCCTTCCACCGCATTTACAGACGTAACCGTGCCGCCCACCGGCGCTTTTATGGTCGCCTGGCTGAGCTGAAGCTCAAGAGCTGCCAGCGCCGCCTCCTGCGCGTCCGTATTGGCCGCCGATTTGCTGGCGTTCAAAGCCTGCTTTTCCGCCTCTATTTGCTGGTTCACCGCAATCTTGGCCGCATCCAGCGCGGCCACCGCGTTGTTGTACGCCTTTTGCGCGCCGTTGTATGAGGAGGAATACGCAACCTGCGCCTGGTGCGCCTGATCATAGGCTACTTGGGCAGCGGCCGCCGCAGTCTGTTTTGTTGGATCGCCTGGATTTGCCGTAGCGTCAGCCTGGGCAGCATCCAAAGCAGCTTTGGCAGCGTTTTCCCCAGCAACCAATGTATTATACTGGTTTTCTGCTATGCTCAGCTGAGTCTGCGCGTTGTCCACCGCAGACTTCGCCTGGTTAATGGTGGCGTTTTGCCCGTTCTGCAAATTTTTCACGTCGTTGTCATACTTCAACTGGTTGGATTTTACAGATTGCGCCCCGCTGGATTTGGCTGTGTCCAACGTGGCCCGGCTCTGCTCTATCTGTTTTTCCAGATTATCCGTATTCAGAACGCAAAGCACATCCCCGGCGTTCACCTTGTCTCCCACCGAAACGTTTACGGTTTTTACCGAAAGCGTTGCGGCAGGGGAATATACCTTGGCATTGTCGCGGCTCTGCACCGTGCCCGTTACGTTCACCGTGTCCGCAAGGGTCATCTTCTGCAGCGCCTTTGTCTGCACCGCCGCGTTCATCTCGGCAAGCTGCGTCCTGGCATTGTTTACCCCAACAAGCACCAAAACAGCCACAGCCGCCGCAACGCAACCCAGGATGATCCATTTCTTTTTTTTCTTCATAACCCAAACTCCTTAAACTTCCAGTATGCAAACAGTTTTACCTGTTGTTTATCCGTTTCGCCGTGATTATATGGGATCATTGTGTCAAAAAAACGTCTTTAAAGTAAAACAATTATAAAGCGAGCATTTAAAACCCCATTTCCGCATGTGCCGCGCTACCACTACTATAACAAAACGCGCCCGCTTTTTATACCCTGCCTGCCATTTCTTGCTTTATTTTATTTATACTTGCATCCCACATAATGCCATTTTAAATGATACCCCGGGGAAACTGTCAATAACCATTTTATAAATTCTTTGTTTAAAAAATACACATTGGAGAGGCCCCCAATGTGTATTGTTTCGCAGTTTTATTTAGGTGTTATTTAATCTCAATTTTTTTGGTCTTGTCTTCTTCGCCCTTTTTCTGAACAACGATCTTCAGCAGCCCTTCTTCCAGCTTCGCGTCGATTCCGCCAGGGTCTGCGTCTGCCAGGTATATGCTGCGTTCCACCGACCCGTAACGGCGCTCACGGTGTACGTAATTCTCTTTTTTGTCTTCCACGTTCTCTTCCCGCGTAACCGCGATGGTCAGCCTGCCTTCGTCGAGGGCCAGATTGATCTCTTCTTTTTTTGCGCCCGGCAATTCGGCTTCAATGCTGTAAGTCTTCCCGTCTTCTTTTACGTCGATTTTAAATGTATCGAACGCAAATGTGCGGGCCGGAAGCCAGGAGTCAGAAAAGAAGTCATCAAGCATATCGTAAAATCCGCCTACCGGCCTGAGGCCAAAACTGTTTCTGTTAAAAGGTACTAATCCTGCCATGGTTAACAACTCCTTCTATATTTTTGTTAGCACTCTCTTTGATCGAGTGCTAATTTCTATTATATAGATAACACGCTTCTAGCACTTTAAACATCTTTTTAAAATCTTTTACGGTCCCTTCCAGCCGCCGCCCAGGGCGGCGGTCGTCTGCGGCCCCACAATCCCGTCCACTCGGATATTGTGGTCTTTTTGGAACGTGCGCACCGCCGCTTCCGTAACCGGGCCAAACACGCCGTCTACCGGCCCAGCCGTATAATGCATCGCATTTAAGCTGCGCTGCAGCGCCTGTACGTCCGCGTCGGGCTCGTACCATAGCATTTTGGCAATATAAAAAGCCGTATACGCCGTCTCCGAGACCGTCGTGGGCTCCGCCGCCGCCGACATCCAAGTATTTACTTTCTCCACAAACGTATCCCACCCGTACGGCTCGCCCCGGCGCAGGTCTTCCGGGCAGTCTTTGCCGCTCCAGTCGTTATGCTGGAACAGGTTGCCCTTCCACACAGCTTTTTTGTGCCCGTGCCGCTTTAATATATCCGCCGCCAGCTTTGCCCCCAGTTCGGTGGCCTCCAGACCGTTCCCATCCACGTTGCAGCAGATTTCTATGGATACGGTGGCGTCGTTTCCCTTGCGCGTCCCGCAATGTTCGGCCACCTCTGTTTCCGGAATGGCGCAAACAATCTCCACGCCGTCAACGGCATAGTGAAACCCGGTGATATTATTTGCTGCGTTATTGTAGAGGTCGCGTGCAATAGCGTCCGCATTTGCACCCGCATCACGGTTGCCGGCGTTGTGAATGGTAACGCCCGTAAAGCTGCCAAGCATGCTGCCCTTCCTTGTAACGCCTATGGGTATCAAGGCCAGCCTTATATTCATGGTGAATCTCCCTTCCTGCGCTTTTCATGGAGGCTGTATTTTCCCTGTTATTTATACGAACGCCCGGGTGTTTTTAGAATTCCAATGCAAAAAAAAGGAGGGATTCCCCCCTTATACTTAAAAAAAAAATTGTTTAATTCAATACGCTTATTCGGCCGGTTTACCGTAAATATTTTTTTTATTCCTCTGCATTAAGCTTTGCCGTCTCGTTCGCGAGCCTTGCAGCCTCGTTTTCAAGCCTTGCGGCATTCAGCTTGACCTGCGCAATCTGTACCGCGCCTTTCCCCAGCACATACGCTATAAACGCTCCTGTTGCCGAAATAATGGCCGTAATTTGCGTAATGCTCCCCTGCGGCACATTCAGGCTTACCAATATAACCGTAACCATTGTTACAATCGCCGCCCAAAAATCGGAATTTGTGAGCAACGCTTCCAGCTTATCCATACAGTATCTCCTTTCCGTGTACCATGTATCATTTGTTGGCTTTACGCGCGGATATTTTCATGGTTCCCTGTTATACAATATATGCATCCGTCACAACAATTGACCGTACGTTTTTTTGGAATTGCTGGCCGCGAAAAGGAATGTTAAAGTTTGATATAGGCTCAACCAAGGCGTTTGTGCAGCCTTGCCCTTTTCTCCCGGATATTAAAACAGGAAAATAAAAAAGACATAAGCGCGCGAACCACATGCTTATGCCGCCTCAGTTTTCAGTTGAGCCTATGCCCGGCGTCTATTAAAAAAAATGAATTCGAATGTTATTTTAGTTTATCCAAAACCGATGTATAAATTTTGGGAGCGTTGTTGCGCCATGTTTCAATAGCGTGCATGGCGTCATCCTTGGAAAATACCATAAGCTCCATCTGAAACACCGTCTCATCCCCGTCCATAATTTTCAGCAGCACGCGGTATCCGTTCCGGTCCGCATGGTATTCGCCGGTATACAGGGATTCGGCACGCAACTCGTGCTTGTGGCGGGCGCAATAGTCCATAATGCGCTCGCGTTGGGAGTTGCGTATCTCCTGCACAAATTCTGCCAGCACGTCCTTTCCTTTCTGCGTAATGGAAAGGCATTTGCCCGCAGGCTGTTCTTTTTCCGCCAGCATTTCCCCGGCAATGAGCTCCGCAATGTAATTCATCAGGTCAAAATAGTTCATCAGACCAAGTTCAACAAATACGCGCAATACCTGCAAATCATTCAGGTCCATACGGATTTCATTGAACAGATACAAAATCAGCAGTTTTGATTCAGAAGGATTGGGTTTTATCTCCATGCGTTTTGCTCCTTGCCTTATGCATTTTTATTTCTGTCACAGCTAAACAGGCGTGGCCGCGGATAGATTTTTCGCCGTTTCATGCGGTTTGCGGTTTGTCCCCAAAACGCCGCCCAATCATACCGTTTTGCAACCCTTGATTTATTATATCATAATTTTTTGGCAATCACCAAAAAAGGCTTGAATTTATTTTTTCGTTATGTATAATATATAAATGTACCGCGGAGCCCACCCGGCGCATACAATAAAATATTGAAGTTATAATTCCTGGGGTGCTCGTGTAGCTTTGATTTTTAAACCCACATTCTAACTTAGGGAATGCGTGTCATCGACCGGTTAGTATGCCTGCTGCGGGCAGGAAACTGTAAAGGAAGATGCATAGTACCCACCTGCCGTGAGGCGGGTGTTAAGAACAAGGCAAACGGCACCGTGGGGTTTTATTTTAAAATAGCGGAATTGTGTAACGGTAGCACGAACGGCTCTGACCCGTTTAGCGTTGGTTCGAATCCAGCTTCCGCTGCCAGGACAAGTCCTTTAAAAAAGCCAAAAATGAGCTTTTTGAAGGGCTTTTTATTTTTTGTTTTTTAAGGTCCAAATCCTAAAATGACGGGTTATTTGAGCAAAATGTCTCGTGCCAAGTTTCATTTTAGGTGCATGCAATTTATTAACTGTTTCATAGTACAGGTGTCATAGAAGGTCAAAATGGCCCTGTAGTTTTGACACGGTCTGCATTTCCCTTGTCTTTGTCTACTTGAAGAATAAAAAGAAAGGCCACATCAGTTGTAGCGGTGCAACCCTAAAATAATGTTCAACTTAAATCAAATGTTGTCCACCCAGCAGAAATGATTTTATCAAGATAACTTATGCCATCTCGTAACACTTTTAATTGCTTTGACTGGTTGTGTGGTCAGATTGGATGCAGACGAGAAAACGGCCAGCTTTTACTGGGCATGATTGAATATATATGTTATATTTTATTTTGTGTGAGCGATAAAATGAGTTGGATATTTTGAATATCTTTTGATAAATAGATATTCAAACACTTGGGAAAGGAAAATGCGTCTATAAAAAAATTGACAGACGCGGAAAATTATAATGAAAAAATTAAATGATTATTTATACGCAGGCGATACCGTTCTTAAGATATTACAGAGATATGCTGAGGATTTGAAACAGTCGGCCAGAGAAACTCATAATCAGATTGATCTTGTGCACTGTAATTTTCTGCTTCAAATTACGGAACTTTTGCAGCATAATGATTTCCTGACTTCGCAGTCTCAGCGGATTCGGGAATTCTATAAACTTATGGCAACTGAATATCCTTTTCTTGCATTTACCTTTAAGGGCCGCATTAAATCTCTGATACGCGCGGAATCAAAATTCAACGGATACATTGTGGAATATATTTACGAGTATTATATTGAACACGGCACTTACCCTTCTCTTCCTGAACTGAAAAACTGTTTGAACTGTTTTCGGGACCTGATTGCATACAGAATCGTAATTTCCCTTCCCAAATGTCATCTGAAAGAAGGTGAGATCTGCGCGGACGAAGAAATAAAATATCTATATGATGTTGCCAACCAGTTGCTTGATTTCCTGGAGGAACGCGGATTTACCGCAGAACTGGCTTCTTTTATGGATCAAAAAAAATCGCCTTTGTTAAGAGAAAGCGTAAGCCCATACTATCGAGATTATATTGCAAATCCAGAGTCTAGTGGCTATCGTTCGCTGCATATAACGTTTTATGATAACATTGCCCGTTGTTATGTGGAAGTACAACTTCGCACAAAAGAAATGGACGATTTTGCTGAAATTGGTCCTGCCAATCATTTAGGTTACGAAAAGCGGCAGGAACGTGAAAGAGCTAAACGAGATGCAATTCCAAAAGGAAGAAATATTTATTTTGATGATGCTTATGAAAGAGGTATCATGTTGCAGCAGCTTGAATTATCAGAATTGGATGTAAATATGTTTTCAGCAGTGGATAATTCCCTTATCAACGATGGCTGTGGCCTCTATCGTGGAAGACTTATTCTTCCGTACGAGCATCTTTCAAGATTCCAAAATGACCTTATTGATTAATAATTTTTGAAGTGTTTACATCCACCGTCACGCCGGATTTGAACTCCGCAATCAATAATATCCCCATAGACCGTGGCTTTTTCAATCAACCGCCTGACCCGCGGTTCGTCGTATACGGGGATAGCGGCGGGCGGCCCCCACAGTGGACCCCACCCAACTTTAATGTATCAGGCGCTCATCAACCTCTGTAATAAGAAATTCAAAAACATCTTCAATAGTATTTATTCTTATTGCTGAAAATGGTTATTCCATATTGCCTCTCGTACCTAATTTAAATAATCGGCTATTGCTAATCATCCTGTTTACATGCGCATTAGTAGCAGGCTAAATTTGCATTGTTAATTTCCGAGTACTTCAGCACAACGCCCGCCAGATAGAAAGACCCGCAAACCACCAGCAGCTCCGGGCTCATGGCTTTTGCATAAGCAAATGCGGACCGGGCGTTGCTGAAATAATCCGCATCATTAAAGTGCTTTGCCCAGTCATACGCGGGCAAGCCGCGCTCGCGGTCAACGCAGGTGCAGATAACCTTGTCCGCAAACTTTTTAATGCCCGAGGCAATCGCCTTTGCGTCCTTGTCCCGCATCACGGCTGTTAATACAGTCACTCTTTTCCCCGCAAAAAGCCTGTCCAGAGTCAGCTTCAATTCGCCTATGGCGGCGGGGTTGTGCGCTCCGTCTATCACCAGGCCGGGAGATATTATCTGCGCCCGCGCCTCCAGGCGCGTGTTTAAAAGGCCTTCTTTGATCGCCCCTGCGCCCGCGCCCGCTGCCAGCGCCGCTTCTATTGCGCCGCATGCATCGTCCGCCTGGTGCGGGGAAACCGCGCCGATCAAAAGCCCTTTTAATTCCTTGTACGTAAAATCCTGGCCGTTCAGCCCTGCGTGAAGTATTCGGGGCTCGTCCGCTACAATCAGGCGCGCGCCCTGCTTTTTGCATACGGCTTCTATAATGCGCATTACGCTGCGCTTCTGGCCGAATGTGATCACCTTTGCCCCCGGCTTAATGATCCCGCACTTGTCCCGCGCAATCTTTTCAACGGTATCGCCCAGTATTTTTGTGTGGTCCAGGCTGATTGGCGTGAGCACGGCAATTTTTGCATCCACCACATTGGTGGAATCCTTGCTGCCCCCTATGCCCGCCTCTATCACCGCATAGTCCAGATGATTGTCTTCAAACCAGGCAATCGCCGCGCGCGTCCATTTGCGGAACATGTGCTCACCTTCCACGCCGCCTGCCGCTTCCATGTATTTTGCATATTCTTGCCCCGTAATCGTGCGCCCGTTCATGCGGAAACGCTCAGCGGGGGAAAACAAATGCGGGGAGGTAAAAAGCCCGCAGGCATACCCCTCCGCCATTAATATCTGATAAATATATTCCGAAACCGAACCCTTCGCGTTGGTTCCGGCAATGTGTATGTAGTCCACCTGTTTCTCTGCCCTTTATTTCCGCATGCTGCTCAATTCTTTAATCCTGTCCTCAACCTTTTGCAGCATGCCCTGGTATTTTACCAGTTTCCCCTTTTCTTCCTCCACCACGCTGGCAGGCGCTTTGCCCACAAATCCGGGGTTATTCAATTTGCCCTCCGCCCGCTTGATCTCGCCCCGCAGGCTTTCCGATTCCTTTGTAAGCCGCGCAATCTCGCTTTCTATGTCTATCAGCTCTGCCAGGGGCATATACGCCTCGCCAATGGCGCAAACCACGGATACGGAATTCTCCGGCACCTTAGATTTGTCCTGAACGGTCGCCACATCAGATGCGTATGCCAGCCGTTTGATGTATTCCCTGCATAGCTCTATTTCATACGCCTGCGCGGATAAAACGGTAAGGTTTGCCTTGTGGGAAGGCGGCACATTCATTTCTGTGCGTATGTTTCTGATGGACCGGATCAGTTCCATCACGCCCTGCATGGCCTGCGCGTCCTTCTCGTAGGAAAGCTCCTGCGCTCCCGGCCATTCGGAGAGCATAATGGTCTCACCCGCGCCCGGCAGGCTGCAATATATTTCCTCCGTTATAAACGGCATAAAGGGATGCAGCAGTTTTAACGTGCTCCTAAGCACATGCACCAACACGGCAAGCGTCCCGTTCTTCTGGCTCTTGTCATCCCCATACAGCCGGGGCTTGGCCATTTCTATATACCAGTCGCAAAATTCGCTCCAGGCAAAGTCGTACACCTTTTGCACGGCTAGGCCCAGGTCAAACCGCTCCATGCACTCGGTCACTTCCGCAATCACGGAATTCAGGCGCATCAGTATCCATTTGTCCGCAATATCAATCTTGGATTCATCCACTTCGCCGGGGTCGCCGTCCAGGTTCATCAGCACAAAGCGGGAAGCGTTCCATACCTTGTTTGCAAAGTTGCGGGCCGCTTCGCACTTCTCCCAGTAAAACCGCATGTCATTGCCCGGCTTGATGCCAATGGCAAGCGAGAACCTGAGCGCGTCCGCGCCAAACTTCTCCACCACCTCCAGCGGGTCTATTCCGTTATTCAGGGACTTGGACATCTTTCTGCCCTGCGCGTCCCGCACAATGCCGTGTATGTTCACAAACTCAAACGGCGTTTTGCCCATTACCTCTATGCCAAAAAAGATCATACGCGCAACCCAGAAGAATATAATGTCGTATGCCGTTACCAACACGTTGGTGGGATAGAAGAAATCCAGGTCCTCCGTTTTATCCGGCCATCCCAGCGTGGAGAAAGGCCAAAGCCCGGAAGAAAACCATGTATCCAGCACGTCCTCGTCCTGCTTAAAATGCGCGCCACCACACTTGGGGCACTTGTCCGGCGCCTCCGCGGCCACAACCATTTCCCCGCACGCCTCGCAGTAATACGCCGGGATCCTGTGCCCCCACCAAAGCTGGCGGGAAATACACCAGTCACGGATGTTGTACATCCAGTTAAAATAAATTTTTGAATATTTATCGGGAACAAATTTTGTTTCCCCGCTCTCAACCGTTTCTATGGCAGGCTTTGCCAGTTCCTTCATGGAAACGAACCACTGAAGCGAAACAATGGGCTCAACAGTGGTGGAGCAGCGGTAGCATCCGCCCACGTTGTGCTTGTGGTCTTCTATTTTAACAAGCTCGCCGGAGGAAGCCAGGTCTTCCACAATTTTTTTACGCGCCTCGTACCTGTCCAGTCCGGCGTATGCGCCGCCCAGCTCGTTGATTACGCCGCCGTCGTCCATTACGCGGATCACGGGCAGGTTGTGCCGCTGGCCAACTTCAAAGTCGTTGGGGTCGTGTCCGGGAGTGATCTTTACCGCGCCAGTGCCAAACTCCATGTCCACGTACTCGTCCGCCACCACGGGAATTTTGCGGTTCATCAAAGGCAATACCACATTTTTGCCCACCAGGTCCTTATACCGCTTGTCCTTGGGGTTCACCGCAACGGCGGTATCCCCCAGCATGGTCTCTGGCCGGGTGGTCGCGACCACCACGCTGGCCAAACCGTCCTCGGACGTATACCGGATATGCCACAGGTGGGAATCCGCCTCGGCATAATCCACCTCCGCGTCGGAAAGCGCTGTTTTGCAGTTGGGGCACCAGTTGATGATCCTGCTGCCGCGGTATATAAGCCCCTTATTATACAGGCGGATGAACACTTCCTTTACCGCGCGGGAACATCCCTCGTCCATCGTAAACCGCTCACGGGACCAGTCGCAGGAGCTACCCAGCTTTTTGAGCTGCTCCACAATTCTGCCGCCGTACTGCTTTCTCCAGGCCCACGCGCGCTCTAAAAACGCGTCCCTGCCAATCTGTTCCTTGGTGAGGCCTTCCTCCGCAATCTGCTGCACAATTTTCACCTCGGTGGCAATACTTGCATGGTCCGTGCCCGGCAGCCAGAGCGCCGCGTAACCCTGCATTCTGCGGAAGCGTATGATGGCGTCCTGCATCATGTTATCAAGCGCATGGCCCATGTGCAGCTGGCCCGTGATGTTCGGCGGGGGAATTACAATTGTATAAGGCGTTTTTGTATGGTCAACCTCCGCGCGGAAATAGCCGTTGTCCAGCCACTTCTGGTAGAGCTTGTCCTCAATTTCTTTAGGGTCGTACGTGGTACGCAATTCTACAGACATGCATATTCCTCCAGCTTCAGGCAATTACGCCGATAATCATTAAAAACGCGACGATCACCAAGCCAAGCCCGGCGGTTTTGATGATCAGCGGCACATAAACGCCGTCCGGCTTTACAAACCTGGACAACGGTTTGGCGGCAAAATTCAGGACGGCGCCAACAGCCAGCAACACCAGACCTATTATATCCATTGCAGTAATCGAACTAAAAAAGTGCATAAAAAACACCCCTCCATAATATCAAAGTACATTATAAGTGCATTTTGCCAAACTTTCAATAAAAACCAAAAGAATAGGTTTACCGGCAGGTACAAAAATGCAAAACAAGGACCTGTTGTTTACAAAAAATTTACCGCAAAAATAGCAAGTATAAATTGCAGATTTGCCCCATACCATATATAATTTAATAAAAATTAGTAAACTTGGTGGAAAAATGGCAAACCTGTACAGATATTACGAGAACCGCGATTTAAACTGGCTCAAGTTTAACGAGCGTTGCCTGGAAGAGGCGGAAGACGCCGCAAACCCTCTGTTTGAGCGGCTGATGTTTATGTCCATCTGGCAGACAAACCTGGATGAGTTCTTTATGGTGCGCGTGGGCGGCATATACGACCGCCTGCTGTTCAACAAAAACATTACGGACAACAAATCCGGCATGACGGACGCGGAGCAGCTCTGCGCCATACACGAAGCGCTTACAAAGCTTTTAAGACGGGTGGACCGGTCTTACGCCAAGCTGTTTGCGGAATGCAAGCGCATGGGCCTTGTGCAGGTGCGGTTTGACAATATCTCCAAGTTTGATTACGCGTTCCTGGAGCGCCATTTTGACCGCGAGATACTCCCATACCTTTCCCCCGATATCATAGACGCAAAGCACGCTTTTCCGTTTCTGGAAAACAACGCGCTGTACCTGGGCGTCACGATGCGCCGCGGCCGCGGCCATGAGAGCCTTGGCATCGTGCCCATACGCCAGGCGTTCCCGCGTATTGTTATGCTGCCCTCCAAAAAGAATAAATTCATCCTGACCGAGGATTTGATCTACTATTTTGCGGACCGCATTTTTGATAAATTCCAGATAGCGGAGAAAGCTATTTTCCGCATCACCCGCAACGCGGACCTGGACGCGGAGGAAGCGCTGGAAGACCACGAGAAGCTGGATTACCGCAAATCCATGGAAATCCTATTGAAAAAGCGCAAACGGCTTGCGCCCGTGCGCATAGAATTTTACGACGGTAACATTGGCGCGCTGGAGGATATGGTTACCAGAAACTTAAAGCTGAATAAATCCCATATTTTCAGGCGCAGGATCCCGCTGGACCTTTCGTTTATTTCAGACCTGCGAAAGAGCTACAAGGAACACCTCCACCTGTTCTTCCCCAAAGTATCCCCGCAATATACCCCCGGCCTTGCGCAGGGTGAGCCCATGATACCGCAGATACAAAAAAAGGACCTGCTTTTATCCTACCCGTACGAGAACATCAAAACGTTCATCAACCTGCTGCGGGAAGCGGCGGCAGACCCGGAGGTGGATTCCATATACATCACCCTGTACCGGGAGGCGGATAACTCCAAAATTGTGGACGCCCTCATCACGGCTTCGGAGAACGGCAAGCACGTGCTCGCCCTGGTAGAACTGCGCGCCCGGTTTGATGAATACCACAACATAGACATCTCCAAGCAAATGGAAGACGCAGGCGTGGAAGTAATCTAC
The DNA here is from genome assembly GCA_023408315.1 of Bacillota bacterium. Classification (GTDB taxonomy): domain Bacteria; phylum Bacillota; class Clostridia; order Christensenellales; family Christensenellaceae; genus JAEYKI01. Next base: position 50,163 of record JAEYKI010000002.1, read on the forward strand.
GGCCTGGAAGACTACAAGGTGCACAGCAAGCTGCTTCTCATAACCATTAAAAAGAAGGACAAGGTTCAGTACATCACCCAGATTGGCACCGGCAACTTTAACGAAGCCACAGCCAACCTGTACGCGGACCTTACCTTAATCACCGCGGATACGGCTGTGGGCCATAACGCTCTGCAGGTGTTCTTCGCGCTCAAGAGCAGGCAGCTTGTGGAGCATTCCAGTATCCTGCTGGTCTCTCCCCTTTGCCTTAAACCCCGCGTTTTGGCGATGATAGAAGGGCAGGCCAAAATCGCAAAAGCGGGCGGCCAGGGCAGGCTGATCTTTAAGCTGAACTCCCTTACGGACAAAGACGTGATAGACGCTCTGATAGACGCTTCCCGTGTGGGCGTAAAAATAGACCTTATTATCCGCGGCATCTGCTGCCTTAAAACCGGCTCTCGTGCAACGGAAAACATTTCGGTGCGCAGCATTGTAGGGCGGTTTTTGGAGCACGCCCGCATCTATATGGCGGGCAGCGCGGAAAACCGCGTGATTTACATATCGTCGGCCGATTTTATGACGCGCAACACCCAGAGGCGGGTGGAAGTGGGCATTCCCATTACGGACGCGGACGCGCGCGAATATATTGAATTTTATGTCAGAACCCAGCTATTGGACAATGTAAAAGCACGGCTGCAGGTGAACGGGTTATACAGGAAGATTACGCCTTTGCCTAACGAAGAAAAGGTCAACAGCCAGAATGAGTTCATTAAATATGCGTATGAGCGGGCGGGGAAGGAAGCGCCGGAGGGGATATAAGCCTCCGTTACTGTTTTTGTAAAAATGCAATTTATAATTATAAAGCAAAAAAGGGCTTTTTCAACCGCCCTTTTAAAATCATACATTAGCCGCCATAATACGTTGTTTCGTTACTTTCCGCAGCAGCCAAACATCAATATCCAAAAACACTGAATCCGCTTGATGAGATACATGGCGTCAATTACATAGGATTCCCACAGATACCGCACAAAACTGGATACCGGCACAACAACACCTCAATTCTGCATGGTGTATTCGCCTGTAATCTTGCCCACCTGCGCGCTGGGGTCTATGCGCAGCGTGCCCGAGCAGTCCACGGCGTCAATGCCGCAGTTCTTCCCAATCACAATGTCCCTGCCGCTTACAGATTTGGCCAAAACGCCGTGCAGCTCAACCGTCGTGGCCTCAATCAGCTCCACGTTGGAAAACTTCTTTGCAAAAAAGCGCACCACCTTGTTCATGCGGGAGCGGATCACAATATTGTCCCCCACAATCTCCTTGGCGTTAATCACGCCGTCCGCGTCTATGCGGTCCGCGGATACTTCGCCCGCCGTAATAAACCCGCCGCAGATAATCTCATCCGCCTCTATCTTGCCGGCTTTGGCGGTCAGCATGCCGTCCACCACCAGCTTTTTGGCGCGGACGTTTGAGCGAACCGTCGCAGTGCCGCCGGTTTCCATCAAACCGGCTTCAATGGGGCCCGCACAATTAAACACACCGTCCGACCGTATCTCGTCCGCCTCTATTTTTCCGTCTCCCTTGGCCGCAAATACGCCGTCTGCCACTATTTTTTTTGCGCGGATGCTGGAGCGGAACTCTACGGTGCCGTCGCTCTCCAGCAGGCCCGTTTCCACCGCGCCCATGCATTTGAACACGCCGCCTATGCGCATTTCCTCCGCTTTCACATCGCCCACGCAGGTACCAACGCCTTCCACGGTCATTTTTTCATATACGCCGCCGCTAATAGTGCTTACGCCTTCCATTTTGCAATCGCTCATTTTTTATATCTCCTTTTCAAACTTATTAAATCTTTTTATATTTTAATTTTAGTTCTTCCGCCGCTTGACTAAGCGGAATGCTGCAAACCGGGTCTATGCTGCTGTCAAACACCAGCGCCGCGGCTTGGGCGGCAAACACGGCATGGTATTCCTGTTCCGCCAAAAAGACGGTGCATACGGCGTCCACACTCTTTCTTTTGGAGGCGCTCCGCGCGCAGATGCATAAAAGCCCTGCCGTTTGCTCCCGGTTTATTCCCGCTTCGCCCGCAGCCTTTGCCCAGGCCAGCGCAAACGCCGCATCCCACAGGTCCAACTCGCCGCTCCCATAAACCTGTTCCATTATGCCCGCTGTCTCGCCCTCCAGAGCGCCCATCTCCACAAGCTCCGGAACAGTAACGGCCGCCTGGGCGGCATCCGGAGAGAACAGCTTTGCCAAGTCTTCCAGCGAATATTCGTCCTTCATCTCCAAAATGGATTTTACCCGGCTGAGTATCTGCTCCCGCGGGAAGAACGTTTCCTGTCCCGTATAAGAGGACTGCTTGATAAACCATTCCTCCGGAATCAGCCGCTCGCGCTTCCATCTGTAAAGCTGGCCGTACGATATGCCCGTTATAGCCAGCAGATCCTTTTTTGATATTAAATTCACTTATCGTCACCTCGCATCGTAACATTGTTTTATTGCGTAATTTAAATGTAACATAACATTGTTGTATTGTCAAGCATGGTTTTAATTTCTTGATTTTAAATCTGAGGCAATTAAAAAACCGGCAAACATTTATTCGTTCTGCCGGTTGCGCGCCTTTAGTATCGCTTTTTTATACCCGCTAAATGCTGTTGATCTCCTTCCCATTTATAAACCATTTTTGAATAGACCTGCTTTTCTCAAAGGCAATATACGCACCCAGCGTAAAATTTCTTGCGGAGTTCTGTGTGAGTTCTTTGAGGCGCAGAATATCCTGCTGCTTCAAATACACGTCCGAATCCCACCATGTTGTGCATTCCATCACCAAAAGATTATAATCGTTGCTGCCCCGCACATGTATGACCAGATCCGGGAATGTGCCGCTTTTAAAAGAGCTTTGCGTCTTTTTTGCGTCTAGCATGCGGTTGTATTCCATGTCCAGGTTATAGCCGTTCAAAAAAGTCTCCCTGTCCATGTATTCCTGCAAATAGATGCCAAACCTGAAGATAAGCCCCTGCTCAGAAAGGTTTTCCCTGTGTACAAACGGTTTGTTTGCTATCAGGTATTGGTCGCTTTCATACAGCCGGTCCAGAGCGGATATAATGCCGTTGATTAATATTTCTTTTGGGATTTCCCTTGGTTCAAACATAATTCCCCTACCTACCTTAAAAACGAATATAAATAAAAACATCTGGATTTTTATAAATTCGACGGAAAAAACCAAAATCCTTTAATGCCGCTTTCTTTTGCTTGTATTACGCCCCCAATCAGGCGATTTCAAGAAAACCGGCTACGCTCTGCACAGAATCCGCAATAAACACGTTTTGGCCCACAGAAGACGCATCGGCAAATCCAAACCCGTACAGCACGGCAATAAAGTCTATCCCCGCGTCACGCGCGCCTTCCTCGTCAAACACGCTGTCGCCCACAAGGGCGGTGTCTCCCGGCGGATGCCCAAGTTTTTCAAGAGCCCGGCGCACCACATCTTCCTTTGTAAAAACGGCCTCCGCGTCCACTCGGCCGCAAACGGTTTCAAAGTACCGTTCAATATCCATTTGCATGCAAATCTCCTGCAGCTTGTCTTCGATGCGTACGGACGCAACCGCCAGCCGCACGCCCGCATCTTTAAGCTTTTCAAGCAAATTGCGCATGCCTGGGTATAAAAGAAAATCCTCAAACCTGTTGTTGTTAAAGGTACCCCGGTATATATCCACCGCACGGTCCACCAGTTCTTCTGGCGTGCCAATGTTCAAAAAGGCGTCCCTCAGCGGCGGCCCTATGAACTTGTGCAGTATGGAAGCGGACGGCAGCTTAAGGTTCAGTTCCCGGTATGTATTCTCTATGCAGGGCAGAATAATTTTAGAGCTGTCTGTAAGCGTTCCGTCAAAGTCAAATAGAATTGTATTGTATTTCATAAGCCTGTTCCTTACTAAAGAATTCTTTTATTGATTATATCAAATAAAAACAGCTAAAAACAGGCTTATTTACTTCGATTTCTTAAAAGTTTCCAAAACGGTATTTATTAATTGAAAAAAATAACGATGTATTATGTAAAGGAGAAATTCCTGCCCCGCTCGTTGACTTCATGTATAAAACCGCCTTATAATGGTATTAATGATATATGAAAAGGGGCAGTTAAAAACATGCAAAGAAAAGATTTATTCCGTTTCTATATCAGTCTCGCTCTCGCTCTCATCGGGCTGTTTGCCATCTTCAGTCCTAAGTTTGCGATGTTTGCCGTTGTTATTATTTTAGGATTCATCCTGCTGCTGTGGGGCGCGGTTTCCATCATCCGGTATTACAACGGGCGCCAGCATGGGTCCAGCCTGTTTGACGACACTCCCAGGCAATCCGCGCCTATTTTGCGTATACTTCTTGCATCCCTGCTTATACTGGCGGGCATTTTGCTGCTGGTGTTCAGCGTGCCGGCCAAAGATACTTTTATTCCTGTGATCATCGGCTTCTGGGCGCTTATTGCGGGCGTGTTTTCCGTTATCAACGCAATCAAATGCTACCGGCGCCGCCATGAATACATGCTTTCCATTGTGGCGCTGATCACTTGCTTTGCCACTGCCATCGCGTTTTTTGTCCTGTCCTCGGGCGGGTTCAGTTCCCCGGCGGGCGGCGTATTCCTTTTAATATTCGGGCTGGTAACCTCCGTAGAGATTTCCATTACCAGCCGCACGCTCAGTTACTGAAACTATCTTTTATCCGTAAAATGAGCCGCATACATATCCGCAATGGCGGTTGCCGCCGCAAGCGGATATTTTTCGTATGCCGCCGATTGCGCAAGCCCGCCGATGTATGAACGCGCGCTGTCGTCGTAGCCGCCCATATGCCAGCGGATGCTCACCGCTTCCTCGTCCGTAAGCCGGATGAATTTCATGGCAAGATATACGGATTTTTCGCCGTGCCCAATGGGCAGCGCGTCGTCTATTCCGTAGCTTTCTTCCTCTTCCCAACGTTTTTCTCCAGGCACCTTCACGTTCCTTACGGTCTTTTTGTAAAAGTTCACCTTGCAGACGTCGTGCAGCAGGCCCACAACAATCATAGCCTGCGGATCCATGTTGGGGATATTTTTGGCAAAGCTGGTCAGGAGCCTGTATACGTTCAGGCTGTGCACCAAAAGCCCGCCTTCAAATACGCCGTGCGCGCGCGTGCTTGCCGGAGCGCTGAAAAAATCTGTTTCCCCCTCCAGCCACGCAATCAAATCATCTATGCCCGCACGGTCCACAGATTTTAACAGGCCTATAAATTCTTTTTTGCTCTCCGTTATTTTTTCCTCGGGCAGCGCCGGTATTGTTTTCATGCAAAATCTCCTTTTTTTCCTTACCCTTTTCTTTTAGAAAAAAGAGAGGGTAAGACCCAAAGAAAACCTGATGTTTCATACTTTTAAAACATGATTTTCTTTTGCGTTACTTTTTTTTCAAAAGAAAAGTAATACATAATAAAAACTATTTATTTGCGTCTTCCGTGCGGATCTGGACACGGCGGATCTTGCCGCCCACCGTTTTGGGCAACTCGGCCACAAACTCCACAACCCTTGGGTATTTATAGGGCGCGGTCACGTTTTTCACGTGGGTCTGCAATTCTTTTTTGAGCGCTTCGCCGGGCTCGTATCCGCGTGCCAGCACCACGGTGGCTTTTACCACCTGGCCGCGCACAGCGTCGGGCACGGCGGTAACAGCGCACTCCAGCACACTTGGGTGCGTCAGCAGAGCGCTTTCCACCTCAAACGGCCCAATGCGGTAACCGGAGCATTTGATCACATCGTCGTTCCGGCCCACAAACCAGAAGTACCCTTCCGCGTCCCGCCAGGCCATATCGCCCGTGTTGTACACGCCGTTTTTCCATACGCGTCCGGTCACTTCCGGATCCTTGTAATAGCGGCGGAACAACCCTGTGGGGTGGGCCTTGTCCGTGTTTTTGATTACAATAGAGCCTTCAATGCCGTCTTCGCAGGAATTGCCGTTCTCGTCCACAATGTCTATATCATATAGCGGCGAAGGCTTGCCGGTGGAACCGGGCTTGATGGGATACCAGCCAAAATTGGCAAGCAGCACGCTTGTCTCGGTCTGGCCAAATCCTTCCGTTACCTCCAGCCCCGTGGCTTCCTTAAACCGGTTGAACACCTCCGGGTTTAAGGGTTCGCCCGCTATGCATGCGTGGCGGATAGTAGAAAAATCGTATTTTTTAAGGTTCTCTTTAATCAAAAAACGGTAGATAGTGGGCGGCGCGCAAAAAGTGGTAAGCTTCAAACGGTCAATTGTCTCCAGCAGTTTGACTGGTTCAAACTTTTCGGTGTCATAAGCAACCATTACCACGCCGCAAATCCACTGGCCGTATATCTTGCCCCAGGCGAACTTTGCCCATCCGGAATCGGACACCGTCAGGTGCCTGCCGCCATCCACGCAATGCTGCCAGTATTTTGCCGTTACAATGTGGCCCAGCGGGTATTCAAAATCGTGCAGCACCATTTTGGGCATGCCCGTTGTGCCCGAGGAAAAATAGATCAGCATGGTGTCGGAATTTTCAATGTCCTGCCTGCGTTCCCATTGATCGCTGGCCCGCGTTATTTCTTTGCGCATGTCTATCCAGCCCCGGGGTATATTCTCCCCCACAGCCGCAAGTGTTTCAAGCGTCTGGCAATCCGGCCTGGCTGCTTCGATATGCCGCAATATTTCCTCGTCGTCCGCGCATACAATCATCTTGATTTCCGCAGCGCCGCACCGGTATACAATATCCTTGGGCGTCAATTGAAAGGTGGCTGGAATCACAACCGCGCCAATTTTGTGCAGGGCAAGAATGCAAATCCAAACCTCCGGCCGCTGCTTTAATATCAGCATCACCGCGTCGCCTTTTTTTACGCCGTTCTGCACAAACACATTGGCTGCCTTGTCGCTTAGCATTTTTATATCTCCAAAAGAGAAGCTCTTTTGTTCTCCGTCGTCGTTGCACCACAGCAGAGCGGGCTTGTCCCGCCGTTCCTTTGCCCATTCGTCCATCACGTCGTACGCAAAATTAAATACCGGCGGAATATTCAGCTTGTAGTTTGCCTTAAAGTCCTCGTAGCTCTCAAACTCCGTCCGCTCTAAAAACCGTTCAATCATGTTCCCTTTTTCCCCTATTCGTTAATTACTGTCAAAAAAGTGGCGTCCCCGCCAACCGCGCGCTGTCCGTGCGGGGCCATGGGATTAAAATATATGCTGTCGCCTTCGCTCAATATAAATTCCCGTTTGCCAATGATCACCTTCACAGTGCCCGCGAGTACATAGTTGAATTCCTGCCCAGCGTGGGTAACCAGCTCGTTTCCGTTCTTTTGGGGCGATACGTGCACAATCATGGGTTCCATGTCCCTGTTCTTAAAGTTAAAAGCAAGGGAAGAAAAATCGTACCCCTCATACCGCTCTACTCTTACGCCTTTTCCCCTGCGCACCAGCGTGTATTCGTCCATTCGCGGCGAGTCTCCTGTAAGCAAAACCGTGGGGTCCACCCCCAGATCTGCCGCGATGCCGTACAAAACGCCGATTGGGATATCCGTTTCACCGTTTTCGTATCCGGTGTAAACCGCAATGCTAACTCCCAGCTTGCCCGCAAGTTCTTCCGCCGGAACCTCCAATATCTCGCGCAGTTCCTTGATCCTTTGCGCAATTTGCCTGACTTGTGGATTCATATTTTATTTCCTTTCCTGTTTTTTCAAACCTCTTAAAAAAAAGGGTTTGACTAAAAGAAAACAATGTTTACGTAAATGGGTTTTCTTTTTGGTTCATTTTTTTAAAGAAAAAATGCGATTGTTTGATTATAACATATTTTCTGTGCATTGATAAGTTTAAATGCTGATAGTACAATTAAAGAAAAAAGGTTGAAAGAGGGTTGAGAATTATGATGCTTTTGGAACCGGCGACTATTGGAAACCGCAAGCTTAAAAACCGGATGATACTTCCTCCCATGGAAACGCGCCTGAACACCGTGCACGGCGACGTTACAACCGAACTGATTGAATATTACGCGGCCCGCGCGCGCGGCGGCGTGGCGGCGATTATAGTTGAAAATACGTTTGTGGACGAGAAGGAAAGCCGCTCCTCCCTTGTTTCCTCCGGATTGTATTCAGACCACCTGATTCGCGGCAAAAACCTGCTGGCGGAAGCCATCCAGGAGCACAATTGCCTGGCTATCATCCAATTATCCCACGGAGGCAGGCAGGCGAACGGCCGGGCGAACCCGCTGCAACCGGTGGCGCCATCCGAGGTAATGTGCAAAGTCACGCAGCGTATGCCCCGGGCTCTCTCCATACCGGAGATAGAGCAGATAGAAGACGCGTTTGCGGAAGCCGCATACCGCGCCATGCTGGCTGGATTTGACGGCGTGGAGATCCACGGCGCGCACGGATACCTCATCGCGGAGTTCTTGTCACCCTATACAAACAAACGCACAGACGAATACGGCGGCAGCCCGGAGAACCGCGCGCGGTTTGCAGCCAATACATTAAAGAAAGCACGCGCAAAAACAAACCCCGGCTTTATTATAGGCATCAGGCTTAACGGCAGCGATTTTATAGAAGGCGGAGCCACGGTGGACGACGCTTGTGCATACGTATCCATCCTGAACGACCTGGCGGATTACTTTCATGTCTCCGGCTCTATATACGAAACCGCGCCTCTGTACAACATCACGGCCATGTACATGCCGGGCGGCGCATTCCTGCCCTTTGCGGAAGCGGTCAAAAAAGTTTCCAAAAAGCCTGTTTTAGCGGTGGGCTCGCTGGATTACAAAATGGGAGAGCAGGCCCTGCAGCAGGGGCAGGCGGACATCATAGCGCTTGGCCGCCCTCTGATTGCGGATCCCGAGCTTCCCAATAAACTGGCGCAAGGCAAACCGGAAGAAATTCGCCCCTGCTGCCGCGGGAACGAGGGCTGCATCAGCCGGTTTTACGAGGGCCGTTCCATCCGCTGCGAACTCAATCCCGCCTGCGGCAGGGAGACTGCATACAAGATCAAAAAAACGCTGCATCCAAAACGTATAGTCATCGCGGGCGGCGGCATCGCGGGCATGGAAGCCGCGCAGGTGGCGGACAGAATGGGCCATGAAGTGATCCTTCTTGAAAAAACGGATTCACTGGGCGGCCATCTGATAGAGGGCGGCGCGCCGGATTTCAAGGAAAAAACCGCCGGCTACCTGGAGTGGCTCCGGCTTCAGATTAAAAAAAGCAATGTGGAGGTGCACATAAACACCCCCGCGACGCCCGAACTGATTAAAACCCTTGCGCCGGACGCGCTGATCGTGGCTGTGGGTTCCTGCTATGTGCAGCCGCCCATCCCCGGAATCGAACATGCCCTGCAGGCGGACAAGGTGTTGATGGAGGGAAAAACAAACGCAAACAGAGTGGTTGTGATCGGCGGTGGTCTGGTGGGTTGCGAAACCGGGCTTGTGCTGGCCGAGAAAGGCAAGCAGGTTACAATTGTGGAAATGCTGGACGCGCTTGTGCCTGGGCACGAGCCGGGCGCGCGCGCGGAACTGCTCTGGAGGCTGGATAAAGCAAAAGTAAATATCCGCGCCAACTGCAAGGTAAAAGAGATTACTGCGGGCAGCGTGCTTTGTGAAAGCGGGGATAAAATCTCTTGTGATGCGGTGGTCAACGCCACCGGCCTGAAGGCAAACAGTGCGGAGGCCGCGGCCTTAACCGGCATTGTGCCCGCTACTTACGTGATAGGCGATTGCGCAGGGGCCCGCAAGATATACAACGCCACCCACGAGGCGTGGCGTACGGTGTTTGAGATAGAAAACACCTGAGTACGATTCCATGCATTCTGCCAAAGCGGCGTTTGTCCCTTTGGAATCCCATTTGCTAAAAATGCCGTTTCAAACGAACGGCATCTTTTAATATACGTAAAATTCTTGTCATCCATTATTAACTTGTTGACATAGTTACGGATAATTCGTACTATAAAAATATCATGGAAACTGTTTTCATATTGCTTCCTTACGCGTCGGCAGGCTTCATTGTGTACTTTGCGTACCTGTTCAGTTTCAGCATACCTGTCTTTGTCGAATTCGTGTATTCAAGGGGCATCTATCCCATATTCACCAGGATGGACTTTTTAACCGCAAGCCTGCCGTTCAGTCTGGCCGAAATATTGGCGTATGCGCTGCTGGGGTGGCTGGCTTATTATGCCGTTTTTACCTTTAGAACGCTCATAAAGCGAAACAAAAAAAGCCTCCTCCGTAACCTGTTCTTCCGGCTTGCTTTGCTGGCTGTGGCGGCAAGTTGCCTGCTGGCTTTGTTTGTGGCTGGCTGGGCTTTTAATTACGCGCGCATGCCTCTTTCAGCTTCTCTGGGCCTGGATGCTTCACCGGCTTCTCCGGAGGAACTGTACCATTTGTGCCAAAGCCTTGCAGGCAAGGCAAACCATCTGCGCGGCAAAACGCTTGAAGATGCTTGGGGCGTATACAAAATGAACAAATCCAAACAGCAGATCAACACGGAGGTAAAAAATGTATTCCGGGAATATGCGCCGCCCTTTATGAACCTGGGAGGCGAGACGGACGTAAAAGGCGTGGCAACATACAACCTGCTCTCAGGCTTGAATATCCTGGGCATATTTATACCGTTTACGTATGAGCCCAACGTAAACATGCAAATGCCAGACCTGTATTTCTCGTCCTCCGCGTTGCACGAATACGCGCACTTCAAAGGCTTTGCGCGGGAAGACGAAGCGAATTTTATTGCATATTACGTATCCCGGAACATGCCCGATACAGATTTTTCCTATTCCTCCACCATGCTGGCGCTGGTGCATTCCATGAACCAGCTTGCAAACTGCAGCCCAGGCCTGTACAGCCGGGTGTACGGCGCCCTTTCTCCCGCCGTTCAAAGGGATTTGGACGCCAACGCGGCCTACTGGGCGCAGTTTAAAGATACGCAGCAAGCGGTGGAAACCATGAACAACAACTACTTGAAATCCAATAAGCAACAGGACGGCGTGCAGAGTTACGGGCGCATGGTGGACCTGCTGATTGCCCTGATGCGCGCGGGAGGATTATAAACTTTTTTGCTTTTTTTTACACAACAAATTGTAATTGGCCTTATTTTCATATATACTATTTACTGATAAAAAACAGGGAGAAATTCAAAATGTCCAATGTATATGTTATAGACCACCCGCTGATCCAGCACAAACTGACTTTTATGCGGGATAAAAACACAAGCTCAAAGGATTTCCGCGCGCTTTTATATGAAATTTCCATGCTCATGGGATACGAGGTCACGCGCGACCTGCCTCTTGAGGAAGTGCAGATAGAAACCCCCGTTGCGCCTGCAACAACCAAGATCATCACCGGCAAAAAGCTGGCCATTGTGCCCATTTTGCGCGCCGGCCTTGGTATGGTGGACGGGCTTTTAAATCTTGTTCCTTCCGCACGCGTGGGCCACATAGGCCTGTACCGCGACCCGGAAACATTAAAGCCCGTGGAATATTACTGCAAACTGCCCGGCGATTCGGACGAGCGCATTATCATTGCCGTTGACCCCATGCTGGCGACAGGCGGCAGCGCATCCGCTGCGCTCACGTTTCTGAAGCAGAAAGGCTGCAGCCAGATCAAGCTGATGTGCCTGATTGCCGCTCCCGAAGGAATCGCCGCCGTGCAGAAAGCGCACCCGGATGTGGACATCTATGTTGCAGCGGTGGACGAGCGTTTGAACGACCACGCCTATATTGTGCCCGGCCTGGGAGACGCAGGCGACCGGCTGTTTGGAACAAAATAAAACAAAAGGCTCCAATGTGAGCCTTTTTCTTTTGTTTTTTTGCAGGCTCCCCGCCTCCAAACCTCCGGCCAAAAACCACTTGGCCCTTGGAACCCATTATGCAAAACGACGCTATGCGGCGTTTTGGGACAAGATATTAACAAATAATTAATCAAAATACCGTATGCCAGAGGCAGGCTGGTTTTTTCTTTGCAACGCCGCGAAGCGGTATTGCTGGCATAAGGGATTCCAAAGGGTCAATCGATCCTTTGGCGGGGTGCAGGGGCGAAGCCCCTGTAAAAACTATTATTTATCTTTCGTATTTATTTTTTCTTTAATTACATACTGCGGCTGTTTGTTCATGGATATGAACGTGCGGCCCATGTACTCGCCCACCAGGCCCAGCACCAGCAATATCAAACCGCCGATGAATACCATCGCGGCCATGTTGGACGTCCAACCAAGCGCAATTTTATCCCAATACAGCAATTTATTGATGATAAGCACAATAGCGGCAACAAACCCCGCCAGGGCAAATATCAAACCTAATACCGTGGCAATGCGTAACGGTTTAATTGAAAAGCTAGTGAATCCGTTCATCCAAAGGCCCACCAGTTTACCCAGGCTGTACCCGGAAGCGCCTTCCGTGCGCTTTTTATGCACAACGGGAACGTCTGTAATGCTGGAGGTGGTGCGCAGCACCAGGCCGCCCAGGTAGGGGTACGGGTTATCGTAGCGCAGTATCTCGTCCACCACAAAACGCTTCATGGCAACAAAGCTGGACATATATAAATCCTTGGGCTTCCCCAGCATAATCTCGCTCATGCGGTTATTCAGGCGGCTGCCCCAGTTGCGGAACACGCTGTGCTGCTTGTCCTCATAACGCGCGTATACAACGTCAAAACCTTCGTTAATTTTATCAACCAGTTTAATGGATTCGGCGGGCGGAGTCTGTCCGTCGTCGTCCAGGCAAATCACAATATCCCCCACGCTCTCGCGCAGCCCTGCCATCAGGGCGGAATGCTGCCCAAAATTCCTGGCAAAGGAAAGCATCCGCACGTTGGCATACTTGCCGCAGATTTCTTTTAATACGGCAAGCGTGTCGTCCGGCGAACAATCGTTCACCAGTATCACTTCAAACTCCTTGCCCGCGTATGCGCCGAATATCTCGTCCACAACGCCGCTTATGGTGTTTTGGGACCGGTAACAGGGAATTACAAAGGAAATCATCTATGCCTCTCCTTTACTCCCGCGCACGAAAAAACGCGGCCGCCACATCCGCAATAATACGGATCTCTTCTTCTTTAAGGCCCCAGTACATGGGCAGGCGCACAAGCCTCTCGCTCTCCCGGGTGGTGTATTCGTCCGCACCGCTGAACCTGCCGAATTTCATCCCGGCGGGCGACGAATGCAGGGGCACATAATGGAACACGCACATAATTTCTTTTTCCTTCATGTACGCAATAAAATCCTGCCGCGTCTGCAAATCTTTGCATTTGATATAAAACATGTGGCCGTTGTGCACACAGCCCTGCGGCACATGCGGCAGTTCAATCATTCCTTCCCGGGCAAGAGGCGCAAGCAGGGATTTATACAGTTCATAGCTCCTGAGCCTGTCCCGGTTAATCTCCTCCGCCAACTCCAGCTGCGCGTACAGGTAAGCCGCGTTAATCTCACTGGGCAGGTAGCTGGAGCCAACAATCTGCCAGGTATACTTGTCCACCTGGCCCCGCCAAAACTTGCTGCGGTCCGTGCCTTTTTCCCTCAGCATTTCCGCAAGCTCTATATACACCGGGTCGTTCAGCAGCAGCAGGCCGCCTTCCCCCATGGAATAATTTTTTGTTTCGTGAAAGCTGTATGTCCCCAATTCGCCAATAGTCCCCAGCGGTTTGCCTTTATACGTGGACATCATGCCCTGCGCCGCATCCTCCAGCACCAAAAGGCCGTGCTTTTTGGCGATTGCGCATATAGCGTCCATCTCACAGGATACGCCCGCGTAATGCACAACTATAATGGCTTTGGTTTTAGATGTAATGGCCCTCTCTATCTTGTTTTCGTCTATGTTCATGGTATCAGGCCGGACGTCCACAAAAACGCACACGCCGCCCCGCATGGCCACGGCGTTTGCGCTGGATACAAAATTATAAGAGGGCAGAATCACTTCGTCTCCCGGGCCAATGTCCGCCAGAATGCCCATCATATCAAGGGCATGGCTGCACGAAGTGGTAAGCAGCGCTTTTTTGGTGGGGAGCCGTTTTTCAAACCACTCGCTCGCCTTTTTTGTATACGGCCCGTCTCCACAAATCTTATGATTATTACTATAGGCGTCTTCTATATATTCTTTGGCGCTCTTCACAAAAGGCGGTACGTTAAAAGCAATCATGCGCGGCTCCTTTTATACTTTTCCACTGGAAACTTGACAAGCCTTATTTTACTACAACCCCATATATAATACAACCACCTTGTCCGGCTATAAAAATCATTGCTATACACTTATATTTTTGTTAGAATATTTTCGGAAGTAACAGATAGAAAGAGGCAAGCTATGTACGGTTTGGAAAACAAAAAAGGATTCATATGCGATATGGACGGCGTGCTTTACCACGGCAACACGCTTTTGCCCGGTGTGCGCGAGTTTTATAACTGGCTGACCGAGCATGATAAAAAATATATATTCCTCACCAATTCCAGCGAGCGTTCGCCTCGGGAATTGCAGCAAAAGCTGGGCCGCCTGGGGCTGGATGTGGATGAAAGCCATTTTTACACCAGCGCGCTTGCCACGGCAAAATTTTTAAAAAGCCAGTGCCCGGAAGGCAGCGTATACGTAATTGGCGAGCCGGGGCTGATGAACGCCTTGTACGACGTTGGCTTCACCATGAACAACGTGAACCCGGACTACGTGGTGGTGGGAGAAACGCGCGCGCTGAATTATGAAATGATTGAACACGCAACCCTGCTTGTGCAGAACGGCGCCCAGCTCATCGGCACCAACCCGGACCTCACCGCCCCGACCGAAAAAGGCATTATACCCGCCACCCGCGCGCTGATATCCCCCATAGAAATGGCCTCCGGCCACAAGGCGTATTTTCTTGGCAAACCCAATCCCCTGATGATGCGCATAGGCCTTGCCATGCTGGGCGTGGACAACGAGGACGCGTGCATTGTGGGCGACCGCATGGATACGGACATTATTGCGGGAATTGAGAGCGAGATAGACACGGTGCTTGTGCTGTCCGGCGTTACCGAACTGGAAAGCATCCAAAAATATCCCTACCGCCCCAGATACATTCTGCACGACGTGGGTGAAATATTTGTTAAAGAACTTTTATAGGAATTTATATACAGTCAAAAAAGATGCGCGGCGCGCATCTTTTTTTGTTCTGTTCATATTTCCACAAAACCGTTCAGCATGGCAATGTATTTTTTTCTGTCCTTATCCCAGTTGAGTTCCTCGTCCAGCACAATAGATTCAATGGTACGTGAAAGAGCGCTGTTCAGCGAGGCCATCCCTGTTTTCCACAGCAGTTCAATGGAAGAAAACCGTTTAAATATATACGCAATCTCCTCCACCAGGTCGTTCTTCACCCTCTCTGTGGTCTCTTTTTCCAATTTTCCATTCAAAAGGCCAAAACTGGAATTTGCTTTAAAGCGGCCCTTGTAATAGCGTATAAAGTTGTTCATAATATCTTCCATCTTTCCCCCGTCTATTTTAAACAGAATGAGGAAGAACAAGTGCCACTGAAAATCCAGGTTAATGAGCCTTAAAATGGTGTTCAGCACCGTCATAAAAAACACATCGTCACAGGCGAGCGCCTCGCGGTCTATACGGATATGCTTGTCAAACACAATTTCTTCCCCCGCTATGCTGTTTGTGATATAGAATATATCCAGCATTACGCGCCCATAATCACTCATGTCGGAAGCGTTGTTTACAATCAGTATATATTGCAGAATACTGTCGCAGCTTTTTTTAAAATCCGTCACAAATCCCAGCGAACTGGTCATTTTGTTTGCAATGGTATCGTGGATCATTTTGGACAAAACGCCGTCAATATTTTTGATGCGCTGCCGCATATGCGCGTTGTCTTCACGCTTATAACGGCGGTAAAGCTGATGCAGCTGCCTGTCGATGAGGTTCAGGTTTTCTTTAATGGACACCATGCTGTCCATCACCAGGTCGTCCAGCACCACATAGGCGTTGTTTTTATACACAATTTTGTGCTCTATTTCCCCCCAGAATACGTTTACCAGGCATTTTATCTGCAGCTCAAAGTTTACCTTCACATCCCCGTCTTCATACCGCCCGTCTATCTTAAAGATGTCAAACCCGTTTTTCTGCTTCTGGGGCTGGGCCTCGGAAAGCTTGAGGCGCATGGCCGGGGCGGACTGGTTATAATAATAGATCCGGTCGTCCGTTTTATCAAACATGGCGGTAATCAGGCCGTACACATATTTTTCATCTTCCACAAACTTGCACTCAATCCGCAGGCCAATAATATCCTGAATATTGGCAATGGATTCTTCTTTGGAAGAAAAAATTCGGTAATAGCTGTTTTTGATCATTTTCTCACGAACGCTGGCAGGTTCCTTAATGCGGTAGTTCACGGCAAGCGTATACAGGCTGTTTTCGCAAACTATTTTTTCAATCCATGCCTTTAGCTGCAGCGCAGTCGTTTCAAACCCGTCCCGGATCGTTTCGTAATACTGCACAATCTCGTCGATATGCTTGAAAATCTTTAAATTCATTTATATGGAAACCCCTTGGAAAACTATTTGGAAAAGTTCTTGCTTGTATTATATACCAAAAAGCCGCCTTGTGCAAATGCATCGTGCGCCAAACTGTTTTGAATTTCCCAGGTAATGCGGTTTTGTAAAAACATTAAGCTCCGTTTTACAAATATCCGGATAATTCTGTCCCATTAAACGTTTTTATTGATTATTTACCACTGTTCAAGTATAATTTGATTACATTCGCTTTATTCATTTAACATATTAAAAGAGGAGGAAACACTATGAACAAAACCCGTACTCTCACGCTCATTTCCGGCGCACTCATACTCTTTTGTCTCGGTATCATTTATATTTGGAGTATCTTCAATAAACCGGTTATGACGTATTTTAACAACTGGGCAGATTCTGCTTTCACTTTCAACATCATGCTTGTTACGTTTGTGCTGGGCATACTTATTGGCGGCAGAATTCAGGATAAAAAAGGTCCCCGCATTGTCGTTCTGATCGGCGGCATACTGTTTGCGGCAGGCATTCTTTTGTCTTCTATTATCCCCCCGTCCCTTCCCTGGATGTTTGCCGTTTGCTACGGCGGCATTGCCGGATTCGGCGTAGGCATGGCGTACACATCCACCATCTCCTGCGTGCAGAAATGGTTCCCGGACAGGCGGGGCCTTGCCAGCGGCATCATGGTAAGCGCCTTTGGCGTATCCACGGTTGCGTTTGGCCCTCTTGCAAGCGCAATGCTTACCACCTGGAGCATCAGCCTGGGCAACACGCTCCAGATTCTGGCCATTGCGTTCTTTGCGGTTGTTATTATATTTGTATGGTTTATTAAAAATCCGCCGGAAGGATATATGGCAGATTTGAAACCAAAAACCAACGCCGCTCCGGCAACCAAGGAACAGTTTACGCCCAGCGAGGCTCTCCGCACACCGCAGATGTATTTTACCATTATCTGCATGGCAATGCTGACGCTCTCTTATTTTATCATCATCCCCAAGGTGGCGGCGCTTAGCACCGCAGGTAAAGATTTTGCAGATTTTGCAGTGCTTACGGTTTCCCTTTCGGGCGTGGCGAGCGCTGTCGGCCGTTTGGTAATGCCCATTCTTTCCGATTATAAAGGCCGTAAATTCGCCTTTATGATTCTTTTCATCGTCATACTTGCTTCCATGGCGGCGCTGATTTTTGTAACCGGCCCCATTTGCATTGTTCTCATATGGGCGGTTGCGTTCTGCTACGGCGCTTCTGCGGGCGTTTTTCCCGCGCTCACCGCAGATTACTTCGGGCCCAAAAACATGGGCGCAAATTACGGCCTGGTAATGATCGGCTTTGCCGGCGCGGCGGTTCTGGCGGGAAGCATTTCTTCCTTGTTTATTTCCGCCAAAGCTGTATCCAACCTTGCGTTTATCATTCCGGTGATTGCCTGCATCGTGGGCATCATCTTTATGGTAGCCCTGAAACCCCCGGTTAAAAAAGCAAAATAATTCATCAGATCAAAAGAACCCGCAGCGAGCGGGTTTTTTTATTTGCGCTGTTACTGGGGCGACGTCCTCACAAAACAAGCTCCTTCGCCTTTTGGTATATATCCCCGGTTTGAGGCACAACTTGGGCTTCCAGCTCACGCGCAAACGGTATGGGCATAAACAATCCGCCCAATCTGGCGACAGGCTTTTTGAGCTGATAAAACGCCTCGCTGCCAGCCACCACGGCGGCTATCTCCGCACCCGCGCCATATTGCAATGCGCATTCGTGCGCAACCAGCACCCGGCCCGTCTTTGCGGCGGAAGCAATAATGGCGGCAGTATCCAGCGGGGATAGAGTCTTAATATCCAGCACCTCCGCGTCAATCCCGTCCTTCTCCAGCATATGGGCAGCCTGCAGCGCGCGGTGCAGCATAAACGAGTAGCTGATGATGGTAATGTCACTGCCCTGCCGCTTTACCTCCGCCTGCCCAATGGGGAGCACATATTCTTCCCCGGGCACTTCGCCTGTTACGGAATAGGCCATCTTATGCTCAAAAAACAGCACGGGATTGTTGCTGCGGATTGCGGCCTTTAGCAGGCCTTTGGCATCGTATGCCGTTGCGGGCGCCACCACCTGCAATCCGGGCACATGGCAGAACCATGCTTCCAGGGACTGTGAATGCTGTGCCGCCGCGCCCGTACCCGAGCCGAAAGGCATACGGATTACAAGCGGCACCTTAACCTGTCCTCCCAGCATAAACCGCTGCTTGGCGGCTTGGTTCACAATCGCGTCCATTGCCATGGGCGTAAAATCGGAATACATCAGTTCCACAACCGGGCGGTACCCGGCCATGGCAGCCCCCACAGCCATATCCGTAAACGCATGCTCCGCAATGGGCGTTTCCATCACCCGTTCCTGCCCAAATTCCTTTTGCAGGCCCGCGGTCACGCCAAAACACCCGCCATAGCAACCTATATCTTCGCCAATCAGAAATACTTTTTCGTCTCTTGCCATCTCTTCGCGCAGCGCGTCGGAGATTGCCTGTTTCATTGTTATATCCATATACTTTTTCCCCGCCTTACGAATAAACCAGCTTTTGCGCCTCATCCAAAGGCAGCACGGGCGATTCCGTGGCAAACCGCACCGCTTCATTCAATTCTTCCTGCGCTGCCGCGCGGATTGCGGCCAGTTCGTCCCCGCTGAACCCGGCTTCCAGCATATACGCTTCAAATCGGCAGATGGGGCACTTTGCCTGCCATTCCGCTTCTTCCTTTCTGGTACGGTAGACACGCTTGTCGCTCTTGGAATGTCCCAGCCAGCGGTACGTTTTTGCCTCTATCAGCGTGGGCCCGCCGCCGTTCCTCGCGCGGTTTGCCGCTTCCCGCACTGCGTCCATCACCGCGGGCACATCGTTGCCGTCCACAATAACGCCAGGTATGCCATACGCCTGGGCGCGCAAAGCAACATCGGGCACGGAAACGGTCTTTTGCACGCAGGTGGACATTCCGTAAAGATTATTTTCACACATATATACAATGGGCAGTTTCCACAACGCCGCCATATTAAGCGACTCATGGAACACGCCCTGGTTGGACGCGCCGTCCCCAAAAAACACAAGCATCACCTTGCCGCTTTTATCTTTTTTTATAGCAAGCGCCACACCGGTGGCAAGCGGGATGCATGCGCCTACAATGCCATTTGCGCCGTAATTGCCGCTCCCAATATCCGCTATATGCATGGAGCCTCCCATACCGCGGCAGCATCCTGTTGCCCGGCCCAGTATCTCCGCCATCATGCTGCGGATATCCGCACCCTTGGCAATACTGTGGCTGTGCCCGCGGTGCGTGCTCATAATCAGGTCGTCTTTGTTCAGCGCGTAAGCCGCGCCCACAGCAACACCCTCCTGGCCCACGGACAGATGAGCCGTTCCGTGCAGCATACCGTGCGAAAACATTTCCCGCACCCGCTCTTCAAAAAGCCTGGCCGATATAAGCTTGCGGTACATTTCCGCCGCCATATCCCTGCTTATATTCATGGTATCTCTCTCCTTAAATTTACGATTATATTGTACCACCCTCTTTGATAATTTCCAAAACATCGCCTGCTACGGGCAGGCATAAAAAAAGGTTCCAGAAAAAGAACCCTTCATGATCCTGTGAAATTACAAAAATCTGCTTCCTTGGCCATGTATCTGATATTATTTCCCCGGTTTCTGCGGATAGATGTATTTGCCGAATTTCTTTCTGAGCAAAATTACATAAGCAACAACACAGGCCAACACATAGCCGATATTCAGCCACGAAATAAAGGGGAACTGCTTGCCAACGGCAAACTCAAGCGCAGTCAGCACAAGAATACCAATTCCAATAATCCAGCAGAATTTGCGCAAAAACTTTTTATGGTCTTCCTGCATTGCCTTTGGATACTCATTCTCGTATATCTTGCCCTCTCCGCGAATGGCGTAATACAATACATACACCGCCGCGAACAGCATAAAATACAACATCATATCATTAAAACTGCCACCAATATCTCCCAAGATCCAATACCTCCTATAATCTGCTTATTTTAACACCATCCGGCGTATCCTTCACTTCAAAGCCAAGTTCATGGATGCTGTTTCTTATCTCGTCCGCCGTTTTCCAGTCTTTTGCGGCCCGTGCCTGTGCGCGTTTTTCAATCATCTCCGTAACCGCCGCAGGTATTTCTTCCTCTGCGGCCAGCAGTCCCAGCACATCCAGCAACTCGTCCAGCGCAGCCAGGGCCTCGCCTGCGCTGTTTGCGTCTCCACCCTCTGCAAACAGAGTGTTTACCTCGCGGATATATTCGTAAATTGCCCCAATCGCGTCCGCCGTATTCAGGTCGTCATCCATGGCCTCTTTAAAACACTTCTTTGCCCTTGCAATGGCCCCGGAAACGTCAACCTGCCTGTCTTTTGGGTTTTTTGAGATAAACTGCAGATTTTCGCGGCAGTTGCGCACGCGTGCGAGCGCGGCTTCCGCCTGCCCTATGAGTTCACGGGTAAAGTTAATGGGATTGGCGTAATGGGACCCCAGCATAAACAGCCGGACCGCTATGGGATTGAATTCTTTTAAAATATCCCTTACCGTAAAAAAGTTGCCTTCTGATTTGGACATTTTTTTATTGTCAATATTAATATATCCGTTATGCATCCAGTAGTGCACAAAGGGTTTGCCCGTGGCGCATTCGCTCTGCGCTATCTCGTTCTCATGGTGCGGAAATTTAAGGTCCTGCCCGCCCCCGTGAATGTCTATGGTATCGCCCAGGTATTTCATGCTCATGGCGGAGCACTCAATGTGCCAGCCGGGCCTTCCTTCGCCCCAGGGGCTGCCCCAACTAATCTCGCCTTCCTTTTTGGCTTTCCAGAGGGCAAAATCCATGGGATGCTTTTTGCATTCGTTTACTTCAATGCGCGCGCCCATCTCCAGGTCGTTAAGATTCTGGCCGGAAAGCTTGCCATAATCCGGGTCGCTCTTGGTGTCAAAGTATACATCGCCCCCCGCAGGGTAAGCATGGCCCTGCCCAATCAGCCTTTCAATCAACGCAATAATATCGCCAATATGCTGTGTCGCGCGCGGATGACAGGTAGCCCTGCGTATATTCAGCGCCTGCGCGTCTTTAAAATATTCCGCAATGTAACGTTCGCCCAGTTCCTGCACCGTAATGCCTTCACGTGCAGCGGCAGCGATCATTTTATCATCCACATCCGTAAAATTCTGTACAAAAACCACGCGGTAGCCCGCGTATTCCAAGTATCTGCGCAGTGTGTCGAACACAATAAAAGGGCGCGCATTGCCAATATGAAAAAAATTATATACCGTTGGGCCGCACGCGTAGATACGCGCCACACCCGGTTCTATGGAAACAAACTCCTCTTTCTTGCAGGTCAAGGAATTATAGATTTTCAAAGTTCTCCTCCGCGCATTCGTCCAAAACTGTTGCAGGCATACACATGCAATTTCTGCTGTGCGGTACTTACATTTATTCATTATAATATACAAGCCGTTTAAAAGTCAATCAATCCCCTTCCTGAAAGTTGGTGAATCTGCGCGAATAATTGACATTTCATTTTGCAACAATAAACCATAAAAGAACAAACGAATTTGCGAGGTGAATACAATGAAAAAGGTGAATGTGGGGATTGCAGGGCTTGGGTTTGGCAAGGAGTTCATTGGCATATACCAAAATCATCCCTTCGTGGACAAGGTAGCCGTATGCACGCGGGACGCGGATACCCTGGCCCGGATCGGGGAGGCGTTCCGCATACCCGAACCCCTGCGCTACACGGACTATTCTCTGATGCTGAAAAACGGCGAATTGGACGCCATCCATGTGGTAACGCCCATTCTGGAACATTTTAGCCAGTCGCTGGCAGCGCTGCAGGCGGGCAAGCATACGGCCTGCACCGTGCCCATGGCCACCACGGTGGGCGAGTTAAAGCAGCTTGTGGACGCCAAGATGCAATCCGGCAAAATTTATATGATGATGGAAACGGCCGTATACACCCGCGAATTCCTTTTTGCGCGCAATTTGTACAACAGCGGCAGGCTGGGCCGCATACAGTTTTTGCGCGGGGCTCATATGCAGGACATGGGCCTGGAAGGCTGGCCAGATTACTGGCTGGGATTCCCGCCCATGCATTACGGCACGCACGCCATATCCCCTCTGCTGCGCATAGACGATTCCCTGGCAGAGTATGTAGTAGGGCACGGCTCAGGATCCATCAGCGCGGAGCTTGCAAATAAATACAATTCCCCCTTTGCCGTGGAAACCGTAACCATCAAGCGCAGGGATTCGAACATATCCGCGGAAGCCACCCGTTCCCTGTACGAAACGGTCCGGCAATACCGGGAGAGCTTTGATATATACGGCTCCTCCATGTCTATAGAATGGGAACAGATTGCGGACGAAGGAATGTGCCTCTTTGAAGGCGGCGAATCCGCCCGCCGTGAGTTTGCGCCCGACGCGTATGAAGACCTGCCGCGCGAACTGCTGCCCTATACCAAGCGGGAGCAAATACTGGATAAAACCCATGTTTCGTTTATACAAGGCTCGGGCCATGGCGGCAGCCACCCCCATCTGGTGCACGAGTTTATCTCCGCCATTGTGGAGGAGCGCGATTGCGCCCTGAACGCGGAGGTATCCGCCAACATCACCGCGGCCGGCATACTGGGCCACCAGTCCTGCCTGGAGGGCGGCGCCAAGCTTTATATTCCAGAATTTAAATGATATGAAAAAGAGCGGCATATCCGCTCTTTTGGGACTGTTTTGGGTTACCTTTCTTTTGGAAAAAAGAAAGGTAACCCAAAGAAAATCAATATATCCGGAGATTTGCTTTTCTTTTGAGCTAAAAGAAAAGCGGCAAGAATTCTTAATAGTTGGAAGATTTTATTTCAAAATACGCTCTAGGGTGGTTGCATACAGGGCATACCTCCGGCGCTTCTTTTCCGGTATGGATATGGCCGCAGTTTGCGCAGTACCACGTTTGCGGTTCGTCTTTGGCGAACACTTTGCCGCCCTTCAGGTTTTCCAACAATTGCAGATACCGCTCCTCGTGCGTTTTTTCTATTTTTGCTACCTCTTCAAATAAAAACGCAACTCGGTCAAAGCCTTCCGCTTTGGCGGTTTCCGCAAAGCCTTTGTACATATCCGTCCATTCGTAGTGCTCGCCCGCCGCTCCGTCCTTCAAATTGTCCTCCGTGGAACCAATACCGTCGTGCAACAGCTTGAACCAAATTTTAGCGTGTTCCTTCTCGTTTCCCGCGGTTTCTTCAAAAAAATCCGCAATCTGGTTATAGCCCGCTTTGCGCGCGGCCGAGGCATAGTACGTGTACTTGTTCCTCGCCTGCGATTCGCCTGCAAACGCAGCCATCAAATTTGCTTCCGTTTTACTTCCTTTTAAATCAGCCATTACTAAAACCTCCTGTAATCTTATACCCGGGGCAACACTCCGCCGAATCGCCCCGGTTTTATCCACAACTATAGTACCATATTCCAACTGCTTTATGTAAGCTTTTTATTCCAGTTTTTCATTTTGGAGCCACCCAATACAATAAACCCCGGAAAACAGCGTTCTCCGGGGTGTTTGGCTTGTGCTTTACTGCGCGCTTGCGCTGGCGGACGGGCTTGCGCCGCTTCCGTTCAGCTGCTGGTTCATCATATCAATCGCCATCTTAAGCTGCGTATCGGTCTCCTCGGTCAGTTGCGCCTTGCCGCTCTTCACATCGTCCGGCAGTTCCACCGGCGCGTCGGGCGTTAAGCCTACGCCATTGATATTTCTTCCACTTGGCGTGTAATATACCGCGGATGTCAATTTCACGCCGCCGCCCGAATACGGCATATCCAGCACAGACTGCACAACTCCCTTGCCGTATGTCTGCGTACCCACCAGCTTGCCGCGCCCGTCGTCCTGAATGGCGCCCGCAATGATCTCGGAAGCGGAGGCGGTGTTCCCGTTCACCAGAACGATTAAAGGAATGCCCACATACTGGCCGTCCGAATCTGCGATGTATTCGTCCCGTTTGCCTGCTTTGTCAAGCGTGTAGCAAATCAGGCCCTTGGGCAGTATCATTTTGGCTATATCCACACATTCCTTCACAGAGCCGCCCAGGTTATCCCGTAGATCCAGAATAATGCCTTTCGCTTCTTTATCCTTTGCAAACTTCAGAGCGTCCTGGAACGTTTTGGAGACGTCGCCATGGAATTCAGAAATGGATATCTGCGCTATTTCCGTATTAGGCAATATGCTGTAGAATACATACTGCGCCTGCACTTCCGAACGCACCACACTGATTACAGCCGGTTCAGTTGCCCCGCTGTGCAGCACGGTTAGTGATACCGTTGAACCCACCGGCCCCTTCATCAGGGATTCCAGCTCATCCTGCTTAATGGTGGTCACATCCACGTTATCCACCTTGGTAATCAAATCCTGTTCCTTTAAACCCGAGGTTTCCGCGGGAGAACCTGTGTAAACTGTCACCACTTTCAGGTAGCCCGTTGCCGGGTCCTTGGATACCGTTGCGCCTATGCCCACAAAGGAGCCGCTGTTCTCCTTGTTGTACGCCTGGTATTCATCCTGCGTATAATACGTGGAATATGGGTCGTTCAGCGATGCCACCATACCCTTTAGAGCGCCGTCCACCAGTTTCTGAGAATCCACGCCCTTATAATAATACTCGCCTATAATTTTTTGCAGGTCACCCACATCCAAAAACTGCTTTACGTTGCTGTAATCCTGATCGCTCAGGCGCACTTCGCTGCCGCTGTTCTTGGTTGTAACGTAATAGTAGGTAAAAGTCGCGGTTGCTACAAAGGTTGCAATTGCCACTGCACAACATAAATATACTACTTTTTTTATGTTCAAATCAGTTTTCCTCCTAGCCTAAAGGGCGCTGCAAACAGTGCCCTCCCGAGTCTCTTGCAGATAAATAACGTTTTCGGTTAGTCTATCAAAAGCGTCGTCGTGACTGATGATGAATATCTGGGTAAAATCGCCCAGCATTTTCTTCATGTTCTCGGCCAGATTCAGCTTTTTTTCCGCGTCAATATTTTCCGTCGGTTCATCAAAAAACGCCAGTGGAAGCCCCGCAAAACAGGTAAGCATGGCAATGCGCACACACAGAGCGGCAATCATCCGCTGCCCGCCCGAAAGCTGGTTAAAGCTGCGTCGCCGCTCGCACCCCTTATATATATCCACCAATTTGGCGTCGTATTCCGTGTCAAACTGCAACTCCGCACCGTCCTGGGCAACCGCGCGGTACATGCCTGCCGCCCATGCGGAGATACGCTTTGTATACAACTCCGCAACCCTTCCGCCCGCCCTGCGGAACAGCTCCGCCAGCAAGCCCGCCGTGGTGTCCGCCTGCGAAAGCTCTCCGTCCTGTTTTTTATAGTCTTCCATCTCAAGCCGGGTCTGCTCCATCTGCTCTATGTCCCTCGCCAATGATTCCTGCATTCTGCTGTACTGGGTACGCTGCTCATCCGCGCGCTGCGCTTCCCCGTTTATGCGTATCAATTCCGCATTCGCTTCCGCCGCGCCTGTGCGTTTGCCTCCCAGAATTTGCAGTATCTCTTCCCGCCGGTGTTCCTTCTGCCCTGCCGTTTCCATTTCTTTTTGAATGGAGTCTATTCTTGCCGCGCTGTCCGCCAGCGCCATTTTTGCGGAAACCGCTGCCTGGGATGCTGCGGCGGTGTTTGAAATCAGAGCCTTTCCCTTCTCTTCCGCTTTAGATTGCAGAGTAGAAAAGTGGTCCGCGTAAACCTTGCGTATTCGGCCAATCTCCTGTTCCCATTGCGCAAGCCCGTCCGTCAACTGTTCGGGTGTTCCTTCCGCCCGGCAAAAGGCCAGAAAAGGTTCAAGCGCCTCCTGCCGTCCCGGCAGGGCCACGCCATATGCGTCACTTATATCACTCGCAGATTGCCCGTAAGCATCTATATGCGCTTCCCATTCCATTTTGCGCGGGCGCACCAGCGCCTCCGTAAAATAGATTTCCGTTTCGTTCAGTTTTTCAATCAGGGGAACGGTACGGTCGGCCGCCTTTTTTTCCTGCATCTTGCCGCAGGGTTCGTCAAAATAGGGGCAGACGCCGTTTTCCAGTTTGGAAGCATCCGTTTGTGCTTCCTCCAGAGATTTTATCACATTTTGCCTGTCATATGCAATCCTGCCAATGGTCCCGTGCAGATATTTGCTCACCCCGGCGGCGTCCTGCATAATAACCTCCAGCGCGTCGCCTGCCGCGTCCAGCGCCCTTTGGCCCTCTTTATATTCCTGCTGCAGGGCAAGCGCAGCTTTTTCCCGCCCCTGCATTTCCTGCAAATTTGCCTGTGCTTTTTGCTGCTCCGCAAATGCTTCCGCAAGCTGTTTCTCTCCCTGCGCGCGCACCAATTCAATCTGCGCATCCAGCAGTTCCAGCTCACTCTCCAGGCTGTATATTTCTTTTGCCTTTTTGCTCTGCCCGCTCAGGCACAAAAACGCCTCTTTCGCCGTTTTCAGCAGGGCCGCCAGTTTTTCGTATTCTTCTTTTTTTCCGTCAAGCTGCGCAACGGTGCCTTCCAGCGCCGCCACCAGGCTTTGCAAGCCGTTCTTTTTGGTTTGGATATTGCTTTTCAGCTTTGCCATATTGTCCCGCGCACGGTTGAAATCCGCCACGCCGAATATCTCGTTGAAATACTTCAAGCGCTCGGTGCGCGATTCCTCAAACGGCCCACGGATCTGCCCCTGTTTTACGCCGATCATATCGGTAAACAGCTTGTCCAACTTCTGCTCGGGCGGAATGCCCATGGCGTCCTGCAAATACGCAACCCGGTCCTTATCCGTCAGCAATCCGGCAGCCGCCTCTCCGTTGCAGATAATCTGCCATTTGCGGCGGTTTGCGTCCGGGCCCACGGCGCGCAGCACTTCATACGTCTGGCCGTTTGCCGTAAAACGCACCTGCACCTCTCCCTCCCGTTCGCCTTCGCGCAGCAGGTAAGAATGGATGCCCGCGGAAAATCCCGTGCTGGTCACATTGAACAGCGCAAACCCCACAGATTCTATCAGCGTGCTTTTTCCGGTGCCGTTTGCGCCCTTAATAAAATTGACGCCCGGCTTAAAGCATATCTCAGCGTCCGAAAAACTCTTGATGTTGCGGAGCCGCACAGATTCAATCAGCATGGCGCCCCACCTCCAGCAACCCCGCAAGCGCCAGCTCCGGGTCAAAGCTGCCCGCATTTTTCTTCTGTTCCATCGCAAACGCCGCCAGCCCGCCGGCGCGCCCCGGTTCCATGCCCTTTTCGCTCAGCAGGTCGAACAGCACCGCGCGCTCAAACGCTTCCCGGTTGAGGCCGCGCTCCTCCGCAGGCGTTTGCTCCCCGGCCTCCGAAACCACCGTGATTTCGCACAGCAGCGCGCCTGTGGCCTGGGCTATCCTGGCTTCCAGTTCCTTCTTATCCGCTACCGGTCCGTTTGCCTTCAGGGTAACGCCCAGCACCGGGCTGTCCGTAAACACGCCCGTTTTGGCAAGCACCGCCGCTTCCACGTCTCCTTCTTGGGCGGATACGTTTAAAAACCGGTAGGGCCGCACGGGGATGGTTACAAACTCAATCGCTCCGCTCTGCGTGTCCACCGTATAGAACCCCTTGGGGTCGCCGCGCATCGCCTCCCGTGCGTCAATATATTCCGTGGAGCCGGGCATGCGTATGCGCTCCCGTATGGCTTCCTGCCTATGGATATGCCCCATGGCCACGTAATCCACACGATCCAGCAGTTTTTCCAGCAGCGCAATATCCAGCCGCCCCAGGTCTTCCGAGAACATTTTGGAGAAACCGGCGTGCAGCATAAGCACCGTATATTCGTCCGATTTCCGCAGCCATTCGTCCAGCTTTTGCAAATACGCCGCGCAGGACGCGCCCGGATACCCAAGGCCGATGATCCGCACACCCGCCGGATGCGCGATGCATCCGGCGCCTGCCGTGTACTCGTCAAAGCATACTTCCTGCCCTTCCGTGCCAGGCCTAAGGAGTTTGACGTATCCCCTGCCCTCCAAAAACTGCAGCCAGGAATCCTTGTCCCTGAAGAACGCACGGTCGTGGTTTCCCTCTATGGCGTACACATCCCGGCCCGCCTGCGCAAGCCGCTCAAATATGCCGACCGCCTGGGACAGAGTGCCCGAGTTGATTACCCGCGTATCAAATATGTCCCCGGAGACCAGCACAAAGTCCACCGTCTCCCGAACAGCCCAATTCGCTATGTTGGAGAAAGAACGCATCACGTCCAAAAACCGCTCCGGGTGACCATATGCATGCTTGCCCAAATGCAGGTCGGCGCAGTGCAGAAATTTAGCCATATGTATGTATACCCCGTTTATTAAGATTCAGGAGGCTACTCGCCTCCGAACGTCTGCCAAAGGGCCAAGCGGACCTTAGCGGGCTTGAGGGCAGCACCTCAAAAAACATATTCTATAATAAAACGGTATAAGAATCTTATACCGCCTACAACGCCAGTGCTTGTACAAATCCGGCCAGCTTCAGCAAATCCTGCTCGTATACCGCGGCAAGCTCTTTCCTGTATATAATGCTGGCGGGGTGGTACAGCGGAAACAGATAACGCCCGTTCTCCAGCATCTCAGACCGCCCGTGGAAGGCCCCCACCGTCGCGCGCATGTTGTCCAATACCGCTTTTAAGGGCACATTTCCCAGTGTTACAATCACCCTGGGGGCCACCGCTTCCACTTCCTCCATTAAAAAAGCGCGGCTCTTTGCAATCTCCTCCGGCGTGGGCGGGCGGTTGGATTCACCCCTGGCGCTGGCCTTTGTGGGGCGGAACTTTACCGCATTGGTAATGTATATGTCCTCCCGCCTAAACGCGATGCTTTGCAAAAACTTGTCCAGGTTTTTACCGGCAACACCCACAAAAGGGCGTCCCTGCTCCACCTCAAACCGGCCCGGCGCTTCGCCAATCAACATAATGCGCGCCCGCGGGTTGCCTTCCCCCGGCACCAAATCGCGCCCGGGAAATGCTTCTCTTATTTTATTGTATACGGTATCCAGCATCCTTAAGTTTCCAAACATTTAATTTTATCTGATTATATCAAAAAAAAACGAATTTTTATATACCCAATATAATCTTGAGCAAAAACAGGAGCGCAACCCCGGGCAGGCCCAAAAAGCCGACGATAAGCGCCGTGGCCGGGTTGACCGGAATGGTGAACCCAAAATTTTGCCCAATCAGGTTGATCACCACAACCACCGCCGCGCCCAAAAACGAATTTAAAACAAACTTCATCACCAGCGTAAAAGGCGACAGAATGATATATCCCAAAAAATACAGCAACGTCAGCCCCAAGGCAAAAAAAAGAATCTCCTGAAGCCCTATCCCAAGGCCCATAAAAAAGCGCCCCTTCCGCAAATATTCTTTAACAATACTTATGTTTGCGCAAGGGGCATTATACTTTGTTTATAGTTTCTGTTTTGCGGCTAGTTCCGCTGCCTGCACCGCTGCAACATGTACAAAAACCGCCGTTTTGCGGCTTCTATGGCGTACACCGCATAGTCCACCAGCTCGGGTTCGCTCACATACTCAAAAAAGTTTTTTGCGTCCTCCCATTCGCGGTAGGCCTTGCGGATGCGTTCTTCGTCCACCTGGCCAATTTCCTTGTTCATGCATTTCCTCCATTCTATGAACACAATGATTGCGTTTTTTCTGAGTGAATTATGCCCGAAACGGAGGGGAAGTATACTATTTTTTTTGTAGTGCCTGCAGCGGCTTTTCCATATAATGATTCTTTTATTGCTTTTCTTTTGCGCTACAAAGAAAAGCGGTAAAAACCCCAAAACAGTTTAAATCCGCACCAGCCTCGTGTGAAGCCGGTACGGATCATTGCCAGGGGCTTGATTTGCATTCGCGCCCCCAAGGTGCTGCTTTGCCTTCCGGGCAAAACCCGGATGCCTCTTTATATCTATCTATAAATACCCGTCACATGCTGCACAGGTTATAAAACGGATTCAAGGACTGGCTTACCTCCCGCATCTTAAACTGCATGGTGCCGGGTTTGCGGGAAAAGCTGAGGGATGTGCTCTCTATGCGGCAAAACTTATGTAAATGGCAGTTGCCGGACATCTGGCAGTCCATCAGTACAATATTGCCCATCACGTCGTAAGGGATGTCTCTGGGACGGAACAGCACGGTAAAACTCTCGCCCAGCACGTTCTTTGTGTATTTCTCCAGGTTCACCATATTGTTGTTGTTGAGCACCATAAACGGCTCGCCAATCATGGCCTTAAAAAGCACCTGGTTCATGTTCGCCAGCATCTCGCGCAGGGCGAGCACGGTCACAAAAAATTTGAATATATGGTACTGGCGGGAATCGTGCCGCACAAACGTTTTAAAATCCAGTATGTTGGTGGGCGCGGAATGGATGTCGCAGTCCGAAATTTTTCCGCTCACCGTGTTTACCACTTTCAGGCTTTCAGCCTCGCTCATGCGCTTGATCTCTTCGCTGCACGGATGGGTAATCAGGTAGCGGTGCTCTATGGTGCTCTTGAACGCGCTGGCTGTCTCCAGGTATTCGCGTTTGTCTATGCAGTCCGTAACGTCCACCCGCTGCACGCGCAGGGCGGAACGCAAATGCCCGTATGGATTGAGCGCCGCGGAAAGGTTTGGGTACATAATGCGCAGTTCCTTTAAGCACAGGTCATTGAGCACCGTCAAAATGGAATGCCCTTTCAGCAACAGCGCTTTCTCCCGCTCGGTAATCTGGGGCAGCTTTTTATAAAACTCAATCAGCGTGTCCCGTTTTTCGTCTATAAAAAGATAGCCGTAAAACTGCGCATTTTGTTTGCGCGCCAAAAAGCCGATGTCGCTGCGGTTAACCTGCCTTCCTTCGCCAAACAGGTTAAGATCAAGTATAAGCTCGCGCAGGTCCGGTGAAATTGGCAGCTTTGCAAACGATTTACACAGATTAAACGTCGCTGTGATCAAATCCAACTTGGCTCTCCCTTACTTAAGGTATTTTTGGATGAGATAAAAACAGTATTCGGAAATCCTTTCCAAATACATGCATCCAGCAGGATATATTTTGCGCTTGGTTCAAATCTGACACGAGTTTTACCGTTTTCTTCTATCCAAAAGAAGTAATATCATATTAAAGCGGCAAGAAAATTTTGTCAATATAAATATAAAAAAAACAGTAAAGTTTTTTATAAAAAACACGATATATAAAGGCTTTTTGTCGAAAATCCGGCTTTCTCACAAAATGCTTTGTACCTTTAGAAGGGGACGCCCGTCCCCCTTTCGCGGCTGCCGGGGTTTCTTTAGCCCGCACCGTCTTTTTGCGAAATAATGTCTTCCATGGTAGCATACGGATGCGGATAGCGCGGGTTATTGGGAGAATCCGATTTTTCGCCGCCTGCGCTCTTTACCTGCACGGCTTTGCGCGGGCAATAATTCACGCACGCAAAGCACATGGAGCACAGCACTTTTTTATCCCACTCCGGCTCCCTTCCGGCCATCCTGATTTTTCCGGAGAGGCAAACCCTGCGGCACAGGCCGCAGCCTACGCAGCTTTTATCCACATAAAAATACTGCACGCCGCCCTTACGCTCGCACTTGTCCAGGGTAGGCTTGTATTTGGCGGGGTTTGTTACGCCGCGGTCTTCCTCACGGCTGTCCTGCTTATTGCTCACAATTGCCTGGACGCTTTCCAGCTTTTGCAGCACCGCCCGGTGCATAACCTCAAATTGCGCGGCGGTGGGCAACGTGTAACCCGGCTTGCGCGCGTCGTTATCCGGCATATTAAAAACAAAGTGCGCATTCAGTTTTTTTCCCTGTTTGGCAAGCAGCCCGTCCGCCTTTTCAAACCCGTCAAACACCGTGCCCTCGCGCGTGGCAACAGCAAAAAGATAGGAAGACGAGCCAAAATCCGTTTTTTCAATAAACTGCCGCACCACGATGGGCAGCGTAAAATCATGTACAGGAAACACAATGCCAACAATATCTCCGGTTGCCTGCACCCTGGGCTCGCTGAAAAAAGCGGCGATGGGAAGCAACCGCGCGTCCGGCAGGCGTTTCTGCAATTCTCTTGCCACAAACAGCGAATTTCCGGTGCCGGAGAAATAATATATCTGTGTGTTCATTTGGGTACATCCTTTGCATGTGATACTATACGTATACTTTTCAAAACAAAAACCCTGGTGCAAACGTTTCTGTTACTGGGCATCAGTAAAAAACCGGCTTAAAAGCCGGCTGATCTTACAATTTTCTGCGCCCTTCCAGCGCCTTAACCAGCGTTACCTCGTCCGCATACTCCAGTTCCGCGCCCACAGGCACGCCGTGCGCGATGCGTGAAACGGTAATGGAATCAAAGTGCTTCAGCAGGCTTGCAATATACGCCGCCGTCGCTTCCCCCTGCACGTCCGGGTTGGTTGCCAGAATTACTTCCCGCACTTCCCCCGCGCCAATGCGCGCGAGCAGGGGCTGTATGGCAATATCGTCCGGACCAATGCCCTCCAGGGGCGAAATGGTGCCGCCGAGTATATGGTATACGCCGCGGTATTCCCGGGTTTTTTCAAACGCGAATGCATCCTTGGAATCCCGCACCACGCAAATGGTGGAAGCGTCCCGTTTTTTATCCTGGCATACGGGGCACACCTCCGCGTCCGATATCAGGCCGCAAACCTTGCAGTACTGCACTTTCATGCGCGCCCCGTACATGTCCCGGGCAAACTGCTTCACTTCCGAAACAGGCATGCGCAGCACATGGTACGCCAGGCGCTGCGCCGTCTTGCGGCCAATGCCCGGCAGTTTGGCAAACTGCTCCACCAACTGCTGCAGAGACTGCAGATTGTCCATGGGTTAAAAAAGTCCTCCCATGTTCATGCCGCCCGTAACCTTGCCCATCTCCTGCTGCATCATATCGTCCGCTTTGGTAAGCGCTTCGTTTACCGCAGCCATCACCAGGTCTTCCAACATTTCCACATCGTCCGGGTCCACGGCCTCCGGTTTAATCTCAATTGCCTTGATCACTTTTTTGCCGGTCGCAACCACTCGCACAACACCGCCGCCGCTGGTTGCCTCCACTTCCCGCTGTTCCACTTCTTCCTGAATTTTTTGAATCTGCAGTTGCATCTGCTGCGCCTGCCGCATCATGTTCTGCATGTTCATCCCGCCGCCCGGGAATCCGCCTTTTGCCATGGCAATAACTCCTTATTCCTTTATTTCAACTTTGTCGCGCCCCAGCATGTTAATGAGTTGCGCTTCTATATCCACATTATCCAGCAGGTTTTCCTTGCCGCGCACTGCTTCCTCCAAAACGCTTGATTGCTTTGCTTCACCGCCGTTTTTTGGGGAAGGTTTTGGCGTCTCCTGCTTTTTTTCTTCTGTTATCTGCCTGGGAACGGTTTCAAGGCCGTCCAGCCTTTTCTCCAAACGTTCCACGCGCAGCGCCAGATCCTTTGTGCCGGTGTCCGTCTCCGGAAGAGCCGCACGCAAAAAAGCTGTTTCCAGCAATACTT
This sequence comes from Bacillota bacterium, assembly GCA_023408315.1. Classification (GTDB taxonomy): domain Bacteria; phylum Bacillota; class Clostridia; order Christensenellales; family Christensenellaceae; genus JAEYKI01. The sequence continues at coordinate 84,085 of JAEYKI010000002.1, forward strand.
CGGGCGTGGTTGCAAACCGGAACGCCCCCTGCGCGCCAATCAATATTTCCAGCGCCCGCAGAATGGCCCGCGCCTGCTCTTCTTCCGCTGCGTTGCGGGAAAGCCTGGCGCTCAAATGGCTCACAGTATCCCGCAATATGTTGAGCGGCTCCGCGCCCGCGCCCAGCATTTCGTGCAGGCAAAGCAGCACATCCGCCGCGTCCGAACCAAGCAACGCTCCGGCAAGCCTGTCCATCTGGCCCGCGTCCGCGCTGCCCACCGCTCGGGACACATTCTCCAGGGTGAGGCTTTTACCGCCCGCCGCGCACATGTCCATCAGCGAAAGCGAATCCCTGAGCGCGCCTTCACCCGCCCGCGCTAAAAGCGCAAGCGCCTCAGGCTCGTACGGGATGCCTGCGTCGTCTGCCACTAGGCCTAAACGCCCCACCGCCTCTGCAACGCCGATCCGTTTGAAATCAAACTGCTGGCAGCGCGAAAGGATGGTTTTTGGTATCTTGCGTATCTCTGTTGTGGCCAGAATGAAGATGGCGTGCGGCGGAGGCTCCTCCAGTGTTTTTAAAAGCGCGTTTACCGCGCCGCCCGAAAGCATGTGCGCCTCGTCCAGTATGTATACTTTATACCTGCCCACGGCAGGCAATAGGCTCACCTTTTCCCTTATATCGCGGATATTGTCCACACCGTTGTTGGAAGCGGCGTCCAGCTCCACAATATCTATCATGGTATCGCTGGCCGCGCTGGCGCAAACCTGGCACTCAAGGCACGGATTCCCGCCCGCCGGATGCAGGCAATTCACCGCATTCGCAAAAATACGCGCACAGCTTGTCTTTCCCGTACCCCTGGGGCCGGAAAAAATATACGCGTGCGATATCTGGTTCTTTTCCACCTGTTTTTTCAATACATCACAAACATGCTCCTGCCCCACCACCTCGTCAAAGGTACGGGGGCGGTATGCCCTGTATAAGGCTTTGTATCCCATATTTTCTCCCAAACCGGTTCTTTGGTTGCTTTACTGTTTATTGAAATAGCGCGTCCACCGTGCTGGAATCGCCAATGGAAGGCAGAATATCCTGATCGGTCAGTTTGCCGATCTTTGCATAATACTCGGCAACGTTCTCGTTTGTAATGTATTCTTCGCCGCTCATATCAAATATATAATTGGGCTGCGGCAGCGTTCTGCCCGCCGAAAGGTTGAGCGCAAAGCGGTATACAATCTCTCCCATGTTCTGCACGTTGGTATACGCAATCACATGGAACTTGCTGGGATCCGCTTTTATAGCCGCCGCCGTTGCCGAAGCGGAGGCGCCTGCGGAAGGCGACGCGCTTGCCGCCGCGCTTGTAACGGGTGCTCCTGTTGTGGCGTTTACCCCGTCGTTCAGCAGCGCATACCATGTTTTAATAAAACCAACGTATGCGGGCGTTGAGATGGTGTTGGGCAGCGCGCCTTTTTTAATATACATTTTCAGCACAGCGTTTGCGCTGTTGTCAAAGAACATCAGGTCCCACACCGGCGTATTCTGGTTCAACCTGTCCGAAATATTCTTGCTTGCGTTTGCGCTCGCAATATTCGCGTCCACATGCACAATGGGCTCTATCGTTTTAACTTCCGTTGTATCCGCACCCACCGTGTACATCACGGTAGCGCCGTTTTGCTTGGCAAACTCTGCAAACTTAAGCGCGTGGTTGGCCTGGCTCATAACGTCCACGGCAAATCCCTCGGTCGCGTCCACATTGCAGGCAACAATCTGCACGTTATTCTGCGCGCACAATTCAGAAATTTTTGTGAAATCTTCTCCTTTGGCGCCCATTACCACAATGGCGTTGGCGCCTTTTTTAATCATATCCTCCACGTCCGTAATCTGCTTTTTACCATCGCCCTTGGCATTGGCAAAGTAAAAAGATTTCAGCTCGTTGCTCTTGATATCTTCATTGGCTTCCTTGTCAAAATATGCCGTGAGCTGATAATTCTCCAGGCTGACCGACAACATGGAAACCCCTATGGTTGTTCCGACGATTGGGCCGGTGTATTTGCTTGGGCTGGGCGTGGCGCTGGCAGACGCCTGCGCAGAAGCGCCGGCCGATTCGGACGCCGTTGGCGTTCCCTGCGCCATTGTGGCGGCCGTGGGATTGATTACCCCTGTTGTAAAAAGAACCACAATAACAACCGCAGCCGCGGCTATGCCGGAAAAAAGAATTTTTCTTTCCGCAATAAAACCGGCAATAGAGCTTAAAACATTCGAAAAAGAAGAGCTCCTCCGCCGTTTGTATTTGATTTGATATCTTCCTCTGTTAACCCTCATATCATATCTCCCGCCACGAAAATTGAATTTTAACCATTATACCATAAAAGGAGCCGTTTTTCAAAGTTCCTTTATTTTGCTATCCGGGCCCCGCGTTCTGCCAGATATGATTCCATAGTTTTTCGGTTGCGGTTTACGATCAGTTCCTCAGGAAAACCGTTTTCGCGCAGGGAGGCAAGCGCATCTGCAAACCGGCCCACCTCCGTCGCAAAATGCGCGTCGGACGATACGGTAATGCGCACATCATATTGTATGCACAGGCGGATGATTTCGCTGCAATTGGGTTCGCTTCCCGGCCTGAACCGGAACGAATGGTTATTGATTTCAATCAGCTTATTTTTATTCCTCACCGCGCGCACCATCGCTTCCCTGTCCACGTCAAAGGCAGGGTTCCCCGAATGGCCAATCACGTCCACATACGGGTTTTCAAGCGCGCCCGTGTATGCGGCCAGATGTTCATCCCTGCCTGCCGGCTTGATCACAACATCGTGCATGGAGGCAATGGCAAATTCGGTCATCTTCAGCAGACCCCTTGAAATATCCAGCTTGCCGGTATAATCCATGATATTCGCCTCAATGCCGTGGTACACGCGCACGCCTTCAATTTCAGGCGGAATGCTGCGCAGCACGTTGATGCAAAAATCCGGGCTAGCTCCGGGTATGGCCGGGCCATGGTCGGAATTCACAATCCCCTCCAGGCCTATCTTGGCCGCGTAAGCGGCGTTCTCCATCAGCGTGGAAAACGCATGGCCGCTCAATACGTTATGCGTATGCGTATCAACCAGAATATTCATTCTCTGCCCTTCTCTCTCATCCAAAAAAATAAATACTGCTGAGCAATCCCCGCGTGTTCGCCAAAAGTCTCCAGCGCAAACGCGGCGGTCTGCTTATCGTTTCCTTTAAAATCATAGTGTTTCAGTAGCATCCGTTTGATCCATACGTCCGCCGGAAAAGCGCAGGCGAAACCCAGCGAAAACAAAAGCGCACAATCCGCCACCTTGGGCCCCACGCCGGGAAGCCGCTGCAATTCGCGCTTTGCTTCCGTATATTCCATGCTCCGCAGAGCTTCCAGGTCAAATCCTTCCGCAACCATTTCAGCCGCGCCGCGGATAAACGGAGCACGGTAGCCCGCGCCAACGGAAGCCAGTTTTTCTTCGTCCGCCGCCGCCAGCGCCCCGGGCGTTGGAAAATCGTAAAACGTTCTGCCTTCAAATATAAAAGGCTCCCCAAACGCCTCACACAGACGCTGCACAATCCCGCGGATGCGCCCCACATTGTTGTTGGCGGAAATAATAAAGGAGACCAGCGTCTCAAAAGGCCGCTGGTTCAAAATGCGCAGGCCGGAAGCGTAGGCCAAACTTTCTTTCAGCACGCCGTCCGCCTGCCCGAACAGGCAGGCGTAATCCCTTTCAAAATCAAAAAAACGCTCCCATTTTTCACGGTAGTCGGCCTGGGTGCAGGGATAAAGCGTTACGGTATCGCCCGCCTGCGCCACACGCAGATATCCGCCCAGTGCAACGCCCTCTATGCCGCCGTCTACCCAGTCAAAACGAAAGCACTGGCCATTGTCAAAAATATGTTTTAAATCAAAATCGCAAACACCCGTAAGCGTCGCCTTGTTGCCGCTGAATACCGCTTTCATTTTCTCCCCAAAGCCCCGTATGCAAAAAACGCAACCGTTGTTTGCGGCTGCGCTTTTAAAAATTCAAAAGTCAGTTTGCCAGGTCCTGGGGATAAACGCTTACCTGCTTCTTATCCCGTCCCTTGCGCTCAAAGCGGACGATTCCGTCCACCAGGGAAAACAACGTGTCGTCGCTGCCGCGGCCTACGCCAATGCCCGGATGTATTTTAGTGCCGCGCTGACGCACCAGAATATTGCCTGCCAGAACAAACTGCCCGTCTGCACGCTTAGTGCCAAGACGTTTGGACTCGCTGTCGCGGCCGTTCCTGGAGCTTCCCATTCCTTTCTTGTGAGCCATTTAGTTCACCCCTTTTCTTTCAATCAAAACTCAGCCAATTTCCAGAATCTCTATCACCGAATAGGGCTGCCTATGGCCCTGTTTTTTGCGGTAATTCTTTTTAGACTTGTACTTAAACACAACAATTTTTTTCTCTTTGTTGTGCTCAAGCACCTTGGCGGTAACCTTTACGTCATTCAAAGTTGGTTTGCCAACTTTCACGGTTTTTCCGCTTGCAGTCATCAATGCTTCAAAGGATACCTCCGCGCCAATCTCTGCGTCCAGTTTTTCAACATGAATTTTGTTGCCCTTTTCCACCTTGTACTGCTTGCCGCCTGTCTCAATAATCGCGTACATGCATTCTACCTCCTCAAACCCAGTCTCGCCGCAGGTCGGTCCCGGTTGCCCGGCGTTTTGGCGCACCCCGTATGCCGGCTTTTATGCCGTGCGGAGTTTTGCAGCGCACCTTATGCGAGCGGCTCAGTTAAAAATGATAGCATATCGCGTTCTGCCTGTCAACCTAATTAATTAGAAAAGGCCCTATTAATGCGGCTCAAGCCCCGCCGGGTTACAAAAACATCTGTGTGCCCTGCAAAGCGTTTTTATCAATGGCGGCGTACACGCGGATAAACTCCGGATGCACGTTCTTAATTGCCTTCATATAAAACCGCTTGTCGTCAAACATTGGCAAAATGGGTTTGTTTGCATTGTTCTTGGATGCTATGAAGTTGGCCAGTTCCTCGCTCATCTCCACAATATAAGTTTCATTGCTCTGGTTGCGGATGGTTTTCAGCACCTCACGGCGCACGCGCATGGCCATGCAGTCCAGGTTATACACCCGGCCCGATCCGCCGCAGGTGGGGCAAGTGGTCTGGGTCAGGGCGGAAAGCTTGCGGCGTATCTTTTTGCGCGTCATTTCCACCAGGCCAAGCTCCGTCATGCCCAGTACATTGGTTTTCACGCGGTCCGCCCGCAGTGCTTCCTCCAGCGCGTCCACCACCTTCTGCTTGTTCTCTACGTTGTCCATGTCTATAAAATCTATGACAATAATACCGCTTATGTCCCGCAGCCTAAGCTGTTTTGCAATCTCCTGCGCGGCCTCAATGTTTGCGTTTAAAATGGTATCCTGCAGGTTGTCCTCGCCAATATATTTGCCTGTGTTCACGTCTATCACGGTCAGGGCCTCGGTTTCGTCTATTACCAGGTAGCAGCCGTTTTTAATCCATACCTTGCGCTCAAGCGCTTTTTCAATTTTGGTTTCAATTTCAAAGTGATCAAAAATGTTCCCGTCCTGCTCAAAAAAACATACCCGGCCCTTCATTTCAGGCGCCACAATGTTTACAACCGCCTGCACCTTGTTGAAATAATCCATGTCGTTAATCACAAACTGCTCCACATCCTCTGTGAACATATCGCGCACCGTGCGGAACAACAATGTTTCCTCCGCGTGGATCAGGCGCGGCGAGGTTAAAAAATCCGCTTTTTCCTGAATTTTTTCCCACAGCCTGTACAAAAACTTAATCTCGTTTTCAATATGTACGGGGTCGCAGCCTTCGGCAACCGTACGGACAATCACGCCAACCCCCTTGGGTTTCAGGCTGTCCACCATCGCCTTCAGGCGTTCGCGCTCGGCTTCGTTTTCTATACGGCGGGACACGCCCACGTGATTCACTGTGGGCATCAGTACAACCAGCCTGCCCGGCAGCGTGATATGCGTGGTAACGCGCGCGCCTTTTGTGCCGCCCGGCTGCTTTAACACCTGCACCATAATATCCTGGTTTTGGCTTAAAATATCGCGGATATTGGGCACATCCAGTTTTGTTTTCACGGGCTCTTCTATATCGCTGTTCTCCGGAAAATAAAAATCGGATTCATCCACCAGTATGTCGCCCGCATACAGAAACGCGTTTTTATTAAGGCCAATATCCACAAAGGCCGCCTGCATTCCGGGCAGTATATTCGCCACCCGGCCTTTGTATATGTTGCCCACCAAACGTTCCTGGCCTCTTGTTTCATGCTGCACTTCCACAAGTTTCCCGTCTTCAAGAAGCGCCACCCTTGCCTCGTGGGGATTTACGTCAGCAATGATCAATTTTTGCATAAAAATACTCCTTCGAATCCATCTTTTGTGCCCGGCTGCTTATCTTCCCAGCTTTTCGTACGGAACCACTTCACCCCGGGCCATGCAATAGCACTCCAGCCGGGTAATCCGCGCTTCCCCGCCGCTCAGGAAACGCGCCAGAACAATCGGATTTAAAGCCGCGGCGCTGCTGTTTGCCACCTGCGCCCGCACGGTTTTTCCGTCCGCCTTCAAATCCAATACCAGAGCACAGAGGTCCACTTCCCTGTTTTTCCGGTCCTGCACAACGCAGGGCCCGTTTTGCATAAAAACACACAAGGCCTCCGGCTCTTTTTCAAACGCAAGTTCGTAAAGCGCCGAATGGCTGATCGCCATCAATTTCGGGCAATCCTCCGGCAGTTCCCCGGCAAACGCAACATGCAGATCCGGGGGCATAACGGCGTTCAGCGCGCCCTTTATCTCTTCTCCCCCGCGGCTCTCCGCCATACGCACCTCCAGGTAATCTCCCTGCGTGGCAATACCCACCGAAAGGGGAGCCGCAAAGGACGTTAATATATGCGGGTTAAACCCTTCCGAATACTGCACCGGCAGCTCCGCCCGCCTAAGAGCCCTTGCAAACGCGCGCTGCATGTCCAGGTGCGAAATAAAACTGGCGGCTCCGCTCCGCGCGTATTTAATAATCGTTCTCATTTCGCCGCCCCCCGCATGTTGCATCCATGGTCTTGCAGGCCGCAGGCGCGGCATCCCATCCGGCAGTCCGGCGTTGTGTGCGCGGCAAACGCGCTCTCTCTTTCCGCTAAAAGATAGTTTTGATTGATACCGAATCCTATATGCGAAAAGGGAAAAATTTCATCTGTATCACGCTGGCGGCACGCGTACCACAGCGGGTCTGACCCGCATTCCGCAAACGCAGCCTGATATTTTTCAAAATCAAAAAACTCCTGCCAACTGTCAAACACGCATCCCGCGCGGTACGCCGCCAAAATCACCCGGGAAAGCTTTCTGTCCCCGCGTGCAAAAACCGCCTCCAAAAAACTCAGGCGCGGGTTATGGTAATCAAACTTTACGCCTCGTATGTTCAGCTTTTGCCGCAAATAACATATTTTCTCATAAAACTGCTCCAGCGTATCCTGTGGTTCCCACATAAAAGGTGTAGCCGGTTTGGGCACAAAGCAGGCAACGCTCACCGTAATATTAAGCCGCGCCCTTTTTCCTTCCCTGGGAATCGTGTAGGACAGATCCTTTATTTTACGCACCAGGTCCGCTATGCCGTCCAGGTCTTCATATGTCTCTGTCGGCAGGCCCGCCATAAAATAAAGCTTGATGCTGGTTGTCCCGCTCCCGATGGCATTCGCGGCGGTATTTAAAATATCCTCTTCCGTTACGTTTTTGTTAATTACGTCTCTGAGGCGCTGCGTACCGGCCTCGGGCGCAAACGTAAGCCCGGTTTGCCGCACACGTTGCAGCTTCTGCGCCACCTCCGGCGGAAAAGAATCCACCCGCAGGCTGGGCAGTGAAACGGAAACTTTTTTGCCTTCAAATTCATCCAGCAGGCTTCCCGCCAACTCGGCAATTTTAGAGTAATCCCCCGAACTTAAGGAAGAAAGGGATATCTCGTCATACCCCGTATGGGAGACGATTTCTTTTGCCTGTCCAAGGAGCCTGTCCACACCGCGCTCACGCACAGGCCGGTATATAAAACCCGCCTGGCAAAACCGGCATCCGCGCGTGCAACCGCGCATAATTTCCAGCGTACACCGGTCGTGCACCGTGCCAATATAAGGCAGCACGGGCTGGGTCACCATTGCCGTTTCATTCAGGTCTGATACCATCCGTTTTTCAACGGTTTCAGGCGCGCCTGCCACAGCCTGTATCTCTTTTACCCTGCCGTCTTCATAATAGGAAGGCTTGTACAGGGAAGGAACATATACGCCCTTTATTTTGGCTGCGTCCCGTAAAAACGCTCCGCGCGCAAATCCTTTTTGTTTATGACTGGCGTACAGGCCGCATATCTCGCCCGCTACTTCTTCACCGTCTCCTATGGCAAACAGATCAAAAAATTCCGCCACAGGTTCGGGATTCACCACACAGGAACCGCCGCCCACCACAACCGGGCAGCCGTCCCCCCGTTCGGAGGCCAATAACGGGATTCCTCCCAAATCCAGCATATATAACACGTTGGTATAACACATCTCGTAGGAGAGGTTAAACCCAACAATATCAAACGCATCCAGGGGCCTGTCCTCTTCCAGGGAACAGAGCTTAGCGCCCCTTTGGCGCAGAACCTGCCCCATATCCGGCCAGGGTGCAAACACGCGCTGGCAGTGGGTATCCGCTCTTGCGTTCAGCAATTCGTACAAAATGGCAGACCCCAGGTGGCTCATGCCCACCTCATACGTATCCGGAAAACACAGGGCAAACCGGATAAACGCGTCCTGCTTCTGCACGCTGCCCAGTTCTCCACCCATATATCTTGCAGGCTTTTCAATCTCGCCTGTTACAAATTCCTTCAAATAGTCCTCCTGATGCGGCCTTATGCCGCACCTTTAGCATTGCCTCTTTTTTTATCCTTTACCACTTTAACACTTTTTTAATATCAGGTCAATTCTCCCACTTTTTTTTCTGCGCCGTATTTGGCGGCCGCGTCCACCACGCGCATTTCGCTTAAAGTGGCCCGAATGGAAAAGTCGTCGTTCAGCACTGTAACAATATTCATTTTGGAAGATTCCATCTCGCGCAGCACTTCACGCAGGGTGGCCGTGCGCATTACCGCAATTTGCTTAACGTTGGCGCTGCCCCGGCGCGCCAGCCTTTTTCTCTTTTCTTCCGCGTTCCGGTAACTGGCAAACGGAAGATTTCGCAGGCTCATGGCGGCGTAACCGAATACAAAAATGCCCATGATCAGCCAGGTTGGGTTTGCACTTCCGTTCAGCACCGTATACCCGCCAAATCCGCACATTCCAAGGCCCACGGCCACACCCCCCCAGTTGAGCGCCTTCCAGGCTGTACGCTCATTAATGATCGCCTTGAGAGCCGCCATCATGATCCGGCCGCCATCCAGGGGAAGCACGGGCAGCATGTTGATTGCGGCCAGCATTACATTTACCCAGATAAACAGCATTACGTACGTATCCAGCGCATCCTTGGGAAGCAGGGTGAGAGCACAGGCAGTCATGATGTTTACGGCTGGCCCGGAGGCGGCCGTTATAATCTCCCTGGCCGCGTTCGCGTTGCCGTATCCGCTGATCTCTGCGGCACAGCCAAAAGGCAGCACATAAAGCGATTCCACATTTAGGCCCACTGCCTTGGCCGTGAGTATATGCGCGCACTCATGCAAGCAGATTGCCAGCAAAAATGCCATAACAAGCCCCGTATTTCCAAAAAAAATGGACAGTACAATCACTGCCAAAAAAAGCGGATGGATCTTAAGGCATCCTCCAAACAGGCATATCGGCTTCATGCAGCGCTCCTTTATTTTGCATTGGTTATGGCGCTATACCTTAGGACAGGGGATCGGACTTTTCGCCGTTCACGGTTTCTTCCACGTACAGGGTCTGGCTTGTAAGCTTGCCAATCTTCTGCCCGGCCTGAACCGACGCGCCCTTCTTTACGCTGGCTGCCACGCCGTAATATGTAGTGACCGAACTGTCTTCGTTCTGCACGACCATATAATTTTCGCTTACCTTGGATACCTTGCCTGCCTTGGTGGATTTCACCTCTGTGGAATCCGTAGCCGTAATGATAACGCCGGATTTGCTCTGGTCAAACGTTGTGGTCACAATTCCGTCCAGAGGGTATGCAACCCCTGCGGGATTTGCCGCCGCCGAAGCAACCGCCGCTGCCGCCTGTGAATCCGCAGTCGCAGCCGCTTCCTGTGAATCGGTGGGCACAGCCGCGTCAGCCGCTGCCTGAACCGCCTCCGATGCGCTGGCTGCCGGGGCGGGCGCAGGCGTCTCATTGGCCAGCACCATGGCCGCATCCTCTTCCAGCGCGCTGTCCACAAACTTCAAATCGCCCAGATCCTTCTCCAGGTTGGTCTGATAGTCAATCACCCCACGAATCGCCCCGGCGGCCTGTTGCCCCGCCGGCGTTCCTGTGGACGCAATACCCCAGATCACCAGCGCTGCCGCCGCGCAAATGGCTGTGTTTCGGATCAATTTATTTCTCCAGAATCGATCGGCCGTCATCCGGAAGGAAGATACCTGCACATGTCGGGCCGTATTTCCGCCGCTGCTCATTCCTGCTCTGCTCCTGCGGATGGTATATCCGCCGCCTTCGTCCTTTGCATTTTCATCGCTGGTAAAAAATTCCCCAATATTTATCTTTTCGGCGTCTTTGTTTTCTACCATTTAAAAAATGCACCTCTCTCAAATTTTACTTGGTACTGTATTTATACGCGGCAATTTACATCGTATACCTTATGTGATATAATTCTTTGCATGAAAAATACATTGAATAAAAACATGTTTAAATATGTCGACTGGTTCCTGCTCATTCTTGTTTGCGTGATTGTGGGATTCAGCCTTCTGTCTATTGCAAACGCCACCGCAAACCCGTTTACCGGCAGTGAAACCTCGCTTACCGACATTATGGCCAATTTGAATCTTGGAGATGTGCTCAAACAGATCATGTTCTTCCTGGTAGGTTTGGCCATGATCTTTGTGATTGCATTAATGGATTACAATAGCCTGCGCCACTATACGGAATATATATACTGGGCCTGTATTGTTCTTTTGGGGATACTGCTCATACCCGGCGTGGGGAGCACGCAAAACGGCACCACCGGCTGGTTTATGATCGCGGGATACGGCCTTCAGCCCGGCGAATTTACCAAGGTTGGCCTTATTTTGGTGTTTGCGCGCATTATAGCCAACCAAACGGAAGGCAATGAAAACGGCATCACCAAATTTTCGCAGGTATGGCCGCTTCTGTGGCGTTTCCTTATTCCCTTCTGCCTGGTAGCTATCCAGCCGGATATGGGCACGGCGCTTGTATACGCTGCTATTTTCTTGGGTATATTGTTTATGGCCAAAGCCAGCCTTAAAATTTTTGGCATTCTGTTTGGCATTGCGGGCGGTGCGGCACCTCTTGTATGGCTTACTCTTGCCGACTATCAAAGAACCCGCTTGTTTTCGTTCTTGAACCAAAACAGTTCCGCCACAGACCAGGCTACCTCCGACCAGTTATACCATCTTACGCAGGCAAAGCTCGCCATCGGTTCGGGCCAAATGTTTGGCAAGGGGCTTTTTGCTTCGGGTTCCATGAGCCAGCTTGGCTTTGTTCCGGAGGCGCGCAACGATTTTATTTTTGCGGTTACAACCGAAGCGTTCGGCTTTATTGGAGCGCTCGCGCTTCTTACGCTCTATGCGCTGCTGATTATCCGCCTTTGCATGCTGGCCCTGCGGGCCAAGGACGACTTTGGCACCTATATCACCACCGGCCTGATCGCCATGCTTTTATTCCACATTGTGGAGAACGTGGGCATGAATCTGGGCATATTGCCTATCACCGGCATTTCCCTGCCCCTGTTCAGTTACGGCGGTTCAAATCTTCTTACAATTATGGTTGCAATCGGGTTTGTGATATCCGTGGACATGCGCCGCCAGCGCTGGAACGTATAGCGTAAAAATGCAGGTATATGAAAAAACCTCCGTAGAGGTTTTTTTTGATTGAATATTTATTAATACCTTGCCGAGGTATTCTTGACCATCTGCTTCATTTTGCGGATAGGAATATCCGCTGTAAGTTTGGAAGAAATTCCTTCCTCCCCCATCTGGCTGGTCAGGTCTATCCTGAATTCAGTTTCTTCTATTTCCACGTATTTGGATATAACAGCGAGCAAATCTTTCTTCATCATTTGGATCATATCGTCGTTTGTTGTCGTGCCCTGCCTGTCATAAATCAATACCAGCTTCAGCCTGTCTTTTGCTACCTGGCTGCTTTTTTTCTTGCCTCCGAAAGACCAACTCAAAGTTACACCCCCTATTTAGACGCAAACAAGTTTTTGAGTCTGTAAACAAACCCGCCTTGTGCGTCCAGCTTCATTAACGGCACTTCCTGTCCAAGTATGCGTTTTGTTACATTCATAAACGCTTCCCCCGCTCGGGAGGATTTATCGCAAACCGCCGGTTCGCCCAGGTTGCTGGAACGAAAAATCATTTCGTCTTCCGGAACAACGCCAATCAGGTCCACGCCCAGAATCTCCAGCGTATCTTCTATAGCCAGCATATCGCCCTTCTTTACCAGCTCGGGGCGTATGCGGTTGATTAAAAGCTGCACATCCGTAATTCCACCGGCGGAAAGCAGCCCAATAATCCTGTCCGCGTCGCGTACGGAGGAAACTTCCGGCACCGTTACCACAATGGCCGATTTTGCACCGGCAATGGCGTTTTTGAATCCGCGTTCTATGCCTGCCGGGCAGTCTATGATCACGTAATCAAACTCGCGCTCCAGTTGCTCTATCAGCACCTTCATCTGGTCGGGCGCAACGGCGTTTTTGTCCCTGGTCTGTGCAGCAGGCAGCAGATAGAGGCTTTCAAAACGTTTGTCACGTATCAGCGCCTGCTTGATCTTGCAGGTTCCTTCCACCACGTCCACCAAATCGTATACAATCCGGTTTTCAAGGCCCATAACCACATCCAGGTTCCTAAGGCCAATGTCCGTATCCACCAGCACTACAGATTTGCCCAAGGCTGCAAGCCCCGCGCCTATGTTTGCGGATGTGGTGGTTTTACCTACGCCGCCTTTTCCGGAGGTAATTACGATTACTTTTTCCATTTTAAGTTACTCCTTTATTTAGGTTGTTTGCCTTCTGCTGATGGGCTTTAGTACGACCCTGTCGCCGTCCAGAACGGCTATTTCGCCCACAGCGCTGTCTTTCCTGTTTTCATCCGTCATTACCACCCGCCCGGACAGCCGAAGCTGCTTGGGCCGCATGTAAAGAGCGGCCACGCATACGTCCTTCCTGCCGCCGGCGCCCGCATGCGCAAGCCCTCGCAGGGTGCCGAATATGGCGATGGAACCGCCCGCAATGATCTCTGCGCCCGAATTTACATCCCCCAGCACCACAATATCCCCTTCGCATTCAATCCGCTGTCCGTTCCGGACAGTGGCGTTGATTACGATGGATTTTGCTTCAAAATACTCTCTGGATACAAGTTCCACGTCGCTCTTCGTTTCCTGCGGCGGCCTTTCTATCTCCAAAGGCTTGGCCCGCGACGCTTTTGGGGAAGTTTTGGGCTGAATCTCGTCCGAAAAATAAACGCCCTCAATACCGTAATCCATAGAAAAAATGCGCTTGATCTCACGCCTTTGGGCCGGTGAAAGCGCCCGCCCGCTGATGATAACCTGCGCATTGGCGTTTTGAAAAAAGCTTTTGTTGCTTTGTAACTTCTCTATTAAATCTTCACGGAGGGACTGGTAGGATGACTGCTCGTTGAGATGTATTTCAAGTTTATCGTCAACGCCTTTTATCGCGATCTTCTGCACGACAAAAAACCCCCTGCTACAGCAATTTATAACAATATTGTACACTAAAACAATTTTGAGTGCAACAATAATAATTACTGAGCAAAAAAGGGGGGAATACCATATGAAAATGCAATTTTGGCTATTGCGCTGCAGTTCCGGAAGCACCCGGCGAAGGCGACGCCGAGGCACTGGCAGAAGGAGTGGCGGAGGCGCTTGCAGAGGGCGAAGCGGAGGCCGTGCTCAAATTGGGCACCACCGAATTGGGCGTGGGCACGCTGTTGCTTTCCGTCTGGCTTTTCCTGTCCAGATAATACTCAATCACCTGCTTGACAGACTGGATGGCATTTGCACCTGCCATACCGGTGGGGATAAATGTAACCACGGCAATCTCGGGATCATCGTATGGCGCAAAGGCAACGAACCACGCGTTGTCCTCTATTTCAACACCCTTGGTAACAACCGCCGTACCCGTTTTGCCGCCAATTAAGTCCTTGTATTTCCAGCCTTCCAGGGCCTTGGACGCAGTTCCGTCCTCGGCCGAAACAACGGATTTCATGCCTTCCTTAATGGCCTGCAAATATTCCGGGTTGGCGTCCAGTTTTCCAAACTCCTGGGGCTGCTGCTGCATCACCACGTTTCCGTTCGCGTCCGTTATCCTGTCTATTATATTCGCCTGGTATACCGTGCCGCCGTTTACCAGCGCGGATATGTACCGCGCCACTTCTATAGGCGTCACAGCGGTAACGCCCGAACCAATGCCGGTGATAACCGTATCGTTGCCACCCCATAACAGCTCGCCTATCCAGTTGTTGATATCATTGTCGTAGCCCTTCTGCTGGGAAACCTGGGTGGGAACCTCCATATTTTCAAACAAAATCTGGCGCACCTGCTCGCCCGCCGTCGAGTCATTCTCATCCGCAAGCTGAACCAGCTTGGTCGCCGTCTGGCTGAGCACCTCGTCCGAATATTCCACGTTTCGCTGCTCGCCAATCTGTTTCAGGTAGTTTTTAATCGCGTTGTACACAATCCGGGGCAAAGCGGTTTTCTGGTGATCCAGATCCTGGCCGATGTCATAAAGCGCCTTGGAACCGCCCGCCTGGCCCGCTATCTCGCCCGGAAGCTGCACGCCGGTTTTGTCCGTCATTCCCAGTTTCTGCGCCCATTTGTCCAGCGTGTCAATTCCAAGCCTGTCCGCAACCTCATAGAAAAAGTAGTCGCAGCTTACGCGCAGCGCGCTGGTGATCGTAAGATTTTGATGTTCGTCAAAATAGGGATGTATATAGCACTGAGGGCCCTGTTCGTTTGACCCCGCAATAATGTATTTGTTAAAAGGCCCGGCATCGCTAATCTGCGTGTCCAGGGTAATCTTTCCCTCTTCCAGGCCCGCAAGGCCGGTAACCATCTTAAAAATGGAACCCGGTATCCCCTTGGATGCAATTGCCTTGTTAAAAAGCGGAGTTGCCGGATCTTCCAGCAGTTTTTTGTAATCCGCGGTTGAAATACCGCCGGAGAACAGGTTCAGGTCAAACGAAGGATAACTGGACATGGCAAGAAGGTTGCCCGTTTTCACATTCATCACCACCATGGCGCCCGAATTGGCAAAACTGATTTCCTTGCCGTTTAACGTCGCATCCACTTCGGCCCTTGTTTTGGCGTCATATTCTGCATATTTTTGCTGCTGCAGCGCGTTTACATCCAGTATATTCTGCTTTAAGGCCTGCTCCACCTGCATTTGAAGCTGCATATCTATGGTCAGCATCACGTTGTTTCCCTTAATGGCGGGCACGCTGCCAATCTCCTTGACCACCTTGCCCATGCTGTCCACTTCATAGGTCGTTTTGCCCTGGCGTTCAGTTATGTTTCCCGTTAGGTACTGTTCCATTGTATTTTCAACGCCGGTGATGCCAATGGTATCTTCCTGCGTGTATCCCTGTTTGGCCAGTTTGTCAATCGTATCCTGGTCCGACATTTTTCCGGTGTAGCCAATAATATGGGCGGCTACGTCATCCTTGGGGTATACACGTTTGGTGCCGGCCGCAACCTGAATGCCATCCAGCGCCGCGGTACGTTCCTCAAGCTGGGCCACCGTGGTATTGTTCACATCCTTGGCAATGGTCACCGGCACATAGGCGCGGTAAGAGGAAAGCTGAATCTCCTGCCAAATGGACAAAAGCTCTCTTGCCTCCTCATAGCTTGTGTTTTCCGGAATGCGGTAACGGTCCCGCAGTTGCTGGTAAATTGTTTTGGCGTCTGCTTTCGTGCCCACAAACATATTGGTGCGCCAGTTGGTTTCCCTCCTGGCAGCGGCTTCCGCGGATATATCGCCAAAGTTAAAAGAAAAATCACCGTTTTCGTTACGAACAATGCTAAACGTGTCAATTACCTTGCCGCCGTTTTTCTGTATGATATCAATGGCCTGCATAAATATATTGGTGTAGTACGCGCGGTCTGAGAAGCTGTTCTTTGCCGGATCGTGCAATACCTGTACATCGTAGCTGGTCTGGTCGTATGCCAGAGGCATGCCGTTTACATCCGTTATATCGCCGCGGGCGCCGTCTACCGAAACAACCCTCTGAATTTTTGTGAGGGACTTGCTGGAGAGGTCTCCACCCTGCGTCAGGGTCACAACGCCAGTTTGCTGCATAAGCACCACAAAAACGCAGATCACAACGGCAATGGCTATAATGGCTCGGTTTTTAAATTTCTTTTGCATGCGTACTCTCTAACTAACCTTTCACTCCAAAAAGTCCTCGTACAAAGACTTTGTGGGAGTCATCCAATTCATAATATAAAACAACCGGATCAAATAATAAGCCGGTATCATCAAAACCGCTGTTACCAGCGCACCGGGCAGCATGTACCTGGCCATCATATAGAAAAAATCGTAATTGCTGCCCATCAAAAATATCACAAACGCCAAAATAAGTTCTTTTGCAATATATGTGCCAAAACCGGCAATAGCCAGATACAATGGCTTTGCGCGGGCCATGTTGCGCAGGAGCGCATAAGCAACTGCGGCTATCAGAACATATGCAAACGCGTTGAGGCCAACGTAAGAAGAAAACATGATGTCGTACACAATGCCGCACACCGCAGCGTAAACAATTCCGGCGGACGTTTTTTCAAGAAACACCACGCTCAGGGCGGTAATCAGAAGTATGTCCGGTATAACCCCCCCGATATTGGCAAAATTAAAAACCGAGCCGGGCAGCACAATGGATGCAAACCCCAGCAGCGCAAAAAACACGTATCTCAAGGCGTTACTCCCGCAGTTTCGGCCCCTGGTGAAGCCAGAGCAGGCGTTGATGCCCCCTGCACTCCGCTTGCGGAAGCCGCCGCAGACGGGAAAGGCAAGGAAGACGTAGAAGAGCCTGAAGTCACCAGTACCAAAACCTCCTCCAGGTTTCTGAAGTTAACGGCAGCTTTCACAACAGCCTTCTTTTGGTTGCCGTCCGTACCCACCGAGGAAACCTGCCCAATGGTGAGGCCCTTGGGATAAATGCCGCCAATGCCCGAGGTAAGCACACTGTCTCCCACCTGGATATCCGTATCCATGGGCAGCAGGTCCATATCCAGAAGCGGATTATCCGGCTCGCTTTCCATGCGGCCCCGCACGGTGCCAACGTCGCGCGTTCGGTCCACAATGGAGCTTACGCCACTACGGCCGTCTATAATGGTCATCACCTTCGCCCAGTTCATGCCCACTTCCTCAACCCGGCCAATCACCCCGTCCGGGGTAACCACCGGCATGTCCACCGCAATGCCGTTGGTTGTGCCCAGGTTAATGGTAAAGCTGTCAAACCATATGCCCGGGTCCTTGGCCACAATGTTCGCCACTTTAAAGCTGTAATGCGTTTGCTTCTGCTCGTAATCCAGCAGTTTTGTCAGGCGCGCGTTTTCTTTCTGCAACTCGTCGTAATCCGAGAGTTCGCTTTTCAGGTTAGCCAGCTGGTCTTTTAAATTCTGATTTTCCTTTTCAACGTCCGATTTATTGAACGCCTTCTGCAGATTGGACGAAATACTGTCTGTGATCTGGTAAAAAAACCTCTGCACGGGTACAAATATGCCGCCCGCGACGGTTTGCCCGCCCGAGATGTCCTGCATGCCGGACGAAGTCACCAGCAATACCAGAATAATGATGATCAGTATGGCCGTCACGACCAGCGGTTTGTTTCTGAAAAAACGGTCCACGCTGCCTCCTTACATGTTCCCAAGATAATTTGGCTTTTATTATAGCATAAAGGTAATACTTTTGTAAACTTTGGCCCGGAGTGCAAAACGCCCTGCATCCGGCTGTTTTGGCTTTCCGCAGGGCTTGTTCACAAAATTTTAAATTTTACCGTCTAGTTTTGCGCCAATATTCTCTGCCGTTCTTCCATCCTGCGCATGGGAGCCGTTCTTTCAATGGCCGCTCCCACGCCGGATGCAATGGCGCACTCCGGCTCGCTCGCCAGATGCACGTTCAGGCCCAAAAACTGTTGCAGTTGTTCTCTCAGTTGAACAGTCCGTGCGCCGCCGCCCAGCAGGACTACGCCGTTTTCTATAATATCTCCCATCATTTCGGGAGCTGTTTTTTGAAGCATACGCTTGATCATCTCCATAATTTCTGCAATACAGGGCGCGAGTGCTTCCTTTACCTCGCTTTTGGAAACGCGCACGTTGGCAGGCAGGCCCGTATCGATGCTGCGGCCTTTAAACTGCATTACTTCCTCCGCGCCGTCCGCGTTGATCTTCAAAATCTCCGCCACGGATTCTCCTATTACCACACCCGTTTTGTCCCGCACATAATCCGCAATCTTGCGGTTCATGGTCTCTCCGCCAACCCGCACCATTTCATTGGATATAATGCCGTCCAACGCCACCACAGACGCCTCGGTTTTTCCACCGCCCACGTCCACGATCATATGCCCTTCCGGCCCGCTGATATCCAGGCCTTCACCCAAAGCAGCCACAATGGGCGCTTCTATCAGTATTACTTCCCGCAGGCCCGCAGCAGCAGCGGTTTCCTCAAACGTCTCACGTTCCATCTGGGTGATTCCCGCCGGAACCGTGAGCACCGCTTTTAAACCGGAACGTTTTTCCTGCATGGAAACGGTCTTCAAAACGCCTGAAAGCAGTATTTTGGCAAGCTCCCAGTCTGCTATCACGCCGCCTATAACCGGCTTTATAATGCTTATGCCCACCGATGCGCACCGCACCAGGTCGCGCGCGCCGTCTCCCATGCCCAGCACCTCAAACTCGCCTCCGCGCACCGCCACCATGGTCGGCTGGTTAAAAACAATTCCTTTGCCGCTGGAATAGACGCGGGTGTTGCTGCTGCCCATATCAATCCCAATGCTGCTAGAAAAAAACATATAAAAAAATCCTCCAAATAGTTGTTTTTGTTATTATGCAAACATTTTTACCATTTTATACAACTTTTTTTCCATCATTTTCTTGTAAAGCATACATCTTATGTAGTTTATAGGGCTTAAATTTCAGCAAATAGTATCCGATTCAACCAATCGTTGAACACATCTCTCAACATTCTATTGAATTATATATTGCCCATCCATATAATAGGCGTATCGGTAAAACGAACAGGAGAGAAAAAAATGGAAAAATCCAGCATAGGAAGCAGAATCAAAGATAAAAGAAAGGAGCTCGGCCTCACCCAGGAGGAGCTCGCGCAAAAAGTTGGCGTAACCTTTCAGGCGGTATCCAAATGGGAAAACGATAATTCCTACCCGGATATCATACTAATGGCGGAAGTAGCCCGTGCATTGAGCAGCTCCCTGGATTCCCTTGTGACGGGGATTACGGATGCATCCAAAGAGGAACAAAAACGCCCCTTCTACGGAAAAATTACGGGCACAGTGATAAAAGATATTTACGCGGATGTAGGCAAAATAATGGGAGACGTGCAGGCAGATATCTATGGGGACATTAAAGGTGATATTATTGGCAACGTTCGTAATGTATTTGGCAATGTGGAGGGCAATGTGCTGGGCACAGTACACGGCGACGTGACGGGGTATATCAAAGGTAACCTGATGGGAACCGTAACAGGCAGTGTAAAGCAGGGCGTTCACGGCCGCATTATGGGCCAGATTATGGGGGACGGATTTAATGTGGAGGCAGAAAAAAGAAAAAAACAAAAGCCTTGACTTTGCCCCTGGGGTCAGGTTTACCATTCGTTGAGGCGAACTATTCACGTAAAAAATTTAAAACAGGAGTTGACAGCGTAACATTGTTATGCTACATTTTATTGAAACAAAACATTGTTACGATAATATTTAATAAGAAAGGATACTCACATGGAAATGATCACAACCACCAACCTGTGCAAAACATTCAGTAATGCAAAAGCAACGGTTGCAGCGGTTAAAAACGTGAACCTGCATGTTAAACAGGGGGAAATATTCGGATTTTTGGGTCCGAACGGTGCGGGTAAAACCACAACCATGCGCATGCTCACAACGCTTATGCCGCCCACTTCAGGGAAAGCATCCATTGTTGGTATGGATTTAATGAAAGGCTCAGCAAAAATACGCCAGAAGATTGGCTATGTAAGCCAGAAGGGCGGTACCTACGAACACGCGACGGGCCTAGAAAACCTGGTGCTGCAGGGCAGGCTGTACGGACTTTCTGCTGCAAAAGCACGCCAGAACGCGGAAAAACTGGTTCGCGCCTTTCATATGGATGAAGTGTTGATGTTGTCTAAAAAAACCGCAATATGCAGCTAGGCAACATGACAAACAAATTGAAAGGAAATATATCATGGAAATGATCACAACCCAAGACTTGTGCAAAACGTTCAAAAGTGCAAAAAACACGGTTGATGCAGTCAAAAACGTAAATTTACACGTGAAGCTGGGAGAGATATTCGGCTTTTTAGGCCCGAACGGTGCGGGAAAAACAACTACCATGCGCATGCTCACTACGCTTATGCCGCCCTCATCGGGGAAAGCCATTATTGTTGGCATGGATTTAAAGAAAGGAGCCTCCAGCATACGCCAGAAAATTGGTTACGTAAGCCAAAAAGGCGGCACTTATGAGCAAGCCACCGGATATGAGAACCTGGTGCTTCAGGGTAGACTTTATGGCCTTACCGATAAAGCCGCCCGTAATAACGCAGAAAATATAATTAAATCATTCCATATGGAGGAATATTGCAATCGTAGGGTTGTGACCTATTCTGGTGGGCAACGCCGTCACATAGACCTTGGCTTGGGTGTAATGCATAATCCTGAGCTCCTGTTCCTGGATGAACCTACGACAGGGCTGGATCCGGCTTCACGTGCAAACTTCTGGGAAAAAATAAAAGATCTGCGGGATGCAGGAATAACTGTGTTTTTAACCACACACTATTTGGATGAAGCCGATACTTTGTGCGATACCATTTGCATTATGGATCACGGTATGGTAGTTGCGGAAGGGACAGCATTGGAGCTCAAGCGTCAGATATCCGGAGATATCGTTGAGATTGGCATGGACGCAGCTTATATTGAAAAGGCTAAGTCCCTTCTTTCAGCCCGGCCAGATATTAACGAGCTTAGTATAGCAAAGGATAAAATCAAGCTATATGTGGAAGCTGGTGACAAGGCGCTGCCTGAAATAATAACTGGTTTAGCGAACGCACAACTACCCGTCCGTACCATAGAGATGAGTAGGCCATCTCTGGACGAGGTATTCTTGAAAAAAACGGGCCGTTCCATACTAAACGGCGAGAAGGAGATACAATGATGAAAGTATTGAGAGAAACTGGGGTATTGTTTTTGCATTATGAAAAACTGCTTATCCGTAATCCCGCCTGGATACTGGCCTCCCTTTTTCAGCCTGTATGCTATCTGTACCTGTTTGCCCCGATGCTGCAGAGCATTCTTGGCGGCGGGCCTGTAAGTCCCATCAATCAGTTTACGCCTGGATTGCTGGTTACGGTCAGCTTGTTTGGAGTCATGTTTGTTGGTTTCGGCGTTATCGACTGGCTGCGCTCCGGCGTGATCGAGCGATTGAGGGTGACAACGGCAAGCCGCGTTTCCTTGCTTCTGGGCATGGTGGCACGCGATATTGCGACGCTCTTGATTCAGGTATTCATTGTGATCGTTCTTGCGATTCCGCTGGGTCTTACGATCACAGCAATGGGAGTAGTGCTCGTAGTTGTCCTGATGATACTGATCGGCCTGTTTATGGCACCGTTTTCCTACGCGCTTGCGTTTACCACAAAATCAGAGGACGCTCTGGGGCCTATACTGAATGTGCTGGCGCAGCCCATGCTTCTACTTTCCGGCGTACTGCTGCCTCTTACCCTTGCGCCTGCATGGCTGATGAATGTTAGCTGGTTTAATCCCATGAAGTACATGGTGGACGCTTCCCGCGCCATATTCAACGGAGATTTGTCCAACCCCGCGGTTTGGCAGGGATTCCTGCTGCTAGGCGCCCTGGTGGTGCTGGCGTTCTGGTGGGGAATGAGCACCATGAGAAAAGCTACAGAATGACCAAATAAAACACCCCCGAATAAAGTTACGTACTTTTTCGGGGGTTAAATTAAATTCAGGAAATTAATATCTTTATCCGATGCTCCCTAGTAATATAATTATACTTTTTTAAACCTCATACTCCCTGCTTATCTCTACCATTAGTAGCCCAAAAAACGTTCGCTGACTGTACAGGTTTGGTGCTATAAACATAATCCTGCTAATAAAAGTCAAGCAAAATTTCCAAAACAAATAGCATTATTAAGAGCTAAAAACAAGTATAGCAAAGCTAGGTATCTGTTTCAATAGATGTCCTGTAAAATAATAGTAATTGCCTTACCGATACAACTCTTTTACTCTGGCATAATAAATCCGCAGGAATTTGTTAAGTGCAGCAATTTTCGCCACACGCGGAGGTTTCCCTTCAGCTTCTTTTTTCAGCAGGAAATCATATACAGCCGTATCTGTTGTTGGTTTGACGCACTTGAGAAAACGTATGATTTCATATCCGGTTTTAC
>JAEYKI010000013.1 GCA_023408315.1 Bacillota bacterium
ATTGGCAATATTTCCTGTCACAGACCAACTGCCTCCACCCCAATTGCGGCCGTCGTACCATTTCAAATCATCTTGTCCGTTGTATTCTGACCATACAGCAAACCGTACGGAAGTAACGGTACCACTATCATCACTCACTCCATATGCAGCCATATCAAAAAATGCTGAATAGGGAGGGTTTTGCGCTACAGCTACATATTGCGCTACCGGAGGCGTTGTATCTGTAGCGGCATAGGCTACAGAAATATTTATAAATTGTGTTAAAATAAGTATCATTAAAATAAAAAATAAAGCTAACTTCTTTGATACTTTCATTTCTTCTCTCCAATTTTTTAAAAGTTGCATTTTTGTATAAAAAAAGAGAGTGCCTGCCAAAGATGCAAAAATCTAAAAAACTCTTTAATAAATTATTAATTGTGAACAAACTGTTAACAACATTAAACTATATTTTCCATCGAATTTCAACTATTTATTACATAATTATTTTATATTTAACATTTTTTTGCTTATATGTACTTTGTGGTAAGACAGCCCAGTATGAGTGATTAGATTTTAACTATTTCAAAAACACTTCTCAAGTTAGCATCAATGACGAAGGCGCACGATTGGAAATCGTGTGTGCGTGGTGAGCGCACCTAGGGTTCAAATCCCTAACTCTCCGCCAAAAACTCGCACATAGTGCGGGTTTTTTAATGTTTAGCCCATTAACTTTTTTAATCTTTTTTTACCTTTTTTTATCATTATTATCAAGTAAAAATCAAGTAAATAACCAAGTAAGCTCCACTAATTTATTATTTTAAATTAGATGTATGATTGGCAAGATCAATCTATTTTTGCGCAGTTTATATATGCAACATTTTCGATTTATATTTGTTGCGTTTATGGTCTAAACTGCTATAATCATCATACACTATTCTAGTAGGTGGTGATTTAATGCAAACAATACTCCATGTAGCTTTAAACAATTTTTACGCTTCGGTAGAGTGCTTATACCGCCCGGAGCTGCGCGGCAAGCCTGTGGCGGTATGTGGAGACCCGGAAAAAGGGATCAATAACACCACTCTTTTTAACTGCCAAAGCAATTTTTACAGTGGTTCGATTCACTAACCCGAACCAGTCCATATCCAAAAAAATTTGCATTAACAGATATATTTAATATTCCGGCCACGCTTTGTTTCAATCCACGCACCCGCACGGGGTGCGACTTGCTTCTTTGTATCCAATGTCCACTGTTTTTGTGTTTCAATCCACGCACCCGCACGGGGTGCGACTTCGGGTAGCGGGCGGCTTTGTAACCATGTACCAGTTTCAATCCACGCACCCGCACGGGGTGCGACGATGCAGGCGGATCATGTAATACCGATGGAGTTTTACGTTTCAATCCACGCACCCGCACGGGGTGCGACTCAATGCCCTGATGTCTCCGCCCAGCGTATCATCGTTTCAATCCACGCACCCGCACGGGGTGCGACAACCTGTACTTGTATCCTCTGAGTAATCATAATCTGTTTCAATCCACGCACCCGCACGGGGTGCGACAAAGCGGAAGGGAGGCGTTTTTGTGGCAACTAAGTTTCAATCCACGCACCCGCACGGGGTGCGACTTTTTGACCAGTGGCGACTGCGTTTTTGATGCTGTTTCAATCCACGCACCCGCACGGGGTGCGACTCGATTGATCGGCACATTTGACGTTGTTAGCGGCGTTTCAATCCACGCACCCGCACGGGGTGCGACCAGTATGCCTACTGCTGATGATTTGTTTGGTGATGTTTCAATCCACGCACCCGCACGGGGTGCGACGTTTTCGTCTTTGATTCTCCAGGACTGCACGAAAGGTTTCAATCCACGCACCCGCACGGGGTGCGACATTCTCGTTGTATTTGCATGAGTGATTTTGTTTTTGTTTCAATCCACGCACCCGCACGGGGTGCGACCAGCAACGGAGTAAATGGAGCATATCCCTTTATCCAGTTTCAATCCACGCACCCGCACGGGGTGCGACACATTTGTGCAACCCGGACTGCAAATTAAGGTCAGTTTCAATCCACGCACCCGCACGGGGTGCGACCGATTTTAAAGCCTATTGGCTCTACCGGAACAACAGTTTCAATCCACGCACCCGCACGGGGTGCGACTAAAAAAAGGCAGAAAAAAATAAAGCGTTTTAAGTTTCAATCCACGCACCCGCACGGGGTGCGACGAGAAATTATTACTATGACGCAGAGGCTATAAAGGTTTCAATCCACGCACCCGCACGGGGTGCGACATATGCCCTTTGCAAATACAGGTAGTACAGAGGGGTTTCAATCCACGCACCCGCACGGGGTGCGACGAACTACCGTTTGCGCAAACGAAAAGCAAAGGAGGTTTCAATCCACGCACCCGCACGGGGTGCGACGGAACATTTTCCGGCGCTGCCGGAACTTTAATAGGTTTCAATCCACGCACCCGCACGGGGTGCGACGTATATTTTCATAGTGCCTCTTCCTCTATTCCGGTTTCAATCCACGCACCCGCACGGGGTGCGACGTCGTGCCACAGGATAAAATGCGCGTCCGGTTCTGTTTCAATCCACGCACCCGCACGGGGTGCGACTTTCTTCTCTCACTTCGGTTGTTCCGTCCTTATGTTTCAATCCACGCACCCGCACGGGGTGCGACATGCTCCAAATGCCCGTTATGCGGAGAGAAATTGGTTTCAATCCACGCACCCGCACGGGGTGCGACAGTATCTATTATAAGATCAGTTATTATGCGCTTTTTAATAGCAAATTTGCGAACCCTTCACGATTATATTTGGTTCGCAATAAATAAAGCCCTTATTCAGCAAAAAAACAGCTTGCTGTTCTCATTGCGAACCTCCATGCAAAATGCTGTGAGCATGGGGTTCGCAGGCCGCCTAAGTAATCAGTACGCCTTCAGGGTCATAGGCGCTTTTGGCTCCAAAATGTTCAACCCTGGTCTTCCAGTTTGCGCCCAAAAAGTAATACCGCAAGCTGTCTGTTTTAGGGTCTGCAATCTTCTCCAGCCTCACTCTGAGTTCCAGGAATTGGCCGGGATCCACCAGGCATTCAAAAACAGAGTTTTGCACCCTTTGCCCCTTGTTGACGCATTGCTTGGCAATCCGGCGCAAGCGGCTCCTTCCTTCACTGGTTTCCGTATTAACATCGTACGTTATTAAAACCATCATGCTTTTCACCTACTTCCAGATAAACGGCGGATATGCGTCCAAATCCCCTCTTATATGCCTGGCCAGCAATAATGCCTGCACATAAGGCAGAAGCCCTATATTCATTTTTTCATTGAGGAACGGATGTGTGATGTTCTCCTGTTTCCGGCTCTGCCAGGCAGTGATTACGTCTTTCCTTGTTTCATTGTCCATAATCACGCCGCCGCTTTCTTTTAGCGTAAAGCCCTTATCAGTTATTTGTTTGCGGTTGATCAGTGAAAGCGCCAGCCTGTCCGCAAAGAAGGGCCTGAATTCCTCCATTAAATCCAAAGCAAGTGATGCGCGCCCGGGCCTGTCCGCGTGCAGGAAGCCAACATACGGGTCCAGCCCTACCGTTTCCAGAGCGGACTCAACGTCATGCGCAAGCAAGGTATATAAAAAGGAAAGAAGAGCATTCATGTTATCTTTAGGGGGCCTCTTGCTGCGTTCACCCATATAAAAGCAGTCCTTCTGCTGCAGGACCAGTTGATCCAGCGCGTCAAAATACCGCTTGGCGCAATCCCCTTCAACGCCCCGTATTTCATCGAGAGAAGTGCAATTCCGAATGCGCTCCGCGCCTTTTTTTAAATACAGCGACGCGTCATTCAATTTTTTTTCATCCAATACATCCCCGTGATCGCGAATACCCCGCCCAACCAGAAACCGCGCATTCAGCAGTTTTCCCGTTATGCAGTTTGCCGCAACCGGGATGCTGCCCGTTTCATTATCTGCCATTCTGTACTGTTGTCTTCGCAGCAATACATTCCCGCGCACGCTGCCAGTAACGCGCGCTAAAAATTTACCGTTTGGCGTTACAAAACTCAAACCCACGGAATGATCCGCGCAATAGCCCATCAGCGCAGGGCTTGCGCCCAGATACCCGAAGCATACAATGCTCTCTATGGTATGCAACGGAATCCTGAATTTCTCCGTTCCTTCCATCAAAATAACAATATTGTCCCCATTAAGCGATAGATACGATTCGGGCGTGGTTACATATAATACGTTTAACAGTTTCTTCATTTTACAACTGCTCCATACTTTTTTGGATATAGCCTTTTACGCTCTGCTTCTTCTTAAACAGCTTGGGCAGGCACACATCATAAAGAGAACAAGCTTTGCAATTTTTATATTCCGGGTCAGGCTCAGGCGTTATTTTTCCGTCAAAGCACGCATGCATCTGCGCGCTATAGCAAACAACATGTTCTCTCAAAGTGGAATCAAACGCCACCTTTGTCCGGCGCCTTGTCTCGCCGTAAAACAAATACCCAAACGCAATCTGCGTATCCACCATTTCCTCCAGGCATATGCCCTGGCTGCAAAGCTGTAGTTCGTCCATAATATCCTTTTTGGGGCTTCCCCTTTTATATTCAACCGGTACCGGCTGCCACCATCCAGGCCTGCCCCGCAATTCCACGCCTTTCCCCTTTGGAGCGGTGCAAAACTCAACCGCGTCCGAAACGCCGTATAGACCAAGCCTGTAGGAAGCCAGGGGGACTGAGCGTGCTGTCAGCACGCCCCCCCGCGCTTCAAAAAAATCGGAGTCATGCACGCGTTCATGCAGCACCCTGCCTTCCATTGTTCTTAGATTCTCATCCCACTGCCTCTCCAAATGGATGAGCGCCCATTGTCGGGGGCAAAACGCAAAATGCTGTATGCCGGACAAGGCAAGTAGGTCGTCGTCAGAAAAAATTTTAGAGCACCTCCTCCAATTGAACCTATTGGAACATTTTTAATTCTAATGCATTATACCTCCGACCAAACTTCTATCTCAAGGCCTTCTAAAGGTTCTATCTCCAAACTCTCTTTATTTAAGCTCCTGTGTACTTGTGCAGAAGAATACTGTCCACTCTTGCAGTTATGCTTCCACCATATAACTTTAGTCACTACCATGCTTCCAGACGGACGCGCAGCAGATACATCGTTTTCAAATATTGTCTTTAGTGCTTCATGCAATTTTTCTGCATCATCGTCGGAGAACCCGGTCTTTTCTGCAAGCTGGCAGTTAATACTACCAAACGTCACATAGATACCATTGTCAATACGATGCTTCATGCCCATTGTGTCGGGAGCTTTTTTATCAGGATCGGGCTTATTGGTTTCCAAATTCACACTTTTTGTAATTTGCATACTGCTCACGTCAACTGGCTCAACACTGACAGCAGTTTGAATTGTGACTGGGCCACGAATCCCAATAGATACAGCATTCTCATCATCAGACTTCCCAAATGCAAAAACCTGTCCGAAAGTTCGTACATCATACCAAGTTCTGCATGCTGTTGCGGCTTGCGCCTGACGATCTTTTACCTTCTTAATTTCCTCATTGCCGTCAAACCGTGCCTTCAGACTTCTATATTCATCTCTGCGGTTTTCATCTGACTGTACGAAAATTTCTTCCCCCATATCCTGCAATCGGTTACGCAGCTTTCTTTTAAGACATACGTCGGATACCTCTCCAAATCCTTCATAGTCGGTGCGCGGTCGGTTACCGTTAAGCGGGTCCCCGTTAGGATTCGCTTTTTTCACCGAGAAAACCAGTGCAAAATCAATTTTACTCGTCAGACTCATTTTTATTACCTCCATTAATGCTTTTACTATTTAACTTCAATGCCTGCCGCTGCAAAAAATAACCCATCAAATAACTGCCGTCCAATGGCCGGTCGGACTCAAATTCTCCTTCGCGGAAGTTTGCCATGATGTTACCTATTTGATTCATATACCAATTCGCGCCGTCCAACTGCTGTATATATGGATTCAACTGTTCCCACAGTGTTTTCCATGTTCTAAACGGATGTTGCGAAAACACTGTCATATATCTTACGGCGTTTGTAGCACGCGCGTCATCCTTGGCATTTCCCTGTTTATATCGTGCTGAAGATTCAATTCTGTCTGCCACCGCAAGCAAGCGCCCATAAAGATAATCCCGATTTGTTCTATTTTCTTCCAACGACAATTGAAACTCATCTCCTTTTTCATAGTAATACTTTTTCCATAACCCGCAGGTTACGCCTAAGACTTCTTCCCAATCACGCCAACGTAAAACAGCGCTTTTTGAATCCTTATTCTCCATCCCAAGCGGGTTTGATGCTCTGTAAAGCATAGTATTCAGCATATCTTTTGGGATTTTCTCTCCATCCATGATGCAATGCAGCAACCGTTCACGAATGCCCTTTTCCAATTTATCATAAGATTCACTTCCCTTGGCGGGTTTTTTGCCAAGCACCGCCTTAGATATCCTTTTAACGGAAGGTGCGCCAATAAAGCAGTTATTCTCCCATACCTCATTTTGACTGTTCTTAAAAAGCTGATACCATCTGCATTGTTCATGCCAATTAGCAATTTTTTCATGATATTCATCTTCTGGCAATTCGCGGTGATAGGTAACGGATAATCTTCCTGTAGTAGCAGCATCCACTGCTAAAATAACTATACGGCGGGTATGCTCTTTTAAACGGTTTGCATTTCCAGTACCGTATAAAATAGTACGCAGCGCAAGGCCATAATCCAAATCGGTAACAGCACCCGCCTCACGTAACCTGTCAGCATCTGTTTTAATTTTGTTTTGGTAAATGCCGAAACTATCCTCAAAAGGATCTTCTACATGAATTCGTTTATCTATTGCCCATGCAACAACAGCCTGCGTATCACAAAGGGTTCCTCTTGTTGCGATCAGCCATCTTAATGCTTGATGAAGTTTTTGCAGTGCGTCAAAACTTAAAGTTACCGAAGGAATAAGATCACTAAATTTGCCACTATAAATAATTCTGCCGTTACTTTTTTCATTTGCTGAAATTAATTTTGCGCCATACGTTTTATTATTAATACCTTTTGGATATTTATCAGAAATAGCAGCCCTTTCTCCCGTCAAGTAACATATGCCTTGATCGGTTTGCTGTGAAATTAAATATCCCAAATATTTTTCCTGAACTGATTTATCCAGCCAAAGTCTATCCTCAAAATCGCCTGATACTCTTACTTTGAATCTCACACCATAATCAGCCATTACGAATTTTATTTTTCCATCAGCCTTTTTTGTTTTTTTTAAATCATCATCCGTATATAATTGGGTTTTCTTTAAATCCTGAATAACCATCTTTTTGATTACATACATGTAAACCGATTCAATTTTTGGGTGGCAATAAGGTGTCATACACCAAGCCTGCAAGCCTTTAATATACTGATCAAAATGTTTGGCATATTGTTTACCGCTGTATGTATCATAGTCACCGGCAATATACTTCAATTGGTCAAACAGCGGATGCGGATATATACCGCTGGTTCGGCTTGCAGCGGATTCCTCAGTACATGGAATAGAGATATATTCAGGAATGTCCAATTTTTCTGCAGATATGAAATTCCCATCTCCATCTAAAGTAATGGTTACGTTTATTTTTAGTAGTGTATAGCCAACAGGTAACAAAGCATTACCATCATTATCAGGTATCCCGACAATCTCCTCACATGCTTCATATGTATTAAGTAAATTTTCAGCCCAACTCAAACGTCCTCGCCTCCTTCCTCAAGTATTCTCATGAGTTCTTCTTCTTTCAATCCGGTAAAATTCTCACCATCTTCAAAAGGCTTTGCTTTCATTGGCTTAATAAACCTTGATACATAGCGCTTTGATTCGTCGGGGAATTCGCAGGGCGCGGGGAATTCAATTACTCCGTCCCGCATAACGCAAGGCCATAAGCGCACCGCAAGTTCATCACAGCCTGTTTCATCGGGATAATCAAAGCCGTGGAATATAAAGCCAAAATCAATTTCTCCATAATTATCATAGAAGCCTATACCCGTATTGAATTTACATGGCTCAACATACCCCTGGCATTCCCGCGTTCCTAAAAAAATGTCCCGTCGGCCTCCGCGCTGGATCATGCGTTTTGCAATGTTATGATGTTTGTTTTCGTTCCTGTCCTGTACAAACTCAGGCCGGTTCATATTCCATTCAAAATGCGCAAATACTTGATAACGGACGTCTTTCAAATAGGTGTAATACGCTAAATCATTGCCTGCTCTAGTGTATTTGATTGGCCGTATCCCTTTAGATTCCGTCTGTATCTTGTTTATGATGCGAACGGCGTCAATGTACCAAATAATGGTAGGTTTCCAATAGACACTTTCAATTATCCCTTTTAAAGCCTGATATGTAGGAACCTGATACGAACACTTTTCGCCGCCAACACGCGTGATGGGATCTGAGAATAATGCATTTCTTCCATGCACTACAAACTCCACCGAATTTCTTTTCTCCATGTTTGCTTTCTCCTTTCTTTAGTAATATAGAAACTTCATGTCTTTTTCCAAATTTACACCGCGTTCGATATCATAAAAATCTTTGTCCAGCAAAAGCAAGTCAACATCCAAATTCATTAATGCACCTGCCTCATTCAATTTATCAATTTGATACTGGTATAGTGAGACTGTATATCGCGCCATCTTCCGCAGTATGGCTGTTTTTTCATAAAGATTTGCTTTTTGATATTTCTCCGCTAGTGCAGCGCCTTGATTGTATGGTATCAAAACACTGGTTGAGTTATTTTCTATAACACAAAAGTTTTCGCCTGCGGTTTGCAAAGCTTGAAGGTATTGTGGCGTCCTTTCACCATGATGAGTCCTGTTTTTATATGCATCTTTGCCTTTTTGATTAACAGATAGCAAATCATACAGATCGCAATTTTGTCCAATACTGTAATTCATTTCACCAGCGCGTTTATAAAAATATTCATTGTAATACCGATCCAAAGCCTTCTTACAGAGTAAATCCTCGTATTTCTCTTCAATAATCCGTTCTGTAATTCCAGTTCCGATTTTAATATCCGGCAATCTAGAAAGGTTTTCATCTGTTAAATTTATAATATAAACATCCCTCCCCTTAGGGTCTTCTCCGTGCCGGTTGCATCTCCCTGCTGCCTGTGCAATACTGTCTAGCCCCGCACATGCACGTACAACACAGCCAAAAGAAATATCCACACCTGCCTCTATAAGCTGGCTGCTGATGCATATAATAGGTTCATGCAATTTTATTTTTTCTTTCATTTCGTTAAGTTTTTCAATTCTGTGTGCCGGGCACATTAATGTACTCAGGTGATAAAGCGTTACAGGGAGTCCACGCTCAGTTACACGCGCTTTGACTATACTAAATAGTTCTAAGACATTTTTCTTTGTATTCAGTATCACTAAACAATTTCCGTTGTCTTGCTGTTTTTCCAATACAAAATCCGCTAGAGATTCACAAGTATATTTTTTTGTAATAGGGATAATGTGTGTTCTATTAAGGGAGGTAAAATCATTTTCCATATTTTGAACTAAATTTGAACCGGCTAAACGGATGCTATGCTCTACACAGTTCAATAAAGGCTGTGTTGCCGAACATAGTAAAACAGTTGACTTCCCAAATATAGATATAAAATTTACTGCATCATTAAACAGATTTACGCATTTAACAGGTAATGACTGAATTTCGTCAAAAATCAATACCGCATTTGCCATGTTATGAAGTTTGCGAAGTTTGGATGCTTTCTCAGAAAATACACTTTCAAGAAACTGAACTGCTGTTGTAATCACAATTGGTGCATCCCACCGGTCTGTAAGCAATTTTATTTCTTGCACGCTTTCTTCATCTTCAGGCAGCACTAGATTGGAGTGGTGTTCTAAAACACGCATATCATCTGTAGTGAAACCCAAAGCCTCCCTTATAGTATCTGCAGTTTGCTCCAGAATAGATAAGTATGGGATTATATAAATAATCCGCTCCATCCCATGTATTCTGGCATGTTCCAGTGCAAAGCGAAGACTTGATAGCGTTTTTCCCCCTCCTGTTGGTACTTCCAATTGATAAATTCCTTGCAGACGGTTTGCGCCACGGTAACATTTTTCTGAAATTTGATGTCTTATTTGATCAATCGGCTTATTTGAATGTACGCTTTTTTGGACAAGATAGCTTTCTAAAATATTTAAATAATCATTCCAAGGCGGTTGAATCAAATTAGATTCGCTTTTTGCCCCAATTTCAAAACAATATGCATTATACCTGTCAGCGTCCACTAAACATGAAAACAAATATTTTGTCAGCATATGAATCATAAATGCAATATTCAGTGTTTGAGAATGGCATATTTCAATAAAGTGCTGTAACTCACAATAAGCCTCTTCAAGCATAGCTTTTAAATCATTTGATTGGCAGCAATTTTTGGTGAACTTAGTTTTTACTTCTTCAAAATGCAAGTCGTTTGTATCTTGTGCGGATATTCGTTTGAGAAAAGGCATATCACCATCAGGTGAAAGTCCGTCCATTAATACACCATGATGACCAGCAATGCAAAGCCCAATCATTTCTGCAATAAAAGTAGCTCGTTTATCGCTTTCAATTGCTATTTCGAAAATATATTTGGCTCCTTGTGTTGAATGTACTATACTCCCCCGCTTTCTCTTGTTCTGCTCGTATAAATAAGCTAAAAATGCTTGAGAGTATTTACCCATATCATGCAGAAGTGATATGATACGAGCAGTTTGTGTAAATCCCATAATTTCAGCCCATTTTGAAGCTAACTCTGCCACTTCCACTAAATGCACAACAGTTGTCTGTTTACGGTTATCATTTGTAATCCTTGATATGTACACACTTATTCCGCCTTTTTTTATTTAAAACGTAAGTGCATCTTTAGGATAAATATTTGTATCAGCGTCGCAATCATCCTTAATTCCTACTGTAAAAACGATAAAGTCTTGAATATCAAAAAATATTCACTAAAATATTTTTACTTAATTATATCAACTAGTTACATTTCAGTTATTCTCGTATTTACCAACGGACCAAATTTTGCTTAGCCAAACTGGCGATTATAGTCCATTACAGCCATAATACAAATGTGAACCTATAAATTAAACTCAATTATAATATAAGACATTTTCCATTATAATACAACAAAGAGTTTTTTTGATGTTTAAAAATCTTATAAATAAAAGCTCCTTGTGATTTGGCAACCCATAATTTCACCTTTTTCAGATATCAATCAAATGCCGTTTCATATATGAAACATGCCAAATATTTACGTTGCACTTATGGTCTAAACTGCTATAATCATCATACACTATTTCAGAGGTGGTGATTTGATGCGAACGATACTCCATGTAGACCTAAACAATTTTTACGCTTCGGTAGAGTGTTTATACCGCCCGGAGCTGCGCGGCAAGCCTGTGGCGGTATGCGGGGACCCGGAATTGCGGCACGGTATCGTTCTGGCAAAGAATTATCCGGCAAAGGCAACGGGGATCACCACCGGCGAGGCCATCTGGCAGGCAAAACAGAAATGCCCCGGCCTCGTTGTACTTCCGCCAAACTTTTCACTGTATCTGGAGTTCGCGCGGCATGCCCGCAAAATATATACCGACTACGCAAGCCGCATTGAGCCTTTCGGCTTGGACGAAGCGTGGCTTGACGTGACCGGGAGCAAAACACTCTTTGGCGACGGTGAGGCAATCGCAAACCGCATCCGGGAGCGCATCAAATCCGAACTTGGCGTCACCGCTTCGGCGGGCGTCAGCTTCAACAAGGTGTTTGCAAAACTGGGATCAGATATGAAAAAACCGGATGCAACCACTGTAATCTCCGTGCTAAACTATAAAGAGAAGGTTTGGCCACTGCCCGTTCAGGAGCTTCTCTATGTGGGCCGCGCCACCCAGCGCAAGCTGAACCACAAATGTATATACACCATAGGCGATCTGGCGCAGGCCGACGCCAAAAACCTGGCTTACTCCCTGGGCAAGTGGGGCGCGGTGATCCACGACTTTGCAAACGGAAGGGATTGTTCCCAGGTTGCCAATTTCGGCGAAGAATCAATCATTAAGTCCATCGGCAACAGCACAACCACCCCTCGGAACCTTGTCTGCGCAAAGGATGTGCGCCTTGTATTCTATGTCCTGGCCGAGAGCGTCGCCGCCAGGCTCCGGGAACACGGCTTTGTATGCCGCACAGTGCAAATCCATATACGGGACGCAAGCTTGCTTTCCTTTGAGCGGCAGGGCAAACTGACCAGGCCGACGAATTTATCAAACGATATCTTTCGCCTGGCGAATGAATTGTTCACAAAAAACTACAGGTGGAACGACCATATCCGTTCCCTGGGCCTGCGGGCCTGCGACCTTGCGCCGTCAAACCTGGCCGTACAAACCAGCCTGTTTTTGAATGAGGAACAACTGGCCAAACAACAAAGGCTGGAGGAAACGCTGGATACCCTGCGCCGCCGTTACGGTTACTACTGCCTGCAGCGCGCGGTAATGCTGGAAGACAAACCCCTGCACATCAACCCCAAGGACGATCATGTGATCCACCCCATCGTCCTGTTCAATGGGCCGCTGCCGGTGAGCGACTTTACTACAAACGAGACGGGCGGTGCTGACTCATGATCCGCCGGGTGCCTGATCCGTCAGAACATAAGGTATACGTGCAGGTTGCCGCCGTGTTCCAGACGGACGGACGGCTGCT
The DNA here is from genome assembly GCA_023408315.1 of Bacillota bacterium. Taxonomy (GTDB): domain Bacteria; phylum Bacillota; class Clostridia; order Christensenellales; family Christensenellaceae; genus JAEYKI01. The sequence continues at coordinate 12,696 of JAEYKI010000013.1, forward strand.
GCCGGTATCCTTCGTATGGGAGGACGGCAGGCGGTATAAAATCGATCAGATACTGGATGTGGTGCGCGCGGCCAGCCTGAAGGCGGGCGGCATAGGCATGCGGTACACCTGCATGGTGCAGGGGCGGGAAACCAACCTCTTTCTGGAGGAAGACCGTTGGTTCATGGAAAGGCGTGGTGAATAATGTGCGGCAGATATGCCATTGAATGCGAGGAAGAGAATATATTTTTAAAGGAAATACTGGAGGAAATCAACCGCCGGTATGCGGAAAATCCCATTCTTGACCGCATGAAGACGGGTGAAATATTCCCGACGGAAACGGTTCCCATCCTGGCCCTGGAAAAAGAAAAGGCAACCCCTGTACTGATGAACTGGGGATTTCCGCGGCCAGGGGCCAGTGGCGTGGTAATCAACGCGCGGGCCGAAACCGTTATGGAGAAGCACATGTTCCGCTCCTCCGTGCTCTCCCGGCGCTGTGTGGTGCCGTCCACCGGGTTTTATGAATGGCAGCAGGTCCCCGGCCAAAAGAAAAAGGACAAATATCTCCTGCGCACACCTTCCGGCCCCATGTTGTATATGGCCGGGTTATATAACCTTTTCCCAGGCGGTCAGGGCGGCCGGACGCCGGGGTTTGTGATTGTCACAATTGCGGCGAACGAATGGGTATCCCCCATTCACAACCGCATGCCACTTATTCTAAACACGGAAGAATCCGAGGCCTGGCTGAGGGACGTTACGTTTGCATCCAAAGCCCTGCTGGAACCGTGTCATGCTCCATTACTATTAATGCAAGCAAATTAAAAAGCCCCCAGAGCCGAGAAATTCTCTGCTCTGGGGGCTTATAATCATTTGTATAAATATGTCCTTATCTTTCCATCTCATCACCACGTAGAATGTTCGAGCCCTCAATACTGCATGGTTCATCCCGCTCCAGGACACGTTCATCACCGTACTGACGCGGGTAAAAGATCACCCCCCGCGCAATAACCTCAGTCACGTACCGGCGCACACCCTGCGCGTCAAGTATATATATTTTCACTCTTTGGCGACGGTGAGTCAATCGCAAACCGCATCCGGGAGCGCATCAAATCCGAACTTGGCGTCACCGCTTCGGCTGGTGTCAGCTTCAACAAGGTATTTGCAAAACTGGGCAGTGACATGAAAAAGCCTAATGCAACCACTGTAATCTCCGTGCTAAACTATAAAGAGAAGGTCTGGCCGCTGCCCGTTCAGGAGTTGCTCTATGTGGGCAGCGCCACGTAGCGCAAGCTGAACCACAAATGTATCTATACCATGGGCGATCTCGCGCAGGCCAACTTTTTGAACATTGAAAATCTGCGGCAAATTTATAGATCATCTTTACATAACATTTATCATGAAAGTTAATTTGTTATCCGCTAAGCGCACACAATTATGTTCAGAGGGGCTCTCCACGACAATTCTTAGTTCAATGCTTTTCAAAAATGTTTTTACTTTTCAAATGACTGTGTCCTTTCCCCTGATATATTACCAAATTCGTTCTGGAGTCTGTTCCGCTCATTTAGGAGTGAAAATTAATTTATATAAAAAGATGGTTGGCTATTCTGTCTACCATCTTTAAATATTAAAAACTTCTATCTATTAAACAATTATAGGTTAACTCATTATCAGCTTAACCGAATGATCATCAGCGAGGCCCCGCAAGCATTGTTAAGCAAGGTTGCCGCACCAACTAGTAATGGCGCGAACATCTGAAGCGAAACGGTTGCGCCTACCGCCAGGTCAATTTCTATTTCGTTTTCATAGCTAGATACGGAGACCACCGGCGTTATGGTTGAGGCGGTATTTGCTACCCCATTAATCATAAGCCTGGAACCCAGTAATAGTGACGCCGTGGTATTAATATTATACGAAAGCCTGTAGCGCCCAAACGTATTGATCGTAAATACAGTATTCGCTCCATTTACCGTGATGTCTGCCGATAAAAGCTGTGCGTTGGGTAAAGGAATATTGGTGCCAGCCACTACAACTGTAATCAGGGGACCTGACGTGTTAGCCGCATAACCTGCTGTAGCCGTGGGATTCGGGCCTGTAGCGCCTGTCGCTCCAGTTGCTCCGGTAGAACCGATTGAGCCCGCCGCACCCGTCGCGCCACCGGAACCGTTTGCCCCAGTTGCTCCTACAGAGCCTGTTGCGCCCGTGGGGCCGCTTGGCCCAGTTGATCCTGTCGTGCCAATTGCGCCTGTCGCGCCTGTTGCGCCCGTTGCGCCTGTCGCGCCCGTTGCGCCCGTTGCGCCTGTTGTGCCTGTTGGACCGGTTCCGCCTGTGGTTCCTTGTGCGCCCACTACGCCGGCGGCGCCAACACTACCCGTAACACCTGCCCCGCCAGTTGCGCCCGTCGCGCCTGTCGCACCGGTTATACCGGTATCACCTGTTGCGCCTGTTGCTGGCCCTGTCGGACCGGTTGCGCCCGTCGCGCCCGTTGGACCTGTTATTACAGGAGCGCTCAGCGCCGCTGCCAGTTTTGAGTTCATCATAAACTGGCCTTGCACCGTACTGTCCAATATATTGTGAACACTGTCGTTTACAGAAATTACGTCGTCCAGAGTGGCATTGCCCCCCGTCAACCCAGGCAGTGTTCCCAATACAAACTGCAGCTTTTCTCCTTCCGCGTTGAAGATATGGCTTAATCCAAGTTCCTCCAACGCTATGGAGGCTATAACCATATTAATTGCGTCTCCTCTTGAGATGGGAGGGCTTATGGCTGGAAAGGTCGGTTGAGACATTATCCATCCCCCCTAGCTCAAACGTATGATCGTTAAAGATGCGCCTGCGGAACTGCCAAGCAAAACGGCAGCACCCGCCAATCCGAATAACTGGAGAGATACCGTATCTCCCGCCGACATATCCAGCAGAATTTCGTTTGAAAATCCAGATAAGCCAATCAGGGGTATAATTGACGATTGTGTGTTTGCGCTTCCGTTAATTAAAAGCCTTGTTCCCATAATCAGGGAAGCGGTGGTGTTCACATGATAAGATAAACGGTACCGTCCGGCAGAACCAATTGTAAACGTATCATTTGCTCCATTTACAGTAATGCCCGAAAGCAACTGTGAGTTGGGCAGAGGAACCAGAACACCGACTATCGTCACGGTAATCGATGCCCCTGTCAAGTTTGCGGCAAAAGCGGTTGTTGCGGTAACATTTGTGCCTGTCTGACCCGTTGCGCCCGTTGCACCTGTCGTGCCCGTTGCGCCTGTAGCACCAGTTGCGCCAGTTGCGCCTGTCGGACCCGTTGCGCCTGTCGGGCCCGCCGAGCCTGTCGCACCAACTGAACCAGTTGCACCTGTCGCGCCTGCCGCGCCTATTGCACCCGCTGCACCTGTTGCACCCGTTGCACCTCCCGTTCCGGTTGCACCCGTCGGACCCGTTACGCCTGTCGGACCCGTTGCGCCTGTCGGGCCTGCCGGGCCTGTTGAGCCTGTTGCGCCTGCCGCACCTATTGCGCCTGTTGCGCCTGTCGCACCTGTTGCACCCGTTGCGCCTGTTGCGCCAGTTGCACCTCCCGCAGGGCCTGTGGGGCCTGTTGCACCCGTTACGCCCGTTGCACCTTGCAGCTCGGAAGACGAAAGAGCACTTTGCATTTTTGTTTTAAAAAACAGAAGATTCTGGGCTACACCGTCCAATACAGATCTGACACTGTCATTGGTATCAAGAACATCTTGTACCGTTGCGGGCGGTCCGCTCAACCCCGGAATGGTGCCTAATACATACTGAATTTTTTCGCCTTCCGCATTGAGTATATGGCTTAATCCAAGCTCCTCATAAGCGATAGATGCAATGATTTGGCTAATTGCGTCGTCACGGGTTAGAGGAGGGCTTATGGTTGGAAAACTGGGTTGTGACATTTTATTACCTCCTAAATGGTTTAAAATTTATGTAACCATTCTTTCGGCCAAATGGTCAGCCTGCTGAATTTTCCAATACCTTCCGTCTTTCATCAGCCCGCTCAAATTTTGGGTGCAACGCCAGCACTTGACGGTAAGCTTCCAATGCCGCTGTATTTTTTTGCTGTTTTTCATAACATTGTCCCAATTGAAAGAGGGCCTTAAAGCTTCCTACCCCTGTTCGGATCAAATAGCGCGGGTCTGATTCTCCCAAAACGAGAGCATAAATGAAGGCACGCGTCGCTTCATCATACCGGCCTAAGCCGTACAATATTTTGCCTTTATAATAATGCAGATCCACATAATCCGGATAAAGGCTTAGGGCCTTTTCTATTGCGGGATACGCTTCTTCAAATTTTTTTTGTTCCACTAATATATCATATTTCAGTTTGTAAGCAAGCGAAGGCGGGACGACACCCTTCTGAACAAATTCCAGGATTACCTCGTTTACTGTTTGCAGCGCTTGCTCCAATTCGCCTAGCCTGTAAAGCTCGGCCGCCATATGGTATTCCAACCAGGCGTTGTCTGGTTCCCGCTCCCTCTGCCGTACAAGCGCCTCCATATTGCGTTGCGCTTTATATGCCTGTGCACTTTGCATATATCCGTAATGCCCGATATAAAAAAAAGGCGTTGGCTCCATTTGAACGGTTTCTATTAAAGAGCTGATATCTAATTGCTCATGAATTGGACCAACGAAGCGCAGACCAATACCGTTTTTGAACAACCGGAACCCTGTGGAACGATAAGAGTTGTATGCGTCTGCCGGCTTATCCCCGCAATAGTGCAAGAGCCTGGTGCATACCAGATCCGGATTTTGGACCTCCAGCATGTTTTGCAGGGCCGCAAAATCCAGCATGCAGAGTTCTTCATCCGCATCCATCCAGAGTATCCAGTCTCCCGATGCTTTTTTCAAGCCGAAATTGCGCGCTGCGGAAAAATCATCTGACCAGTCAAAATTGTAGACCTTTGCGCCCAGCGACTCACAGATCCCGCGGGTGCCATCTTGAGATCCTGCATCTATTATTACCATTTCGTACACATGGCTGCGTGCGCTTTCAATACAGCGCCGTATATTTTGCTCCTCATCTTTTACGATCATGCACAAACTTATTTTGGGCATCCCATCGTTCTCCTATATATTGATAATCACAATATAATATTCCGATCTGCAAAATGCGTCACTAAAATATTTGCACAATCAACATATAGTAACAAACCAGTACTTTTCTTCATATTCTATACGAACAGTAAACTTATAAAATTTCCGGGGTAGCCATATGACCATCAGTCTATGCATGATTGTTAAAAACGAAGAAAACACACTGACAAGATGTTTGTCTTCAGTTCAAAATATCGCGGACGAAATCATCATTGTGGATACAGGCTCAACAGACGGCACAAAACAAGCTGCTGCAATGTATACAGATAAAATATACGATTTCAAATGGATCGATGATTTTTCTGAAGCCCGCAACTTTTCATATTCCAAGGCAACAAAGGAATACGTTCTTTGGCTTGATGCAGACGATTTGATTCTGCCTGAGGATAATCTGAAGCTTCAGGAATTAAAAAAGACGCTTGCCGCTGATGTGGATGTTGTAATGATGAAATATAATATCCGTTTTGACCAGAATGGAACACCGGTTTTTTCTTATTTCCGGGAACGGCTGTCTAAAAGAAATCAGAATTATGTCTGGCGGGAACCGGTGCATGAATATCTGGAGATCAGCGGCAATGTCGTAAATGCCGACATTAGTGTTACGCACGCAAAACCATACGTTTCGCCTGTTAAACATACAACAAGAAATCTCCAAATATATGAAAATTTAATAGCCGCAGGAAATCAGCTTTCCGCCAGAGGTATATACTATTACGCCAGGGAACTGATGGATAACGAAAGATACGCGGATGCAGCCGTGCAATTTAATTTGTTTTTGGAATCGAACCTCGGATGGTTGGAGGATAATATCTCGGCATGCGGGGAGCTTGCCAAATGTTATCTGATACAGGGAGATGAAGAGAAGGCGCTTTGCGTCATGATGAAAAGTTTTGCATACGATACTCCGCGCGCTGAATTGTGCTGCCAGATCGGTTATTTTTTTCAAAATAAAAAGAATTACAGGCTAGCGGCATATTGGTTTAAAACAGCCCTTATGCTTGAAAAACCGTCAAATTCATGGGGCTTTTTTCAGAACGACTGCTGGGGGTATGTCCCGGCCATTGAATGTACGGTTTGCTATGACAATATGGGAGACTATCAAAAAGCTGAAGCATTTAATGAGCTGGCAGCACAGTTTAAGCCCGGCTCTCCATCTGTTGAGCATAACAGAAAATATTTTGCCGGGCTTACTACGCCGCAAAAAACAAAAAGCGAGGAGGTTGTAAGCGTTGTCACTGCCGGAATTTCCAACCATCAGTCCTGAGATTACCCGCGAAGGTGCTCTAAATATGATTCTGGCTTCTATTGCCATGGAAGAACTGGCGCTTAGCCATATACTCAATGCGGAAGGAGAAAAGCTACAATACATACTGGGTACTCTGCCATGCAGTTGTGATTCTATTGACCCTTCTTTCTGCCAATTAATGGAGGCAAATAAGAGTATTGGTTGCCTGCTGGACAGCGTGATGCAAAACCAGGCATTTTTGAAATCCAAAATGGAAAAAGTGCTTGAGTCGATCGAACATCCCAACACCGGCCCAACTGGCCCAACCGGTCCAACCGGTTCCACTGGGCCTACGGGTGCCCCAGGTGGAAAAACCGGGGCTACGGGTACTACCGGCGCAACCGGGGCTACAGGGCCAAAAGGTGCCACCGGCGCAACCGGGGTTACGGGGTCAAAAGGTGCCACCGGCGCCACTGGGGCAACAGGGCCTGCCGGGCCTTGCAAAACAAACTGTACGGCTGCTTTTTCCGGTCCAGTTAATTATTGCTTAAAGGCCCATGAATTTTTTGAATGGAAATGTTGCGCAAAAACAGGCGAATGTATTTCCTGGCATCCGACCGAATGTTCAAAAATTATTTTAGCCCCCGAAAAAAACTATCTGATTTCTTTTACCGCAAATATTTGCGGCTCAAAAAGCATCAACAGCACCCCAAATGCGCTTTCCATTGCCGTGCTTACTTTATGCGGTCAAAAAGAACAGTCCCATTTTTCATATCATCTGCCATCCTATCTGTCCAGTTATTCTACGGCTACCGCTTCTTTCAGTGGGGTTTGGATATCAACGTGTGACTGCTGTGAGCCGACGATTCTCACATTGGCATTGTTATCGCCCAAAATGATAACTATCCATCGATCCTATCTGAGCATTACATCTTTTTAAACATCATATTTTAACGACTCCGGAAAGAGCCGCACCCCATAGTCTTATTAAATATTATTCTGAAATTCTCTTCCTCGTACTCACTGTCATATCTGCCGCACATTTTTCACCACACCTTTCCATAAAAAGCGGTCTTCCTCCAAGAAAAGAAAGGTTTCCCCCTGCACCGTGCAGGTGTAGCGCGTCGGTAGCGCTTTACAAGGTGCGGATTTGTTTTTTTAATGACTGAGCTTAGTTGCGCTGAAGGATATGCTTTTTGCTAACGGAAAGGTCAAGGTAACATCAGTAGGGCTAAAAAGTTTTAATTCCAAAAATGAATTTGCCGCCAATGAAATTATTAGATAATCTCCCATATTTGTTTGCACATCCGTTGAAAGTAGAAGTGAACGGTATACGTGTGGAATTGAACTGCCATTAAGGTCTACTCCCACTTGAACTGAGAGTGCTGAAGCGACCGGCAATATTGATATACTATAGTCAATCCGGTAATCTCCAGCTTCCACGATGGTAATACCGCTTGTTGTTAAGGTAATATTAGCTGAGGCAGGCATCAAAAAGTTAAGAGGAAGAGAAGCTTTTGTCCCGCCTATAAAACTGACATTAAGCGGATTAACGTTGTCTTCGATGATTCCTCCATATGCTGCCGGAAACTCTGGCCCGGTAGCGCCGGTAGCTCCTGTACTACCCGTAGCGCCGGTAGATCCTGTACTACCCGTAGCGCCGGTAGATCCTGTAATTCCCTGCTGCCCTGAGGAAGCCAGCACACTCTGCATCTTATTCTTAGTAAGCAGTTGACTCTGGCCAATCGACTCTAACATTAACCTTACACTGTTATTGGCGGCAAGTACATCCTCCACAGTTGCTGGCGGACCACTGATACCGGGTAGGGTTCCTAAAATATACTGGAGCTTCTCGCCCTCCGCGTTAATGATGTGACTTAAAGCTAATTCCTCCATGGCAATAGAGGCTAAGATCTGATTTATGGCATCCTCCCTTGTGATCGGTGGATTGATTGCCGGAAAATTAGGCATAGACATAATAATTATATTTCCTCTCTAATAATAAATAGATTAGGCGTTTGCGAAACGCCGCAGCCTCCATAAAATAAGGAACCCGGTAGTAAGCGAAAGCTCCTTCCCAAAAATGGTGCAATTGGTCAAGGTCTTAACGCTCCTCTCCTATGACCCTGCTTACTTTTCGCAATCATACATAGTGATGGTGCCTAACTCCAATCCCAGTTTATACTGTGGTCTTATAGTATATTATGGGCTATATCGCCATATTGCTACATAGGTATCATTTGTTCCTCATTAATTTTTCAACTATGGTTACCATGTTTTATGACTGTTTGCTGCTCTTTAAAAGCAATGAGCGGCATTTTATGCCATCGGTTTACAAGAAAAGCATGTGCAGAAGCTTTTGAGAAAGGACACATGAAGCGCACCACAGCAACATTCGCCATTGAGTAGCAATGCCTGGCCAGCTGAACACCTAGAAGTCAATGCACTTTAAGTCTGATATTCCACTCTGACAGAGGAAACCAGTATACCAGCCGTGCATATCGAAAGTATCTGCAAACATTACATATCCATCAAAGCATGGGACGTACCGGCAACTGCTTTGTCAGTTTATGCGTATCATGACTTTTAGATGCATTATGCTGTAAGATACAGAGCCATCTCTTTCCAACATACCCCATCCATATCGCGCACCTTTAATATTCCTTTATCTTTCCATCTCATCCTCACGCAAAATTGTGGGATCCTCTGCGCCGCACGGTTCTTCGCGCTCCAGTACCCGCTCATCCTCACGCTGGCGGGGATAAAAGATCACCTCCCTTGCAACAATCTCAGTTACGTACCGGCGCACACCCTGCGCGTCGTCATAATCCCTTGTGCTGATAGGCCCTTCCACTGTCACCTTGACGCCTTTGCCAATGTGCTCCTTGCACAGCAGGCCCAGCTTGCGCCATGCTACAATGGGTATAAAACTTGTCTTGTTGTCCATCTTGTAGCGGTCGGGGACCGCCAGGGTAAATGTCGCGTAGTCAATATCATTGACCGTTTTACGCAGTTCCACATCCCTGGTTAAAAATCCTGTCAAAAATACACTGTTCACTTTATCCCTCCAAAAAAGCAGATGTACCTGCCAGGTACATCTTTTTTAGTTTTCCATGTACCCAGGATGTACAATGTACATCCCAGGTACATGATTTTTACTCAGAACGCATTTTTTTATGTACCCAGCAGGTACATTGTACAAACCAGGTACATAGGAAAGCATCATCTTGAAAGTTCTTCACGCGGGCGAACCAGACCACCTGAGGCAGAACACTCTTTGGCATAACTTTCAAGCGTGTCTTTTATTGATTCTTTGAAACTGGTATTGTGTTCCAAGGAAAAGCAAATGTTATTTACTACCTTTCCAATGTAACGACAATTGTTTTCATAAAATCAACTTTTCGTAAAACATATTTATACATAAGGCCGCGCATACAGAATAGGCGTTCCCTGCGCGCTGGCCGACCTGTAAACGACGCCGCCCGCCGATGGGGAAGCCTCGATCATCATGCCGTTGCCCACAAATATGGCCACATGGCCAATTTGCATGAAACTGTTTTTTACCCGCGGATTATCCGGGTACGTCCAGAACATCAGGTCGCCCGGCTGCAACGCACCGGCGGCAATCGTCTTACCCGCTGATACGCAATACCGCGCCTGTTCCGCGGCTGTGCCGGGTATGGACAATCCCGCCTGCGCGTAAGCCCATTGCACCAGATAAGAGCAGTCCACATAGTTGCCGGTGCCGCGCAGATCCATGCTGTACGGATCGCCCAGCCGTGTAAACGCGGCCTGGACAATGGCCTTTCCTGCAGAACCTTCGGGCAGGTCATGCAGTATGATCTTTATTGCCTCATTATTCAGATATTGGCCCCCAAACTCAATGCCCAGCAATCCCGACCACGCGCTCGACATATCCGGCCTCAGAAGGAAATCCACGGACTTGGCCTGCTCCACTGTGAGCGGGTATTTATCCAGCACCTGCACATAACGCAGATTGGCCACCGATATATCGGCGTACTTAACTTCCTTAATTTCCTTTTCAGTTACCGTACGCGTGACCAGGACATAAGATACATACTTTTCCTGCTTGCCCGTTGCCGGATTCACCGCATAATAATCATGTTCTTCATACTCCGTCACTTCTTTTTGTACTTCGTGTTCGACCTGCTCTGTGCGTGTACTGACATTGATTGGATTCATGTCAAAATACAGGCTGCGTATGGCTTCCTCGTCCGCGGCGTCCAGATGTACAACGGTATTTGATTGGTCATTCTTCCGGATAACGTACAGCGCCAGAGCGTCCTTCCAGTTGTTCACGCGGCCAAGGCTATCCCCGCTGCCGCCCACGTTGTAATCCACGGTTACGATGTACTCCTGGCTCTCATACTGCTGCCGCACCGCCGCCAGCTTATCATCCCACGCGTTACCCACCCGCGATACGATATTGTTGACGGAATAGGGGTTGCCCGCGCTGTTATCCGAAAAGAAAAAGCCCAGCGGCGACGCCATCGTCGCGGACAGTATCCACGCAACCACAAATACCACCATAATAACGGCCAATATAACGAGAATGGGGACAATTCCTGCCCCCATTCCCGCAATGCCTTTGCCTATAGCCGCCAGCGCCTGGCCGATTGATTTGCCCGCGCCGCCCGCGGCCTTGGCGGCTGCCTGTGCCGCCGCCTGCTTCTGCGCAACCTTTGCCGCCGCGGCAGCGGCCTGGCGTTTCGTAGCCTGCTGCTTGATGGCAGTACCCGACGCCTTGCCCCTGTCTGCCGCCCGGATCATGCGCGCCTTGCCGGACGTTGCCGGACCGGAGCCGCTCATTCTCTCAGGATCACCATACGAAAAATTGGCCAGGCCCTTCTTTGACACATACTCCCGTTTTTGCTGTACGATCCCGCCCTCTGTCGATTGGACATGCGCCGACGTATCCATCCAGCTGGAGCCAGCGGCGTTCCCGCGCCCCTGTTTCGCGGCCTGAACGGACTGGTTCCGCACCGCCCGCGCCACGATACCGGCGGTACGCTGCGCGACGTTTATGCCTTCCTTCCCGATCCGGGAGGCTGCGTCCGACTCGGCGGCGGACGTTTCCTGCCCGCCGCCGATCAGGTCAAGCCCTTCGGTGACCCGGCCCTTCACGGATTGCAGCTCCCGCTCAATTAGTTGCAGGTCATGCTTTACCGTCCCCTGCAAGCCGTTGCCGCTCTGCTTCAAACCGCGCCACCTCCTCCAGCTTTGTGGTAATTGCCCGATAGAGCCGCGTGTTTTCATCAAACAACGCATTGATAGGTACAACCGCCGATCCGGCGCGCATCAGCCCGAAGCCCTGGGGCGAATTGGTAATGAAGGCCGCCTGGCTGGTAGACAAATCCAGCAGCCGCGTCAAAGTCTCCCGGTCGGGCTGCGACTGGTTGAGCATAAACACGAACTCGGAGTTGGCGAGCATATTACGCGCGTAGCTAGACTCCATCACTTGCGTCACATTTTGCGTGATGCCGGTCATGTACCCGCCGTACTTGCGCACCAGCTTCCAGAACGAATCCACCAGCTCCGCCGTGTAATCCATCAGGAACATCATCCACAGTTCGTCAAAATACACCCAGGTACGCTTGCCCAGCTTCTTGTTCCGCGCCACACGCGACAGTACCGCGTCCATCACCACCGTCATACCAACCGGCTTCATTTGATCTTCCAAATCTTTGATATCAAAACATATCAGCCTTTTGTTCATATCCACATTGCTTTTATGGGCAAACACGTTCAGGCTGCCTGTAACAAATATCTCAAAGTTCAATGCGATATCCCGCGCCTCCGGTTCCTTTTGTGCAAGCAAAAGCTCGTACAGGTCAACCAGCGTACATTCGTCTTTCCGCTGCATCAATAGATTACGCACACACCGGTCGATGATCGATCGCTGCGCGTTGTTGATCGTCCCCAGGAACTGCTCGGCCAGTGACAGGACAGACTGGCTTTTCACTTTGATTGCATCCCCCGCGTCAAGGTCGTCATTCCGATCCATAACATTGATGTAGTCCTTAGAATAGGCGGAAACATCAATGATAGAGCCGCACAGCAGCTCCACCAGCGCGGTATACTCCCGCTGCGGATCAATCACAATCACATCGTCGTTTAGATATTTCAGCATTACGGCTATCATTTCGGATTTCGCAGTCACGGATTTCCCGCCGCCCGATATGGCAAGGATGAACGCGTTGCCGTTCGCGGTTTTCGACCTGTCGGCCACAACCAGGTTCCCGGAAATCTGGTTGGTGCCGTAACAGATGCCTTCCCGTTCCCAAATCTCCTGCGTATTGAACGGAATGAACATGGCCGCGCACTCGGACTCCAGGCTGCGCAAGGTATCCGTAAAGCGAAGCCCATAGGGCAATACGGTGTTCAGGCCCTTGCGCTGCTGGTAGAAAAGAGATCCCATCTGGCAGTCCTTTACGCGGCCCGCCGCCAGCAACGCCTTCGTGTCACTGTTCAGCTCCTTCAGCGAATCAGCCATATGCACCAGGGTAACCTGCCCCAGCACAAGCCGTTCGTCCCGCTCGTCCATGTTCTCAAGCACCAGCTCGTACCCGTTTTTCTTTTGCTCCAGTTGCATGGGGGGCTGGGCGTAGAAATTACCTAATTTACCGCCCATCCGCACAGAATTGCTGATTTCCGTATTCACAGCCAGCAATTTATGCTCCACCAGCCTGTGCGATTCCTCCCTGGACTTGTTGATCATATGCATGGAGAGCGCCATTTCAAACGGCTGCTCCATCAGTACGGACAAGATGCTGTCCTGCAGGCTGGAAGGAAATTTGTCCAGGCACAGAACGCGCCCGTACCGGTTTTCCACCTTGAAATAATCCTCGTTAAACGGAAACTCCAGGCCCATGGGGCATAAATAGCTCCGGACGTCGTTCCCCAGCCTGATTTCCCTGTCCAGGTCAAGATTGAAATTTCCCGACTGTCCGGGCCGGTAAAAGTCATGCAGCACGCGTGCCCGCTCCAGTGTGGTGAGCCGCTCGCATTCGCTGCCCAGCGCCTTAAAATATGTTTTAAAGCTGCCCTCCAACCGGTTGAACACAATCTTTGCTTCATCAACCGTCCGCCTGGGAACGCTGATCGTAAGATACCTGTCCCGCAGGATGTTGTTGCTTCCCGCGTTTGCACGGTCTGCGTTCATCTTGTTGAGCTCGTGCCGGTATACGTCCAGCCCGTCGCCCTGATCCGGTATGCTGAGCGCCTCGCGGAACATTGCCGCGTCCGCCTTGCGGTTCACCAGTGTAATCTGCGCCAGGCAATCCTCGTCGATCATCTTGATGATATCCCGGTACTGGACAATCATATCCTTCTGCGCCGGTTCGCTGGCAGCGGCGTACTCAATATCCGAAAAACGAAAGCTTACGGAAAACTCCTGGCTATGCTCAAATATACCGTTCGGGTGCCATGCCCGTATCGGAATGTTCCGCTGCCCGCTGTCCGGGAACCTGTGCACATCCTTATTCCCCTTTGGTTTCCACATGCTTCCACAACCGCCCAGGGCGTACCCCCGGCAAACGCGTCCGGGGTGGTCTGCAACAAAACCCGGATGTCGCGAAGCGAGCCGTTCCAAAAGTTAATGCCGTTTTGCAGCAAATCCACAATCTTCTGTTCCAATCATTTCACCTCGTTTCAAGAGGGGCCAAAAGCCCCTCCCCTTATACCTGAACCCCAATCGCCTGCAGAACATATTTAACGCCAAACAAGACCGCGCCACCCGCCAGAAACATGATAGACTGTGTGCGCTGGGATGCGTCGTTGCTTTTGAACGATAACCCCAGCTGCACAAATCCAAAGATTATGCCGATCACCCCGATACCGCTTACAATGTTCAGGATAAACGATGTAAGGTTATTCATTGCCTGCAGCGGATCCATACCCTGCTGCACATCCACCGCCAGGGCAATCCTGCCCGTTCCCATCGTTACCGCGGCAGCACCGGCTGCCCAATACTTCCTTTTGTTCATTTTCCTCATTTCAAAAATCTCCTTTTCATGCTTTTGTTACGGCTTCCCAATCCTCGTAGCTATCCACCCGCTGCGGCTCGTAGCGGTATGCCGCCGCGCCGCCCGGTTGAATGAGTTTATAATTGCGATGCCGTTTCATCTGATACTTTTTATCCATCACCGGCTTTTCGCCGGATATGAGCACCAGGCAATCATCGTCGGCCATCAAACGCGCTTCATCCGAAGTCATCAGCTCGCGCCCAGTAATATTGATACTCGTGTTGGAATTGTTGCCGGTCTTCCCGACGGTCTGGTAATTGATCGTTGCCTTGCCCATATCTTTGGAGAAATACTCCCGCGTCTCCTGGTTGGAGCCGCCCAGATAAAGGAGGGTGTTGCAGTTTCCCACAATGTTGTCCCATCTGTCTTTGAATATGGGCTTTAGCTGTGTCAGGTTTTGCAGGATGATGCTGACGGATATGCCCCTGCTCCGGCAGGTACCCAATTCCTGGTCAAAATCATCCGGCAGCGCGATATTGGCAAATTCATCCAAAACAAAAGCTACCTGCCGGGGCAGCCTGCCCGTGTCGCTGTGGTCTGCACGGTAGTACAAGTCTTTAAACAGCCGGGCGTACAGCAGGGCCGGTATGAAGTTAAACGTCTTATCATTGTCCGGGATCACACAGAAAATGGCCATGGGCTGCTTACCGCTGCCCAGGCTATTAAGCTCCATTTCGTCGTCGCCCAGCAGATCGGCCACCTCCCGAACCAAAAATTTGTTGATCCGCGCCACCATCTGCATCTTGATGGACTTTAATGTTTTTGCGGGAGAGTTGCGCACCAGCTTCCAGTTCTGCAGGGCAATGGATTCAGGGTCCCGTTCCTCCAGCTCCGCGAACAGCCGGTCAAGCGGGCTGACAAACTTCTCGTCATCCTCCCTTACGACCATATACCGCAGCAGCGTGGGAATCATTGCCATGTTCTGCTCCCAGCTCGGGGCCTCGTGCCACAGGTACAGCAGGAACGCCTGCATCAGCGTTGTTTCTGAATTCACCCAGAACTGGTCCCCTTTATGCGCGTCCTTGTCGGTGGTCGCGTTGATGAAGTCCGTTACCAGCCGCAGGATATCCAGGTCGCTTTTGACATAGGCCAGCGGATTGAACCGGCTGGATTTTTCCATGTCGATCAGGTTTAATACCCGTATCCGGTATCCCAGCTTCTCCAGCATCCCGCCCGCCATGCGCAGCGCCTCCCCTTTCGGGTCTGTGATTACATAATCCATAACCGCCTGCATCAGGTTGGGCAGCACATAGCCGCGCGTCTTGCCGCTGCCGGAACCGCCAATCAGCAGGATGTTCAGATTTTTCTTGTGTTTGAAACTCCTGGCGTTCAGCCCCAGGCGCAGTTTTTTTGAAATCACCAGGCTTTCCTTCTGCGCGTACCGCCTCCGGAGCTGCCCGATGCTGCCCCACTCGGCCTGGCCGTGTTCCTTGCCTTTCATGTACTTGCCGTAGGTGACCATATACGACGCCAGAAGTACCATCCAGATCACCACCACAATGATGCAAAAGGCGGCTGTTTGTTCAGCCGCCTTGAAAGCGAATGGTTGCTGTATGGTACTGTAAAAAGCGCTCTCGAAGGTTTCGTATGGAACCCCTGGATAGTACACCATCGCGGCCTTGGCGGCCAGGTACAGCGCAGCCCCCAGGATTACCGCCCAGAACGCCACAATACCGCTCAGCTTGCGCTCGTGCATATTTACCGCTCCTTTCCTGCCCTGCTCTTGGCCCTGTCCAAAACTTTTTCCAGGTTTTTGCCGCGCTGGGATACGCTTTTAAGCACGGCGTCCTTCTGCCGCCGCAACAGTTCCGGCGACGCCTTCATGCTGCTGATGTAGTCAAACTTGTATTGCGTCCCGTTGATCCCGTATTTGGCGCAAGTGGCGTAAGTAACGCTTTCCGCGCGGAACCGGTTGTTTTCGCGGGTGTACGCGTCCGCACCCTGCTCCGCAAAGCATTGCGCGTACTCCGATTCCCGTACCAGCGCCTGCAGCTGACTGTCCTCGTCCATGCCCTCCCTCAACTGGATCGTATTGCTCTCCGGAACAAACAGCGCGCCTTCCTCCAGTTCGGCAACAGTGGTAACCCGGTACTCCGATTTCAGGTGTTCCACGGCCCGCCCGATCTCATCGTCACTCAGGCGCGTAAAGAACGACCGGATATTGACTTCCGAACCGGCGGTATCCGCGAGATCGTAAACCGGCACCGGCACAAACGCCTGTTTTCCGTTCACCACGCCGTCCGGCCTCAAAACCTTTATGGCCTCCGCGTCCGTGGCCACGGTGCGCCCGATATCCGCCCAGGACGTTTTGCTCATTACCATTGTCGCGTCCGGACGCTGTTCGTAAATCTTTTCCTTGTTCTTCTCCGAATACTCATACAGTACTGTTTGCATCTCCAGGTACGCCTGCCACTTCTCCGGCGTGTACCCTTCGGGATTCCCGCCGTTGATGTCGGCCACCGTCTTCCTGATTTCCTCGTTGTCCATCCGGCTGACCTGGTTCCTGTCCCACTGCCGCTCGTCTTCACGCGCGTTTGTTTCCGTCTGGTATTTTTCCAGCTTGGACTTGGCGCTTTCCCGCACATCCTCCACCGTGTACTCGTGCATAGGGATATCGTCCCTGGTCAGCCCCATGCGCTCAATGATGATATTGAATTTCTCAATATCGGCCCGTTTGAACATGATGTCATACAGGTTGATCTCCGTAATGGCCGCTTCTTCCGGCGTCAGCCCCAGCTTCGCGGTTATGGCATTGAACTTCTCCATGTCAGCCCGCTTGAAGGATATATCATACGCGCCGTCCGGCCGCAGAACGGAACTGAACTCAAGCCCGGATTCCTTTGCCTGCCTGGCCACCTCCGCAAACCGTTCAGCCGTGATCCGCGCCGCGACGGTATTCCCCTTTGCGAATATCGCGTGATAAGGCAACCCATACGTTTTCGCCAGATTCATAAACTCCTGCGCCCGGTTCTCCGGGATCGATACAAGCATTACTTGTTCCCCCGTCCGCAGCATCCGTTTCAGGCCGGTCTCCCCGTACAGTTTTTCGCGCTGTGCCATTGCCCTTAAAAAGGCGATGAACTGCGCCGCCCCCTTCACCCCGTCCTTTACGCACGTTACCGTGATCTCCATTCCCTGGAATATGCCCCTTGCCGCTTCTCCTTCCATTCTTCTGTTTCCTCTCTTTCCTTATGTTTTTGTTCCTCGCCGCGGATATGCCCGCAGCTCTCCATGATACCCTCCAGCATGCGCAGCTGCCCGCGCAGCAGGACTAGATCCTTTTTGTTCCGCGCGATTGCTTCCAGCAACTCCACGCGCTTTTGCGCAACAACCTCCATCCTGTCTCCGTACCCTTTTTCCCGCAACACCTCCTTTGCCTGCTCAAACCGCTCCCTGTGGACGCCATCCAACTTATTCGCTATGGGCGCGTACCGCATGTAGTTCCGGTGCGCCTCAAACAATGCCCGGTTCCCCCGAAGCGCGCCCCGCAGCCTGTACTTTTCTTCGTCCAACCTGGCAATCTGCCCGCGCACCGCCACACGCTGCCGTGCCACATCCCGCAACCCGTCCATACGGTTCTCCGCCAGAAACTTCAATTGTTTCCGGTAACGGTCAAACTTCTGGTACTCACTGGCCGGTACCCTGCGCACCGGGCGCTGGCCGGGCGCTTTGATCTTGCCCAGCACAAACATCCACCGGATATACATTGCCTCCAGCCGGGTCAGCTTGTGTCCATTCCTCCTCCGCATGCCCCGGCCACGGTACACCCTTCCGGCCCGCGGCTTCTCTGCCGGGCGATCCCGGCCATTGATCAGGGCTTTCAGCACATCGTCCGTAAAGCCCAGGGTGGACAGCCGGAAAAACCTGTCGCGCTCCAGCGGGCGCACCTTTGGGTGCTTGCCGGTCACATCTACCTCGTATCCCATATTTTCAAGAGCGGTATACAATTCGCCCAGGCTGCCTGCCTGCGACGCGCAGCTCTCCACATCGGCATGGATGATCTCCCCCAGCGACCGCCCGCCACGGCCATACCGCCGCAGCCATTCCTCATACGTCATCTGCCTGCTGTCAATGTTCTCGATCACAGACAGACCGTACTGGCGGCACAGGTCGTTACTGATGCCGTACAGCTTTGTATAAAACTCGCTGTTGCTCATATGAAACTTGCTGCCGTCCACGAAAGAAACCGAATTTACTATCAGGTGATTGTGAATATGTCCACGATCAAGGTGCGTCCCGATCACCACCTCATAATCATTCAGCCAGGCTTTGGCGTACTCCACGCCGATCTGATGCGCCAGTTCGGGCGTGATCTCCCCGGGGGCGAACGACTGGATCAGGTGGTACGCCTGGCGCTTGTCCATCTTGCCGTATTTCTGCTTGGTAGCAATCATTTTTTCCGCGGCGGTTTCCGGGAAGCAGTTGACGCCGGTGACAAGCTGCCGCTCATCCATTTGCGTCTTTTCCCCGTTTGCCGCGTATCCGGTCAGCGTATCCAGCAGCTCCTTCTCCGCTTCCCGCTCCATAGTCCTGTGCGTCGTCTTATTCGGATTCGCCGCGTACTCCGCCGCTTCTTTCAAATGCCTTTGGCTCTTGATCACGTTTATGCTGTTATATGCCAACGCAACGCCTCCCTTCCGCTTCGGTGCAGCCCGGAGCTGCCCGAAAAAAAACAATATTCGTTGCCAACCGCAGGCGGTTGGAAAAAAAACCTTCCGGTATGCCTTGCGGGACAAAAGAAACTCAGGGTCACAATCCCCCGAGCTTCTCGTCCACCAGCTCCTTTATTTCTTCAAGCCACGCTTCCACCCGGCCCAGCGCCTCCGCCGTGATCCGCTTGTCCGTATTGGCGTACCGGGCCATTTGGTTGATGTTGTTGCCAATGGCATTCACTTCCCGGTACATCTCCCGCGCCAGCTCGCTGTCAATAATCACGATCCGCTCATCCGTCAGGCACCGCCGCCGGATGAACCCCGCAACCGAAAACCCCGCCATCCGGGCCAGCCGCCGAAGCTGGAAGTATTCCGCTTCGTTCAAACAACATTCAATTGCTATGGGCCTCCTAAGCTTTTTCTTTTTCTCTCTTGTTGGCACATTTTAACCTCCATTTTCATTTTTTAGCGGCTGTGCCGCTCAGGGTTTTAGGGCGCGCGGCCCCTGACAAGTGCAAAATCCCAGGATTTTGCGATACTTGCACAGGAAATGAACCGGTTCCCGGTTCACGCCTGCGGCGGCGGCCCTGGGGCCGCAATGAATTGAAAAGAAAAATACATGTTGGTTGAACGATACAAAATAGCCATCACCCCAATACTCTTTTCTGTCAGTATTAAACATAAAAAGAACACATGCCTTTAGCTATGTGCTCCTTTTGTCATTAATTAATGATAAATATTTTAGTGTACAACAATTGAAAAATATAATAGGTTACTGGTCTTCTGAGATACTAATCATTTCTTCACAATATTTTGAATAAGGTCTAAGGTTATTATAATTTCTGGAAAAATTCAACCTACTATCTATCTGTTTTAATAATACGTTGGTCGAGTTTTCATTTAACTTTCTACAAACGTTCCTTGTATCAAGACCTAGAATTCTACAAGCCTCCAAAGTAGGACAAAAGTTCACTGAATGAAAAACGATTCTCTTTTCTGTTTTCTCTATGATCGGTGCTTCAGCTTGAGTAATCCGAAAACGTTCAAGCAAGAGCCGGTAAGCAGAATAAAGCAAATCCTGAGAAATAAAAGCAAAGCTATCTTTGTTATCTTGGAACCATTTCGTTCTTCTGCAAATAGAATCAGCATTAAGCTCATTCAAAATCTGATCATCAGAATTTCGCAAATGTTCAATTTCCTTTCTAACATCTTCGCGATATAAAACCGAGCATTCGGTTCCTAAAATTCCCTCATTGATTTTTATTTCAACACCCGCTCTGCTGAAAACTTCCATACAAGTAAGGTCCAATCGTCTTCTGCCTTGTGTAAGGGCTTCTTTAATTGAATATCCATATGCAATTTCGGTAATACCTGACCAAACAATCGCAGATGCGCACATCGGGCATGGTTCGTGTGTTGAAACAAGAATGCATCCAGAGAGATTTTTACCTTGTTTTCTACTTACTTCTTTAATGGCGTTCAGTTCAGCATGTGATGTTGGATCATTCTCTGTATCTTCTTTATCATGAGCAGACGCCAGAATATTTCCATCCTTTACAATCACTGCTCCAAATCCATTATTACCCTCACAAAGACTTACTTTCGCTTCTTTAATAGCAATTTTCATATACTGCTCTAGCTCCAATATCAACCCTCCTTAATAAATATCGTTATAAAATATCATAAAGCAACTAAAAAATCAATGCATTCAAGGTATACCTCACCGCCTTTCCCGGTTGAGCCGTATCATGTTATTGATCTGCGACGTCCAGTGCGTTTCGCTGGTCGCCCTGGCGTTGTACAGCGCTGTCAAAAGATAGTTCCGCACATTCCGCACCGGCTCGCCCAACGCGGTGATCCCGTTGATCACGCTGGAGATATCGTTGTGCCGCAGCTCCAGAAACCGTTGCCGCACGGCCTGGGCGTCCATCACCGCGCCGTTCACCTTGAATGTCTTTTCCTCCCCGCACAGCACGTCCATCATCAGCATATATATTGATTCTGCCAGCTTGCTGACCTGCGGCTCGTAAGACATCAGCATGTCGTACTCGATGTTTTCTTTCACCAAAAAGGAATATCTGTCCATCCGATCCATCCATTCCGTACCTACTGTAGGATGGATAGATAGATCTATATCCTTTATAGACTTGTTAATATTAGTGTCCGAAATTACCGTGTCCGAAGATTTGAGACACGGTTGGTTTGCCGTGTCCGAAAATTTCGGACACGGTGAAAATCCCTCTCTTATCACATTTTTAGGGTTTGCCACAAGTATGTATACGTTACGCTTATACTTTCCGGTACTCCGTTTTTGTCCAACTCGAACATAATCATACTTTTTAAGCTCTTCAAGGTATTTATAATACGTGTCTTTATTCACCCCCAAATCTTTCACTATGGTATCTCTGCCGGGAAAAGCCGTATTACCTGAACCTGCATAGCTGCAAAAGTATGCATAGATCGCTTTCGCTTGAATTGGCAGGCGGCGGTCTTTCATAACTATTTTGGGAATAGTTCCAAACCCCCTCGCATTTACGCCTTCAATCCGTATTTCGTCCACCAGGCTTTCTTCTACGCCCTTGCTATTGTTCTTGTCCATGCGTGATCCCCCTTCAAATTGCTGTCATTGGTATTTCAAGTTCCTGGACAATCATGTCGCAAACTTCACTGGAATCAAGGAGTAACAGAAACAGCAGCCGCTGCCCCTCCACCACCTGTACGCGCCCATCCAGAAGATAATGCTTGCGGTACTCTTCCTCCGGCAACTGCCGGAACACCGCAAAAGCAATCTCTCCGTTCGGGCGCATAACTGGCAGTGTCGTATAAGCTGGCTCCCTCTGTTCGTCCCCGATCCGCTCTACCGTCATCTCGTCACCTCCTTGTATGCTGTTTGCAGGATACAAAAAACGCCCAAGGCTGTACGGGTTTTGATGCGTTAGCCTGGGCGTTCGGTTTTATGTACCTGCCAGGTACATGGTTTTGCCGTTTTTTATGTACCTGGGATGTACAATGTACCTGCTGGGTACATGGTTTGGCTGTTTTTATGTACCTGGGATGTACAATGTACCTGCCGGGTACATGGCTTTGCTGTTTTTTATGTACCTGAGATGTACAATGTACCTGCCGGGTACATGGTTTTACCATTTTTTATGTACCTGGGATGTACAATGTACCTGCTGGGTACATGGTTTTACTGTTTTTTATGTACCTGAGATGTACAATGTACCTGCCGGGTACATGGCTTACCGTTCCCAATCATCCCCCCTCTGTTGTTCGCGCGGCTCTGCTTCGGGTATTTCGTCTTCTTCCTGCAGCACAACCGGCTTATCCGGCTTGTCCAGGCTCAGTTCGATATTCAGGGCGGCTACCTGCTCCAATTTTCCGGTCAATTCCTGTTCATATGGAAAAGGCTTCGCTTTTTCAACAACCGCGTCCTCCACCTCCCTGGTATATTGCTGTATCCGCTCCTGCGCCTGCTCGATCCGCTCGTCCAGGCCGTGCAGGGCATTGTCCAGGCGCTGGATCAACCCTATGCCGCTTTCGCCCATCTCCACAGGATACGCGAGAGCGCCCTGCAATACCGTGTAATGCTTTTTATGAAAAGCGTCAAAACGCATGCCAACATCAAACCCGCAGTAGGTTCCTGCCTTTATTGTCCGGTCAGGATCGGTTACTTGTTTGGCCAGCTCCCGGAGGCCGTCGCCCGCGGCGGCCTTGTCCTTATCACCAAAAGTGATCCCCTGGAGCGTCATGGAGAACGGCTGGACTTTATGGGGCGCGTAGGCGGTACGGTCATCCTTGAGCTTGCGCAGCACATCATTCTCATTTTTGATCTGCTGGGGCAGGCTGTAGCGGATCGCTTCCTCCAGCCGGTACTGCTGTGTCCTGTGCTGGTTCTTAAGCATCTGCAGCCGGACTATCTCCAAATCCAGGTTCATCTTATCCTTTATTTTCGGGTTGCCGCTTGCTATGGCCTTAACCTCCGCATAGGAAAGCGTATCCTGGTCTATATCGTCCATCCGGCGTGCCGGGGGCTTGTTGGTCATGATCTGGCTGATAAACCGCTGCTTATTCTCCAAAATCTGGTAATTGTAACTGTCGAATGTCCCTTCTGTTACGTAGCGGTACATCTCCACTTCATCGTTTGTATTCCCTTGCCGGAGTATCCGGCCATGCCGCTGTGTTAAATCCCGTGGCCGCCAGGGGCAGTCAAGATCATGGACAGCGTACAGCAGCCGCTGCACGTTTGTCCCGGCCCCCATCCTTGCCGTGCTGCCCATCAGGATACGGACTTTGCCGCTGCGCACCTTTCCAAAAAGGATCTCTTTTTGCATGTCGGTCTTGGCGTCATGTACAAAGGCAATCTCTTCCTCCGGAATGCCCATGGCAATCAGCTTGTTCTTTAAATCGCCATACACGTTGTATCCGCCGTTCCCGGGGGTGGACAAATCGCAAAAGATGAGCTGTGTCAGGCGTTCGTCTCTTTTTTCAAACCAAATCCGGAAGGCCCTTTCGGCGCATGCATTTGTTTTACTGCCGGGGTCGTCCGGCAGCAGCAGATCGATCAGCCGTTGATCCAGCGCCAGCTTCCGCCCATCAATCGTAACGCTCAGCATATTGGCTACCCTGGGGTCAACCCTCCCCGCACGTATCCGCTCGGTCAGTTCCACCAGCCCGTCCACCAGCTTCACTTGCATGGCGCTGGGTTTGAGCGCAACCGTCTCCACCTTGCCGCCCTTAATGCGCGGCACCGGCAGATTGAGCATCTCAGCCGTTTGCACGTCCGCAAACTCTGCAAACATGGCGGTCAGTTCGGGCAGGTTGTGGAACGTGGCCAGCCTGGTCTTGGTACGGTATCCCTTGCCCGAAGGCGCAAGCTCCAGCACGGTACGCGTATCGGCGTATACACTCACCCAGGAATCAAAATGTTCCAGCCCCCGGGCGCATAAATCTCCATACTGCAAATACCGCTGCAAGGTGTACATCTCGGACAGGGTGTTGCTGATGGGCGTACCTGTCGCGAAGGTGACGCCGCGCCCGCCGGTGATCTTGTCAATATATTTTCCTTTCATGTACAAGTCGCTTGCCCGCTGGCTCTCGGCCTGGCCGATGCCAGCCACATTCCGCATCTTGGTTTGAACAAGCAAATTTTTAAACTCATCGCTTTCGTCAATCATAATCCGGTCAATGCCCAGCTGCTCAAAGTCAATGACGTTATCCTTCCGGGCCGTATCGTTCAATTTTTCAAGCTTTAAAGACAGGCTTTTACGCGTGCGCTCCATCTGTTTGATTGTCCAGTTTTCGGCCCGCTCCTGTTTCGCTTCCGATATGCCGTCCATCAGGTCGTTCACCTGATCCTGCATAAACGCGCGCTGCCACTCAATAGACATTGGTATCTTGAGAAGCTGCGAATGTCCCATGATGACCGCGTCAAAATCGCCGGTGGCAATCCGGGCGCAGAAGGTTTTGCGCCGGTGCGTCTCAAAATCCCGCTCGGTGGCCACCAGGATATTGGCGGCAGGGTACAACCGCAGATACTCCGCCGCCCACTGGCCGGTCAGGTGGTTTGGAACCGCAATCAGGGTTTTCTGCGTCAGGCCGATGCGCTTGGCCTCCTGCGCCGCCGCTACCATCGTGAAGGTCTTGCCCGCCCCCACTTCGTGGGCCAGCAGGGTATTTCCCCCGTACAGGATGCGCGCAACGGCGTTCTGCTGGTGTTTCCGGAGCGCAAGTTCCGGGTTCATCCCCGCAAACGCGATATGCGAGCCGTCGTAGCTCCGGGGCCGTATGTTGTTAAACATGTCGTTGTACTTGCGTACCAGGCGCTCGCGGCGCTGCGCGTCCTCCCATATCCAGTCTTTAAACGCATTCTGGATCACGGTTTGCTTTTGCTGGGCGGCTATTGTCTCCTCCTGGTTTAATACCCGGCGTTCTTTGCCGTCCGGGTCCCGGACGAGGTCATAGACCTGGGATGTGCGCAGGTTCAGGCTGTCATCAATAATTTCAAGTGCAGACATCCTGCGGGTTCCGTAGGTTTCCGTGGCGCGGATATTGCCGTACACATGCCCTTTGCCCTCAACCCTCCAGTTGCCCGATTGCCTGGAATAACGGACGTTGATATATGGCTGCGCGCCCGGCCCGGGCTGCAGGAGGTGCGTCACAAAATCATCGATGTCGTCCGGCTCAATCCATGTACTTCCCAGCCGGACTTCAATATCCACCGCCTCCAGGTCCTCGGGCTGCACTTTGGCAAGCTCGTCCACATTAACCTGGTACTCCGGATGTCCTTCCGCCGCGCTCCTTGCTGCGATCAGCTTCTGGCGCACGTTCCCGGACAGATATTCGCCAGCGGTTTCCCAACCTGCATAGCGGTCCTGCAGGTCTGATAACGGGTTCTTGTATATCACACCCTGCAACCCGGCAATAACGTCATCCGGCGTTCCGCCGCACAGACCGGCCATAAACGCAATGTCCACCTGCGCCTTTTCGGCCAGGGATACGGCCAGGGCTTCCGCTGGCGTATCCACATGGGTAATGGGCCGGTAGGGCCGCACCGTGCGCTTGGTGAATATCTCGGCTTTTGTTGCGTTCTTTTTTTCCTCATCCAGGACTTCCAGGGAACAAAGCAGCGGATAGGACGCGTCCTTATCAAACGCCAGCTTGCTGCCCCTGCCGTTCAGCATGCCGTACTTCCCGGTATAATCGTCATACAGGCTGTTCAGGCGGCGCTGGAGGCCCTCAATGGTTTCGTCCGGCAGGTCGTGCAGCTGGGCGTCGATCAGTTCACGGGTGCAGTCCCGCAACTGGATCATCCCCAGAATACGGCTGCGTACCGTCCCCTCAATCTTGACACGGTTCATCCGGCTTCCTTCACGGAAGTACAGGATATCCTTCTTCAAGGTATAACTGTAATTCCGTACGCTGGGATCCGCGGGGATGTAATCGGCTTTATCTGCTTCCTCCGCTTCCATAGAGGTTTCAAACCGGCCGATCTCCCCCTGTATATTTCGGGTTGCTTCCCGCAGCTGCGCTGCCAGATCAGCGCCGGGGATGGACAGCAGCGTTGTATCCTTACCGTTGCCAAACATCCGGTCATCGAACGCCATTGTACCCAGCAGCATTTCCGGGTGTTCCAGATAATAATGGTTTAAGGGGATGCCGTCGTCTGTCTGCTCCACATACACCCATTCAGGCAGAGTGGCCACGGGTTCCTCTCTTTTTTTCAAAAACAGGATATCCGTTGTAACTTCCGTTCCGGCGTTGGCCAGAAACGCATTGCATGGGAGCCGCATAGCCCCCAGCAGCTCGGCCCGCTGCACGATGAGCTTACGCACTTCCGGATTCGCTTTGTCCAAAGTTCCTTTAGAAGTAACAAATGCTACGATTCCGCCCGGGCGGACCTTATCTAGTGTTTTTAGGAAAAAGTAATCGTGAATCAGCAGATTGTATTTATCGTACCGTTTGTCCGCAACCTTGTACGAACCAAAGGGGACGTTTCCGACGGCTACATCAAAGGTGTTATCCTCAAAATCCGTGCTTTCAAAGCCGCATACCCGGATATCGGCGTCCGGGTACAGTTGCTTTGCAATCCTGCCGGTGATGCTGTCCAGCTCCACGCCGTACAACCGGCTTTCGGCCATGCTGTCCGGCAGCAGGCCCATAAAGTTGCCCACGCCGCAGGCGGGCTCCAGGATGTTACCGGTACTGAAACCCATGTTCCCTACCGTCTCATAGATGGCGCGGATGACCGTGGGGCTTGTATAATGGGCATTGAGCGTGGACGCGCGCGCCAGGCCGTATTCTTCCCCGGTCAGCAGCTCCTTCAGCTCTGCGTATTCTTTAGCCCAGGAAGCATTGTCCGGATCAAACGCCTGGGGGATGCCGCCCCACCCGGCGTAGCGCGCCAGAACGTCCTGTTCCTCCCGGGTTGCCTGCCGGTTACCGGCTTCAATCTCTTTCACCAGCCGGATGGCGTCTATATTCTGCCGGTACTTTGTTTTCGCTCCGCCCTGGCCCAGATTGTCGTCCGTGATCCGGTAATTCCCCGGGCTGGCAAGTGCTTCGGTTGGTTTGGAAGAAACAAAAGAAGCAGGTTGATTTCCCGCTTCCTCCCTTTCGTATTCCGGCAACAGCCCCGGCTCCTCGCCGTTCAGATACCGGTTCTGCGCGATAAGCTCCGTCAGGCGTTTATGCACGTTTATCCAGGACACCGCAATCTCATTTTCAAACCCATAATTCCTGAACCGCAGGCCCTTTGCGCTATAATCCACAAAACCGCTATGTCCATTCAGATAGGTATGGGAATGCCCTTCGATACCGTATTCTTTTTTTAAAAAGCTGACCGCATCTTTGGTCTCCATCGGGGCCTTATAATACTCCTGTATACGGTACTTACGATTATGAACCCCGTTACCCCGTGTCAGCTCCGCGTCAATCTCGTCCTGCCCCAAAGAAAAAGCAGAGGTTTTTATTTCCTCTGCTTCCTGTGGTTCTTTTATACTTTTTGGGAGTTCCCCGGGCGTTACTTCCCGTAAACGATCTCCCGGATCACGATCTCGTCCGCCATGTCGTTGATCATGTAATTGTACTGGACGTTCGCCATGAAGTCCGTCTTCTCCGGCGGCTGGTGTTCCCCTCGCAGCTGTTCCATCACCGTGTCCTTCATCTCCTGCGCCTGGTTCTCGATCTCCAGGCAATGCTGCATCAGCTTCTGCTGTGTGAAAAGCGAGTTGTATCTGACCGGAAAATTCTCTTTCAGGTACTGACGCCGCATCAATCCGAATTTGGTCAGGTTGATGTTGCGCTCCGTCTCCGATCCCTCCAGATTGGGCAGCAGCACGTCCCCTTCCTGCCTGTAGGTGATCTCGTCCATGATGTTCATTTGCTGTTCTCCTTTCCTTTTGAGCCCGTTTTATTTCCGTTTCTATACTGATTAATACATCTTTTGATATTTCATTGGTTGCGGTGGCCAGCGTTTCTATGGTTGATTTTGAATTAAAGTACATCAGGTATTCAAAGTCCCATTCCAGCTCTTCCTGCAGGCCGCAGCGGGACAAAGCTGTGTATACGGCGCTTTCCCGAACAGTTCCGGCAAAGGCAGCCCTAAGCTCGTTGTCCTGCATATCTATGAGCAGGCTGTCCTCGCCGATGGAAAGTTCTTTGTAATATCCATCATACAGTTCATTGGTACTGGTTTCAATAATATTGGCCAGGTTTTTTACCAGCGGCAAGCGTTCATTTCCTTTTTCAAAAACCTGCTTCGCCGCCCATGCCTCCAATACCGCCTGATTATTCTCATCCAGCGTCCATATCCGTGGATAGGTCTTTGCTTCGCCCACGGTGTCAGCCACGTCAAAGAGATACCGGATATCCCCATGCTGCCCGTTGTTAAATACCGCAATCCCCTTTGATCCGGCGCGTATTCTCCGGCCAAGCCGGTTCCACAGCGCCAGGCCCGCGCAGGCTTTTGCATTGGGGCGCTGCGCATAAATCAGCGCCGCGTCTGGGAAACTGTACTTGTACAGACGCGCTGCCGTATCCAAAAAACTCATCCACCTGTACGGATCACGGGTCAGGTTGGATACCGTACTGTTGTACAATGATTCTAAGCTGATGATTCCTGCCATTTTGTTCTCCTTTGATGCTTTTTTGTATAAAAAATCGAACTTTAGAATTTTAAAAACAAGACAATTATTATAGCCCCGGCTATTACGCCTGCAATAAAAGATGTAGGAACAAAACTTACAATGTACAGGTTGTTTTTAAATAAATACTTTTTGAATGCATTTTTCACGTTTGCCAACATTTTAAATCCTTTCCGCTATAAGCCCTTTAATCTAGCTTTGCTAATAACCTTGTACCTGAAATGATTGTACAAACCAGGTACAAGGTTTGATTGTTTTTGATGTACCTGCCGGGTACATCAGCGTTCCATTTTACCCGCCGCGCTGGCGTTTACCTGCGGCATCATGTTCTCGGGCAGCTCTTTTAGCTTGTCCTTGCTTCTGAGCGTATCGGTTATATCCACAAACACAAGGCTATCTACTAATGCAATTTAAAAAACATATGTCTTTTATGGTTAGCCGTTTAAAAAAAGTTCATTTGTACGTCACGTTCACGCCCAATCACCTCAAGACACTTGCCTTCGCATAGGACTTGACCTGTTTGGGCTATTTCAATCGTATTCAGATAACCAAAACCACCTCCGGATTGCTCATAAACCACAGTCCACCGCCGCCCATGCTCGGGTAGCTCATATGGCCCACTGAACGAATGTACAACGCCGCCCGTGTTATAATGCGTTCGGATTCTGCAGCCCACTAAACCAACTAATATGTTTCTTTCCAGTTCAATACTCATAAGCGTTTCCCCCATTATGTACCCAGCGTGTACAATGTACCTGCCGGGTACATGGTTTTGCTGTTTTTTATGTACCTGAGATGTACATTGTACAAACCAGGTACATGGATGGATCCTTTTTGATGTACCTGCCGGGTACATCAGCGTTCCATTTCACCCGCAACCCTGGCGTTTACCTGCGGCTTCATGTCCTCAGGCAGCTCCATCAGCTTGTCCTTGCTTCTGAGCGTATCGGTCACATCCACAAACCCAAAGCTATCCACGTAATACAGCCTTTGCTGTTGGTTGAGGCAGATTGCCACAATATCGCTCACCGACATAGACCGCCCCCGGTAATCCTCCGGGTGGTCAATATTAAAACGCTCGTACAGTTTGTCCAGCGTATCATCCCGTGTCAATTGGCCCCGATAAACGTGATCATAACCGGCGAGGTTGGGGTTTTTTCCTTCATCGCCCAAATCACTGTAATTTAAAAAACGGATATCGTGGTAATCTTCTCCGTTTTTAACCTGATAGATGTCGTATACACCAAAATACGTTTTTCCGGTCCACCCTACACGGTTGAAATCTTTTTCGCGCATGCCAAAGCTGCCGCCACGCCTTTTGTGTTCATGGATTTGTTCAGGGCTTTCTGCCAGTCCGTTTGTGCCGTCCGGATATAGCAGCCATACCATGCGGTCCCCGGGGAAATAATAATCCGCAGCGAAATTAGGGTTTATTATCAAAAACCCATCATAATCATATTTGCTGTTCACTGATGAATAGTGAATCCCGCCTTCGTCACTGAAAATATGCTTTTGATCCATCATTCTTTTTTTTTCTTTGAAATAATAAAAAACACTGCGGCTTGCAGTGCTTAGTTATACAGGTTGGCAATATTTATTTAATCTTCTATTGCCGTACACATATATTCAACGGAAATGCTTACATACATTTCTTTATGGCATTTGGGACATGTTACTGTCAAGCAATCCATATCTCCGTCCGTAGCAGTTCTACCGTCAAAGTTATTTCCGCATTGAACGCAAATACAATCATCAACGCATATTGTTTGATCTGCCGGAAACTTTATTTTCGCCATACTATTAACCTCCATACAAAATTTACTTTTTTACTGGCCGAATCACGGCGGGCAGTTCGTTCTCATCAACATTAACCGGAATAGGCGGCAGCCAATGCAATACCAGCTTCCGTTCGTCTGAGACAGTCTTTTTGCCTGCCCAGAAGCTATGCCAATGCGCCCTCCTGATGTGCGGCCTGGGGCTACCGTGCTGCCTGTCAGTGCCTGGTACCGATTCCGCTTCTTCCTTGTCGCAGTATTTACGGATAGCAGCTCCTACCCGTATGCCGACGTCCCAAACGCTGGGGGCATTCGCAGCCATTAGGCGCTCTGATTTCCTGCCGCGCCTGTAAGAATGGATATCGGGCAAATCGGCATTATCGCTGCAAAGGTACAACAACAAATTTAACCTGCGGGCAAAAGCTGCCAGATGGTCTTCTAAATCATTTTCAAGTGCAGCCCTGAATTCAGCGGCAGTTTCAAACTCCACCGGCGCACCTGCCCTAATTCGCTCCAGCCCTTCCATATTGCGCTCTATAACTGTTCTCAGTGCTTTTTCTATGCCAAAATTACCAACAGGTATAGAATAAGAAGACGCGCATTCACCGGCAAACACAACCATTACTAATTCCGGTTGTTCGGTCATTGGGTTATAACTCAATAAGGCCATAAACCCATCCGATTCATCCATGCCGGGCGTTTCGATATAAACGCACCATTCCGGCAGCCGCATTAAATGTTCAGTCGGCAGGTCGCCCTGAAAATCCTGTTCAATAAGTTCCTTATATACATCAGCATCAAACCGGTAAATACCCTTTGTCATTCGCCATGTTGCGGCTGCATCAAGTAATACCAGCATCTCAAGCAGCGAAGTCAAGTCCCCCTGGCTTTTTAATTCAGCATCATATAAAAATGCGTCGTCATTAACAATAGTATGAACAGGTACAAAACACCAATCCGGCCAGTCAATACGGCCTTTGCCCTTATCAAGATACATAGCTTTTATTGCCTTATACCCCCTCGGGAAAGCCAGTTCCATTTGTTTAACAAAATGTATTGGATTCATATAATCACCCCTGCGAACACGCGCTGCATAAATCATCCTCAACCCAGTAGCAGCCGCCAGGGCATGCGTTATTCTGTGTACAGCCACAAACCCTGCAGACCTGCTCCCCGGCAACACGCTCCTTAACATGCCGTTGCCAGCATACCCAATCATGCCGTTCATCAGGATCAATATCTGATTCTGGATCATATGACCCCGCATCGCATTGCATGCACTCATCCCAATCGGCAGCCGGACATCCCACAACATCGTTCAATATGCGGCAAGCCAGGACAAACGCCTTTAGCAGATCGGCATTTTCATTGCGGAGCTGGCCGGTTACTTCAAGCTCTTGTTCGTATAATTTTTTGTATTTCATTTCATCACGCTCCTTTCATTTGCTTTATAAATTCCGCATTCGGCGCAGGTGCGGAAATTATTGCATCATATAGGGCCTGCATGTTCTCAGCAGCATGAAACGCCATCATGCGGTAAGAATCCTTCATATAATGGTAGTTATTAAGCCCTTCCGCTTTCACAAGCAAAGCAATATCAGATTCACTTAACCCTGACAGCAGCACAAGTGCGGTACGTATGGACTTACCCCATGCTTCAACCATATCATCAGGAATCACCTCAACCGTCTCCACCGCAACATCAACCGGGGCGCTCAAGCGTTCGCGCAGATCCGCGATCTCCCGCTCTTTTCCCTGCAAGATTTCCTGCTTCTCCCGGATAAGCGCGCCTAGCCGCTCAAGTTCTGCGGGTGAGGCATTTTTTTTGGCATGGGCCAGTTGGCGTTCGGCTTCTTGCTTGGCCCGGAGCGCCTTTGCAGTTTCCGAATTAGCCTTGTCTATCTGCTCTTTTAGGCGCTGCTCTTTGGCATTGGTGCTCATCACACTCTTGGCGACGTTCATTTTTATGGACTGCAATTCTTCTTTTGATTCCTCAGCAATAAAAACAGCGGCCCCCAGCTTCTTTTCAGTCTCCTTAAGCTTCTTCTCCAGTTCCTTGTACTGCTTATGCTGGGTAATATCTCCGTCAACAACGGCCTTGGCCAACTCTGGAGGGGCTGACGGCTTGGCAGCAGCAAACAGGAGGGACGGTTGAATGCCCAGCGCCTTTTCTGGTCTGTCAAAATTTTGACAGATGAAATCATACGCCTGCATGTAGTTCTGCGCTGACTGCCGCGAGAAACCGATGCTCTCGCACCATGCGCCATAGCTGCCGTGTCCGGCCTTGGCCAAGGCATCATTGGCCAACTTAAGATGTTGGCCAATATCGTACACCGTCTGCATCTTAATTTTGGCGATCGCGCGCTCTGCGTACCGAAGCGCGTCGGCCGTCGCGTGATCCAGGACGTTGTAATCGAACCTGGAAGCCTGAACAACGCCTGTCATTTCAGGGGCAGCCGGTACAACCGGCTCCATGGCCGGTGCAAAGATTTCTTCAGCAAAGTTGTCGGGGCCTGCATCCGGATCGGATGCAATCACCCCCGCGGCGAAGAACTTGTCCAACAGCTCCTGCTTCGCGGCCATGCCTTTTTTATTGGCGCTGGGATATATGGAAATTGAACGTCGGCAATTCGCCAAATGATCCTGGCCAAATGAAGCACTTAAATCCGGATGCGCTTTAGCAAATGCAATGACAGCTTCGCAGAATACAGGGTCAAGCGAGAGCACATGCAGAGTATTTTTATCCTTTGCGCTCCCCTGGTACTCGTTTGTATGGTTCGGCGGCTTGCTGCCGGCACGGCATTCAAACCGTTTATGAACCCTGGATGGCCAACCTTCTGTGACGTCAATTACGAAAGTACACCCCGCACACTCGGAATCGGTGATTTTGCTATCTTTTTCAATAATTTCGTAGCCTGTTACATCTGCCTTGGTTGATTTTTTAAATTCGCGGCCGCATTTTGTGTAATAAGTTCCCATGATTTCCTCCTTTTCCTCAGGCGGACCCGGCACGTCATAGTTTTGACTTTTGTCGTATGGATCCGGCCCGTCTCTTTCAAACTTTTCCATACATCCTTCACACGTCATATAATCTATAACCGGGCAATGGATGTACCCGTCTTGATAAATCGTCGTTGTCGCAAAAAGGCATTGCCTGACCTTTTCTCCAGTCCATTTTATATAGGAAAATCCATCCGGACACGCCTTTTCATTCCGGCAACGGAACGAATGATAGTAAAGACAGGTAAAGCAATTTATCAACGGATCCGCTTCCCTTCATTTGTAAATTAAACCCTATTTTTGTCTTCTTTTTTTACCTTTCTAAATTTGTACAGCCTCCCGGAATCGCGTCGGCGTGAACAATCGTTCAATAAAATTGCTCAGGCAACTGGCAGCAGTTCTTTAAACGCGTAACCATTATCAATCAAAAATGATTTGTCCAGCAAAACAGTCACCTGCGCATTGTTTTGTATATTGCTTAAATCCTTTGTCAAATCCACATAACTCCAAGCACCATCCACATATACCATCAGCCAGGCGTGTAGTTGATCCTGGTATGATCCGGTCATATAGATGCTGGGTATTCCGGCCTGATAAAGCAGATATTGCAGTGACCGGCTAACTCCGGCGCATACAGCCATGCCGTCGATAAGGCCACCTGCGATAGATTGGTCATCCATCGCCTGGCCGTTCGTTTTTGGATGCCCGTACTGTATTGACCCGCCAAGGTTCATATATAATTTGTTGAGTTTATCGGCGTCAGACATATACTGGTTCAGGCCGGACAGTATATGCTCTGTTGTATCCTGTATTATTTTTTTCTTTTCAAAAACCTCTGAATCCGAGTATTCATACTCCATTTTCAGGCTTTCCAATATCCCGTCCTGGTTTACTGTGGACGCATACTCGCAATTAAAATAGAAAAACTCCGGGCAGTCAAAATATAAATAGCGGTTGACGATCTCCCAGGCTCTTTTGAACGGTATATCATACTCCAGCACGTCTATGGTGGCCTGCATGCCATTGACGCCTTCGTATACGGCGTCATAAAAGGCAGCTTCTTTGCTAGCCAGTAAGGAGCGGTAATAATAAGAGTCTTTTGGTATAACATGATTGGGATTCGATACCAGGCCGCTGCATCCGCACATAAAAACGCTGTAAACCAGCAGCAGCATTAAAACAGCTTTTTTCATAATTTCCCTCGATTCAGAAAAACTACAGCCACGCTGTAGTTTGAAAAAGAAGAGAAGCATTGTATTTCAAATGCTTCCCGTTTATTTAATCATTCAACTATGATAGAGATATTTGATAAAGTTTATGCGAGATTAAACTGCAATATAAGCGTATCCACCGATGTTCCGTTTTGTGAAATAGCGTTGCCCCATGTACCAGTCAGCCCCAATTTTGCAGTACCGTTTGCAGGCATTGTACCCAGATAAGTAGGCGTTTCCTGTGCCGCAAAATGTACAGGGATTGTGTAAGATGGGCTTATTTCAGTTTTCCAAAGTCCGTCTACAGGCAAATCGGTAAGCTGAGCGGTATCATAAACATAAAGATACAAAGCAATATATTTTTCTGAATCAGCCTTATTCAAAGTACCCCAATTCGAAAAATGGTTTGGAAAAACATCCGTGAATTGATATGTACCGCCAGTAGTTTTAAATGACTGCACAGTAAGTTTTACCGGCGCGGGCGTATTGTTTGTTATGTCGACAGTATTCGCGTTTAAACCCATGCTATAAAACGCTACATTGAACTTGAGCTGCCATGTAACACTTATAGGGTGCGTAATAGATATCTGCAAGGGCTGTACATCGCCGTCAACTGTAACCGTGGTCTGCGCGCCATCCAAAAAGCCTTCTGTGGTATCGGCAAACGCCGTTAGCGTTGGGACTGACACCATTACCAATACGCAAATTATAATAAAGAATCTTTTTAACATGATATTCACCCCTCCACTTATGCCAAATCAAAAACAAAAACAAGAGTATGCTTTGCGGTATAGGCGGCGTCAATGGCCCGGCCAAAATAACCGTCTATAGTAAGTACTCCTGTCTTGTCGTAATCAACCTGGCCGATTACCAATCCCCCTGCCGCCCCCACAGCAGAAGATTCCGCAGCGTACATATGCGGCGCTACGTATCCTTGATCCGTGGAACCTGTCCAATCCGTACCGGCAGCGCCTATTCCCAAGGCGATAAACTGTTTGGAATCGGCGGTGTTTAAAGCCGCCCATGTTTTATCTCCGGGCATAACATCCGTAAATTGAATTGTACCGCCGCTAGTGGATGTAAAAGACAACACCTTAACCTTGATCGGCGCTTTGTTTGTGTTCGTGATGTTTATGGGAGCTGCCACAATTGAGTTCGTATTTGAGTTGAGCACATATGTCACCGTAACGGGGTGGGTAACCCGCATTTGATAGGCATTAATTGTCCCATTCAATGTGATTGTTGATGATACTGTATCTGTGCCGGTATCCGTTGTATTTTCAGCCAGCGCTGTCATTGTCGGAATGCAGACGGTGAGCAATACCAGTAGCATTAACACCATTTTTTTGAACATATATCCATGTCCTCCTTTTGTATATTTTTCATAGTTGAATGAAAAAAGCTAATTAACCTGGACTGTGATCTTATAAGCTGTTTTACCAAGAAGAGCCTTTGTATCCGGGT
This sequence comes from Bacillota bacterium, assembly GCA_023408315.1. GTDB lineage: Bacteria > Bacillota > Clostridia > Christensenellales > Christensenellaceae > JAEYKI01. Next base: position 48,797 of record JAEYKI010000013.1, read on the forward strand.
TGTAATAGTTAATGTACGCCAGTGCCTCATGGTCGCCTTTATCCAGAGACTCCAGCAGCTCAATTGTCTCAACGTGTTCATCCGGGTAGATCGGCGTTGTCTTGCCTATCAGTTGATCGCCGCCGGTGAGATATATTTCAACCTGCTCTATGACATTGTTACCTTTCAGGTTTTCCACTGTAAAATTGCCCTTGCTGCCCTTGCTGCCCGATTGGAAAACAGCACTGGAACTGATTGAATCGGTAACAAAAACCTGCTGTTTTTTTAACTCTTCCAGAATTTCTTCATCCGACTTGGGGCTTGCCTCCCCCTGCAAGGACTGTCCATTGTCCGATAATGCCGGAACCGGCGTACCTTGTGAGGCAGAGCCGCCAGTGGTCCCGCCATCAAGCCGCCCCATTGTTGAAACAAAGGCTAAACAGCCGATTAACAGGGCCAAAATGATCAGCAGCAAAACCAAAACAGTCCTCTGTTTTTTTCTGCTTTTTGAAGGATTGGTATTGTTCTCGTTTTTTGTTTTCATAGCTGGTCTCCTTTAGAAATAATAAAAGCCACCATTAGGCAGCTTTATAAACCTGGTATTCTTATCTCTCCATTCCCCTACTGCTCATATGTTTTTTTTTAAGCTGCAGGGCTTCATTAAAATCTTTGGCCAGTTTGGGTTCCTTGTTGTTTTCAATGCACGTATACCCCCGCCCGGCCAGCAGCTCCCGCATGCCTTCGGCGGCTTCCCTGTCCTGATCCTTAACCTGGAATGACAGGTTGCGTATCTGCGGGTTTGCTTCCAGGTAGCGCAACACGCCATCCGGGTCGCCAAAGCTGCATAAGGTCATGGTGTCAACCTTCTGCCAGGCGGTGCAGGAATATCCCTGCTTTTCAAGTTTGGCGCTGTACTCCTCGGTTTTCTGCCGACCGGCGATGTCGTTATCCAGGCAAAAGGACACGTTCTTGATTTCGGGGTGATTTTTCAGATACTCGGGCAGGGCGTCATAAGCCAGAGCGCCCAGGGACAGGTAATGCTTATTGCGCCAGTTTCCTCCGGCCAGCTTCTCAGCGCTCATGTGGCTCATGGCGTCGATGGGGCTTTCGTATACCCGCAGCAGCGGGGATTCCCCTTCCGGCGTAAAACACCAGCCAAAGCGCTTTTTTCCGCCCTCCACTTCACCCTTGAACATTGGCTTGTCCGTTTGCGTATACGTACCCCGCAGGCCCGCGTACCGCGCCACCTGGTCCTTGTCGTATCCCACAAACACGCAGTTATGGTGGTTCGTTTCCTCATACAGGCTTTCGTGCTTGATCATGTGGTTAACGATCTCATGGTCGATCCCCCGCGTTTTGGTCAAATAGGCAATCACCCGCTTGTTATCAGTGTGCTTGGGCGGCAATTCAAACGCCTTTTTCTCCTTCTCCGGCCTGGCTGCCGGTCTTTCTTTTTCAACGGACTCCCCCGGGCGTTCATGCGCCTGTTGGGGAGCAACCACCATTGCCTTTTTCCCATGCTCATACCACTGGAGCCTTTCCCTTACGCTGGGCTTTACCTCCGGCATCAATGGAGACCGTGCCACTTCCAGCAGCTTCAGCACCGCGTCCCGGAAGGACAGCTTCTCATATTCCTGCACAAAATGTATCGCATTCCCTTCTGTAAATCCTTTAAAACCGTTGTCACGCCCGCTGTAACGTATCCACATACATCCGGTCACTTTCAGGCTGTCATACTCAGCATGCCGGTACGTATCCCCCGAATGCTCCACCAGCGGAATCCCGACCGCCGCACAGTAACCTATGAGATCCACACTGGCCGCAGCCTGCACCTGTTCATCCGTGAACCGCATTCATATCCCCCCCTTCCTGGGATGCTGCCAGCCGCAACGGACACCACTTGGGCGACGTCTTGATCGGCATCTCCCGACTGCACTCCTTAAGACGGCAGATCCGGCGATACCCGGCTATCTTCATGATCTCGGGATGAGTGCAGTAATAACCTTTATCGCCTTCCCGCCTCGCGCGGCCGCACTCACTGCATTTTGGTTTATCCATGTATCCGTTCCTCCTTGATTGAAATAAAAAAGCAGGCCCCCGGTTCCGAACCAAGTATGCCCGTATGGCAAGCCCGCAAAAAGTCAAGCTGCTTGTCCGGCAGCTTGCAAAAGATATTTTCTCCTTAGGTCATCGCTCCGTTTACAAGGTTTGTCACCTTTCCTAAAACGTTCGTGAACAAACCCTGTATTGCCGGATTCATAATTACGAGAGCGCCAACCGCCACAATGGCCACAATCGCGATTACGATCATCGTTTCGGTCATTACCACTCCCTTTTGGTCACGCAGAAATACCAACATTCTGCTTCTTTTCTGAATCTTTTTCATTTTTTAACTCCTTTCACGAGTATCCGTTATAGTTTGTTGAGCAGGCTAAACACAATCATGGCAAACGGTACGCCGATCAGGATACCCATTGCCAAAAACGCAGCGCCATGGGACAAATACATTTTACGGGGCCGTTCATCCAGCTGCTGCTTTATCCTTTCTTCTTCAATTTTTAAAACGTTCTGCAACAACCCATCCAGTGTGTCCTTATAGTCCAAGCCCTGCGAAATGCCTATGCAGGCCGATACGAATTCGCCCACGGTATACAGCCGTATCCGTCCTTTAAACTGCGTGAGCGCCGCAATAACATTGCCCGACCGCATATTAAACAGCAGCCGTTCAATCTCCGGCTTCAGGTCAGGCCCGGCCACCAGCAGATACCGTTCAAAGAACCGGATCAAGTCACGGTCTGCCTGCATGGAAAACTGCATCACCTCAATCATCCTTGGCAGCTCGCTTTCTATCCGCTCGTCTATCTCGGCAATCCGCCGGTGTTCGTCCGTTCCGGCCCGGATCAGCAGCAATACCGACAACGCCACAAACACAAGCATGGCCCAGGGCGCAACCGCAAGCGCAAACAGTACGCCTATAGCGATCATAAACAGCGCCTGGACTGCCGATCGCGCAATATACACTTCCGGCGTCATACCCGCGTCCATGCGCTCCAGATCATCGGCCAGCCTTTTCCTGCGCAGGGCAGGCAACCGCACCAGCTTGCCGATCAGCCGCGCCAGCGGCATCACGATGCGTTCCTCAATCCCCTGGCCCCAAGACCGCCTGCCGCGCGCGTTCCTCAATGCCCTGGTGTTCCCCGGATCAGGCAGCCGCAGGGCCGCTTTCAGCCCGTTATACATGCCTAGCGCCAGCAGGACGCAAAAAAGAAAATATAAAATAACCAACAGGCATCCTCCTTACACATCCAGCGGACGGTTCACCTGGACTGTCCGCAGCGTAGACAAAAACAGCAGCAGGATTGCTATGGCCAGGCTGATTTTCCCCGGCATTGAGCCAAACAGCAGCGGCGCGTATTCCGGCAGCACCATGCCGATCAGCAGCGGCACAACCACAACCAGCAGCATTTCCATGATGAAATACACATAGTTGTTCCGGACGATTGTGTCCAGCTCCATCTGCATCCGCCTGGTCATGGACATGCGCCGCAGTATTGTACCCAACACCACGCGCAGCGCCCTGTTATGCTGGCATTCCATCAGTGTGTCGCACCAGGCATGCCAGTAACGGTTGTTCACCTTGGGGCGCATGCGCCGTATCGCGTCCGCCACATGCGGGTCAATCAGTTCAACGTCCGATAAAAACGTCCTGAATATCCCCAGCATGGGCTGCTGCAAATTGGGCAGCGCCGCGCGCACCGCGCTGATCAGATCCTCGCCCAGCGAATACGCGTTTGTCACCACGGTCATGGCGTTCTGCGCGCTGGCGTCCGTTTGCCGGATGTACTGCGCCGTGCGTATATGGATGGCCATTACGGGAACCATCGCCAGCACAGGCGCCAGCACGATGGCCACAAACACATTGTCCAGCGCCATGCCCGCCACTATACCCAGGACGCCCAGGATTGCGCTCATCAGCCTGTACTTGTTCCAGTCCTCGCCCATATCGGCGCTGGCCAGCATCTGCTCGGCCTGTATGATGCGCCTCCGGAGGCCGCGCGGCTCCCGGCCTGTAATGGCGTCGATCTTCCGCCGTTTCCGCTCTGCCTGATCAAAAGGCGCGGACAGGCGGCCCACAACAGGCCAAAGGCCGAACATAGTAAAAAACGCCGCCAGTATCAGCAGCGTTACAAGAATGCTTACGGCAGTCATACCGTACCCCCTTTCTCCAGAATCATTTGTTTTAAGGAATCGGACGGCTCCCGCACCGCCTTATGGCAATCCGCCGCGCTGTCATAGGCAAACAGTGTGCGCAGCTCCGGCATTCCCCCGCCGCCTGATTCCAATTCAACAATCTGCATGATCTTGCGGCTTTCATCCTCCAACTGGCGAATGTAGCAGATCACCGGAAACGCTTTGCAGATCTTCCGCCGCAGATCGTCGTCAGCAAACCCGCGCGATATCTCGGATTCACGGCTGTACATCATGATCTTTTCTATTGCCTTATCCACGCTCCCGGAATGGATGGACGTAATGACCGCGTGGCCGGACATGGCTGAAGACAACGCCGTATATGCTTCCTCGCCGCGCATTTCGGCTACCGCGATCACCTTTGGCGTAAAACGCATAAATCGTTTGAGCAGCTGGTTCTGGCTGATGGCATACCGCGGATCCTGCGCCTCCCTTGTCCTGGTATGGATGACGGACGATATCACTTTTCCGTCTGCGTCACGCTTTACCAAATTTAGTTCCCTGTTTTCCTCCATGGTTAAGATTCTTCTCTGGTCAGTTTTATCTTCAACCAACAAGGACAGCAGGTATTCCAGCAGTGTTGTTTTTCCGCTGCCGGTTTCACCGGCTATCACAATGGATACGCCATATTTCAGGCATGCCTCCAGAAACAGTAATTCCTTCTCGTCTGCTGTTTTTTCCGCCAGCAATTCCTCCCGGGTGATTTTGACCGTCCGCTGCCGCCGGATCACGAACGCGACGCCGACGTCGCCGTCCACCACCGGCGCGATCCATGCCGATACGCGGATACCGCGGGTAAAATATGAATCAACGTCAGGGGTGCTTTCATCAAGCTGGTATCCGCCCAGCCGTACCATCTTTTTGATGGTGTCACTGGCATGCTGCGGATCCCGGAAATGCTCCGCGTATTTCACGGCCTTCTGACCGGCGTACACCACTTCAATGTCATCCCAGGAGTTCCCGCGTATCTCTTCCACGCTGTCGTCATACAGCAGCGGCTCCAGGAACCCGAACCCCGCCATATCGCCCACCAGCCGGTCGGCCAGGTCTTCCGGCGTATAATCCCGGTAGGTGATCTCCTGCGCGGCCAGGCATTGCAGCACGATGTTCCACAGTGCTTTTTTCGCACCGGCGTCATCCAGCGTCGCCTGGATCGCTTCGGCATATTTCTCCGAAACATACTGGCGCACTTTTTCCAGGATCTTTCCGTATGCGTCATCCGCGCCTGTTCCGGCGTCCTGGGCAACCAGAAAAAATGAAGATAACTTTTTACCCATTGGCCACATCCTCCCGCGTTCCGTACGCCAGCAACTCCCTCACCATCCGGCGCACCTCCTTATCCAAAATCTTCCCCGTCTTTCCCTGGGGCTTAAATTCCCGGCCACAGGCGTGGGCATACAAAAGTTCATGGCAGAACGGCAGCTCGTATGCAACCTTCCTGCCGGACGCGCGCTCAAATTCCTGCTTGTCGTGATAGCTCTGCGTTTTGGATAACACGATATGCACCGGGCAGCGTACATGCTGCAATAACCGCTCCATTGCGAACAGGCTGTTCATCCCTTCCGCGTCGCATGAAGTCAAAAACAGCAGAACGTCCGCATGCCCGGCCACCGGCGGCATAAACGGGTCTACCCGTTGGCCGGACACATCCAGTACAACATGCCCCACTTCTTCGATGCATTCCTCCAGAAAGCTTTCCGCCTGCGCCGCCTGATCCAGATCAACCTCATAGGAAAACACATCGTCCATTGTGGTCGTACCGGCGAAGAAAAGCTGCCTGATTTTTTCATGCTGCTGCAGGTACGGCGTTACCGGCTGTTTTGTGTCCAGTGTCAGATAATGGCCAAGCGAACGCAGGGCCTTATCCGCCTGCAGGACTGTCGGCACGGTCATGTCGGTATTGATCACCGCCGTAATATCATCGCGCGCAAGATACCGCCCCAGCGCACCGGCCAGGGTGGTCTTGCCCAAACCTTCCCGTCCAATAATCCCTATGACCATACCTGCAGCTCCTCCTTCCCGAGATACCGCAGCCGGGCGTCGCCGCGCGCCACGAACACCAGGTGCAACGCCGCGCCGTCCTCAATGTCCACCAGCTTTTTGGCTTGCTCACTATTCACATAAAATGATACGGTTGTGGGGATCGCCGTTGTGTTTGCCTTGTCATCCGTCTTCGCAGACCCGCTGTATACCCCGGCCACCTCCACGTATTTCAGTTCATCCGGCAATACCGCGTCATCCGGCAGCTCCGGAGCCGTGGAGACGGTGGCCAGCGGGGTGGGCTGCGCGCTTGCTTCAACGGGCTGCGCACTCTGCGCCGCCGGAAGCGTTGCCTGTGCGGCCGCGTTTACAATGGTGCTGCCGCCCCCGGAGCTTTTGGCCGGTACGGCGTATACGGACACCAGGTCGCCCGGTTTCAGTATGCCGGACACTCCGGCAGCGGCTGACGGTATGGTGACGGACACGATCATTTTGTTTGCGCTTACCGTCATTTGTTCCTCGCCGGGCTTCGTATCCACTATTTTTTCTTTGGTCACATAATCCGATTTGCTGATGTACCGGCTTGCGTACTTGCCCACCGCCTTGTCCGGCGCGCCCAGCGTATCCGCCGGTATGGCCTGCGAGAACACCTCGGCTTGGGTCAGCATCTTGTCTGTAATCACCGTACCCGCCGGTATATCCTGCGCGGCGATCACTGCCGTTACCTTTTTGTACTGCTGGTTGTTATACGCTGGCAGCAACACAAAACCAATTCCTATTGCCAGCAAAACGCACAACACCGCCAGCACCATTTTTCTTTTCAATTCATCATCAACTCCTTTATCAACACAATTGCGGCGGCGGCAGGGGCGTACAACGCCCCCAGCGCCACCCTGTCTGTTGCCCGCTTGCGGGCCACAAGGATATATATAAACGCGGCAATACCGGCGAGGGCAAGTGACAGGCAAAAGCCGGTCAAGCCCAGGTACAGCGCGGAAACAAAGAGCAGCTTAACGTCCCCGGCCCCGATCGCACCCTTGCGCCAGGGAATGGCCAGCATAAGAGCGAGGCCCGCTCCCACCAGGGTTAAAGGTTCAAACGGTTTGCTGAAAAAAGAAAACAGGGCCAGCACCAGCATCATGGCCACCGCCCTGTTTGGTATGCGCCGCTCTTTTATGTCCCAAACGCAGCAGTACGCCAGGAGGAATAAAAAACACCCGGCGATTGCCGGGTGTAGAAAAGCATATATATTCATAATTAAAAACCTTTACCATTATTTTAGCTGACAGGCGTAAAAAACACGATTATTTCCAGTTAAGAAAAATAATCAATTCAGCAATGCCAGCAGCGACAAGCGGTATCATATGATACGGAAATCTTTTCATATAATCCACCTTTCAAATCACTTTTACCCAATCAATTTCCAGCTCCCCCTTTCGTGTCAGCGCCAACTCTTTGCAGCATTTGGTCAATCAGTTTTGTCAAAAGGCTGATATCGCAGTCCCGAAGGCCCGCCCAATCATTGCCTGACTCGCGCAGGATCAGGATGTCTCCCACAATGGGATTCCCGTGTTGATCCATGGCATACAGATAGCTTCCAAAGATGTTTAAAGGCAGACCTTCCAGTCTGCCTTCTCCATTCACTATCATAATATACGGCGCTGCCAGCCTTCGCGGCCACACCGTTTCAGGCGTCCCGCCGACTGCATTCCCTACAGTATCGATGACAGGCTCCTTTAAATCCATAATATTTATTGTATTGTCAGTGGTAACAATTATTCCTCTCATAAGCCCTCCTGCTTTAAGCGGAATTTGATGTTGTAAAAATCGCGGGTTTTACCATAATACCATGGACAACTTAAATAATCGTCCGCACAGCAATCATGGCAATCCGCGCTGTACATGGCCGCATACATTTTACTTTGGTTGAGTTTGTACAACTTGCTTATTATATTTATTGGGGCAATAATCTTAACAGCTCCTTTTTGCTCCAGGCGTTTAAGCACTTCGTACATATTTTGATTCGTGTCAGTTAAATAAACCCTTCCCTTTTTTAAGCGTTTTTTCACCGACAAGATTTCAGCAGTGATCAAATGGCTCTTTCTTGCACATTTTTCTTTTTGGGTTTTAAAACACTCGCCCTGGGCCTCAAAAACATCCCGCATTTTATTTCCTTTGCTATGCCATGGACGTTGCGTTATGATATATTTATTTGTAAATGGAAACCGGTATACAATAAATAAGCCGGTTTGCCTTTTCCCCGCGATCCATCCAGGCAGAAAAACGCACGCAATGCCTATTGACATACTGGCACAAAACAAAATTACATTCGCAGGGAAGGCCAGCAAACCCAACGCTATCAATCCCGCGCCTGCACCAATTAAAATAGCCCATAATTGTAGTTTCAGCAATTCATTTATATCCGCCGTATCAATTAATCCTGCCAATATTATACAAGCACCGACAATTGGAATCAACCATTCGTGTCCCGTCTCTTTTAACCAAGTGAAAAAGGGAAGCAATGCAAAAGCACTGGCAACTGCTGCAGAATATACAAAAAACAAGTAACTTTTTTTATATATCATTATTGCCCTCCTGATTTCTGTTTATCTTTTCTGCTGCGTACCTTGCAGGTTGTCCCGAGTATAAGAATATTGTTGTTCTTATACGATCTTTCAGAAAAAATAAGGACTTGGCTTTTTAACAAATCAATACTTGAGTTAAAATCAATAGATTTGTTTGTTTTGTTACGTTTTGTTCTCATAAGAATGGCCCCCTTATAGGTAAGTTGCAAATTTTAATCATAACCAAAAAACAACAAAGACCGCAGTATTTGCGGTCCCATCCATAAAGCAATCGTATATACGTTTCACTTTTTTGGACTTGCATTTTTTTCTGAAAAAATGATATAATAAAAGCAAGGATACAACCGCACAAGCGGTTAGCCTCGGTATCAGTTACAATAACCGCACTTTAGCACGGGGCGGTTATTTTTTTGCGTTACTATCGAATATCTTCCAAACGACTATCAGTATGACAGCCAGAATAGCCAAATATTCCATGCGCATCACCCCCCTTCACAGGGAAGTGCTAACCGCCTCGCATTGTATCCTTGCTGGATTCCATTATATCACATCTGGGACAGCAATTCGATTTCCAAAGAAAAAAATTTTATGTAATACTCATTCTCAATATCCCACTGCGGTGATCCTGTCGTACATGTCGCCGGATACCGTCACGCTGTCCGGCGTATCCATGAATATCTGGCCGTTGGGCGTCCATCCGTACCAGGCCGTACACAATACAGCGTATTCACCGTCAGGATACCAGAGCGGAATATAATGCAGGGGCATGTTTTTAACGCTGTTCGGGTTATTCGGATATCTCCATGAGCTGGACAGCGCGCCGGTTGAATCAGGCGTCATCGTCTCGTAATATCCGGTATAATACCGGCTGTCCACACCGTAGTATGTTTCCGGGTACGTCAGCCAAACGTCCTGTACCCCTACCAGCTTCTCCGGATGATCGTAATTGGTGTCCAGCGTCGCTGCCGCGGCCTGTTCGATACCAAACCCGGACTGGATCACATCATCGTCAGAAACCCGGCTGTCAGGCTTTACCGTGAAGGTAACGGATAACGTTGCCGTATAGGTATGCAGCACATAATTCCCGTTTTCATACCGGTACTCCTGCCACGTATGCGTCACGGTATCAGGATTATCAGGGGCTCCGGTCGGCAGCGCCTTATTTTTCCCCAGATACACCTGCTCCAGGCCGCTGTCCTCCGCGTCGACCATCTCCGGCGCCTGCAGCTGCCTGACCGGGACGGCATGCGTTACAGTATTGTTTGTTTCATCAAGTTCCGGTATCACGTTGTTGGGATCAACAGTTGCCGTAACGTTTACATTCCCGGTTACGTCAGGCATTGTTACCCGGAAAACAGCTAAATTGGAGCCAACCGGCACGGGGATCGTCGTATCATACGATGTACCGCCAACGGTAAGCCGAACCGGGACGTTTGGGTTTCCTATAACGCCTCCGTTATTCACTGTGACAGCAAAAACCGCGTCCTGCCCGGCTATATAATCACTTACCGGGAAGGTGCAGCTAAAATCAGGAACCGAACGTAATGTTGTTGTTTTTGTTAAAACGTTGTTTGCATAATTCGTTTCGTTGAACCGGGTGGAACCATCCGTATTATATCCGATTTTTGCTGTGAACGTTGCTGTGGTATCTCCGCCTAATGTATTAGCCTTGATGGTATATGTTACGGTGGTGCTGGCTCCGGGCAGCAGCTCTCCAATGGTTTGGCTGGCGTTCGTAATTGTAAAAGGCGCACCCAAAGGAGAAGATGCGCTTAATGAAACCGGCACGTTTACAGCCGGAAGCGTGGAGTTGTTTTTATATGTCACAGAAACCGTTCCCGTATCCCCGGCACTATATGACGCATTACAAGTAATACCAGTTGTTTGAACATCAAAGAGTGGAAGAGTTGTTGAAATAACTACAGTATCTAGATTTTTTATATTAGACATATTCCCTATAGAGGACGGATCGCCTATGATAAATGACTGCACCCTCCCTCCCCACGCCGTAAATACTCTGCCGTATGTCTGTGGATTATTCACTTTTCCAGAAACAGCAAAAGCAAGCGTTTCCCCACCTTTAATTGTCGATGAATTTATCTGCAAACTTGAAGTTAATGAAGATCCACCATTAAAATTTGACATAGTTGCTGCCACAGAAGCATAGTTTGGGCAGCTTAAATTCGCAAGGTTAGTCCAATAAAATCCGGTATTGTTGGAATAATAGACTGAGTTTTCATTGCTCGGTATATTTACCGTTAAAGGTATGCTTACCGTTGCTGAATTAACCCTTGTTGGAGAACCCCAATACCCTTGTAAATTTGAAAATATTGCGGCTTGTTTGCATAATACGATTTTTGCTTGATTCTCTAAAAAGTATTCAAAGGCAATTACCCTGGAGTCTGTTACACCGCTGCTGCTAAATCCACCTGTGTCGTAAGTCGTGAAAGCTTGCCCTGAGATTCGCTGCATGGCCATGTTAGTCGCGTAATACCTTCCTGCTTGATCTGGCCCAGAATCACCTAGCCCAAAGGCTCCGCTTTTATCTTGCGGTCCACCGTACCCATATTTAAGAATGGTTGCATATGCTTCAAATAATGTTGAATAGGTGGCCTGGCATGTTCCGTATCCATACACTCCACCGTCGCATGTATTTCTGAAAGCGATTGTTGCTCCGTAGAGCGGAATAGGACTGTCAAGATTTCCGCCGTTCATAGCCTGCGCCCAAGATAGCTCTGACCCGTATACGTTATTTGTTTCACCACTGCCGCTGTTTACCGGGGCAGTGATGGGATATGCAAAATATGTTGCGTTCGTAGAATCTATAAAAAAATATCTTGATAACGTTGCTCCAGGATGATAATTGTATTTTACATATCCATTTGCTACTTGCCAAGAAGCACCAGGAACTCCGCTGTTCATATCCTGAAAAAATGTTCCACTTGAAGTTAAGGCATAACTGGATAAAAACGGAATGAATATAGCTATAATTGTAACAATTATAGCTATGACCATTTTTTTCTTCATAATTCCTCCCTATATAAAAAGGGCAGGATTTTTAATCCTACCCTGGTCAAATATGATTAACAGTCTAGAAGTCTCTCGAATCCGGAGTGGGGTGTGCCACTTCGCTAGGGTTGGGCATAGAAGGATTGGGATTGACGGTATATCCGGGATTCGGAGGGGCCGTCGGAGCGGAAGTTGCCGTAGGTTCCGCCGTAGGCTGTGGTGTAGCTGTTGGCGTTGGTGTTGCCGTGGCCGTTGGTTTTGGTGTCGGCGTTGCCGCGCTGCCCCCCGTTGAACCACCAGACGAACCGCCGCTTGAAGCTTTGCTTGAGCTGGTGGGCTTTGGCGTAGGCGTTGCCTTTGCCGATGCCGACGCACTCGGGCTTGGGCTGGGTGACACTGTCGGCACAGGAGTTGCTGTTACTGTTGGCGCAGGGGTTGCCGTCAACGTTGGCGTACCGGACGGAGTAACTGTAGGCGTCGTTGCCTCAGTCGCACTTGCCGAAGGCCCTGCCAAAAGCACGTCAACAGGCTGCGAAGGATTATTCAGTACATTTACGGCTACTCCAATGGCTACCACAGCCGCGCATCCCGATAAAATCAATATGGTATGCAACTTCTTCATGTTGTTTCCCCCCTTGTCATTTCTATTATATCACATATATTTACATATTTATGTACAATTAGCTAATAAAACAAAATATGCGACTGGATATTAATAGTCAATTGTATAACATCAAAACCATTTGTGATCCGCCATGGCATATTAACGCTTAAATTGGCGTTGATCTTCAGTTCATCACCATCCGTTGTAATTGCCATATCCGTAATCTTGTACCTGTCTTCATAACTGTAGCTGCCGTCTCCGTTATCTGAGAAACCGGCGTCCAGCAGCCGCTGCCGGATAACCGGCCTCACTTGATCAGGCGTGACGGTGAAAGCCAGATCACGAACACCGTAATTGTCCTGGGACGCGTCCACAGCCACACTGACCGACCGTTCCAATAACCCCCGCGCATGCGACTCCGATGTATATACGGTACTTACAGCCAGCACAACAATGCCCATCACCGCAACCAGCGGAATGATCCAAAAAAGCAGTATCATGGAATCGCCTTTTTCTTCTTTCAAAAACTGTTTCATGGCTTGTAAAACACCTCGCTTATTCCACTGGCGGCGGCGCGCAGTTCAATGGTGATCGCCCTGCTTTCCCCAATCGCAGGCGTAATAAAAGGCAATTTTAATTGTTTGGTCAGGGTCACGGTAAATGGTGTACGCAGTTGGATCGTTTGCTGTTCCTCATTGAGCCAGGCCGTGTCCCAAACCACACTGTCCGGGGTAATGCCGCTGGCTTCTTCCAGCCGTGAAATCGCATCCTGTACCTCCGGCCCAACACGGCCCGTAACCTCCGCCGTATGCGCAATCGCTTTTGCCTGGGCGTTCAAGGTTTGCTGTGTGGTGAAAATCGGAAACACAAACAAAAACGTAATCGTAATGGCAAGAACCACGGGAAGCAAAACCATCATGGACACCACCTGCGAGCTGCCGTTTTCTTCTTTCAAAAAACCCTTCATCAAATCACATCCTCCCCTTCGGCCAATTCAAGGTCTTCGGCTGTCTGGCCCCTTGCGAATCCTGTCCGGATCACCAGCATGTCGTGCGCTGTCACTGTGTTGTCCAGAAGATACGATAGCTGCGGCTCGTCCAGTCCCTGGATCAGCGCCAGTCGTATCTGGCACATCTGCCGGTTGTTATACCGCGGATCAGCGTACAGGTAAATCTGGGTGGCGGTCAATCCTTTGTCCAGACCCCTGCGTATCTCAAGCATTTGCTGTTCATCAAACTCAGGCCGGGCATACAGCCTTACCTGTTCCGGTTTCAGATGGTTTTCAGAGAACCCCCAGCGCACCTGGGCCATCTGTTTCGGTTCCAGTGCGTGGTTGGCCAGCACCTCCATCTGCGCGTCGGTTAACCCGTCCTTCCGCGCAAGCCGCAATTCCACAATCTGAGAGGGAGTAAACCGGTCAAGCCGGAACGCGTCTTCTGTCTCCGGCTTGTCTGCTTCGGGTTTCACAAAAGCCAGGACAGGCTTTTGTGCCTGGGCCAGTATTTCCAACCGGATCCGCGCCATTTTCCGGGGCGGCAGCGCGGGATCCGCGTACTGTACAACCAAATCGGGCGGCATGCCCGCCTCCAGCCCCCTATAAATTTGCCGCATCTGCTCCAGGCTGAATTCCGGGCGTCCAAAAATCAGTACGTCCTCCGTATTCCATCCCTGCATAAATCCCCTGCGGATCATCTCCATTTGACTGGCGCTAAATCTGAGCCTGGCATACCGCGCAAGCTTTTCAAGCGGCAGCTTGCCTTTAATGCCCAGCCATATCTGCTCGGCCTGTTCAAATTCTATATCCTCGCACTCTATCAGCGCTATCTGTTCGGGCGCTGCCCCTTCCGCCCTGGCATGCGCAACCAGCATTTCCAATAGCATGTCCATCAGCTATTCCCCCTGGCGCAGGCACTCATCACAGCGGATATATATTGCGGGCTTATACACAAAGTTATCTGGGATCCGCCGCAGCTCACGCTTGAATTTCCGGCAATGGCCCCCCATGCAATCCAGGCAGTAGTCGCAGTCGGCCTTGGCCAGCTTTCTCTCCTGCGCCCACCTGTGCATGTTGATAAGCGCTGCCGGGAAATCACTCACCCGGGGCATTACAGGTGACTTGACCGCTGCCCAGGCTCCGCTGGGCTTGAGTTTGACCGTGGCAAAATTATCTTCCCCTATTCCCGGACGCACGGTGAGAATCGTATCCTGATAAAAATAATACATAACACACCTCCGTTTTGGTTTGAAATAAAAAAGACGCCTTTCAGCGTTCCAGTCCCTTGTCCTTTGTATTCTTCTCTAGTTTCGCTCCACCATCTTCGCCCGCATAGCTCCGGAGCTTTTCCGCTATACTTTTTTCTTCAGGCAACCGCACTCTCCCCCATAGCCCGCGCGGGAGCTTGTCCTGTGTCAGTTCAAAACCTTTTGCCTGGTACAGCAGTTTTGTATATAAAGGTTGATTCACCGGTTTTGAAAAAATCGCTACTACCTGGTGCGCCTTTGTCACCACATCCCGCACGTCTTCCTTCAGCGTGGTATTTGGAATATAAAACTGACTGTTACCGCTCATTACAAATCCCATGCAGGCGTATATATTACCCACGATCTTTTCTGTATAGAGCTTGGGTCTTCTATGATTAAAGTCCCCCAACATCTTGGCAGCGCTTTCCACATGAATCAGCCGATCCAGGACACTCAGTTTAAGTTCTGTCGTACCATCTGGCCGCAATTCAAAATCTGAGGTTTTAAGTTGGCTGTTCATGCACAGTGAATAAAATTGCAGTGCGTCAATACCTCCATTGGTTTCAACTCCAGTAAGATGAAGGTAGTATTCCGCTTTAAACTGTGTTTCCATCGCACTGGGATTTCGCGGTTCATAGACAAAAACAAGATTCTTGTCAATTAGCCTTTTGTTGTATATTTGAGCATTCTCAATCAGTATGTTTAAAACCTCTGCTTTAAATAAATTCCCTTTGAGTCTATCCATGGTTCCCCCTATATTTTTCCAAACAAAAAGCACGTCTATTGAACGTGCTTCAAGTTACAAACAAGGGATATCCACCGCGGCGAATACCCCTTTATTTGCTTTTCGGCATGATTTTTCTGTTGTCCGCCAACGCACCGATCCATAGTCGGCTCTTAGCCCCCCGTATAGGGCAACCGATTCAGGCTCTCGCCTGTCGGTACTACTTTCGCGTAAATCTTTCGTGGACGCGCCCACTAGACAGGTTGTAGTACGGGCCATTACGCTAACCCTGTCAAGCGTCGGATTTTTAAGGTGTCAGCCCACCATGTAATAGATTATACCATACTTTAAAAATCAATTCAATCAATCGTGATCCGTAAAGCTATTTATTGCTTTACCAAAGTAAACGGGCAATATTTTGTGCCATATTTATCTGTGCTGCTTTCTCCTTCTACAACAATGCCTGAATTTAAAAGCGCCTGAAAAGTATTTTCTGATACACGTCCAACGCGTTCTCCGCCGTTATGCGATATTAATCGGATTTCCCGCTTTCTCGTATCAGAAACAAATACAATAAAACCTCCTTTGGCGATATATTGCAAAATCTCATAGACGTTACATTTCTTCATGCTCTTTCCCTCTTTGTCTTATCCCAGATTCTCCTACCTGACCGCCTTGTATCTCGTGACGGTGTATTCTTCGGCGATACGGTAATCGCTTTTAAACGGCAACTTATCAAATGCATCTTGGGCCTCTTTAAGCGTTGGATATTTTTTGCGTCCTGTTGTCCATTTGTTTTCCCAATGATGGACACGCCACTGCAAAACGTACATATCAATCTTCCTCCTTTATTACAATCCTGCTATAAAATCCATTACGTCCTCGTCAATGTCCACCGCATCCGCTTCATGCTCATCCTCTGGCTCCTGAACACTCACGTTATTCTGTGCGCCGGGACGAATTGTTGGCCCTTGCTGTAACAACTGCTCAATCCGTTCCAACCTTTCCAATACTGTTCCGTTTTCGATCAGTCTGCAGATATATTCCTTGAGCGTCATGCCCTCGGCCCCCTGCTCGATCAGCCGGTTGACCGCTGCTTCGCGCGGGTTATCGTAAGACAGGATAAAATGCACATTTCTAGGTTTTCTGCTCCGCGCCATTGCTCTACCTCGCTATTTTTTTCATATTTCTCAATTCGTTTATCGCTACGATTTCGTACCCCTTGGCATTACAGGCAATATCCTCTATATATCGCGCCTGCAGGAAATTTTTTTGATTATAATAATTTTTCATCAGCCAGGCTCCACCGCCCATAAAAATCACTGGCGCTGACGCCAAATCAAAATCAGCTTCGTTAAGACTTCCAATAAGATCGTTCAGATATATATCTGTATAGCGCAGACACTCCTCTTTAACATCATCGGGCAGAACAATGTCTTCTTTCCACAGCAAACTTTCCACCTGTTTTTGTGCTAGACGCTTGCCTGTACTGCGTTGCACCTGCTCTACAATCTCGTTTATACAACGAATCACGCCTTTTTCCATGCTTCGGGCTGTCCGCAGATCTGCTCTGGCTTTGCTTATGGTAATTGCATCCACAGTCCAGCTTCCGATATCAATGACATGCACATAAGGCTGCTGTTTCAATTCACGCATTTGATCGGCAACAGCACTGTAGCCCTGCGGATACACTCTCACATCGTCAATTGTAATATTCATTCGGTTGTTCCCATAGGCAAAGTTCACTTGGCCACGGTCAAGATATTTTTCAAAGTCTTTCTTCTCGCGTCCAAATTGTGTGAGGGGCAGTCCCACTGCCAGTACAATGTTGTTTGTATGACGCAACCCACGGGCAATTATTTCTGCACCAACCGCAGCAAGAGTCAGGTGCCAATAGGTATCGTCGGCAGTCTTATTCTTGCGCAAGGCAGTACGTTCTCCGCCGCATACGTAGTATGTGCCGTCCATCTTAACCACATGTTCTGTTTTAATAGGCGGCTCACTGGTGTATTCCGCCACGCTGGTATTAAACTGTTTGTTTACGGTTTTAATGATGCCAAAACCGTGATCGATACCGATTACGATACTCATTTTGTTTTCCTCCATCAATAAAAAATAAAAGCTCCCGAAATAAACTTTCTGATAGTTAAAGCAATTCTGCTTTTGTTTTTTCAACCCATATAAAAAAGCACCGCTGTCACACGATGCTTGATTTCTTAATAAACAGTAGGCCCTATTTTATTATTCCGTTCCATCTGCTTTGTGCCAATTTTTCTTGCAGCTCTCTGTCCAAATCACCATGATATCTTTTAAATACATTCTGCATACGGCGGTTCATAACAACCTTTTTTCGTATTACCAGGATAATTTTTAGTACAATCAGCCCCACTCCGGCCAGGATGGCAATCATTATAATTCTTTGTCCCAAGTCCCCCTGAAAAAACAAAATAATATCATCCAGATAGTTGTATAACACAATGGGGACTCCTATGATTCCGGTTATAATCAAACATGCTTTGGGGTATCTAACAAACATCTTTACAACAAAAAAAGCAACCAAAGCAACAATTATTGCCATTATCGCAACTCCGATAACGTGAAATAATCCAAACGGATTCTGCCACCATTCTAAATGTACATAACCTGCGTCCATGCCATTCACCCCCTATTTACTTTATCGTACTGAGAATAAATACATTTAGATTTTTATTTGGTATACGCAGGGTTTCACGCCCCTACGTATACCAAAATCTATAGCCCGCGCTTCGCTTCCCTCACACTACTCTCATGGGATTTCATCACGCCGGAATTTTTCACCGGAAATCCTTCTCGAAACTACTTTCGCTTGAGTATCTTCATGCGGTATCCGCGCCCTCTATACTCTCTATGACCAACAGGTTTTTTTCAAAGAACTGTTATATTCAAAGCCCTCTGGCTGAATATCATATCTTTTATTTATGCTTTCTTATGTAAAATCTGTCATAAAAATAGTTTTCAGATACTTTGCCTGAAATTGTTAAATAGCCTTGATTTTCTAATTCTTTATTTAGCTTTCTAATAATTTGGTATGCTTTAGACTGCTTAACGCCTAATAATCTCATCACATCTGTTACGATCAAGTAATTCATAATGTCCTCTGTTATTTTTCAAATGATATAAATTCAACTGGTGTATTAAAATAAGTTCCAATTTTTATTGCTGTTTTTAGTGGCGGTATTCTTTTTCCAGTCTCATACATTGCAATCGTGCTGTTACTTAAATCAATTTCTGCTGCCAATTGGCGTTGAGATAAATGATGTGCTTTTCTCAAAGATGCCAATGTTTTTACTTGGTTCATATCACACCTCTGCTTTCATATTGTGAGCTTTTTTACATAATAACTCACAATACGTAAGCATGTCAATATGTTTATTCACATTTCGTAAGCAAGAATTTTTTCTATTTAATTTTTTACAATGATTTAATATAATGAAATTTGAGGTGATGAAAGTGTTCGGAAAAAAATTGGCCCATCTTAGAAAAATCAAAGGGCTTACGCAACGTGAATTAGCTAAAATTTTGAATATTTCTAATAGCACCTTAGCAATGTATGAATTAGATAAGCGTAGGCCAGATTTTGAAACGCTAAAAAAAATTGGTGATTATCTTTCTGTTTCAATAGATTACCTTTTGGATGACTCTTCTGAAAATCCTATTTCGTCAACTAATTTAACAGAAGATGAAATTATGTTATTAAACGCTTATCGTGATAGAGGTAAATCTGGCTATTTTGGGTCTCTTTTAGATTTTTATCTTGAATCAAAACAGGTCGACCTTAGCAAGGAAAGTAAGGAGGATCTCGAAAAATATATTAACTTGCTTAAAATCAAAGATATCCAAATTAGAAATGGTGACCAGAAAACGAAGTTGAACAATTCAGAATAAAAAAAGAAATAAACTATATAAAAAATCATGCATTATCAAAAATTAGAAAAGGTAAATAAACTATGCCCGCTTATAAAGATATTGATACAAATACATGGTATTCATCTTTCCATTATACAGATTGGCACGGACAAAATCGGCGAGCATTTAAGAGAGGATTTGAAAAGAAAAAAGATGCTCTTGATTATGAACGAGAATTTTTGCTAACAAAAGCCGGTTCTACAAAAATGTTATTTGCATCTTTTGAGCCAATTTATTTGAAGGCACTTGAACCACGAATAAAAGAAACTACTCTAGATACAAAAAGTCATATTATCAAAGAAAAAATACTTCCTTTTTTTTCAGATCTTAAAATATGTGATATTACACCTTCCCACATATTTGAGTGGCAAAATTCTTTACTTAAACAAGGTTATAGCCAAACATATTTACGCACCATAAATAATCAACTAACAGCAATGTTTAATTTCGCAGTTAAATTCTATAAATTACCCGTCAATCCTTGTCATGCTGCAGGCACAATGGGCAAGAAAAACGCAAATGCAATGCAAATATGGACACTTGATGAGTATAATAAATTTATCGAAGCTGTTGATAAACCTTTGGCTAAAGCACTTTTTATGACTTTATATTGGACAGGAATACGGGAAGGAGAGCTGTTAGCGCTAACCCCCGCTGATATATCAAGTAATAAAATCCGAATTAACAAAACATATACAAGATTAAATAAGCAAGATATTGTGGGCAAACCCAAGACTCCAAAAAGTGAGCGAGAAATTACTATTCCTGAGTTTTTATACACTGCTCTAAAAGAATATATGGCAAAGCTTTATGGAATTAAAAAACATGACAGAATCTTTAATTGCACTAAATATTATTTAGCCCACGAAATGAGACGATGCTCTCAAATAGCCGGTGTTAAAAAAATCAGAATTCACGATCTGCGGCATTCACATGCATCATTACTTATCGAGCAAGGGTATAACATATTAGTAATATCTGAGCGTTTAGGTCATGAAAAACCCGAGACTACCTGGAATATATATGCTCACTTATATCCTAATAAGCATAGTGAAGTGGCAGATGAACTAAATAAACTCGGCCAAAAATAGCAATTTAAAAAAATTGGGTATCAAAAAGGTATCAACAGAATAAAAAAATCCAAGAATATCGGCTCTATTAAGCCAAATTCTTGGATTTTATCTACTACTCCCACTCGATTGTGGCAGGCGGCTTACTCGTGATGTCGTACACCAGCCGGTTTATGTGCTTCACTTCATTTATAATACGGTTGGATATTTTCTCCAGCACTTCATGCGGTATCCGCGCCCAGTCGGCTGTCATGCCATCCACGCTGGTAACCGCGCGCAAGGCGATGGTATAATCGTATGTCCGCTCATCCCCCATCACACCCACGCTGCGCATGCCCGTCAAAACAGCAAAATACTGCCATATCTCTTCCTGCAGGCCCGCGAGCGTTATTTCTTCGCGGAACACATAATCCGCCTCACGCAAAATTGCCAGCTTCTCCTCTGTCACATCTCCAATAATACGGATTGCAAGGCCCGGGCCAGGAAACGGCTGCCGCCAAACGAGATGGTGCGGCAAGCCCAGTTCTTCTCCCAGGGCGCGCACTTCGTCCTTAAACAACTCGCGCAACGGCTCTACTATCTCGTCAAAATCCACCGCGTCAGGAAGCCCTCCCACATTATGATGGCTCTTGATCAGCGCCGCGTCCCCTTTTCCGCTCTCAATTACATCCGGGTAAATGGTGCCCTGCGCCAAAAAATTCACATGGCCAATCTGCTTTGCCTCCGCCTCAAACACACGGATGAATTCCTCTCCTATAATTTTGCGTTTGGCTTCTGGTTCAGATACATCCGCCAGTTTGTCCAAAAACCGTTTCTGCGCGTTCGCACGAATCAGGTGCATACCAAATTCCTTGCGGAATACCGCCTCCACCTCATCGCCCTCGTTTTTGCGCAGAAGGCCGTGATCCACAAAAATGCAAGTCAGATTATTGCCCACAGCACGGGAAAGCAACGCAGCCGCCACAGACGAATCAACTCCGCCGGAAAGCGCAAGCAGCACTTTTTTGTCCCCCACCTTCCGCCGTATCTCTTCCACCGCCGTAACCGCATAGTTTGCCATGGTCCAGTCGCCCTTGGCTTTACATATGTTATACAAAAAATTGTTCAGTATCTGCGTGCCTTTTACCGTATGCATCACTTCGGGGTGAAACTGCACGCCATAAAGTTTCTTTTCTTCATTAGCAAACGCCGCTACCGGGCAGGAGGATGTGGAAGCCAGAATATCAAATCCCTGCGGCGCTTCCGTTACAGCGTCCATATGGCTCATCCAGCATACCGAATTTTTATCCATCCCCTCAAACAGCGGGTGGTCCGTATGATACTCTATTTCCGTTTTGCCGTATTGGCCGCTCACCGGTTTTTCCACCTTGCCGCCAAAGTGCATGCCAATAAGCTGGCAGCCGTAACAAATTCCCAAAACAGGCACGCCAATATCGTAAATCTCGCGGCCGCATACCGGCGCGTCAGGCGCGTATACGCTTTTGGGCCCGCCGGTAAAAATAATGCCTATGGGCTCCTTTGCCCTAATTGCCTCAAGGTCTGTATTGTACGGCAGTATCTCGCAGTATACGCGCGCCTCACGCACACGCCTCGCTATCAATTGATTGTACTGCCCGCCAAAATCCAAAACAAGTACTGTTTCTCTCAAGTATAAACCTCCGCAGCATATTCCTATTTCTATTTTACCTTTTCTTTAAAAAAAGAAAAGGTAAAATAGAAATAAATTCTTTAAATCTTTTTAAAATTTCCCCGAATAATTAGGCGCTTCTTTCGTGATGCTGATGTCGTGCGGGTGGCTTTCCTGCAGGCCGGCGTTGGTGATCTTCACAAACTCCGCTTTTTGTGCCAGTTGCTTTAAGTCCTCCGCTCCAACATAGCCCATGCCGGATTTCAATCCGCCCACCAGTTGGAAGATGGTATCTGCCAGGGGGCCTTTGAAGGGCACGCGGCCTTCCACACCCTCGGGCACCAGCTTCTGGTTGTCTTCCTGAAAATACCGGTCCGCAGAGCCCTGCTTCATGGCTGCAATGGAACCCATGCCGCGGTACACCTTAAAGCTTCTGCCCTGGTAAATCTCGGTTTCGCCCGGGCTTTCCTTTGTGCCCGCAAACAGGCTGCCAATCATCACGGCCCCCGCGCCCGCCGCCAGGGCCTTGGTGATATCGCCAGAATATTTAACGCCGCCGTCCGCCACAATCCTGATGCCCAAACGATCGGCCTCTTCCGCGCAGTCCAGCACAGCCGTAAGCTGTGGAACGCCAATGCCCGCGATTACGCGGGTGGTGCAGATGGAGCCGGGGCCAATGCCCACCTTAACGCAGTTCGCGCCGGCCTGCACCAGGTCGTGCACCGCCTCCGCAGT
The DNA here is from genome assembly GCA_023408315.1 of Bacillota bacterium. Classification (GTDB taxonomy): domain Bacteria; phylum Bacillota; class Clostridia; order Christensenellales; family Christensenellaceae; genus JAEYKI01. Next base: position 71,544 of record JAEYKI010000013.1, read on the forward strand.
TGCCACGTTGCCCGCTAACAGTTCAACATCCGGAAATTTTTCCTTGATTCTGCGCACCATATCAAGCACGTTCTGCGAATGACCGTGCGCCGTATCAATGGCGATCAGATCCACCTTCGCGGCCACCAGCTCGGCGACGCGGTCCAGCGTATCCTTACTTGTTCCAACAGCCGCGCCCACCAGCAGCCTGCCGCCGCTGTCTTTCGCGGAATTGGGATACTGGATGGCTTTCTCTATATCCTTAATGGTGATGAGTCCTTTTAAAATGCCGTCATCGTCCACCAGAGGCAGCTTCTCTATTTTGTGCTTGCTTAAAATCTTCTGCGCCTGGGCCAGTGTCGTCCCAATGGGCGCGGTAATCAGGTTCTCGCTGGTCATAACATCGCGTATAAATCGGGTATAATCCGTCTCAAAACGCAGGTCGCGGTTGGTGATGATGCCCACCAGCTTTTTATCCTGTGTTACTACCGGCACGCCGGAAATTTTATATTTGCCCATTAACGCGTCCGCATCCGCAACCCGGTGATCGGGCGAGAGGTAAAAGGGGTCTGAGATGACGCCGTGCTCGCTGCGTTTTACCTTGTCCACATTCTCAGCCTGGTCCGCTATGGACATATTTTTATGAATGATGCCCATTCCGCCTTCGCGGGCAATGGCGATAGCAAGGGTACACTCCGTCACCGTATCCATGGCCGCGCTCATCAGAGGAATGTTGAGCTTTATTTTGGACGTAAGAGCGGTGGAAACGTCCACCTGGCTGGGAACAATGGAACTGTGCTTCGGTTTTAAAAGCACATCGTCAAACGTAAGCCCTTCTTGAATACTGATTTGTTTCATATTTAAAATCCTTTCAAACAATTCGGAGGGCACAGAGTACCCCGCCGGGATTAATCAATCAATTTTTGGCGGGTAAACCGGCCCAGCCCCTTGAATACCATGAACACGTCCGCAACCAGCACGGCCGCGCCAATCGCAGCGAACATTGCGGGCGAAAGGAACAGCGCTCCCGAAGTTTGCGCCATCATCAGCCCAACCACCGGCAGTACAATAATAATGGACCATTGTTGCGCGGACTGGTACGTCTTTGCCTTGGCGCTTACAAACACCATCATAATGGTTGCTAAAAGCGAAAATGCGGGCGTCAATAAAAACAGGAACAGCCACCAGTTGGATGTTGGGAATATAAACCGCCCAAACATCTGCGCGGTACCAAAGTTTACGATGCAACCGTATATGGTAACCGCAACAGCAGTAATCACAATGGCGGGAAGGAACGCGGACAGCACCTTGGCCCAGAACATCCTGCCCATGGATACGGGCGCATACAACAGCGTTTCCATGGTTTTCTTTTCTTTTTCGCCCACAATGCAGGAAGCCGCAATGATGCACGAAGCCATAACCGGTATTAGAACAAACATGGGCATGAACAGATAATTCAAAAACAAATACGTCATCTGCATCTCGGCGGTGGGAAACGTTTTAAGCTGCGCCAAAATATCCCCCTGCCCGGCCAGCAGGCTCAGGTATGTGGAAAGATCGGCGCTGTCGCCAGACGACATTTGCGTTTGCGTCCCGCCCATGGAGAATATCATGCTGAGCGGAATAAACACCGAGAAAACCAGCGGAACGATAATCATGGGCAGCATGGTCTGCCGGCTGGAAAAAATCTGGCGGACATCTTTTTTTACAATTGCCCAAACTGCACCCTTCATTGTACTTTCTCCCTTACTTTAAAATATATATCGCTCAGGTCGTGCTCGCGCAGGCGCGCGTCGTACACGTCGCACTGAGCGCTCAAGGCTCGTATAATTCCGGGGATTTCTTGCTCGCTTTCAATATCAATGGCCATCTGGCCGTCCTTGGCTTCGTACCCCTCCGGCGGGTTACCGCTAATCCGTACCAGCAGCGTCTCCTTATGGTTATATTTTTTCTTTAAAAATTCCAGGCTGCCCGCTTCCAGTATGGTTCCCTTGTCCAGGAACACAAATTCATCGCATACCGTCTGCGCCTCAAACAACTGGTGGGTGCACAACAGAACGGTTACTTTTTCACTGCTCAATGTCTGGATCAGTTTGATGATGGACAGCGCGGATTCCGGGTCCAGCCCTGCCGTGGGTTCGTCCAGCAGAAGCAGCTTGGGGCTGTTGATCAGCGCGCGTGCAATAGCCAGCCGTTTCTTCATGCCCGTGGAATACCCGCCCACCTTTTTGTCCGCATATTCGTCCATATGAAACATGCCAATTAAATCCCATATTTTGCGGGCAAGCTGCGGCCCCGAAAGGCCGTACAGCGCGCCAAAAAACTCCAGATTTTGCCTTGCAGTCATCCATTCATACATGGCGGCATTTTCCGTAAGCACGCCCGTTTGCGCGCGGATACCGTCTCCCTCGGTCTTGGGATCCAAACCCAGCACACGGATGCTGCCTCCCTCCGGCTCTATCATGCCGGTCAACAGGCGCATCGTAGTGGTTTTTCCGCTGCCGTTGGGCCCCAAAAGCCCAAGGGTGTTTCCTGCCTGCACAGAAAAGCCAATGCCGGATAAAGCGGTTACGTTGCCAAACTTTTTCACCACGTCCTGCATCTCAATAATCATGCGGTTTCCTCCAATCTTTGCTCTAACATATATCTCATAGCCCGTCCCCCGATAAACCTAAAACGCCGCAAAACCCTGTACTCTCGCACAATGCTTCGCAGCGCATTAATGTCCCGATCTCCTTTAAAATTTCCGCAAGCCCTCCAAAGGCGGCCCGGTTTGCATCCTTTGCAACCGCGCAGGCCCAGATACTTTCCGCATACAGGGAGTCTATTGCTCCCCGGAAGGCGATCGCCTGGTCTCCTTTGCCGCAAACCGTTCGTTTTTTCAGCCATGTTTTGGATTCGTTGCCCTTCATGGTACCCCTTTGTAAAGCTCCTTTGGTTTTTTCTTTCAATAAAAGAAAATCCATATATACGTAAAATCCCGCCCTACCGGACGGGATTTGTTAAGTCCAGTCGCACGAAAAACTCGTTTGACATATTATATCAATTGTTTTTCCGAAATGCAACCTCTCGGGCCGCATTATCAGCTATTCTTATGAAACGCAACCTCCCCGTCTTCAATTGCCATGGAAACATTGTCTCCCAAAGCAATCCTGCCGGACAATATCTCTTCGGAAAGTTTGTCCTCCACCTTCTGCTGGATCATGCGCCTAAGCGGCCTTGCCCCATATGTATCGCTGATGCCTTCCTTGGCCATAAATTTCACCACTTCGCCGTCGTATACAATGTGTATGTTCTTTCCCACCAGCCTTTTGGCCAGCGAATCCAACATCAGCGCGGCGATTCTTTGCGTGTCTTCCTCGGTCAGGTTCTGGAACACGATGATGTCGTCTATTCTGTTCAGGAATTCCGGCCTAAACTCTTGCCGCAGCGTTTCCATCATGCGGTTTTTCATAGCCTCATAATCTTTTTTGCCTTCCTGCCCAAAGCCGATTCTGGATTTAAGCCCCACGGTATGCGAACCGATGTTGGATGTCATAATAATGATGGTATTTTTAAAGCTCACCACCCTGCCCTTGGAGTCGGTCAGCCTGCCGTCTTCCAGCACCTGCAGCAAAATGTTGAACACATCCGGATGCGCCTTTTCAATCTCGTCAAACAGCACCACCGCGTACGGCCTGGTGCGTACCGCCTGGGTCAGGTGTCCGCCTTCGTCGTATCCCACATATCCCGGGGGAGAGCCGATCATTTTGGAAACCGCGTGTTTTTCCATATACTCGCTCATATCCAGCCGGATCATAGCGTTCTCGTCCCCAAACATGGCCTGGGCCAGCGCCTTGGTGAGCTCCGTTTTTCCCACGCCCGTGGGGCCCAGGAACACAAAGGAACCAATTGGCCTGCCCGGATCCTTCAAACCTGCCCGCGCCCTGCGGATGGCCCGCGATACGGATTCCACCGCCTCGTCCTGGCCAACCACGCGTTTGTGCAGCGCCTCTTCCAAATGCAGCAGCCGTTCGCTTTCGTCCTGCGTAATCTCCCGCACGGGCACACCCGTCCAGTTGGATACAATGTCCGCTATCTCAACGGCTAAAACCGTGCCCTTTTTTTCTGTAATTTCGTTGCGCCATTCGCTCTTTAAATCTTCCATTTGCTTTTTAATGGCGGTTTCCTGGTCGCGCAGCCTGGCCGCTTCCTCGTAGTTCTGGTGTGCAATAGCCGCTTCCTTTTCCTTGGCAATGCCGCCCAGCTTTTCTTCCAGTTCCTTCATATCCGGCGGCGCGGTGAACATGGAGATGCGCACCTTGGAGGCCGCCTCGTCAATCAGGTCTATCGCCTTGTCGGGCAGGAACCTGTCCATGATGTAGCGGGAAGAAAGTTCCACCGCCGCTTTAATGGCTTCGTCCGTAATGCTTACCTTGTGGTGCGCCTCATACCGGTCGCGCAGGCCCTTTAATATTTCCACCGTTTCATCCTGCGTGGGCTCGCCCACCATTACGGGCTGGAAGCGCCGCTCCAGCGCCGCGTCTTTTTCTATGTGCTTGCGGTATTCGTCTATGGTGGTTGCTCCCACCACCTGGATCTCTCCGCGCGCCAGCATGGGTTTTAATATGTTCGCCGCGTCCATAGCGCCTTCTGCACTTCCGGCCCCCACAATGGTATGCAGCTCGTCTATAAATAAAATCACATTGCCCGCGGTTTTCAGCTCGGCCAGCGCGTCCTTTAAACGCTCCTCAAATTCGCCGCGGAATTTGGTTCCGGCAATCATGCCGGCCAGGTCCAGGCTGAACACCCGCTTGTCTTTCAATAATTCCGGTATATTGGCCTCCACAATCCTCTGCGCAAGCCCCTCTGCAATGGCGGATTTACCCACGCCCGGTTCGCCAATCAGAACGGGATTGTTCTTGGTGCGGCGGGAGAGTATCTGCACAATGCGGTCTATCTCCTTGGAACGTCCGATCACCGGGTCAAGCTCCCCGTTTTTTGCGGCAATCGTAAGATCCATGCCAAACTGGTCCAGCTTTGGCGTATTGCTTTTTGCCGCGGGCTGCGCGGCGGCTTCGCTCTTGCCAATTGCCAGAATCTCCTCCTGCATGGAGGCCATATCAGCCTCGTTTTCATACAGGAGCCGGAAGGCCATTCCCTCCCGTTCGCTGATGAGCGCCAGCAGTATATGCTCCGTTCCCACATATTTATGCCCCAGCTGCCTGGCCAGCACAACGCTGTTTTCCAGTATTTTTTTAGACCGCGGGGTATAGGTAAGACCCTGCTTTACCATGCTGCCACTGCCGCCAACCTGCATGATGCGCTCGGTTAAAGCCTTTACGTCCGTGTGGCGGGACATCATCTGGGATGCGCTTCCGCCCTCCATTAAAAGGCCAATTAAAATATGTTCTGTGCCCACATAGTTATGCCCCATCTGCTGGGCAGCTTCGGCAGCATGTCCCAACGCAGCCTGCGCGCCTTGCGTAAATCTAGATAAATAATCCATACTCCTACCCCCTATTTATCTTCCAGCTTTTTAATCTCGTCCCTCAGCTCGGCCGCGCGTTCAAACTCTTCTTTCCGAACCGCTTCCTTCAGCTGGACGCGTAATTTTTCCAGTTCGCCGTTCTTTATAACAGGAGAAAATCCTGTGTCCGGCGGGTTATACGCCGGCAGGTCCTCCATACAATCCTCACACCCCGCATATTTATTGGTCTCAGGCTGCCCGGCAGGCATAAACGCAACCCTTCTTACGCGCAGGGGCAACACGCTTTCAAAAAAGCTGCCGAAGAACTGGTTCATGGAAATCAGTTCGCCGGATTCCCGCGCGCAGGATTCGCAAAGGTGCAGTTCCGCCGCTTTCCCGTTTATATTTTTGGAAATATGCACGTTTGCTTCGTTCTTTTTGCATCTTTCACACAACATGGCTTTCACTCCTCATACAACATGGCAACAAGTATCTGCTTCAGTATATTCGCCCGGATGATATCCGGCTCCCCGCTGCCTTCCAGCGCTTTGCCGGAAAGAGCCGCACGTATAATCCTTACCTGGGCATTGCCAATGATCCCGGTCTCCAAAAGCCCGTCCACAATTCTTTCCGCCTGCGAATAAGTAATTCCCCGGCATAGGCCTTCCTTTATGATGCCTGTCAAATAGCCGTTCTGGTCCACATTCAGCCGGATGATGCGTATGCCTCCTCCGCCGCCCCGGCGGCTGCTGACCATATAGCCCTTATCCACCGTGAACCGGGTAGCAAGCACATAATTGATCTGGGACGGCGCGCAATGAAAACGCTCGGCAAGCTCGTTCCTTTGCAGCTCTGCAATGCCGCTGCGCAGCATGGACTTGATAAACAGCTCTATATCGTTGCTCAGGATAGCCATCGCAGCCGTTCCTTTCTTTGACTTTCTTTGACCTTTAGTTGTATTATAACCCGCTGCCGGGCTTTTTAAACCATCTGTTTCATACTATATTAGCGCCCTGCCCTATGCCTCCTGGCCACAAGCCTTCCCTGCACCAAAAAAGCGCCCGTTTGCAATATACAGCAAAACCGTCACCGCCCAGGCGGGGAAACGCCCGCCCGTCATCAGCGGAAAACGCCCCACCGGCATGTTCACCAGCACGTCCATCATCATCATAAACATAGGGTGCTCCTCGTGCAGGCGGTTGGAACGCCGGATAAACCACCGCGCCAACCGGACGACCAGACGCGTAATCCACGCGTCCTTCATTTCCGCAAGGGTGTTGTTTGGGGTATACCTGCCTTTTTTTGCATGCGGCTGCCTGTGGACCGGGCGGCCCAGCAGCAGGGCAAAATTCTTCTCGGTCAGCTCTCCGCGGATATACCCGTCCATGTCGCACTCCGGCAATATATCCTTATCTCCCTGCGCCCCAAGCGTCTCCCCAAGCCGTATATCCCGGCTGGAGGAACCCGCAAAAATTTCGTATGTTCCCCCTGCCAGCCTCCAATCCTTGGCATGGCTGCGGTAAGTCAAAAAAGATTCCGCTTCCAGAGTAATTGTTACTTCTTTTTCTTCTCCCGGCTCAAGATACACCTTTTCAAACCCGGCCAGTTCCTTTGCGGGGCCGGATACCGGTTTTGCTATATACACCTGCACCACTTCCGCGCCGGCAACATTCCCCGTATTGCGCACTGTTACGCTGCACAGCATATCCTCTCCGGTTTTCAGTTCCCTTTGGGAAAGGCGCATTTTTGTATATTCAAATTCCGTATAACTAAGGCCGAACCCAAACGGAAATAGCACTTTCTTTTCCAGTTTGTCGTAATACCGGTAGCCAGCAAACAGGCTTTCCCGGTACTGCGCCTGCCTGCCGGTCTTATTATAATAATGGGCCGCGGGCGTGTCTTCGTACCGGACGGGATAACTTTCCGCCAGCTTGCCGCTGGGGTTTTTAAGCCCATACAGCAGTTCGGCAGCCGCCAGTCCCCCCGCCTGTCCCGGAAGATACATATGCAGAATGGCGCGCGCATCCCCAACCCATGGCATTTCCAACGGCGAACCGCCAAACAGCACAACGGCAATATTGGGGTTCGCCCGCGCAATACGGCCAATCAAGCGGTTCTGCCCTTCGGGCAGCTTCATGTTCCTGCGGTCAAAGCCTTCCGCTTCAAACCGCTCGGTAAGGCCCGCGGCAAGTATCACCGCATCGCAGCCCGCGCAGCCTGCGGCGGCTTCCTCCAACAAATCCTCATTTGTGGCGTTGTTCATATGGTAGCCTTCATAAAAGGCATATTCTATTTTCAGTTCATTAAGCCCGTCCAGCAAATTGGATACCGTATGCGCCGTAATATGGCTGCTGCCCGATCCCTGGAAGCGCATATGCCGCGCCAGAGCGCCCACAACAGCCACCTTAGCGTTTTTTGCAAGCGGGAGCAGGCCTTCATTTTTAAGCAGCACAGCAGATTCCGCCGCAATTTTTTTGGCAAGCATGTGGTGGCGTTTGGGGTCGTAGGCGGCCTGCCTTCTGCTTTGATGAAGATTCAATATGGCGGTCAATAGCCTGTCAACGCATTCGTCAATATCGCTCTCGGCAAGCTGGCCTTTTTTTACCGCGCGCATCACGGTCCGGTCAAAAAAGCCCCGGTTGCCGGGCATCTCCAGGTCAACACCCGCGCGGAAAGCAGCAACCCGGTCGTTCATGCCGCCCCAGTCCGTCATGGCAAGGCCGCCGTAGCCCCATTTTTCGCGCAGAAGGCCGCGCACCAATTCCCGGTTTCCGCTCATATATTCGCCGTTCACACGGTTGTATGCCGTCATGACCGCCGCGGGCCCGGCCCGCAGCGCACGCCGGAAAGCAGGCAGATACAGCTCGTTCAGCGCCCGCTCGTCCACCATGCTGTCCGATATCATCCTGTAATCTTCCTGGTTATTGCAGGCAAAATGCTTCAGGCAGGCGCCCACGCCCGTTTTCTGCATGCCCTCTATCCATGCCCTGCCCATCTCGCCCGAGAGGTACGGGTCTTCCGAAAAATATTCAAAATTTCGTCCGCACAGGGGCGAGCGTTTGATGTTGATTGCCGGGCCCAGCACCATTTGCACATTTTTCGCCAGAGCTTCCAGGCCCAAGGCTTCCGCCAGTTCAAATACCAGCGCCCGGTCGAACGAACATGCCGTCAGGCATGCGGGCGGAAAACATGTCGCCTCCTCCCCCATCATAAGCCCCATACTTTTCTGCCCACCCGCCTGTTTACGCAGCCCGTGCGGGCCGTCGCTCAATGCTATGGACGGTATGGAAAGCCTGGGAATCTCCCGGGTGTTCCAGTAGTCAAAGCCCGAACAAAGGCTTACTTTCTCCTTGAGCGTCATTTTTTCTATCAGTTCCGCATGCTGCATATGGCCTCCCTGCCGCCGGTTCCGTGGCAAACATAAGTTGTTTTTATTATTGTATCACTCCATGCAAAAAACGCAATAAACCACCGCCCGGCAGCCACCGTAAGGCTCCCAATAAAAAATGGGCTCCTGCAAGAAGAGCCCATTATTGCTTTTATCTTTTCAGGTTTACATGCCATCCAAATCGTAGTCATATAAACCGGAGGAGACATATTCGGCTTCCGCGTCGTCGTCCGGAGCCATTACGGGGCCGTAACCGCCGCCATAGGGGTTAACGCACCGCCCATATGGATCATAAGTATAACACGAGCCGTACGGCGGATAATATCCGGGTCCGGGACCATACCACGGGAGTCCCCACGGCCCGAAAAAGAACGGGAAGAACCCAAAACGGCCGAATCCGCCTCTAAAGCCGCGACCCGGGAATCCACGCCGGAAGCCGCCAGGGAAGCCGCCTCTGAAGCCGCGCCCCATTCCCCCCATGCCGCCGCGAAAACCTCCCATGCCGCCACGGAAGCCTCCCATGCCGCGTATCACCGGTATATCGTAATCGTCTGTCATATTGTTTTTCTCCTTTCTTGCATGTTTCCTAGTCAAGCGCTGGATACGAATGTCTATGTATATTATGATTTGTATTTCCATTGTGTTCTTGCCCTTATTCCAAATAAAAAACCATCCGTTTGCTTATTCTGCGGATGGTTTTGTATATTGTTTAAAATAAATTATCCCTGAAACTGGCTTCTCACCTGCTGAACGTCCGTTTCGTTTACCATTTGCGCCGGTTTATAAAATCCCTTTGATTCAGCAAGCTTAAACAGTTCGTACTGGGAATTCTCGTCGTTGTTCCGGATCTGCTGCAGGGTGGATCTAAGCTGCATGTTGCAACATTCCGTTATAGCCGTCTCATAGGCTGTAAGGCCGCTTTTTATAGACGCAAGCGCGTCGTTTACCATTTCTTTATCCTGTAACATTGTATTCCCTCCTTTATTGCAAGAATGACAGTAATTTTTGTTTTGTATTCTGGGCGTCCTTTGCCGATTTTTCAAAAAAAGACTTTACTTGCGGGTCCGCCGCCTGCTGCGCGTATGTCTGCATTTTCTGGTATGCGGTCTCATGCGCGCCAATCAGATGGCGTAGATTCTGCAATTCGGATTGATTCAATTGTGCCATTGTGTAGCGCTCCTTTCAAAATTTTATTTACTGTTAGTATTTTGTAATTTTAAAAATTATATACGGGTTTTGGGTTCAAATAATTTTCTTTATGAGGTTTGCCCGTCGTTGGGGTCACGCTCTTCCGAAAAATGCACCCGCGTATCTTCATCCAGCCCAATCCGGTTTCCGTGCGGCCGGGGACTTGTGGGAAAGGAAACAGCGGCTTTTTCGCCGGGCGGTTCCTGCGCCTTTGGAAACCGGTGCGCGGTTGGTTTTACGCCGTTTTTACCCGTTCTCATTTCAATCACTCCTTTTTTCTGCGTATTAACTAGTATGCGCGCGCCTGTGTATTGCCATTCACAGAGAGATAAAAAACAAAACATTGCGGGCCGCGCCGGCACATATATTTAATCAACGGTTGTGGAAGGTATATATGAAAAAAAACGCATTTTTTGTGAATACGGCCATACTGGCCGCCACGTCTATATTTTTACGGGTCATTGGAATCTACGTGATTTCTTTTTTAACGGAGAGAATCGGCGCGGAGGGCATCGGCCTATTCCAACTTATATTTTCCGTGTATACGCTTGCCGCCGCGTTTGCCATATCGGGCGTAAGCGTAGCGGTCACAAGGCTGGTTGCGGAAAATATGGAAAAGGCTTTGGTGCCTGTCTCGGTGGTGATGAAACGGAGCATTTCCTTTGCGGCAATTGTGAGCGTATGCATTGCTTTTTTACTGTATAATCTTTCGTCCTTTATTGGCGCAAGCGTGCTCAACGACCCGCGGACCATCCTGCCGCTGCAGATCCTTGCGCCCAGCCTGCCCTTTATGGCGATATCTGCCTGCCTGCGCGGCTATCTGGTGGGCGCGGGCAAAATCGCCAGAACCGCCAGCAGCTCCATATTTGAAGAAATTGTACATCTTTCCGTTATCATTGGTACCATAGGCTTTTTTCTGCCGCAGGGGCTTGAAGCTGCGTGCGTTTGCATCGTCATCGCCTCGCTTGTTTCTGAAATTTTGGGGTGCCTTTACCTGCTTATCCTCTATAAAACAGGTAACAGACAAAAGCCCCTGGAGCGCCCGTCCCAAAAAGGCGTTCTAAAAAAAATACTCGGTATCTCTATGCCCATTGCGGCCAGCTTTTATCTGCGCAGCAGCCTGCGGACCGCGGAAGGCATTTTAATCCCCTCCAGCCTGGAACGTTACGGCCTCACAAACGCGCAGGCTCTCTCTCAATACGGCATTATTGTGGGAATGAGCATGCCCGTGCTGTTTTTTCCCACCGTTCTGCTGTTTCCGGTGTCTACCCTGCTGGTCCCGGAGATTGCCCGCTTCAACGCCGCGGGCAACCGCCGCAGGGTGGGCAGCACAGTTTCGCGGGTAATCAGGCTGGCGCTGCTTCTGTCCGTTTTGTGCTGCGTAATATTCCTTTTGTTTTCGGACAGCCTGGGCCAGGTGATCTACAATAGCAGAGAAGCGGGCGCCGTGCTGGCCATTTTAGCCCCCTTAACCCCCTTGATCTATATGGACATCATGGTGGACGCAATGCTGAACGGCCTGAACCAGCAGATCCATACCATGAAATACAGCATAGCGGATTCGCTTATACGCATTGCGCTCATCTTTGTGCTCATTCCCTTGTTTGGGGTCGCGGGATTCTTTATCGCCATATTTGCCGGAACAGTTTTAAACTCGCTATTAAGCCTGCGCCGCCTGGTCAGGGTGGCTGAGATACGCCTGGACGTAATGGGCTGGATTGTAAAGCCTTTTTTGGCTGCCGGTGCGGCCGGTTCGTGCGTGCTTTTGCTGTTTAATATTTTGGCTGGGGGAATTGCCGCAAACGGGCTTTTGCTGGCCCTTCAGATATCCCTTTCCGTACTGCTTTATATCTGCTTTCTGTTCTGGACAGGATGCATCACGCGCCAGGATGTTCGCTGGCTGAAAAAAAGGCTGAACGCTTCACAAACATCTTCGCGTACTTTTCATGCAAACGCCCGGCTATAAAAGCACACATGGAACTTATGTAAATATACATGCATATGATATGTATGCATGTATATTTAATTTTAAGAAAAAGGTGATACTATGTCAGTTATTACAGCGTCCCAACTGGTTGACTTTGTTATTGGAGCAAAAAATGAAGGTTGGGGATATGTATATTCGGGCCAGGGAGAACTGTATACGCAAGCGCTTGCACAGCAATGGGGAAACGAAAACCGGGCGGGCAAAAGCTATGACTATTATGTGAACCAGTGTTCAAGATGGTTTGGCAGAAATGTGGTGGACTGCTCCGGATTGATCATTCAGGGCTTCCGAAGCAAAAGCCCGAACTACCTGGACCAGGCTTCCGGAACTTTGTATTCCAATTGCAGCAAAAAAGGCTCCATCAGCAGCATTCCGGATACGCCTGGCCTGTGCGTATGGCGCAACGGCCACATTGGCCTGTATATTGGCAACGGAAATGTGATTGAATCCGGCGGGACAAATATTGGCGTTGTGGCCTCCACCATCGCGTCCCCTGCAAGCGGCCGCGCGTGGACCAATTGGGGACAGCTTGCAGACGCGGATTATTCGCTTACCCCGGTTACGCCTGTTACGCCCACTCCGCCCTCCGTATGGGTAGGCAAGATATATAAGCTCACAAGCCCGTATATGAAGGACGAAAATATTGCGCGCATCCAAAAGATACTGGCGGGCACGGGATGTTCTCCCGGTAAAACAGACGGCGTTTACGGGCCGCAAACCCAATATGCCGTAATTTGTTTCCAAACCAAAGCGGGATTGAAAACAGACGGCATCGTCGGCCAGAAAACCGCCGCCGCTCTGGATGCCGCATGGGTGGAAGACTACCAGGGCCAACCGTACGATCCGGCGCAGGAGGTGCAGCTGAATTCCTTTAGCCTCTCCAGAATGCTTAAGCTCACCATTCCCTATATGAGCGGAAGCGACGTGCGTGACGTTCAAAACGCCCTGCAGCTTCGTTCTTTTTCCACAGGCGTGTTGGACGGAGTTTTTGGCGTGCTGACGCGTAACGCAGTGGTCAGTTTCCAAAAACAGGCCAGCCTGAAGGCGGACGGTATCGTGGGCAAGCAAACCGCAACGGCCCTTGGGGGCATCTGGAAGGGCAACTGACCCCAACTGAAGGGGGACGTCCCGTCCCCCTTCGGGTGTTGCCTCCCGGTTACATTAATTAAAACATCCTGCATTTCTATGAAGTCAAGCCGAAGCCCGGCCATAAACAAGTCACCCAACCATATCCACAGGCATATGATTATGTATATGCATTCAGGATATAAAGGGGTGATTTTATGTCTGTTTTAACAGCATCGGAAATAGCGAATTTTGTTGTTAACGTAAAAAATATGGGATGGGGATACGTATACTCTGCCCAGGGTGAATTGTATACGCCGGAGCTTGCGCAAGACTGGGGAAGTGAACTTCGCGCGGGCAAAAGCTATACCTATTATGTGAACCAGTGCTCCCGCTGGTTTGGCAAAATTGTTGTGGATTGCGCAGGGCTCGTCGTCCAGGCGTTCCGCAGCAGGAACCCGGACTATCCATACCAGACGTCGGGAGCCTTGTATGCCAACTGCACCCAAAAAGGCTCAATAGAAAGCATACCGGAAATTTCCGGCTTGTGTGTGTGGCGCGGCGGCCATATTGGCATATACATTGGAAACGGAAACGTAATTGAATCCGGCGGAACCAACATAGGCGTTGTTTTATCCGCCTTATCTTCCCCCGCAAGCGGCCGGGCATGGACCCATTGGGGCATGCTGGAGGGCGTGGATTATTCTCAGGCGCCCACCCCGCCCGTTATGCCCGCTCCTCCGGTCTTTTGGCTGGGCACGGTATACAGGCTGACCAGCCCGTATATGGCAGGGCAGCCTATTGTGCAGATTCAGAACATATTTGCGGATTATGGATATTATTCCGGCAAGCTGGACGGCGTATACGGCCCACTTACGCAACAGGCGGTACAGTCTTTTCAAACGCAGATGGGCCTGGTTCCGGACGGCGTTCTGGGCAAACCGGCTGCTTTGGCTTTAAACGCCGTCTGGGTGGAAGATTATACAGGCCAGCCATACGATCCGGCGCTGGAAGCCCAGCTCAATCCTTTTTCGCTGTCCAGAGAGCTTAAACTTACTACGCCCACCATGAAGGGAGACGACGTCCGCGAGTTGCAGACCGCCGTGCAGGTTCATGCATTTTCTCCGGGAGCGCTGGACGGGGCATTTGGCGCCCGGACGCACAGCGCTATTGTGGGGTTTCAGCGGCAGGCCGTATTGTTGCCGGACGGTGTTGCAGGAAAAAAAACCACGGCGGCATTGGGAGGTTTCTGGACGGGCAACTGACCTCACCAGGAGGGGGAACCGCCCGTTCCCCTTCCGGCGTTTGGGGTTTGCCCCCCGCTGCCTCCATCTGTATTTTGCTTGCTCTCAAAGCAATTGAGTGGCTTTGGAGTTAAAAAAGATAACACAAGAACTATTGTCCCGCAGCTTCGCTCAAATCGTATAACGCATACCCGCCCACAGAAACTTCTTTTCCGTTCTGCTGAAGCCACTGGCTTATTTCACTGTTTCCGCCAAAGCCCGTTGTTAGATAATATTTGAGTTCCCCCGCCTCTACATATTGTTTGAGCTTATCCAGCGTTAAAATCTGGTCGGCGCCGGAAAAACCACCCACAGCCATCACAGGCAGGCCGGTATCCAGCATAATGGGCGCGGCCTGGTTTGCGCTGGATACGGCCAGCGCCCAACGTTCGCCATTGTAATGCGCGGTTATATATTCTTCCAGCGCAGAAAACTCGCGGCCGCTTTCATTTATTCTGCCAAACCCGCCGGTGGTATCTGGCCCCGCATCCGGTATCGTTGCATTCAGTGTCTGCGCCGCCGGCGTAAGCGACCAGGCAACCGGCGCGATGAACAGCGCGCCCGCCATAAGGAATGCGGCAAATGTTTGCAGCCGTTTGCGCCCGGAATCCCGGTGGGCAAACACAAAGAGCAGTGCCCCAGCGCCCCCGCAGGCAAGCATGGGGATTAAAAGCATGTTCCAAACAGAGCCGCCGGCAATTACGCACTGCGCGGCCAGAGCCGCGCCCGCCAACGCCGGGACAAGCCATTTTCTGCGCGGGCTTTTCCAAACAACTCCTGCCGCGCAAGCCGCCAGTATTGCTATGGCCGGGCTCATCAGCACTACGTAATACCGGTGTATAAACCCGCCGTAAGAAAAAAACAGTGCCATGGGCGCAAGCCATGCGCTCCAGAACAGAATGAACAGCCACTTTTGTTTTTGTCCGCCCGTCCAGTCACGGTTGCGCTTTTTAAATATCCACCGGAATACTCCCCAGATGCCGAGCGCAGCCGCCGTCAGCGCGGGCAGCAAAAACCAGGAGATCAGCCCGGAGAGCTGGGAGCTGTACAAACGCAGCAGCCCCGGCTGCCCGCTTTCCTGCGAACCACCGGGCCCGCCGTTCATCCGCCCGCCTCCAAACTGCATGTTTCCACCCTGCATAAACTGGCGGCCGTTATTCTGCCCGGAGGGAAGGCCGCCGCTCTGGCCCGGCTGGCCGCTTTCTCCGCCAAACTGCGCATAGCCGCCATCCCGGCCCGCATTGCCGCCGCCCGGCTGCCCGTTTTGCGCGTTATTCCTGCCGCCGGGCGTTTGAAACCCGCCGCCCATATCAGGGTTTTGGGTTCCTCCATCCGCCAGCCCGCCAGCTCCCCGTTCGCCGGTCAGGCGGGAGAGCCCGTTGTATCCAAATATAAGATTCATCACAGAATTATTCTGGCTGCTCCCTATATACGGCCGCTCGTTTGAGGGGATGGAATCCACAACAACCGCCCAACTAAAGGATGCCGCCGCCAATACAAAAACCGCAATCGCCGTATGGACAAGTTTCCTGGCCGCGCCCTTGGCCATAACCAGATATACCAGAACAAACGCCGGAACCACAAAAACCGCTTCCAGCATTTTGATATTAAACGCAATGCCCACCAGCGCCATCGCCAAAATGTACCGGGACAAGCTCTGCCGCCTGGCCGCTTCCAGCATCACCAGGGAGGCAAGCAGCAGAAAAAGCAAAAGCAGAGTGTCCAGGTTGTTGGTCCGGCTCATGGCTGCAAGAATGGGCGTTGTGGCCATTATGCAGGAGGCAAGCACGCCGGGCGTTAGGCCCCATATTTTTTTTACAATCAAAAAAACCAGCAGCACACAAAGCGCGCCCGCCAGAGCAGAGGGGAAAATAAACCCGAAAGAGTTTTGGCCAAATATACTCACGCTAAGCGCTTGTATCCAAAGCCCAATGGGCGGTTTATCCACCGTTACATACAGCCCGGAATCCAGGCTGCCAAAGAAAAACGCGGCGGGATTTTTAAGCATGCCGGCTACCGCGGCAGAATAATATTCGTTTGAATACCCTTCTTTGGCAAGGTTCCAGAAATTAAGGAACAGGCTTAAAATAATTGCCGCCGCCAGCACAACATACTGCCAGCGTATCTTTATTTGTTTTAAATTATTTATATTCTTCATGATTCGTATCTTCCTGCAAGTGTCTAAGCTTATTGTATCAGGCATATGTGAAGGTTATACGGTTATTGGGTGAATGTTTACATATTGATAACAATTTCTCCTCCCTTTTCCATTTGATCTTTAAATATATTTAACATGATTAAGATAGAAATCTTTTATTATTTCAGGTATATATAAGAGTAAGATGGTAACAAAAAGGGAAGGTTTTTAAATGGCGCAACGCTTGTCCGTCTTCTGTTGTCCATACCGCCTCTGCAATCCGTTTTACACGCAACTAAAACGCATGTTTTTTTCAGGCTGCAGCCACCAAATTTGCACGCTGCAGTTTTTTATTACAAATCTGGAGGTACTGTATGCTGAAAACCTATGTTCTGGACACCAATGTGCTCATCCAATCCCCTTACGCGCTGCTTTCGTTTGAAGACAACCGCGTTGTGCTCCCCCTGGCCGTTCTGGAAGAACTGGACCGCCTAAAAACAGAAGAAGGTGAGCGCGGCGCAAACGCGCGCCAGGTGATCCGTTTTCTGGAAAACCTGCGGCAGACAGGCAACCTGTTTGGCGGGGTAGGGCTGGAAACCGGGGGCTGCCTTAAAATAGAATCCAACTTTGCCCATGTGGAATTGCCCTACGGTTTTCAAACGGACAAAAACGACAATCGCATATTAAAGGTATGTAAAGGCTTAATGGAGCAGGATGCGCCGGTTGTACTGGTAACAAAGGACATCATCGTCCGCTTAAAGGCGCAGATGCTGTGCATACAGGCCGAAGACTTTACTACAGAGCAGTCTCCCAGGCTGGAAGAGCAATATACGGGCAGAATGGATGTTTACACCGCCAATGAAAAAATGGGCGAATTCAGAAAAAAAGGCCTCTCGCCGGACGAAATATACCAGATGCGCAAAGACAGGCAGGAAAAAGTAACACCAGAAAACAACCAGTTTTTTATCATACATTCAGAATCAGACGAAAAAAAGACGCTCCTTGGCCGCTTCAACGGCAGAGCAATCGTGCCTTTGATCAGCCTGAAAACGGAGCCCTTCGGCGTAAAACCCAAAAACGTGGGGCAGCGCTTTTTGCAGGAAGCGCTGATGCAGGATGCCGCAACGGCCCCTCTGGTCATTGTAAAGGGCACGGCGGGCACGGCAAAAACATTCTATTCCCTGGCGGCGGGACTGGAGCAAACCCTGGAGACGGACTGCAAGCAATACCGTAAAATTTTAATCACCCGCCCGAATATTCAGTTCGACGAGCAGATCGGCTACCTGCCCGGCACGGAACAGGAAAAAATAGCCCCTTTTCTCAGGCCCATTATAGACAATCTGGAAATACTTGTGGACCGCAACGAAAAAGAGCGCTATAAAAACGAAAAAGAACTGCGCGATAAAATAGACGAGCTGTTTGACCGCGGCATCATTACAGCCGAAGCCATGAACTTTATGCGCGGCCGCTCCATCACCCATACCTACCTGGTCATAGACGAAGCGCAGAACCTTACTCCCAGGCAGGTAAAGGGCATTGTTACCCGGGTGGGGCGCGGCACAAAAGTGGTTCTTTTAGGAGACCCCCAGCAGATTGACAATCCCCTGCTGGACGAACGGACAAACGGGCTTTCATACGCTTCTGAAAAAATGCGCGGTTCACCTTTGTGCTTCCAGCTTACCATGCTGCCAGACGAGTGCGAGCGCAGCGCGCTGGCTTTCGACGCCACCAAAAGGATGTAAACCCGGCATATGAAATGTCTGCCTTTTTTACGGAAAGGCAAACTCTTTTTATTCCGTTTCTTTAGAAGTTTTCATGTTGCTTCTCTGTTTTACGGTAACAAAACATGAAGAAGATAGTTCATCCCCACTTTGCGCCCCATAGCTTCATTGCTTTTATAATGGGCATCAGGCTCATGCCCTTTTCGGTAAGAGAATACTCCACGGTGGGCGGAATGGTGGGATACGCCGTCCGCTTTACAACGTACTTTTCTTCCAATTCCTTTAAACGGACGGACAAAGTTTTGGGGCTTACCCCGGCCAGGGATTTCCGCAGCTCCCCAAACCGCTTCACACCTTCGGAAAGATCGCGGATAATCAAAAAAGTCCATTTGCCTCCCAGAACATCCAACGCCTTTTCAATGGAGCATTCCACACCTTCCAGGCACGCGCAGGTTTCGTATTCCGTATGAACAACCGGTTCCATATATAACCCCCTGTTTAACCAAAAGTATCTTTTGTGTAACTATATGACTATAATGTAACTACTTTTCATAGTAAACTGTTATTGCTATAATTGCAACAGATAAACGGAATGATACTCCACCAATTGCTTATTCCGTTGAAAGGCAGTAAACACATATGGATTCATTTGATTATTTAATCCCAACTAAAATTCTGTTCGGCTCCGGGAAACTCTCCCGGCTGGCAACCGAAAAACTACCCGGTAAAAAAGCGCTTATTGTACTTTCGCAGGGGCAATCTATGAAAAAAAACGGGTACCTGGAACGTGTGCAGAATTTTTTGCGCCAAAACGATACGGAGAGCATAATTTTCGACAAAATTCTCCCCAACCCCATTCACGAGCATGTAATGGAAGGTGCGGCGCTCGCAAAGCAGGAGAGTTGCGACTTTATTCTGGGCCTGGGCGGTGGCAGCAGCATAGACTCCGCCAAGAGCATAGCCGTTATGGCCGTCAATCCCGGCGATTACTGGGACTATATACATGGCGGCTCGGGCGGCGGCAAGCCTCTGCAAAATAAACCCCTGCCTGTTGTCGCAATCACCACCACAGCGGGCACAGGCACGGAAGCGGACCCCTGGACAGTCGTTACCCGCGGCAATGAAAAAATAGGCTTCGGCGTCATTCCGGACACCATGCCGGTACTCTCCATTGTAGACCCGGAGTTAATGACCACGGTTCCGCCCATACTGACGGCCTACCAGGGTTTCGACGCTTTGTTTCATGCCGCAGAAGGGTACATTGCAAATATGGCCAATCCCATGAGCGACATATTTGCATTAAAAAGCATTTCGCTGATATTCAAAAGCCTGGCCAATGCCGTACAAAACGGCGGCGATCTGGAAGCCAGAAGCGATGTGGCGCTTGCCAATACGCTTGCCGGTTTGGTGGAGTCCACCTCCTCCTGCACATCCGAGCATTCCATGGAGCATGCAATGTCCGCCTTTCACAGCGAACTGCCGCACGGCGCAGGGCTCATCATTCTGTCCGAAGCATATCATACGTTCTTCGCGGAAAAAGCGCCCAGGCGGTATGCCGATATGGCAAAAGCGGCGGGCGTGGACGTAGATGCTCTGTCCGGGAGCGGGCGCGCCATGGCGTTTGTGCACGCGCTTGTCCACCTGCAAAAGGCGTGCGGTGTGGACGGCCTTACCATGTCCTGCTATGGAATCAAGAAATCCGACATTCCCGCGCTGGCCAAAAACGCGCGCGAAACAATGGGCGGACTGTTTGCCGCAGACCCTTGCCCGCTTACCCAGGAAGATGTGGAGAGCATCTACAAAAAGGCTTATAAATAAACCTTGAAAGGAAGAAAAAGATATGCGGAAAATCAACATTGGGAAAGGTGAAATGATTGCGTCCGAGGTATCGCTTGGATGCATGCGCATGGCGGAGCTCCCGGTTAAAGATGCCGCCGAAACTGTCCATGCCGCTCTGGACGCGGGCATAGACTTTTTTGATCACGCTGATATCTATGGCGATGGGAAATCGGAGGAAATTTTTTCTCAGGCAATCGGTATGAAGCCGTCTGTGCGGGAGAAAATATTCCTGCAGTCCAAATGCGGCATTCATCTGGACCCTAAGGGGTTTGACTTCTCCAAGGAACATATTTTAAAGGCTACTGACGGCATATTAAATCGCCTGCATACAGAGTACCTGGATGTCCTTTTACTGCACAGGCCGGACGCTTTGGTGGAACCCGAAGAAGTGGCGGAGGCGTTTACAATTTTGCACAGCAGCGGAAAAGCAAGATATTTTGGGGTGAGCAACCATACCCCCATGATGATAGATCTCCTCAAAAAATACGTAAGCCAAAGGCTTTTGGTCAACCAGTTGCAGCTCAGCATCATGCATACCCCTATGATCGACCAAGGGATATTGATGAACAACAAATTCGACGGGGCCATTATGCGGGACGGCGGCATACTGGATTACTGCCGCCTGCACGATATCACCATACAGGCGTGGTCTCCCTTTCAGTACGGATTTTTTGAAGGGGTTTTTCTGGATAACCCCAAATTCCCGGAACTGAATAAAACCATTGATGCAGCCGCGCAGAAATACGGCGTGCCAAATACCGCCGTTGCCGTGGCGTGGATCTCGCGCCATCCCGCGCATATGCAAACGGTGATTGGCAGCATGAATCCCAAACGTATCCGCGACATCTGCCGCGAATCCGAATTTACCCTCACCCGCCAGGAATGGTACGATATTTACATGGCAGCCGGCAACATGATCCCCTAAAATCTTAAACGGATTTTTCCCCGTTTATCCCGCAAGACCACTTATAAAAAAAGTTAAAATTGATTAACAAATACAAAATACCGCTTTTTACGCGGTATTTTGTATTTGTATGTTGTAATAAATAGATTGACTATTTTTCTAATTTTGCCCCGCATGAATTGCAAAAATTGGAGTCCGCGTTGTTCTGCACGCCGCATCGGCTGCAGAATACCTTGCCGTCCCCCGCAGCCGCCGCAAATGTTTCAAGCTCATTCTCTGCAGGCGCGTCCTCCCCTTTGGCAGATTCCCCCTTCACTTCCGCAATTTCCTTGTCAATCTCCGCAAGGGCCTCTTCCAATTCTTTCTCCTTGACGCAAATCTGGTCTTTATACTCTTTAATCTCGTCCATCAGTTCACGCATTTTATCGTAGCCAAAGAGCTTTTCGTACTGGGTTTCGTATGCTTCCTTCCCGATTTCCGTAAATACGGAGTTCATTTTGGATTCCAGGGAAGATATCTCTCCCCGTATAGAAGCTTCCTTCACCTTCTTTTTGGCTTCCAGTGAAACGGCAATCGTTCCGCTTTTCGCCTTGTTAAAAACATTGCCAATCTTGTCCGAAAAAGGCATTTGCGCACCCCCTTAAAAAATAAATTCCCTTCAAAATCTGCCCAATAAACCGTTCAATGAAATTCGGTTATGTTTCCATGTTACCATAATCCGGCGAATTTTCAATATGGTAATACCTGCAAACAACAAAATAAAAGCCGGAAAATTCTAGTGAAATCCGGATGAAAAACCCAAATGCTTTAAGAATCCGTTATTACTCCGCCGCTTGGAGGCAGCTCCCTCCCGGGACATATCAGCCGAACCGCCACGCGCAAAAGACACATGCCATGGAGCCATCCCAAAAGGCTTCCCGGCCCGCATCATTGGCTGCTGTTAAAACCCTCTTTTCCTGTGATTTCAACTGACGGGCAGGATTACTTATTTTTCTCCCACCAAAAGCCCGGCGTCCTTGGTGATGCGTATGCAGCCCTGTTTGCGGATAAGGCTGTTTAAATAATCGCGGAATTTTTTTATACCCGCTGGCGTCAGATGCGATCTGTCAATGCTTTGAGCGGTGCGCATGTATTCCACCAAAGGTTTGCTCTCCGTAACCAACAATTCGTTTGCAAACCGTCTGACCTCCGCTTTGCTAAAAAAGCGCTTCAATACATCGCAACCGTTATCCAGCCCGAATATATCCGCAACGGTTCTTCTGGTACGGTCCTGCGCGCAAAAAGAATTAAAATAAAGCTCTATAATCTCCTGCATGTTTTCCCTGCCCACCGTGGCAGCGTACAGCCTTCCCCCCGGCTTCAAAACCCGGCTGATCTCGGGAAGCGATTGGTTCAGGTTCGTAAAATACAGCATCCTGTTTGCAATTACAATGTCAAACAGCGCGTCCGCAAACGGTATCTGCTCCGCATCCACCACAAAAAATTCAAACCGCCACGCTTTAGGCCCCAAGGCCTGCTTCGTGTGTGCCAGTGTTTTTTGGGAAAGATCGGAAAGAATCACAACTGCATTATTGGGCAGTCGGTCTGCGTTCCGCGTCCAAAGCTCGGCGCTGCCGCAGCCCAGCTCCAATATTTTTGCACAGGGAGGAAAGGCAATTTGTTCAAACACCCATCTGTTCCAGCCGTTCCTGCTGGTTCCAAAGCGGCTGTCCAGGTAAGCTCTTGCCTGCCAGTTTTTTCTGCTTGCGTTTTGTATCTTGTTGTATTGTTCTTCATTCATGCAAAAGCCTCCCAATCCGGTTAACCGCTGCTTTAATTATATTAAAAAAACAAGGCGAGTATTTGTACATAAAATAAATATAGCAGCGCCTCTATAGGAAAAATTTGCCGTCTTCGCGAAACCGGCGAGTCCGGATGGGTGTAAAAAAACCTCTGCAACAAAAAATTTGCAGAGGTATTATTTGCATATAATTTAAAACGGGTCCTCAGCTACAATTTTTATCCCAGCGCTGGTTCCCAGCCTGTTCGCGCCCGCCCGAACCATGGCAAGGGCTGTTTTATAATCCCGTATGCCGCCGGACGCCTTTACGCCAAGCCTTTCCCCTACCGTTTTGCGCATCAGGCGAACATGTTCCTCCGTTGCGCCGCCGGTTGAAAATCCGGTGGATGTTTTAACAAAATGCGCTCCGGCTTGTTCGGCCGCATTGCATGCCCTGGCAATCTCATCATCCGTCAGCAGGCAGGTTTCCAAAATTACCTTTACAATCGCGCGGCCCCGCACAGCCTGTGCAACGCCCCGGATATCCGCAATCACCAGATCCCAGTCCCCGCTTTTTGCAGCGCCGATCGGGAGCACCATATCCACTTCCTGCGCGCCGTTCAGAACGGCGTCTTTTGCTTCGGCAGCCTTGGATTCTGGCGTACACGCCCCCAATGGAAATCCCACAACTGTGCAGGCGAGAACGCCCGTTCCGGCTAAAAGCCCGCTCGCAAGCTTTACATGGCATGGGTTCACGCAAACGCTCGCGAACCCGTATTGCGCCGCTTCTGCGCACAACCGCCGGATATCCTCTCTCACTGCGTCCGGTTTCAGAATAGTATGGTCAATATATTGTGCCATCTCCGCCGGACGTAAATGCTTATTATCTGTTGTCTTTTCCGCATTCATTCTTTTGTCTCCGGCGGTATTTCCGGGTTCCCCGTTTCCTCTTCCTTGTCCGCTTCTGTCTGATTCGCTGGCAATAAATCGGGCGTATCCATCTGCATCAGAATATCTTCCAGGTCGCTCACGGGCACAGGCTGCATGGGTGAATCCAGCTTCTTCAGGATGTCTTTTAAATCGCCAAACGCGGCCAACCCTTCGGGGTCTTCTGCATCCTGCGGCGTTTCCTCCGCATCGTAAGGAGCAATTTCTTCCGGCGGCTCCATATCCGGCAGAACGTCCATTATATTTGTCAGGGTAACCGGCTCGTCCGTACAAGGCTCCAAAGCCTTCTCTTCCGGTTTCCTGTCCGAAAGCATCGGTTTATCTGCGGATTCCTCGCAAGCCTTCGTACCGGTCTCCGGCAAAATATCCTCCACCTCATCGTGCGGCCTTGGGATTACATGAACGCTGTGGAGTTCTCCCACACGTTTTGCCGCGGCAGCCCCCGCGTCTACGGCAGCCTGCACAGCCGCCACCCCGCCGCGCACCATTACGGTTACCAGGCCGGAACCTATGTTTTCCTTGCCCTGCAAAGAAACATCCGCCGCTTTCAGCATTGCGTCCGCAGCTTCAATGGCTCCCACCAGGCCCCTGGTTTCTATCATTCCCAGTGCTTCTCTCATGCCTAACCTCCCATTTAACAGGCGCGCCAAGATTGTAAAAGGTATTCTTGAAAAAGTATAGTTTAAGAATACTGTCCCGTATTTTTAAAGTCAACAGTAATTTTGCCTTGGCTGCTGTTTTAGCCCGAATGTATCCGCAGGGCAGCCAGCCGCGGGCCGCACAATACAAAAAAATCACAGCCCGGCTGTGATTTTAACGCTTAATTTTAAGAACAGGTTATTTAATTTTTCTGCGGTAATAGTTAATGTAGCTGTCTTCAGACGGCGTTTTTTTCTTTGCGTGAGTCTCGCTCCTGCCTGTTTGCTTCTTACTTCTGGGGTCTTCAATGTACCCGTAATAACCGTAATACCTGTTCTGTTTCTTTGTGCCGGGTACCGCGTTAAAAACGCAAGCAGTGGGCCGGATACCCGCCACCTCAAATACCCGTTTGCTTTCCGCAAGAGCCTCTTTGGTGGTATATCCATATTTAACCACCAACAGAACCCCATCCACCAAGCGGTTTAATGAAATAGCGTCCGCAACCAGCAATATGGGCGGCGTATCCAATAGTATCACGTCATACATGGCGCGCAGATTTTTAATAATTGCATCCAGGCGTTTGGATGCAAGAAGCTCGGAAGGATTTGGCGGACGAAAGCCTGCCGTTATCACGTCAAAATACTCGTTGATTTTTACAATGTAGTCTCCATAATCTTCTCTGTTCTCGGCCACAATCAGGTCGGGCAGGCCCTTGTGATTTAAAACGTTTAGCTCCCTGTACACTTTGGGGCTGCGGAGATCGCAGTCTATCAGGAGCGCGCGTTTTTTAACCTTTGCATACGAGTTTGCAATGTTGCAGGAAGTGGTCGTTTTCCCTTCGTCCTTAATGGAGCTTGTGATCATTAAAACCTTCATTTCCTTGTCCATACCCAAAAAATCAATGTTGGTCCTTATGGTATTAAACGTTTCCTGCGCAATCTCTCTTTTATAAAATTCGTCGTTTTTTTCCATATCAATCTCCTTTAGTCCATCTTGGGAACGTTGCCAATTACGGGAAGGCCCATAATTCCGGTTATCAGTTCAGATTCCTTTATTGTATCGTCCATCGCATACCGCACCCCGCTGATCACAAAAGCAATCACAAGGGCTACAAGCCCGCTGATCACCGTGTTGACCAGCACATCGGGCCGCACTGGTTTGGTGGGGAGCGGCGCGTAATCAATCACCTGCACATTATCCATTTTCATAATTCCAATCACTTCGCTTCTAAAAACATCCACCAGCGTGTTGGCAATGGACTGAGCCATTTGTGGAGCAGCGTCTTTTACAGAAATAGAAATAATATCCGTATCCTGTTTGGACGAGACATCTATCTTCTCGGAGAGCTTGTCCAACTCCAGGCCCATTCCCAGTTTGCTTTTCACCTGGTTTAGTATTCTGTCCGACTTGCACAATACGCTGTAGGAATTTACCAGCTTGGCATTCAAATCGTAGTCGCTGGAGGTCATCATCGGTTTATCCGGGCTTTGCACGGTAGTGCTCACAATCATCATAGCTGTCGCCTGGTACTCTTTCTGCAAAACAAAAGCGGATAAACTATACCCCAGCAGGGTTCCCGCTACAGTCAGCGACAATATCATAATCCAGTTTTTCTTTATAATGGCGCCAATATCCTTTAGTGTAAGTTCCATGTGTTCTCCTCCAATTAAAAAAATGCAAAAAATAAACGCTTTTGATTTTTGAAACGCTGAAATAAATTAGAACAAAAAACGCTTTTATTACGGGTCATTCTATTTTGCATAGCATAAAATTTTTTTATTTCAATGCCGCCTTGCGGGCTCCTGAAATGTTGTGGTAGCTTACATACCAGTCTGCAAATTTTTGCAGGCCTTCCTCTATTGTTGTTTTGGGCTTGAATCCCGTGGCTTTTTGAAGCAGTTCAATAGAGGCGTATGTGGCGGGAACGTCTCCCGCCTTCATAGGCTCGTACACCTTATTGAATACCACAGGATATCCAAGTGCGCGGCCAAGGGACGATTCCAGCATTTTTATAAAATGCATCAATTTTTCCGGCCGGTTGTTGCCAATGTTAAATATTCTGTGCGGCGCGCCATCCTGCGGCGCCATATCTATAGTCGCCAGAATGCCGTCCACAATATCGTCTATATACGTAAAATCCCGGTACAGGTCGCGCTTAAAATCGCCGTTGTTGTATATATGGATGGGGTGGCCTGCAAAATACTTCCGGGCAAAAAGGTAATAAGCCATGTCCGGCCTGCCCATGGGGCCGTATACGGTAAAAAATCTAAGCCCGGTGGCAGGCAGTTTATACATATGGCTGTAGGTATGCGCCATCAGTTCGTTGGATTTTTTTGTGGCCGCATACAGGGAAACAGGATTGTCCGTGGAGTCTGATTCCTCAAACGGAACCTTGCTGTTTGCGCCATATACAGAGCTGGAGGAAGCGTATACAAGGTGTTTGGGCCTGACCGCCCTGCAGGCTTCCAGTATGTTAAAGAAACCTGCGATGTTGCTTTTGATATAGCTCGCGGGATTCTGTGCGGAATACCGCACACCTGCCTGCGCAGCCAGGTTTACCACAATATCCGGCTTTGTTTGGCTCAGCAGTTCCTGCACCAAATTCCCATCCGCAATGTCTCCCTTTATAAAAGTAAAGCGCTCAAACGGATTAAGCCCGTCCAGGCGGGCGTATTTCAGGTGTACATCGTAATAACCGTTCATATTGTCCACACCAACAACTTGGCGCCCAAGCTCCAAAAGGCGCCTGCATAAGTGATAACCAATAAACCCAGCCGCTCCGGTGACAAAATAAACTTCCTTATCCAATTTCCCGTATTCCATTCCGTTTTATTTCTCCCGTATCCGCGTAAAGCCTGGCAACCGGCTTTTCCGCCATTACGTCTTTTCTGCCAATGGAATAATACTCCACACCCGCATCCTTCATGCTTTCCGTGCCGTACATGTTCCTGCCGTCGAACACCAGGGGAGTTTTCATCAGCTTTTTGTAGGTTTCCGGGCTGATTGCCCTAATCTCGTCCCACTCGGTAAACAGCAGGCAGATATGCGCGCCGCCAAGGGCATGCATGGCATTCTGCGCATACGTAATGGAGCCTCTGCCAATTATCCCTTCAGGAAATATTCGTTTAAAGCTGTCCATGCCTACAGGATCAAAGGCCCAAACGTCGGCGCCCTCCTCCAGCAGCAGGGGTACGTTTACAAGAGAAGGCGCTTCCCGCAGGTCGTCCGTACCGGGTTTGAATGTAAGGCCCAGCACGGCCACCCGAAGCCCGCTGAATGTAATCAGCCGCCTGGACGCTTTTTTAAAAAGCATTGTTTTCTGATCGTTGTTCACATCTATGGCCGCTTTAACCGTCCGCAACTGGTACCCATTCTGCTTTGCGAGGTAATCCAGCGCCTTTGTATCCTTGGGGAAACAGGAGCCGCCGTAGCCTATCCCGGCGGCAAGAAACCGCCCGCCAATCCTGTCGTCAAAACTCATTCCGCGTGCAACGTCCTCTATATCCGCGCCAACAAGCTCACACAGATTTGCAATATCGTTCATATAAGATATTTTTAAAGCCAGAAAATCATTGGCCGCGTATTTAATCATTTCCGCAGACCGCCGCCTAACGGATACAACCGGGAGACAAAACGGCGCGTATATCTTTTGCAGCATTTCCTCCGCCCATTTGCTCTCCGTTCCAATGATGATACGGGCGGCCTGCAGGGTATCCAGCACCGCAGTTCCCTGCGCCAAAAATTCCGGGTTGGACGCAACCTCCACTTTAACGCTGTTCACCAGAAAATCTTGTATAAACTTTTCCACCTTGTCGTTTGTGCCAACCGGAACGGTGGATTTCACCACCACCAGGCAATCCTTTTCAATCGTCTCGGCAATCTGCCTGGCCACCATTGCAATATGTGACAGATTGGCCGAGCCGTCGGGCTGCTCGGGTGTGCCAACGCCAATGAATACCGCGTCCGCATCCCGGTAAGCCTCCCTATAGTCGGTGGTGAAATCCAGCTTCCCGGAACTTAAATTCTTTTGCATCAGTTCTTCCAGACCATCTTCAAATATGGGCGAGACGCCTTTTTTCATCAGCTCCACTTTTGCCTCGTCAACGTCCACGCATATCACCCGGTGGCCCTTTTCTGCAAAGCATACGCCCGCTACCAGGCCCACATATCCGGTTCCAGCAACTGCAATTTTAAACATAGCACCACCTATACTTTTAAAACAAGTCTTTGGGCATTATCCGTATCTGTATTTATCTTACTAAATCCATTTTGAATAAAACAGTAAACGGCGCCAGAATTTACTTGGATTTTACGATTCAGGCCGGGTTAGATAAATGGTTTTCCACACTCTTGTTTTAGGAAGATTTGTCACAGGCACTCTCGTAATAATACACGCTCCATTTTTTCAATGGGTTATACACCCGCACAAACCGTTTTTCGGCCAGCCACAGTAAAGCGCAGCCATCCAGAACCTGATGGCACCTTGGATTCAAATAGATAATAGTAATTTTTCTGGGATTGTGCCTGAGGCTTTGTTCAATATTGTCCACAACTTTTTGCATAACCTCTTCAGAAAAAGGATTGGCCATAAAAAGGTATGAATACTTGTCAAACTCATTAAAGTCGGACGCGCTGATACAATCTACCGTTACTTTTCCGGACAAATGCAGAGCGGATATATTACGGAGCGCTGTCTCACACAAACTGTGCGAAAGATCAATCCCATGCACCCGGCCAAAACCCATTTGATGCGCCAGATATAATACGTGGCCTTTTCCGCTCCCGATATCCAAAAAAGAATCTTCCGGCAGAATCGGAATATTGCAAAAAACTTTTTGCATAGTCCTTTTGGGAACAGAAGCATAGTAGGATGCCGAAGCGCTCAGTGCCATTGCGCTTTTATCCGTCAGTATAAAATCAACTCCTTTTGGCTTTTCGTTAATCATATAAACCAAGTTCGTATAAACCGTAAAGGCTGCCGCCCAAACACTTTGCAATGTTTTTTTCACCATCTCATTTACTCCCCATCCACAGGCGCCGGTTCTGGCCTCTTGCCCGTCATCCTTTATTTTAAACCCGCAGTATTCCTCTGATTTATCGGCATTATGAATTCACTATGTACGTTCCCCCTTTTGGCAATCCGCCGTTTTTTTACTGTGTGCCTCCACAATTGAATGAAATATGCGAAATAAATCCACCATGCTTCTATATTCAAATGCTGCGTTCACAGCAAACGCAACGGCAACGCAAATCAGCCCGGTTATCAGCGTGTCCAAGGCCCATTCTCCCCATCCCCCGGGCGCCCAGCCCGGCAATTTGAGAATTACGATATTCAGGCAGACAATAACAACAACGCGGCAAGCCCTTGCAATGGTCCTTTTTGGTGAAACGTTCAAAATTCTTCTGTTTGCATACAAAATAATATCCACCGTACGGTACGCAAAAGACGCAATGGTCCCAATCAGCACACCGGCAATGCCCAACGGACGCACCAGGGAAACAGACACCGCAAAATTAATCGCGGCTTCGGCAATCGCCCTCCATTTCGTCTCGCGGTATAATCCCGCCGCGTTAATCAAGGTAAGGCCCGGCACCCTTAAATTATTTGCAATGCCAATCGCCATAAATAAAGCGGCAATTGTTCCATCCACATAAGGCACATTAGCTATTCCCCGCGTATAAAGCCCCACAAACGGCAATATCATAACGGCGCACACAGAATAGGCAATGGAAATAAATATATCGTACAAAAACTCATATTTTTTATAATTTTCCAAAACCGAGCTTTTGTCTTTAAGTGCAAGCAACTGTCCAAAGCTTGCAATGGACGCCTGCGAAAAAACCATCGTCATCAGAATATACAAGTTGCTGAAAACCATCTGGTACACAGAATAAATGCTTACCAGAACAAGATTGCCAAACACCGTCAATAAAACAGCGTCGGTATTGTTCACCACAACTCCCGCCGCCTGATGCACCAAAGCCTGCCATCTTTTGGACAATGCCCTGTTGTCCGGCAAAACCGCCCGGTTCAGCGCAGGGTAGTGTTTTTTTATGTATATTTTTAAAAACGCCGCCTGTATCAGGATGGTTGCGGCGGGAACTGCCTGCACAATCAGAATGGAAAATCCCGCCTTGATAAGAACAAACTGCAAAACGCCGCGGATTACCAGCATAATAATGTTGAATACGTTGAGCACATACAGCTTCTGGTCTGCCAGAAGCAGAACATTAAATCTGCTGTACAAAAAACATTCGGCTGTGCTGGCGGATCCCATGATAAGCATAAGCAGAAAGGCAAGCAACCCGGGCACCTGTTGCGAGGTTATGAAAGGCAGCACAAAGGATAGAACCATAACCGCCGCCAGATATGCAAATCCCGTCTGCATAAACGAGCGGTTTACAGCGTTTAAAACCGCGTTGATTCTATTTGTGTCGTTTTTGGCAAGGGGTTCATACAGCGCCTGTATGGAAGCGGCCGCCAGTCCCGCGTTAAGCAACACAACATAAACCATTAAATTAGAAATGGATGACGTAAGCCCGTGTATATCCGGGCCGTAGCTATCCAGAAACAGGCGCGGAATAATCAATCCAAATGCAACCGTAACCAGTTGATAAAAAAGGGTTACCGCAAAATTTCTGGCTGTGGAATTTATCCTGCCGCTCATACAGGCATTCCTTTACGCACGGTTTTCCATTCCATCCAGGCACTCCATATAGCCGTCCACTTCTTTCTCTGTATCCCAGGCAAATTTACTGAGGTTGCAGGCGAGGGACACCCTCTTTTCATAATCATTCAAAAAATTCTGAATCCCCTGTGCAATCGCCCGAGCCGATCCTTCCACCAGCATGCCTGTTTCTCCATCCTTAATCTGGTCTTCCGCAGAATTATACCTGGCGGCAAGAATGGGCCGGTGCAATATTTTCGCCTCGTCCAGAACAATGGATTTGCCCTCGTATCTGGAGGGCTGCACTATCAAATCCGCTTGCAGCATATAAGGATACGGGTTTTCCCGCTGGCCCAGCAATAAAAACTCTTTTTGTAACCCCAGCCGTTCAATTTGGTTTTCCATCTCTTTCTGCAATTCTCCGCTCCCTATAATAAACCACCTGAACCGAAGTCCGCTTTCTTTCATAATAGCCGCGGCTTCAACCGCAAGATCAAATCCTTTGGCGTGGCTCAGCCTGCCCACTGAAAGGAGTATGGCCTCGCGGTTATCCACTGCCTCCGCATATTCTTCCGGGTCAAACCGGGTTGCCATTTCCGAAATAATTTTTGCAGAATTGATATTGTATAAAATTTTTATCTTGGGCTCCAGGTGAGGGAAACGGCCTACCAGAGCCTCCCTGCACCGTTCCGATACCGTAACAATGCAATCCGCCTTTTCAAAATAATCTGCATCCAGCGCCGCATCGCCTTCCAGGCCGGAATAGTCATTGTGCATCCAGAGTACTTTGCGTTTGGCGCACACCTTATCCATCACATAATAAGATGGAATGGAGTGCATATAAGCAGCGGCAATATCGTATTCCATATCCAGGCGGGGCACGCATTTGTTCCAGACCCGCCGCCAAAGCACCTGGTTGTTCTTATATGCGCTGCATTTCTTTGGGCGCATAAGGATGTATCCAAATCTTAAAACGGCACATTTAAAGGAAAATGAAGCCATCAGTTGCTTATCCGGATAGCCGTTTAAAAAGCGTATCTCCCTGGGAATTTCAAGAATCCGTACGTTTTGCGGGATCATCTGCATAAACAGCCCGCCCCTGTAAAAAAGCATCAGGTCAATCTCGTATTTGGCTTGATCAAGCTTTTGAAGCAGGTTTACAAGGCTTCTTTCCGCGCCGCCGCCGTAAAGGGAAGAGATTACAAACAACAGCTTTTTTTTCATTTCCGGTAAACGCCCCTCTGCACTAACCTTGTTTCTTGCGGTTGCTTCACTTCACGGCCAGGTTCCATATATAAAACCATAACAGCCATAATTATATACGCATATGTCGCTTCCTGATAAAGAAGCGTCAGCGTCTGGAAGAAAAGCAGCAAAATAATCATCGGCACAGCGTTTACTGCATATATGCGTTTTTTTTGCACTGCGTTCCCGAATGTTTTTGCGCCCCGTATGAACATATACAAAAATATAAACCCGCCTGCAACGCCCCAGGCGCTTACAAGCTCAAGAACAGTGTTGTGCGGCCTGTACGGTATTCCAAGCGCACCCATATAAGATTGCATGCCTCCCCCAAAAACCAGCACCTGCGGATTTTTTTGCAGCGCGGCTGCATACTCTGCCATAATTTCAGCCCTGCCAGTTGTAAGTTCGTTCAAATTCAGGGCGGAGGTAAAGCGCAAAATCAATTCGTTCAATACCCCTTTAAAAAAAGGTATGTTTAAAAAAATGATAAACGTGCCTGCCACAACCGCAACAAGCAACAGGTTCTTTTTACTTCTAAAATTCAGTATCAGGCAGAGAAGAACCATTATGGTAAGCAAGATTGCGAATGTTTTTGAAAGCGTCATAAATCCGCCTATGATATAAACGGCAATAAACGCAATATACAGCAACGTTTCTTTTTTATCCGTCTTCCCCAAAAAAATCTGTTGCAGGGCTATGGCGGCTGCAAACAGGTTATACATGGCGTATGTGTTGGGATCCAGGTCTCCCAGGCCTCCGGTGCGGTTGGAAGGATTGATCATGATGTTGTAATTAAAAAGGATATACATCCCCGCAAATATAAAAGTACCCCACAAAAGGTATTTGATTGCAGTTGTATTATCATAGTCCGCGGGGGGATCGTAAATCTGCAGTACGGCTATTAAAAGAATAACAAAAAGCTTGACCAGGTTGAGCGTTAAAAAGCTGCCGGAAACCAGCATGCCAACCAGCTCCAGTATCAGCAGCAGGCATACCGCAAAAATTGGAACCACCGCGTTTCTGATCTTCTTTTGAAGTATCCGATGCAGCACCAGCATTCCCACAACCAAATCGTATACCGGGAAGCTGCCGGCAGTAATAAACAAGTACATAGGGCTTAAAAAGAAAAACAGGTATGTAACCCGGTTTATGTTGCACCGCAGAACCAACAAAGCGATCAGGCAAAAAAAACCGATACTGGGAATCTCCATCTTCATTTGCTTTGTGATGATATAACCCATGCAAAGAAGCACGGCAATAGCCAAGTGGTGTTTGTAAAGCAAGGATCCGGTTGCTTTGGCTGCGGCTGGCCTGTTTTCATACAATGTAGTCTGGCCGGGCCATTGGTTCATGCGGCGCCTCCCTCTCTGGCGATGGACGGCTTACAGGATCCCTCTATAATGCGCAGCAATTCAAGGGTGTTGTTGGAAGCGTCATACCTGTCCAGTATGTTTTTTCTGGCTTCCATCCCCATTTGGGCCGCTTCAGCGGGATGCCGGATCATCCAAAGAATCGCGGCATTCATGGCGTCCGCGTTCCCGGCAGGCACAAGCAATCCGTTTTTTCCGTTTGCAATCAGTTCGGCAGGGCCTGTGGGGCAGTCTGTTGCTATGCAGGGCAGCCCGGCGGCCATTGCCTCCATCAGAGCGTTTGGAAACCCCTCCGCGTCCGAAGATAAAACAAACAGGTCTGCCTCCAAAAGAGCCTCCGCTATACGGTCTGTTTTGCCGCACAACCTGACGCGTCCCCCAAGCCCCAGCTTGCCTATCAGCTCGTCCAACTCCCAAAAAAGGGAACCTTCCCCGTATACACGCAAATATATTTTTTCATCTGCCGCTGCCTGCGCAAATGCCACAAGCAGCATTTCATAGTTCTTTTGTTTTTCCAGGCGGCCCACTGCAATCAGGTTCCTGATCTTTGTTTCTTTGTATATTTTCTGCGATACCGTAAAATCAGGTGAAACAGGATTGGGCAGCACAACCATTCTTTTTTGCAGTCCTTTTGAAAATTGCTTTAGCTGGCTTTCCGTCTGCACAATGCAGCGTTTGGATAAACGCAGCGCAATGCGGCGCAAAAGTCCCCATTTAAGCCCCAGGGGCTCGTATTTCGGATCAATGCGCACGGTTTCCACGATCCGGGCGTGCAGCCCGATATTTGACAGCATCATCAAAATGCCCGCGTAGGAAACAAACGGAAGCACAACGTCCGGCTTCAGTTCCTTAAGAACCCTTCTGATGCCCATTATTTTGCCCAGACCGCCAAGTCGGGCATACGCTCCTTCGTTTGCGGCCACGGTATGCAGATTTACCTGTCCGCTGAGCGCGTATTCGTTTTGGACCCTGTAAAACGCCAGCAGATGAATATCTCCGCCCAGTTCCGCCAGCCCGCTTGCCCATATGGACACAACGCGTTCCGCACCTCCGCCGGATAAAAAAGGAACGACAAATAGAATTTTCGCCATGCGTGTCTCCTGTGATTTTTTATATGGAATAAAACTTTATTATCTGGTCTCTGTATTCGGATATCCGGATATATGCCTCGGCTTTCTTTTGCGCAGCCACAGACATCCGGCGCCTCTTCTCCCCGTCCATAATGAGTATACCTATACAGTCTGCCAGCTCTTCGTCTGCCTCTGCCAAAAAACCGTTTTCGCAATCCTCCACCAGGTCGGCCAGCCCGTCCACGGGGGTAGATACAATCGGAACGCCCAGTATCATGGCTTCCAGCGCGCACATGGGAGTACCTTCATAGCGGGAGGTCATCACCATTACTTTTGCGTTTTTAAGTATTGCCATGGGATTCTCTAAAAACCCCAAAAAAGTTACATTGTCTGCCAGGCCCATTTCTTTGGCCAGGCACCGCGTGCTTTCAAACAACTCGCCGTCTCCGATAACCGCAGCCCGCATACAGGGATTTTTATCCGCTGCAAGCCGCAGCACCCTAAGCAGCTTCTCCGGATTTTTTGGATAACTCATCCTTCCCAAAAAAACAACGTCATAGGCTTCCGCCGGCCCCCGCCCGGCCTTCTCCATCACCTGCTTTGGGTTCAGCGTGTTATATAAAACAGCGCTCTTGCGGGATATTTGCCGGGTGAACCTGTAACTTTCAAACGAAGACCTGGAAACCCATATGATCCGTCCAAACCGGGAAGAACAAGCCAGATAGGCCAGCGTTCTTGCGTTCAACTTCCTCATTTTGCTGTTGTTCCCATGCATATGCGAGATTACTTTTGCCCTGCCGCCCACAATGGAAGCGATGACGCTTGCCCTCATATCGTGCGCATGGATGATATCCGGTTTATATGCCTGCACAACGCGATGCGCTTCTTTTAAGGTCAGCTTTTTCATAGGGCGAAAGGGAATACCCCGTTTGGCAAGCGCTTCACGTATCTGCCCGTCCATGCTGCTGTACGCCATTTCATAATCCCAATCCCGGAGCATCTCAAATATCTGGCATACCACGTTCTCCGCGCCCGAAAAGCGGTCGCTTTCCAGCAGATGCAGCACCTTTAGTTTTCCCTTCTCCATATTGCCTTATCGCCGCCTCCCATGCGCCGGGTGTCAGGCCAGCTCCTGCCCGTAAATCTCCGCTATTCTGGCTCTTACCTTGTCAATATCAAAATCCTGCACTCTCTTTTTGTTGGCAAGTCCCATTTCTTTCCGCAAGTCCGCATCTTCCGCCAGTGTGCGGATGGCCCTGCAAAATCCTGCGATGTCATTTGGAGCGCACAAAAATCCCCCGGCGTTTTCCGCCAACAAGTCCGTGTTGCCACGTATTCTGGAGGCAACGCAGGGCAGCCCGCTGGCCATTGCCTCCATCAGGCTGCGGGGCAAACCTTCCTGAAAAGATGTAAACAAAAAAATATCCGCTGCCTTAAGCAACCCCGCCACATCCCCCCTGTGGCCCAAAAAATGAACCTGATCCTGTATATTCAGTTTGTGTGCCAGCTTTTCCAGTTCCGTCAGCCTGGGGCCTGTCCCGCAGATATAAAAGTGCAGCCGGGGGTTGCCGGCCTGCGCTATGGACTTTATGGAAGCCTCGTAATTTTTCCGGCGCACCAGGTCTCCCGCGGCAATCAGCATGATGTCATCCTCTTTTAACCCAAGGCAACCCCTGGTGTTTTTTCTGCCGGGCGCGTACTCCCTAAACCGGCTTGTGTCTATTCCCACACCCGGAATATAATATACCCTTCCATTGTTTCTTAATCTTAATTTTAAAGCCGCAGCGTAGTCTTCCCGGTTCATCGTAATAATAGCGTCCGTATAGCGGGCCAGCCACATTTCCACCCATTTATACAGCGTATTGTTAATAAGGGGCGCTCCTCCGTAAAAATGGAATCCATGTACGGTGTAGATAATCTTGCCCACCCTGGCTTTGTTCCCGCATATGCGCCCAAGCACGCCTCCAATGGGCGTGTTGCAGTGTATTACATCAATACGTTCTCTTTTTAATAATGCCAATAAATTTTTATATGCAATGATATTGTTTTTAATATCCGTCACGCTGCGGAAAATATTGGCGTTATAGAATTGAATGCCATAGCCGCTTGTAAGCCTGCCGGCATACGTTCTGTTAACACCCATGTACACACGGTAGTCCATTGCAATCGCCGCCTCTACGCATGGCAGGCTGCAGTTGTCCAGCCGCACTTCCTCCAGGCTGTCCATTTCGCTTGCACAGGGCCGTGTACTGTTGTCTATATACAGGAATTTTTTCATAAAACTTTCCCCTGCGCTTCAATTTCAATCCGGATGCGGGCAAGCGCATTTTTGCAGGCCTTTACCGCGGCCGCGGCATTTTTGGATTGCGCAATCACAAAGCCAACCCTGTCCGAGCTGCTGTTGATTTCCGGAGCTGTCTCCCCAATGGCTTTTACAAATGTTATCTGCCGAACGGCAGGGCTTTTTTTTGCTGTCTCCACGTTTTGGATATCCATTATTTTGCCGGGCGGCGTATTAAAATACCGGATAGCGGCGCCTGCGCGCTTATTTATTTTAAAATCGGGCTTCTCACCCAGCGCAATCTGGATGCAGCATTTCACCATGTCTGTTCCGGTGGAGAGCGGAACCAGGTGCGAGGTAATATAATCGCCCCCCAGCCTTGCACCAAGCTCCACAACCTTGGGTCCCGCTTTTGTCGCTATAATTTCCACATGCGCAGGGCCGTTGTCAATCCCCAGCGCCAGAACAGCGTTTGCCGCAACTTCTTTGATCCGCCCCAATATACCGGCAGCCAGCCGGGAAGGCTGGGAGTGCCCCATTTCCACAAACCTTGGCGGGCCCGAAGTGAGCTTGTCCGTAACGGCAATAATATGCACGGCCCCGTTTTCGCTGATTGTTTCCACGCTTACCTCCGGGCCCTCCATAAACTCTTCCACAATAATCTCCCCGTTGCCGGAACTTTTTTTACTGTAATCGTAAGCGTATTTGGCCAGTTCCCTGTCATTGGGGTCGGATATCTTAAAAACGCCCCGGCTGCCCGAATTGTCAGCCGGTTTTACAATGCATGCGGTTTTAAACCGCTGCATAATTGTTTGATATTCCCGGAAATCTTCCGCCCCAAAAAATGCGGGAACGGGTACATTGTGTTCCTTTAAACATTGCCGCATTAAAATTTTGTTTGTGGCCCGCAGGGCGGTTTCTTCGCTGATGCCGGCCAAATGCAATTCTGCCGCCGCCAATGCAACCGCGCGCATAGGCCTGTCGCTCGCGGCTGTCATAATACCGTCAATGCCGAATTGCCGGGCAGCCTCTGTGATGCGCGGCGTATCAATTGTGCTGAAAAAAAGGCATATGTCTGCATACTTAAACCCCACCGCGTTACTGTCCTTGTCAACGGCTATCACGGTAATCCCCATCTCTTTTGCCTTGCATATTGCCGGAAGTTGCAGGGTGCTGGCCCCCAATATCATAATTTTTTTTGATTGCATTTGCGTTTGCCTTCTTATCTATGCCTCGCCAAAATGCTTGATCTTGGCAGTATACACGTTTTCCTTTAAGAACACCACTTTCGCCGTTCTGAAAAACAGCTTACAGTCCAGCAGAAAACAAATATTCTGCACATAAAAAACATCGTTGTCGTACTTCTGGCTGGCGGTAATGGAATTTCTGTAATACGCCTGGCTGTAGCCAGTCACTCCCGGCCTTGGCTCCAGCTTAAGCTTCTGTGCATCCGTATACGCATTAATGTCTTCGGGCAAATCGGGCCTTGGGCCTATCACGCTCATCTCTCCCTTTATGATGTTGATAAGCTGGGGGGTCTCGTCCAGGCTGGTCTTTCTCAAATGCCTGCCTATCTTGGTAAGCCTGTCGTCGTTTTCTCCGCTGTATGTGGATCCGTCCGCCACACGGATATCCGGCGAACCCACTTTCATGGTGCGGAATTTATACATGTGGAATACCTTTCCGTCCTTCCCCAAACGCGGCGTAACATAAAAAACCGGCCCTTTGTCTTCAAAATGAATCATCGGTCCCACAATTGCCAGAATCACCAGCCAAAAAGGAAAGCCCACAAAAAATAGGATCACATCCAGAACTCTTTTCCAAACCCTTACATACATGCTATATCCCTCGTTTTCAGTATTTTAAAAACGGTATCAATTACAAAATCGTTCTCTGCATCCGTCATCCCGCTGTATACGGGCAGAGATACCTCATTGCGGTACATGGCGTAGGCATTGGGAAAATCCGCTATGTCAAACCCCATATTTTTATAAGCGGAATGCATGGGCAGGGGTTTATAATGCACATTAGCGGCTACTCCGCGTTCCGCCAGCTCGCGTATCAATTCGTCCCTGCATTTCTCGTCTTTTCCGGGCAGGCGCAGCATGTACAGATGCCCGCTGGATGCATATTCATCTCCGTAATGTGTAAGGGTTTCCACATCCAGGGTTCCAAACGCCCCATTGTAGGCTTCTATAATCCGCCGCCTTTTCAGCAGCGTCTGCGGATACCTGGATAGTTGCGAAAGCCCGAGAGCGGCCATCATGTCCGTCATGTTACATTTATATCCGGGCAGGGTGATGTCGTACACCCAATGCCCCGCCAGAGATTTTTCGAGCGCGTCCTTGTTCTGCCCGTGCAGGGATAAAAGCATAAACTGGGTATAAATAAAGCCGTCCGGAACCCCTGGGAGCGTGCGCCACGTAACCGCTCCGCCCTCCGCCGTCGTCAAATTTTTTACCGCGTGAAAAGAAAAGCAGGTAAAATCTGCTATGCTCCCCACAGGCTTCCCCTTGTATGCCGCTCCCAGCGCATGCGCAGCGTCCGCAATCAATACCGGCCTTTCAAAGCAGGACTGCACAACGCTCCGTGGCCTGAACAAATGCTTTTTTTGCTCCAGCGCCGCAAAAAGCCCGTCATAACCGCAGGGCACCCCGGCAATATCCACCGCTATTACGGCCTTGGTTCTTTTGGTTATTGCATCCAGAACATGCTGTGCAGAAAGATGGTAACTCCCTTTATCGGTATCCACCAAAATGGTCTTGGCTCCCACATGCTGAACCACGCTGGCGGTTGCCGTATATGTATACGCGCTGGTAATCACCTCGTCCCCCGAACCTATCCCTAAAAACCGCAGCGTCAATTCCAGCGCGGCTGTCGCAGAATTCAGGCATACGGTTTGATTGGTTGCGCAAAACCGGGAAAGCTGCCTTTCAAATTCTTTTGTTTTGGGTCCCGTTGTAATCCATCCAGACTTCAGCACGTCCACAACGGCGTCTATATCTGCCTGCGTTATGTCGGGCGGCGAAAAAGGTATGTTCATTTTTTCTCCTTTTTATGTTGTATGCTTATCAATTTTATAAAAGTACACGGCCCGAATATTCATTGTTTCACCAAATATCCAATCCTGCTTTTTACGTCGTTTGTATCCGCAATGTAATAGCACAGCCCGTTTATATACTTGTATTCCCCATCGATCACCTTGTAATCCAGGTCGTCCAGATCAAAATTGTCCAGTACCCCGGCAAGAGCGATGATTTGCTGCAGGTTCAGATTTGTTTTTACATACTGCGTGTACAGGTTGAACAGGGCCACCGCCGAATGGACCGCTCCCTTGTTTTTAATCTCTTTGATCATGCTGAATAAAAATTCCTCGTGATGACGCGCACGCGCAATATCCCCCCCAATGTCATATCTGTTCTGCAAAAACTTGTCGCAGTTTTCACTATTTATGGTAACGGTTTCTCCCTTCTTCCCAAGCCCGGGAAAATTAACGTCCAGCGTTATAGGGATTCCCCCCAGTTCGTCTGCCAGTTTGGGCGCGTTGTCCAGATCGACAGACACATAATAAGAGACCGGCACGTTGACGCCGGAGGCGTTCGTCAAAAAATCGTGCACTGCAAGCATTTCGTTCTGCGCCCCAAATTTGGGGCCGTATCCGTATTGGTATGCAGAATTAATCTTTGTCAGTTGTGTGGAAGTCGCGTTCCCGTTATCGTCCAAATGGTACGCATATGTTCGCGTATCCCGCGGAATGGTTGTGAGTGCAATGGTGCTTTTATCAAGATTAAGCGTGCACAGCATCAGCATATCGCTCCTCCACCCCATATTCAGTTCCATTGTTTTTTGGCTGGAGTCAATGCCCATCAACAAAATATGAATCACATTCTGGTTTTCAAATTCGCCGGTTGGGCTTGGAGCGCTTTGCGTAACCACTTTCTGCTGTGCCTGCTGCTGGTTGTCATCCACCACCGCTACCTGGTCCGGCACTTTTATCTGTGCCTGGGGAGAGGCGGTTTGGGCCGAAAACGCGTTCCGGGGACTGGACCAGGATAAATAAACAAATGCTGCGCCAATGGCCAGCGCACAAGCGGCAGAAACTAAAATGATGATCCGCACTTTTTTTGAACTTTTCTTCTTTATCTCTTCCATAAATATCCTCTAAAATGGCATAGCTCCGCCCATCCGCTTTTCTTAACAAAAGCAGATGGTACTCCTTTTTATAACACCATCCAAACATAAACCGCGCCGAAACAGCGGCCTGGCAGAATGGTTTTGTAATGGCTAAATTGCAGACAAAATATTGGCGCTGAGCGAAATTTCCCGCTCCACGCCGTCAAACCATATCCGCATCCACACACGCTGCTTCCTTTGATCCAGCCTTACAATCGTACCTTCGCATTCCGCCAGCGGGCCGGATATCACTTTTACTTCCTTGCCTTCGCACAGTATATCGGAAACGCCTATAACGCCCCGGTTTCCATAGATAAAATTTGCATACGCAAGATCGCCGCCTTTCAGCTCGTATTCCCCGCCCGGGTAGCAAAGCAGCCCTATAACGTTGTCAACGGGCCGCAGCATGGAGGGCCTTACACATTCATCCGAAAAAATCATGACATAACCCGGCAGCAGAGGTTTGCGGGTTTGGTTTACAACCCCGCGCTTGCGTTCCTTCAGTATCCGCACAGGAGCAATGGCGCAGATACCCGCGGCGCAATACAGTCTGTTAATCTGCATCGCCGCCTTTTCTTCTAACGTCGTTTTGCAAAAAGCACAATAAGCCAACATATTCTTCTTTTTTTCCCCACTTTTTTACGCTGGATTTATATTTGCAATGCAAACCTGTTTGATGCGGCCCCAATCATTTTGATAACGTTTGCTTAAATCCGGCTCGTTTTTCATTAGCACGAATACAAATATTGTGTACTGTAACAAAGTATAGAAGTTGAAAGTTAAAAATCTTGTCGATGCAACGCACCGGATAGATTAAAAAAATTAAAATAAATATTCTTTTTTGTTGAAACTGCATTTTTGTGTATTATTATATTGTTTTTTAATTAAACCGGTTTCTTTTTATCAAATAAAACCGGTATGACCTTTTATTTTAGCTTTAAATGGAGCCTTTGCCGCCCTCCACAACGCCGTCGTGCCTAAGCACTTTTACTACCGTTTTAAGCATGCAGGCCATGTCGAGTCCTGCGCTTATATTGCTGGCATACAGCTCGTCCACCTTTGCCTTGGTGGCGTTTGACAGCGCGTCCCTTCCGCTGATCTGCGCCAGGCCCGTGAGCCCCGGCCGTATGTTGCAGACGCCGTTTTTATTGCGCTCCTCTATCAAATCAAATTCGCTCCACAGTACAGGGCGCGGGCCCACAAAGGACATGTGCCCGCGGATGATATTCAACAGCTGGGGCAACTCGTCCAGGCTTGTTTTGCGCAAAAACCGGCCGGGTTTGGTGATATACCTGTCCGGGTTTTCCAGTTCGCGCGTGGGGACGTTCGGCGTGTCTCTGCGCATGGTTCTGAATTTTAATATATAAAAATACACGCCGCCTTTGCCCACCCGCTTTTGCCTGAAAAGAACAGGCCCGGGCGAATCCAGCATTACGGCAATGGACAGCGCCAGAAACAAAGGAGACAAAAACGCCAGCGCAAAAACAGCAAAAATTAAATCAGCAAACCTTTTCCACATCATATACATCCAATACCTCATGAACAACCAAGCCAGACTCCATTTTATAAGCGGTCCGTCCATTTGGGTATTCAGCCAATGCCTTTTTTTACAAAAGTAATTTTTACTATTAAACTGCGCAGCCAAAAGCAAATTATAGGTGAGAATTATTGCCATGCATCTGGTGCCCCCTTACGCGCAAAAAGCCATAAACGCAGTGCGAAAAAAAACGCTTAACAAAAAAAATCCGTTCTTCCTGCCGAAAAACGGATTCAGGGCGCCGTAGCGTCCTAATATGGGATTGGTATTTTATTGCATAAAACGCTTACGCCTGAAGCAATTGCCTGATGCGGGGCAGTGTTACGCATGCGGACGTGGCCCCCAAATACTGGGTGGATACCGCGGCCGCCGCACAGGCAAACCTGGCGCACTCGCGGACAGAACCGCCGTCCAGATACGCGCCGATAAACCCCGCGACAAAATTATCGCCCGCCCCTGTTGTATCCACAATGTTCACCGGAAACGCAGGAACCGTATACCCTGCCGCGCCTTCATGCACATAGCAGCCCTGGGCGCCCAGCTTAATGATCACTGTTTTTTCTCCCGTATGCCTTACAATACATTCCGCCATTTTAGCGGGTTCGGCTTCGCCGGTGATATATTTAGCCTCCACATAGCTGGGCATAAAAAAATCAACATACCTAAGCAGGTTTATAACGCCTGCAAATCCAGTGCTGTAATTATCGTGCCCCACGTCTGCGCTTACGGTTATGCCCGCCTCTTTCTCCACCCGGAAGGTATCCGAACAAAAATCAAGGCTCTCGCAGGGCAACTTTACGGGTATATCCGCAACAATAATGCCTATATCAAGAACATCGTATTTTTTCACAACAATGCACCTTTGTCTGGACAAATTCCAAAAAATAATTTATTTTTATTATAACATTCTTATTTAAAATAGATAGGGGGAACCTCTA
The DNA here is from genome assembly GCA_023408315.1 of Bacillota bacterium. Taxonomy (GTDB): domain Bacteria; phylum Bacillota; class Clostridia; order Christensenellales; family Christensenellaceae; genus JAEYKI01. The sequence continues at coordinate 115,112 of JAEYKI010000013.1, forward strand.
TGGCATGCTCGTCCAATAAACAAAGCCCTGCCTGCAACTGCACGGCTTCCTGTAGCAACCACGCAAAATGCTGCGAATGCATTGCATACCACAGGGATCTGGGCCAGTTTCCGGCATGTTTCTTTTCCTCCAAAGCGGAAAAAACGTGGGACAGAAGCTTTGCAATGTTAAAACAGGACAGGGAATAACGTCGGTTTACATCCGCCGCCTGCACGGGCGGCTTTTTTATTGTTTTCGCCCTTTTTCGTTATTTTTTGTTTTTAACTTATATTTATGATATAATAAAAAAGTTATAAAAACAAATCCTAGTACAAAAAGATTGTCTTGAAACGAGGTTATGCATGTCCTCCATTCTTATTATTGCTCTCTTGCTTGTATGTGCATCCATATTTGTTAACGGCTGGACCGATGCGCCTAACGCAATCGCAACCGTGGTGTCCACGCGTGTGCTCCGGCCCCGTACGGCGGTTATCATGGCCACCGTATTCAACCTGGTAGGCATCATGTGCTTTGGCTCCGCGGTTGCCAGCACCATAGCAAACCTTGTGGATGTTGGAACTGGCACCAGCCCGCTCATTGCCATTTGCGCCGCGCAGCTATCCATAGTAATCTGGTCTCTAACCGCCTGGCGCTTCGGCATCCCAACCAGCGAAAGCCATGCCCTTATCGCCGGCCTTATGGGTTCCGGCATTGCCTACAACGGCCTGTCTGCATTCAGGCTGGAGGAATTTGAAAAAGTTATATGGGGCATTGTGATTGCAACCGTGGTCGGCTTTGTGGCCACTTACGGCTTTACAAAGCTCATACGGTTTTTGGCCCGCAACGCAAAACGCGCAAAGGCAAACCGTTTCTTCTCCGGAGGTCAAATCGTTTCGGCCGCATTGATGGCCACCAGCCACGGCGCGCAGGACGGCCAGAAGTTTATGGGCGTATTTGTACTGGTTATGCTGCTGGCGCAAAACCAGCTCATTCCCGCCTCCATACACATAGACCTGTGGATCATGCTTTTATGCGCCCTTGTGATGGGCATTGGCACCTCCATAGGCGGCTACCGCATCATTAAAACAATGGGTATAGACATGGTGCGGCTGGAAAAATACCAGGGATTCTCCGCTGAAATCGTGGCGTCCCTATGCATGCTGGTCACAACGGTATCCTCCGGTATTCCGCTGTCCACCACCAACACCAAGGGCGCGGCCATGATGGGTGCGGGCGCTGCAAAAAAATTCTCCAACGTAAATTGGGGCATAGCGCGTGAAATGGTGATTGCCTGGATACTCACCTTCCCTGTCTGCATGGGCCTTGGATACCTGATGACAAAGCTGTTTATTGCAATTTTTTAAATAATTCATAAATGGAGAGGATTTTATCATGAGTGATTTTTATAAAAAAGGGCCGGATTATTACGGTTTGTTTGAAAAAGGCATCGCCATTGCCTGCAGGGCGGCCAAATCGGTTCAAAAGTCTTTTAGGGACGGAACGATAGACAAAGCGGAAATTGAGCTGCTCAAGGAGATTGAGCACGAGGGGGACAAGCAGGTACACGAATCCTTCCGCCTGATTTCGGACGCATTCATCACACCCATCAATAATTCCGATATGATGAACCTGGTGAACGCCATCGAGACAATTACGGACAGCATCAACGAAATTGGCAATCAAATATACATGATGCACATTACGGAATGCAGTGAAACTGTAAACAGGCTTGTAGACCTGATTGTGGAGAGCTGTGAGAAGCTTGTGATATTGCTTGGGGATTTCAGGCATTACCAGAAAAATTTAAAGAAGATCAAGGAGCTCTCCGTGGAGATCAACCGACTGGAGGAGCAGGGCGACCAGATATACAACAATGGTATGCGAAAGCTGTTTGATCCGGCGGAAAACAATTCTCCCATTGACGTGATCCGACTGCAAAACCTGTACCAGACGCTGGAAAAATCCCTGGACGCCTGCGAAGACGTTGCGGATATTGTGGAGCAGATTATTATTGTAAATACCTGAGATACCTGTAAAACAAAAGCTGCGGCATAAGCCTCAGCTTTTTTCATTCTCCGCTTCCAGGATGCCTTCCAGAATCTTCATCGCCTCGTCTATCATATGGGGCAGCGGCTCGTTCCTGGTTCCGGCCACCTTCATCCTGTAATTGTTCAGGGGAATCAATATTTTCACCGCTTCGCTGGATGCAATTGCCGCAGCCATGGCGGGCGAGAGTTCCCCCACCATTGCGTTTGCCGCAATAATTCCAATGGAGCCTATAATTACATCCACACGTCCGGCGTTCCAGCAAACAGCGTTCTCTCCGGAAGCGCATTCGTTCGCGCCCGCCTTCATCATCAAAGACGCCGCCAACGCGTTGGTTCCAAGCGCCAGCACCTCAATATCGTTTCCAAAAACCTGGCGAATCCGTTCCACCACCGCTTTTCCAATGCCTCCGCCCTGGCCGTCTATTACGGCTATCTTCATCCTTTTCCTCCGCTTTGGTTTATTTACCCAGGCGCACCATTTCGTCTATGCATACGCGCGCCTTTGTGATCAGATCACCGCTCATCACAATTTCTTCCCCGCCTTCGCCGGTCAGGGAGTGGAATACGTCCACCAGCGTGGTGATCTTCATATTCATGCACAGCAGTTTTTTGGACAGCATATAGAATTTTTTGTGCGGGCACGCGTAAGACAAATGCTCCGCAATGCTCATTTCCGTTCCTATGATAAATTCCTTTGCGTCCGACTGCCTGGCGTAGTCCATAATGGCGGACGTAGACCCCACAAAATCAGCCTGGGCTACCACTGCGGGGACGCATTCCGGATGCACCAGCAGCAGCGCGTTCGGATGCTTCTCCCTGGCCGCCTTGGCATCTGCCGCGGTAACCACCGCATGAATGGGGCAGCCGCCCTGCACAAACTTGAACGTTTTTTCAGGCACCTGGTCTGCCACATACTGTCCCAGGTTGCAATCCGGAATAAACAGTATTTTATCGTTTTTTATGTTCCGCACAATTTTAACGGCGGAGGAACTGGTTACGCACACGTCGCACAGTGTTTTTAAAGCCGCGGTGGTGTTGATATAGGCCACAACCGTGTAATCCGGATTGTTTTTCTTCAAGTGTTCCAGCATCTCGGGCTCAATCTGCTCGGCCATGGGGCATCCCGCAACCGGGTTGGCCAGAATCACCTTCTTCTCTGGCGAAAGTATCTTTACCGTCTCGGCCATAAAATGCACGCCGCACAAAATCACGGTGTTGCCCGGCACCTTCTGGGCGGCAAGGCTCAACTGGAACGAATCCCCGGATACGTCCGCAACCTCTATAATCTCCTTGGCCTGATAGCTGTGCGCCAGAATGCTGACGCTCTTTTCTTTCTTCAACTGCAATATTTTATCCTGCAGTTCATGAATCGTGCTCATGCTTTATTCCTCCCGGCCGCGTTTGCCGTTATGTCTTTAATTACTTCTCCCGCCAGTATCAGCCCGGCCACAGGAGGCACAAAGGCCACGCTCCCAGGCACCTGGCGGCGCGCCGTGCATTTGCGGGTTGTCTCTGGCGGGCAAACGCAGTGCATCTTGCAGCTGGTTTCTTCCTGCTCCATGGGCGCCATGGGCGCCTCTGTGGAATACACCACCTTAAGGGCGCCAACCCCGCGCTTTTTCAGCTCGTGCCGCATCACCTTGGCAAGCGGGCATATGGAGGTCTTGTAAATATCCGCCACAATAAATTTGGTGGGATCCAGTTTGTTGCCCGCGCCCATGCAACTGATCACGGGAACGCCCGCGGCCTGCGCCCGGCAGACAAGCTCCAGTTTTGCGGAAACGGTGTCTATGGCGTCCACCACATAATCAAACCCGGTAAAATCAAACTCGCCCGCGTTTTGCGGAGTATAAAAGCAGTTGCGCACTTCCACCTGCGCGCGCGGGTTAATGTTCAAAATATTGTCCCGCATCACTTCGGTCTTTTTCTTGCCCACCGTTTTAATATTTGCTATAAGCTGCCTGTTAATGTTGGTCAGGCATACGCAGTCGTCGTCCACCAGCAAAAAGCTGCCAATCCCGGTGCGCGCAAGCGCTTCGGCGCAATAGGAGCCCACGCCCCCCAGCCCGAATATGGCAACTTTTGCATAGGCCAAACGGTCCATTGCGTCTCTTCCCAGCAGCAGTTCACTCCTTGAAAACTGATCCATACTTTATACAGCGGCAACCGCTTCTATTTCCACCAGAGCGCCTTTGGGCAACTTGCTCACTTCCACACAACTCCTTGCCGGGTATGGTTTTGCAAAATATTCCGCATAAATGCGGTTCACCGAATCAAAATCGCCCAGATTGGTTAAGAAAATCGTTGTCTTTACCACATTCTCCAAGTCTGCGCCGCCCGCATTCAGCACCGCCTTTACATTCTCCAAAGACTGCCTGGCCTGCGCTTCAATTCCCTCCGGCATTGCGCCGGAAGCGCCAAGCGGTATCTGCCCGGATACAAACAATAAATGCTCCGTTTTTATGGCAGGCGAATACGGACCCGCCACCGCTCCTGTTAGTATTTCCTGTTTTTTCATGGTTCAAATACACCTCTTTCACATTTTAAGCCATCTTGTTATGTTTTGCAAAGAAAATCCTTATTTTCTTTTGGACTCATTTTTTCTTTTCGACAGAAAAAAGCAATAAAAAAGAGCATAAAACCTATGCTCTCTCTTTGTGTGTTTCTGATTATTCAGAAAACAGCGCAGTGGACAGATAACGCTCTCCAGTATCCGGCAAAATGACCACAATGGTCTTGCCCTTGTTCTCAGGCCGCTTGGCAAGCTGCGTTGCCGCAAACAGCGCTGCGCCGGAGGAGATACCCACCAGCAAGCCTTCCGCCTTGGCCACCGCTTTGCCGGTTGCAAACGCTTCCTCGTTTTTCACGGTAATAATCTCATCGTATATCTTTGTATTCAGCGTATCGGGCACAAACCCCGCGCCAATTCCCTGTATTTTATGCGGGCCCGCCTTGCCTTCAGAAAGCACGGGAGAATCCGCAGGCTCCACCGCGACTACCTTTATGCCGGATTTCTGGGCTTTTAAAAACTCACCGGCGCCGCTGATGGTTCCGCCCGTACCCACGCCGCTCACCAATATATCCACTTCGCCGTCCGTATCTTCCCAAATCTCAGGCCCTGTGGTCGCTTTGTGCACAGCCGGGTTGGCCGGGTTTACAAACTGGCCGGGAACAAAAGAATTGGGGGTTTCTGCCGCCAGTTCCTCCGCCTTTGCAATCGCGCCTTTCATGCCCTTTGCGCCTTCGGTCAAAACCAGCTCCGCTCCATAAGCTTTTAAGAGGTTCCTGCGCTCCACGCTCATGGTCTCGGGCATGGTGAGGATGATACGGTATCCGCGGGCGGCGGCAACGGACGCCAGGCCAATGCCGGTGTTTCCGCTGGTGGGCTCAATTAAGACGGTGTCTTTGTTAATAAGCCCTTTTGCTTCCGCGTCTTCAATCATGGACTTTGCGATTCTGTCCTTCACGCTTCCTGCCGGATTGTAATATTCCAGCTTTGCTATGATTTTTGCGCCCGCTTCATTTTGCGCGTTGTAGTTGCTCAGCTCCAGCAGGGGCGTCTTTCCAATCAGATCAATCAACGACTTATACACTTTTGCCATTTTAGTTTCCCTCCATATCATATAATTCATATATGTTTTATATGCTTATCGTATCCCTATTTTTATCAATTGTCAACAGTTTTTTAAAAATTATTAAAATTTTTTTCGTTGACAAACGCATAATTGATTTGTAATATTAAAACATATATGATTAATAAACTATGAAATGAGGGATCGTTTTGAGAATATCGGCAAAAAGCAGGTATGCACTCGCAGCAATCACATATATGGCTATTTTGGACAATAAAAAGGAATGCGTCACGGTTATCAGCATTTCCGAGCAGCTTGGCATATCCAAAATTTATCTTGAGCAGGTTTTCAGCCTTTTAAAGCGTGCAAAACTGGTCATCTCCATCAAGGGCGCACAGGGCGGATACCGGCTTGCGAAACCTGCTGTTAAAATAACCATTACAGACATTCTGCACGCGGTTGAGCAGAGCCTGTTTGAGCCTTCCGGCCCTGCCACAGGCGCAGAGGCCGCATATATAGAGCGTGCCATGCAATCTCTGATCTGGAAGCCGCTGGACAGCGCTGTTCTGGAAACACTGGACAATATTACGCTGAACACGCTGGCTGCCGAGGCCGAAAAGCAAAAAGGCGAAAATAATCTGATGTTTTATATATAAGGCGGTGAGCCAATGGATATCAAGACAAAATGTATACACGGAGAAAACGCTTTAAGCGATGCAACGGGGGCGGTATCCTATCCTATTTACCAGAGCGCGACTTTTGCGCATCCCGGTGTGGGGCAGTCCACGGGGTACGATTATTCCCGCATGCAAAACCCAACCCGCGAACAACTGGAACGCACGGTCGCTTCCCTGGATGGAGCGCTTGACGCGCTTGCTTTTTCTTCCGGGATGGCGGCCATCGCGGCGGCTTTTGAACTGTTTGCGCCCGGCAGCCATATCATCGTATCCGACGACCTGTACGGCGGCGCGCACCGGTATTTTGAACATATCAGCAAAAAAAACGGCCTTACTTTCGACTACGTCAACACGTCTTATATAGAACAGATTGCGGACGCACTTAAGCCGGAAACCAAAGCTGTTTTTGTTGAAACGCCCACCAATCCCATGATGCAGGTGAGCGATATCCGGGCCATCTGCTCTCTCGCAAAGCAGCACAACCTGCTCACCATTATAGACAATACGTTTTTAACACCGTATTTTCAGCAGCCGATCGCGCTGGGCGCAGATATTGTGGTATACAGCGGCACCAAATTTTACGGCGGCCATAACGATGTCATCGCGGGATTCCTGGTGGTTAATACGCAGGAACTGAGCGAAAAACTACGGTTTATATTAAAAACAACCGGCGCGGGCCTGGCTCCGTTTGACAGCTGGCTTATACTGCGGGGGCTCAAGACCCTGGCCGTGCGTATGGAACAGCAGCAGAAAAACGCGCTCATCATTGCCAACTGGCTCAGGACCCAACCCAAGGTAAAACGTGTATTTTACGCGGGCCTGGTGGACCATCCTTCCTATGCAATATCTCTGGGGCAGTCCACGGGCTTTGGGTCTATGATCTCTTTTGAGGTGGAAAGCGAGGAGACCGCCGTGCGCATTCTTGAGCGCGTGCAGTTGATCCTGTATGCAGAAAGCCTGGGAGGCGTGGAAACCCTCATCACATACCCCATGCTGCAGACGCATGCGGACATACCCAAAGAGATACGGGAATCGCGCGGCATCAACGGGCGGCTTTTGCGCCTTTCTGTCGGTTTGGAATATGCGGACGATCTGATAGCGGATTTGCAGCAGGCTTTAGAGGATAAATAAAAATGTGCTTTGACTTTGACAATATTACGGAACGCAAAAACACGGATTCCATCAAATACGATTTTGCCACGCAGCGCGGCATGCCTGAAGGCCTTTTGCCCCTGTGGGTGGCGGATATGGACTTCCCCGCCCCTCCCTGCGTAACCCAGGCGCTGGAGGAAAAAAGCAGGCACGGGATTTTTGGGTATTCGGAGAGCGGAGACGCTTATTTTGAAGCCGTGCGCAACTGGTTTGATTCCAACTTTGGCTGGAGCCCCAAACGCGGCTGGCTTGTTAAAACCCCCGGCGTTGTATACGCTATTTGCACGGCCATACGCGCCCTTACGCAGGAAGGCGACGCGGTTTTAATCCAGCAGCCTGTGTATTACCCCTTTACAGAATCCATTCTGGCAAACAGGCGCAAACTGGCCATAAACCAGCTTGTTTATACCCAGGGCAACTACCAAATTGATTTTGAGGATTTTGAAAACCAGATCGTAAGCCATGGCGTAAAATTGTTTATACTCTGCAGCCCGCACAACCCTGTTGGCCGGGTATGGACAAAGGACGAATTGCTGCAACTGGGCATTCTTTGCCACCGGTACGGCGTTGTGGTCATCTCGGACGAAATACATGCGGATTTTGTGTTTCCGGGGCATGCGCACACGGTTTTTGCAAGCGTCAATCCATTGTTTGAAGATTTTACCATCACCTGCACGGCTCCCAGCAAAACGTTTAATCTGGCGGGGCTGCAGAACTCCAATATTTTTATTAAAAACGCGGATATCCGCAACGCGTTTCGCGATGAGATAAAAAAGAGCGGTTATAGCCAGCTCAATATTATGGGCATGGTAGCCTGCCGCGCCGGATATGAGCAGGGCGGAGAATGGCTGAACGAGCTTAGGGCGTACCTAACCCAAAATCTTGCGTTTTTGCGGGATTTTCTGGCCCAAAGGCTCCCCCAAATACGCCTGGTGGAGCCGCAGGGCACATACCTTGTCTGGCTTGATTGCAAAGCCCTGGGTCTGGGAGACAAAGATCTGGACCGCTTTGTTATCCATAAAGCCGGCCTCTGGCTGGACGGCGGCACCATGTTTGGCGCGGGCGGCCAAGGCTTCCAGCGTGTAAACATCGCCTGCCCCCGGCGAATACTTGAAAAAGCCCTCTTACAACTGGAACAAGCAGTAAAAGCAAAGTAACAAAAAAACATGAACTGTAATTTATGTGGCCTTACCTTTGTTTTTTTCCAAAGAAAGGTAAGATAAATAGTTATTTAGTGATTTTCTCAAGAAGAGCCGCAATCTCTTCTATTTTTTCGTCTTCACGGCCTTCAAGTAATGCTTCCTTTACGCAACATTTCATATGCGCCCGAATGATTTCCCGGTTCACCCGGTTCAAAATGGAAGTGGCGGCAAGTATCTGGTTGGAAACGTCGATACAGTACCGGTCCTCCTCCACCATTTTAATAATGCCTTCCACCTGGCCTTTTGCCGTTTTCAGCAAACGGCTGATGTTATCCCTGTCCGCTTTCATTCTCATGCACCGGGCTCTATTTTTTCAACCGTATATCCGGCGTCTTCCACAGCCCCGGCCAATACGGAATCGGGCACGTCTTTTGTAAGGGTAATATACGCTTTTTTCTCCTCCAGCGCCACATGCGCGGCAACGCCGTCTATCGCGTTCAGCGCTTTTTCCACCCTTGCGGAACAATGCCCGCACGACATACCTTCAATAATCATTTTCTTTTCCATTTTATATTCTCCTTTTTGATTGATTTCACAAATTCCGGTGGGGCAGCCCGTCCACGCCTCCCGCTCTTTTGCCCTGAACAACCGGAGCCTGAGCGCGTTTGTCACCACAAACACGGAACTTAGGCTCATTGCGGCCGCCGCAATCATTGGATTGAGCCTGAGGCCCAGCAACTCGTAAAACGCGCCGGCTGCAATAGGTATGCCAATGACGTTATAGAAAAACGCCCAGAATAGGTTCTGTTTTATATTGCGCAGCACCGCCCAGCTCAGGTGGATTGCGGTTACCGCGTCCAAAAGGTCGCTCTTCATCAGCACAACGTCCGCCGCTTCAATGGCAACATCCGTTCCAGCGCCAATGGCAATGCCAACGTCTGCGCGGGCAAGCGCAGGCGCGTCGTTGATCCCATCGCCAATCATGGCGACTTTTCTGCCCGCGGCCTGCAGGGCGGCAATTTCTTTTTCCTTGTCCTGGGGCATCACTTCCGCAATTACCCTTGTAATACCCAATTGTTGCCGTATCGCCTCGGCGGTGCGCCTGTTGTCCCCGGTCAGCATCACAACTTCCATTCGAAGCGCGGCAAAAGCCCGTATTGCCTGTCCGCTGGTAGGCTTCACAACATCGGCCACGGCAACCAGCCCCAGCGCCCGCTCGCCTTCAGCAAAATACAGCAGGCTCTTCCCCTGGGAAGAAAGCCTCTCTCCCTCTTCTTGGAGTCCCGCCAATTGGACGCCCTTCTCCCGCATCAAATACAGGTTGCCCGCATGGTAGATATTTTCGCCCAGCACAGCCTGTACGCCCCGGCCGGGAATGGCTATAAAATTCTCAACATCTTTAACAACGGCGCCACGCGCCGCGGCCTCCGCCAATATCGCCTCTGCCAGCGGATGCTCGGATGATTTTTCTATGGAAGCGGCTATACCAAGCAAACAGTCCTCTGTCAGGTCCGTGCCGCAAACAATGTCCGTCACGCGCGGCTTGCCCTGGGTAATGGTCCCTGTCTTATCCAGCACCACCACATCCGCCTTATGCGCAATTTCCAGAGTCTCCGCTGATTTAAACAAAATGCCGTTTTCCGCGCCTTTGCCCGTGCCCACCATGATTGCCACAGGCGTTGCAAGCCCCAGGGCGCACGGGCAGGAAATCACCAGCACCGCAATGCCAATAGACATGGCAAACTCAAACGGCTGTCCCACAAGCAGCCAGACAACCATTGCGCCCGCCGCTATGGAAATAACCGCCGGTACAAACACGCCGCTGATCCTGTCCGCCAGCTTGGCAATGGGCGCTTTGGAAGAGACAGCGTCCTCCACCAACGCTATAATCTGCGCCAAAACCGTATCGTTCCCAACCTTCTGCGCACGAAACCGAAAGGCCCCCGTGCGATTTATGGTGGCAGCAATCACCGTATCTCCCGCCTGCTTGGGAACCGGGATACTCTCCCCGGTAATGGCGGATTCATCCACCGTGGAACTGCCCTCCAAAACCACCCCGTCCACTGGAATGCTCTGGCCCGGCCCAACCAGAACAATATCCCCCACCTGCACGTTTTCCACAGGCAGCTCCGTTTTCATCCCGTCCCGCAGCACGATAGCCGTTTTGGGGGCCAGATTCATCAGCTTGGTAATAGCGTCCGAGGTTTTTCCCTTGGATCTTGTTTCCAGGTATTTGCCCAGTGTAATCAGCGTCAATATCATGCCCGCGGATTCAAAATACAAATCCATAGTATAAGCTTCCACAAGCGCCCCGTTCATATGCCCCAATCCGTAACCGATATTAAAAATGGCTACAATGCCATATGCAAAAGCGGCGGCGGAACCAATGGCAATCAGAGAATCCATGTTTGGCGCGCCCCGGAAAAGCATCTTAAAGCCGTTTCTGAAATAATGAAAATTTACAAAGACAAGGGGAATCAACAGTAAAAACTGCGCAAACGCAAAAATAAGGGCGTTTTCCATACCGGCGAACGCAGCAGGCAGCGGAAATCCGGCCATACGCCCCATGGCTGTATAAAACAGAGGAACCAAAAAAACAAGCGAAACAATAAAGCGCCGCTTCATTCCCTGCGCTTCCTGCTCAAATATTTCCCCGCCGCTTTTCTTCTCCCCGCCCTGCAGGGCCGCGTTGTATCCGGCTTTTTGCACGGCCGCAATAATGCCCGCCGGGTCAGCCTTGTCCGGGTCAAACGCCACCGTCATACTGTTTTTCAGCAGGTTCACATTCACTTCCCGCACCCCGGGCAGCCGGCTTACGCTCGTTTGCACATGCCCGGCGCATGCGCTGCAGGTCATTCCGTATACATCAAACTTGTTCTTTGCCATTTCAATCTCTCCCCACCCCCGTGGGGTGTTATTTTAATTTACCACACCGTTCAGGATATGTAAATACTCTTTTTCTATAAACCGGTGTGCAATACTTCTAAAACATACAAGTTTTCCGGCCAATTTTTTTGTTTATTAATAAAACAATATTTAATTTTTTAAAAAAATTTGCTTTTGTAAGGAGAATGCATATGATGCCTGCCATATTCATAGGCCACGGGTCGCCTATGAACGCAATTACAGAAAACGAATACGTGCAGGGTTGGCGCAGCATTGCGGATGAAATTGGCAAACCGTCCGCAATTCTTTCCGTATCCGCGCACTGGTACACAGGCCGCACGGGCGTCTGCACGCTGGAAAAGCCACCCATGATCCATGATTTTTACGGATTTCCAAAAACGCTTTACGCTCTTGATTATCCCGCGTCCGGCGCTCCCGCGTTTGCCCGGCAGGCAATTAATCTTTTGGCCGGAAAAGCGGTGGAAGACAATTCCTGGGGCCTGGATCACGGAACATGGTGCCCCTTGCTGTTCATGTACCCAATGGCGGATATCCCTGTGTTCCAGATGAGCATCAACAAATCGCTTGCGCCAGAAGAACACATCCAGTTGGCGCGCGCCCTGCGGCCCCTCCGTGAACAAAATGTTCTGATCCTGGGCAGCGGAAACATTGTGCACAATCTGGCGCTGCTGGATACAGAAATGCTGGGCGGATTCGGCTGGGCCTACCAGTTTGACGATTATATCTTGCACGCAATTGAAAAACACGCGATAGAAGACGTGATTCATTACGGCCGGGCCGGTGAATCCGCCAAATACGCGTTTTTTACGCCCGAGCATTACTACCCACTTCTGTATGCACTGGGTGCGGCGGACGAAGACTGCTCCGCGCGGGTGTTTAACCACGCCTGCACGCTGGGCAGCCTTTCCATGACCTCCTATATTTTTGGCTAGAAAGGATCTTTGATATGAAAAGAGAAATCAAAAAAATTGTGACAGGCAAAGAAACCTCGGACGGCGCGGGCGTGCGCCTCACGCGCGTGCTCTCCAGGCCGGACGTATACGACTTTGACCCGTTTTTGATGCTGGACGCGTTCGATTCCACCAATCCAAACGATTATATCCGCGGATTTCCCTGGCACCCGCACAGAGGCATTGAAACCATTACCTATTTAATCAACGGCGATATTGAACACGGCGACAGCCTGGGCAACAGCGGCAGCATACAGGACGGCTGCAGCCAGTGGATGACCGCCGGGAGCGGTATCATTCACCAGGAAATGCCGAGGCCTGCCCCACACATGCTGGGGGTGCAGCTCTGGCTCAACATGCCTGCCAGGCACAAAATGGCGCCCCCAAAATACAGGGATATTCGGCCCGCCATGATCCCCAAAGTAATAGAAAAGGAATACACCGTCTCCGTTATTTCCGGAAGCTTTGACGGCGTGCCGGGAGCCGTCCAGTGCGATTACGCGCAGGCTGCGTTTTTAGATATCAACATTGAGCCGGATGCAACCCTTTCCATGGAGACAAACCCGGAAGATACCGTGTTTGCCTATATCATCCGGGGGGAGGGTATATTTGGCACATCCAAGGAAATAACACCTTCTAAACAGGCGGTGCTATTCGGCCCGGGAAGCCGCCTGAACATCTCGGCAGGCCCAAGCGGCATACAGCTTTTGCTTTTATCCGGCAAACCGCTGGGCGAGCCCATTGCGTGGGGCGGCCCTATTGTAATGAACACACAGGATGAACTGGAGCTGGCGTTCAGGGAACTGGACGAAGGAACATTCATCAAAGGATAATGCGTATGCAATTGCCTCTGAAAACATCTTTTCCGCCCATTGCGCAGCAGGCCCGCATCCTGATTTTGGGCACGCTGCCCAGCGTGCAGTCGTTTAAGCGGCAGCAGAACTACGGCAACCCCCAAAACCAGTTCTGGCGGCTGATTTACGCTCTGTTTGGCCAAGTGCCGGACGCGGCCTATGAAAATAAAAAAGAATTCCTGCACGCGCACAAAATCGCCCTTTGGGATTCCATCCGCAGCGCCACCAATCCAGGCAGTCTGGACGGGGATATCAAAGATATCACGCCAAACGATTTTGACTGGTTTTTTGCAGCACATCCGGGAATCCGGCATATCTTTTTTAACGGCGCAAAGTCAGAGCAGGTATTCAAGCGGTATTACCCAGGCTATTATGCCGCCTTCCCCCATACGCGGCTTCCATCCTCCAGCCCCATCCCAACTCCCGCAGTTCGTAGCTTTGAACAAAAGCTGCAAAAATGGCTGGTTATAAAAGAAGTGCTGGACGCAATTACTTAAACCGCTGCACGCAAAAGGCGGCAGCCAAACGGCATGCCGCCCATATCCGGATTCTTTTATATCAATATTTGCTGTCTTCCGCAACAGGGTTATTGTCAAATACGGCCGAATCTGTTGCAGTATTGTTTTTTACATCCTTTTCGTCCCGCAGCTTAAAGTGCGCCGCAAGGCTCCTTAATATTTCCGCCTGGCCGGAAAGCTCTTCGCTTGCGGCCGCGCTTTCCTCGGCTGTTGCCGAATTGCTCTGCGTTACCGCCGAGACCTGCTCAATTCCCTGCTTGATCTGCGCTATGGAAGCCGCCTGTTGATTGGAAGCAGCGGCAATCTCCGCCACCAGGCCCGCGGCCTTCTCCACATTGTTTACAATGTCTTCCAGCGCCGCCGCGGTCTCGTTTGCAAGTTTGGTACCGTGCTCCACTTTTTTAATAGAGCCTTCTATCATGCTGGTGGTTTCATTGGCAGCGGCTGCGCTCCTGGCCGCCAGGCTCCTTACTTCTTCCGCCACCACTGCGAATCCCTTGCCATGGATGCCTGCCCTGGCTGCCTCAACCGCCGCGTTGAGCGCAAGGATGTTCGTCTGAAACGCAATGTCGTCTATCACCTTGATTATTTTATAAATATTTCCGGAAGATTCGTTGATCTCTTCCATGGAAAAAAGCATGTTTTGCATCTCTTCGTTGCCCCGCGAGGCAGATTGTTTTGCGGCCAGGGCAAGATTGTTTGCCTGGGACGCATTTTGAGCGTTCTGCTTTGTTTGCGCTGTAATCTCCATAATGGAGGAAGTAAGTTCCTCTATGGAGCTTGCCTGTTCAGAAGCGCCCTGCGCCAGTGTCTGGCTGCCTTCCGATACCTGTTTTGTGCCTCCCGCCACCTGTACTGCCGAGCGGTTGATGTCCAGCAGCATTGCGTTCAGCGAATCAATTATCGAATTAATGGATGTCTTCAGGTTGTTAAATACGCCGCGGTAACCGGACGCAATTTCCTGCGCCATATTTCCATCGGCCATTTCTTCCAGCACGTCCGATATCTCGAATATATATCCTTTTATGGTATTGATGCAATCGTTCAGCGCATTTTTTATAATGGCGTGGTCTCCCTTGTAATCACCGGTCATGTTAACGTTCAGGTTGCCTTTTTCCATTTCTTTTAAAACAACGGTTGCCTCGGTAATTGGATTAATTACCGCGTCCAGCGTATTGTTAAAACCAATCACCACCTTCTGCCATCCGCCGCGGTGATTGCTTGCATCCGCCCTGGTATCCAGCTTACCCTCCGTCGCCGCTTCGGCCAGCATAACGGTATCGCTGATAATCGCCCGGATGGACTTCCGCACTTTGTTTACATTCTCTCCAATCGTCTTCAAATCCCCCTGAAATCTCTCGGTATCTATATAGTCTGAAGCGATTCCCTCAGAGAGCTGCTCCAGATGTTCCGCAACTACGTTAACCGGTTCCAGAATGGCATCCAGCGTATTGTTTACGCCTTCTATCACCGCCCGGTAATCCCCCCGGTGCTGCGACGCATCAGCCCTTGTTGTTAATTCACCGCGCGCAGCGGACTGCGTGAGCACATTTGTGTCCGCAACCAGCCTGCGTATAGAATGGATTACTTTTTCAAAGGATTTCGCCAGAATGCCCATCTCGTCCTTGGAATCAACCTTTATCTGTACGTCAGTATCCCCCTCCGCCAGTTTTTCCGCCGCAGCCACCATTTTAGATACGGGCTTTGTTATGGAACGCGTTACAAGCACCGCGAACAATATGGAAGCGGCGCCAACGGCTGCTAAAATAATAATCATCAGAAGGGTGGAAAAGCTACCCAACTGGGCGTTGGAAGCCTGTGTTGCCGTTGCGGCGTCCGTATTTGTTTTCAGCATCGTTGCTATCTGGTTGCTTACATCACTGGCGGCGTTGCCAACATTGGTTATTTCCACCACTGCGCCGTCTTTGTCTTCAGCCCGCACAAGCTCAACTATTTTGGCAACTTCGGCTTCATACGTGGCAAGATAATTATCCAGGCTGTCAATATTGGCCTGGCCTTGCTGGCTTACAGCGGCAGCCCTGTAAGCGCTCACAGCTTTTTCTATAGAACTTTTGGCACTATTCAATTGCGTTTCAAGCACGTTCGCTCCGTCCGAAGAAAAACTTATATAAACTGCCCTTATGCAATTTACCCGCAGTAAATAATAATCGTTTGTAATTTGCGCCAGGTTGTTGATTCCCTGCAGGTCTTGGTCGTACATTTTTTTGTCTGCCCCGTTCAGGGTGCCCAGGGCAAAAATTCCAAATACGCCCAGCAATATAATGCCTGCAAGTATGATTCCGAAACAAACGGATAATTTGGTGCCAATTTTTAAATTCTTCAACACAGTATCAACCTCGATTCATTTTCCGCATTACGGCCTTATTCTCCGGACATAAATTCCGGCGCTTATCTCCCGCTCCACAATAAAAAAAATATACCTACCGATAGGTTGGCTAATGTTTATATCGTAAATAAAAATGGAAACTTAACCTGCAAGCAGCCATTCTTTTGTTTATTTTTTATTTCTGTGTTAATGTTTCTTCAGTGTATTTTACGCCGTTCCAGAAAATGCCCCAATAAAATGAAGCTTCGTTTGCAATGGTGTCTTCCAGCAGCATCGCGTCTAAAAAACCCAAAATAAATAAATTGAAATAAACAATTATATAATCAACAACAAACCGGTCAAACCGTTTTAACAAAGCGCCTTCCAAATAAAGGCGGATCAGGCCATCCATTTCATCCAGCATTTGATTGATGGGCGCTTCCAGCTCCGCATCTGTCCGTGCCAGCCGCATCAGCTTCACGCGTTTCCAATACAAAAGCTTTTCCCTCCGGCTGAAATACGCAACCGTATTCTCATAAAAATCTTTCAGGGCGTTTTCCGCATCTTTATTTCTCGCACTTGCCAAAAATCCTAAAACAAAATTTTGGTACTCTTTTGCCTCGTCGTCCAGGATGCCCAGAAACAGGCTGGCCTTGCTTTCAAAATGAAAATATAAGGACGCTTTTTGAATGCCTGCCGCTCTTGCTATATCATTCATGGTGGTTGCATCGTACCCTTTTTCTGCAAAAATAGCAAAGGCTATTTTTTTAATATCCGTTCCTTTCATACTTCCCCGCCCCATTGACCGGTTAACCATATTACTGGTTTACTTATAAATTATCAATAAAGCGTTTATACTTTATGCAATTTATTGAATACACCGGTATTTTTGTATATTATAACAGATTTTGCAACAAATCAAACGTACGTTCATTCGTAAATCTAAAAAAAATACCGGAAGCACAAAATTATAATATCACACCCCTTTCATTCATAATCTTTTTTACTGTCCGCAGTGCATCCGCGGCGTTTTTGGCATAATAATCAGCCCCAATTTTTTTTGCAAACGATCTGGAAATCGGCCGCCCGCCAACCAGCAAAACAAACCTGCTCCGCAGGTTTTCTTTTTCCAGCAGCCTGGCCACTTCCGCCATATTATCCATGGTGGTTGTCATCAGGGAAGACATGGCGATGATATCGGCTCCAAAATCCACGGCGGCGTCCACAAACCCGCGGGCGGAAACATCCCGGCCCAGGTCCAGCACGTCAAACCCGGCAGACTCCAGAATCAGCGATACTATACTTTTCCCGATATCGTGCGTATCCCCAAATATAGTACCGATCACAATGCGGCCTTTAGACGCGCGCGTTCTTTTGATATGCGGTTTTAATATATTCATGGCTGTTTTCATTGCGTCCGCGCACACAAGCAACTCCGGGATAAAATATTCCTCCTGTTCAAACAAGTTGCCAGCGCGTTCCATGCCAGCAACAAGACCGAGGTCAATCGCTTCCCACGCATCCGCACCCATAAAGACTATTTTTTGTGCAAGAGCCGCAGCCGCCTCTTCTTCCATTTGCGCCACCGCATCCGCAAGTTTTGCAATCAGCATATCCGCCGGGCGCCATTCATATACCTCAATACGCCTCTTATCTTCCTGCGCAAACAAAAACCCTTTTTTTCTGAATCCCATTTTAAGATGCAGCCGCACGCTTGGAGTATTCTCTTCAAAAATTCTGGAAACAAGCCCGCGTGCAGGCGGGATGCATTCTTGCTGCAAAGCATGCATCAGCAGAGACCCAATGCCGCGCCGCTTATGGCCGTCCGCAACATAAACGCTCACCTGGCCTTCCGTGTCCGGCCCGCTTTGCACCGTAATAAAGCCCATTACCGCGCCTGTCTCAGCATCCTGCGCAACAAACCGCAGGCAAGGATCCTGCCGCGCGTCCCATTCCGCATAGGATGGAAGCTTTGTTACCAGCGTCGCCTTGCCGGATTCAATTCCTTCCAGATAAATTCGGGAGACATGAGCCCAGTCTTTTTCATCCATTTTGCGGATAAGCAGTTCAACCACCCCCCGCAAAATCCAGAAGGATCAGGGTATCCACCGTGGCCTGCTCCATGTTTACGCACCTGTGGCCCACAACCACTCCATCCGCGATTTGGGGAGCGCTCAGTAAAACGTTTGCGTAAGTGCCTTGCGGCACAGAAATTTTCTGTGCCGCCATACATCCAAACTCCTCCAACTGCCGGGACGCCCTTGGACACAGGTGCACAATGCTCCCCCGCACGTGGGGCAGCGCCTGCCTTAAAAAGCGAATCAGGTATTCCGCCGCAAATTCCCTGTATTTTTTTTCTCCCAAAACTTCGGCCATGGCGCAGGGCTCTGCAACGGAAATGATGCGCGCTCCTTTTGGGGCTGCGCCGACGGCGTATTCCGCCAGGCCGTCCGCAATTGTCCCCAGCGCCTGTTTCACCTCGGGGCCTTTCTTATGCAGCCATCTAAAGGTTGCGTCCGTTCCGGCAGCGGCCATAAAGCATGAAAATGGGCCGGACAGCCGCAGCATCACAGGCTCGTCGGCCAATTCCAGGCACTTTAGGGCATTCTGCAAATCCTTGCTGCTTAAAACCAAACCGGGCACGCTGCTTATCTCCGGGCAATCCAGTGCAGGCCCGGCAGCCTGAATGGGCAGCTTTAAAAAAGCGCTGTTTTCCCGTTGGCGCACCCGCCGCGCTGCCGCAAGCATGCCTTCCGGCGACCCCACCGCCAGAAGCGGGACTATATCCGCATCGTGCGAATAGTCCCGCTCCAGGGCGCTGCAATATTTATTTAAATTGTCCAAAGCTTCTTTCATTTTTTATGCCTTGTTTTTAAAAACCCAGAGCCGCAACAAATATTTTGTCAAAATCCGGCCTGTTCGCAAGCTCCACGCCCTCTATCTCTCCAACAACACGGCTCATTTCCGCCCGCAAGTCCGTATTCAGCAGAAACGCTTTTCCGCCTGTTTTGGAAGTATTGCCAACAAAGTCTATCTTTCCTTCAAAAACGCAGGGCAGCAGACCCAGGTTGATCAGGCTGGCCGCGCGCAAATGATACCCAAACGACCCAGCGATTTCCACCCTGTCCACCTCCTCCGCTGAAATGTCCAGCGATTTAAGCAGCGCTTCCACGCCCGCGCGCACAGCGCCTTTCGCAAGCTGCACCTGCCGGATGTCCTTCTGCGTGAGATATATACCCGCTGCAACCTCAAAACAAAGTTTACCGTCCACTTTGGCCATTCTTTCTTTTACCTGCGCCGGATAGTTTCCTTTTTCCAGCGCCACCAGTTTTCCGTTTTGCGCAATGGCGCCCACGCGCACAAGCTCTCCCACAATGTCCAAAAGCCCGCTGCCGCATATGCCGGTGGCAGCAACGCCGCCAATGGTGCTTGTATTGATTTCTCCGTCTTCCAGCACTTCAAACAGTTCCAGCGCACCCAGGCCCGCCCGCATGCCGCAGGTGATGTTCATTCCTTCAAACGCGGGACCCGCGGCTGTGGACGTGGCAGAAAGCTTGCCGTCCCTGGCAATCACCATCTCGCCGTTTGTGCCAATGTCTATAAACAGCGTGGTGCCCTTTGTTTTGTGCAACTGGGATGCCAATACGCCGGAGGTAATATCAGGCCCCACATACGCGGATATAATGGGCGGCAGGTATACCAACGCATAGGGCGAAATATCCAGCATACCCGCCGGAATCTCATTGCCCCCCGTGATCTCCGGCGTGTAGGGATACCTGCCCAGCGAATACGGGTTCACGTTGCAGGCCAGGTGGATCATGGTGGTATTGCCGCTGTATACTACCTCGTAAATATGCGCTCTGGATATCCCCGCCTTTTTGGCTGCAACCCCAATCATCCGGCTCATTTCATCCGTTACGTCCCTATACATCTTCTCCAGGCCCTCAGGCGCAGACGCCAGCTTGATGCGCGTCAGCACGTCCTGGGCCTGCAGGCTCTGCGGGTTCAGAGCGGATTCGGAGGCAATCTCCTCGCCCGTCAGTAAATTCACCAGGGCAACCACCAGCGTGGTTGTGCCAATGTCTATGGAGCAGCCATACAGGCTGGCCGAGGTATCCCCCTCTTCCGTTCCCGCTTGTCTTCCATCCGCCAGAACAATCGTTTTCTGCCCGTCAAAAGTCTTGCGAAAATTGCCTTTGACAGGGTACGCAAAGCTTTTTCCCTCGCTCAGTATTTTGAGGGTTTTATTCTGTTTTTGCGTATTCTCATACACAATGTCCATATTACCATGCGCGTGCGCCTGGCAGGCCAGCACATACCCTTTTGCCTCGTCCTCCCGGCTTAGCGTATGCGGCGCAGCGTCAAACCGCAGGCTTCCTTCCACTGCGTTTTTTACAAGCACCTTGCACTTGCCGCAGGTGCCAATTCCATCGCAGGGCGACTCAATCACAATGCCCGCCTGCCTTGCCGCCTCCAGTATGGTGGTTCCTTCCGGGACGCGCGCCGTTTTGTTCTGCAGATTAAATTGTATGTCTATCATTCCGTTGCCCCGCTTTCAGTCTTCTTTTACAGCCTGGGTCAGCGCACGTATGTTGGCCAGTGGCGTGGATGTGCTCAGCCCGCAAGCCGGCGCTATAATATCCGTCTGCTCGGCAACCAGCCCCTTTGCGCGCTTATATACCTTATCCGGCTCGCCAAATTCAAGCATGTAGGTGCTCACGTTGCCCATGGTGGTAATTCCCGGTACCTCGCTTTTAAGCTGCTTTAAACTCACAAACGCGTCCACGCTCACCGCGTCCCCGTGCAGCATGGCAATCTGGGGCTTCACGGCCTCCATCTTACCGCATATATGGATAATCACAGGCACGCCCAGCGCGTGTATGGCGTCCGTTACCTTGTTCAAATACGTAACGGCGTATTCCTCAAACATTTTTGGGCCCAGAATCTCGCCTGTTGCCGTTGGGTCCGCAATGGATATGGCCGCAGCGCCCGCTTCCACCATCAGCTTTGCATAAGCGATCAGGTGATCCGATACGTAATCTGCCACTCGGTGCGCCTGCTCCCGCTCGCGCCGGAGCTGTTTTAAAAACGTCATGGGGTCCACAACAGAGGCCGCCGTACTCATAGGCCCGGTCAGGCTGCCAATGGCGGGGACGTCCGGATTCCTTTGGGTCAGATTGTATATGGACTGCGCCACCGCCCCAACCCGGCTGTTCTTCTCCATTTGCCCCAGGGGCAAAAATACAACGTCGTGTACAGATTTGTATACTTCTTTTTGAATTTTGGGCTCGCATTCCAGCGTGCCGTAATTAATCTCGCTGCCCAGCACTTCCGCCTCCACCGTCATGCAGAACGGAATGCCAAAGTTCTCAAACCCTGTGTTCTCCTGCACATCCCGTGCAAGCTGGCTCATCAGCGCGTCCGAATGGTGCGCGTCCGGCAGTTTATGCCCGGTGTTGTTCATAATCTCCACAATGGCGGAATTCATCATGCCGCCCGGGCAGATCACCGGGGGGCGGTCCACGCCTTTTTTTTGCAGCGCGCGCCGCAATCTTTCTTTGGGTGTCAATACGTCCATTGGCCCGCCTCCTTTACGCGTTCACAAGCTTCTGGCACATCTTCACGGCTTCCGCCGCGTTTTTTGAATACCCGTCCGCTCCAATCTTATCTGCAAACCCCTGGGAGATAGGGCCGCCTCCCACAACAACTTTATACCGGTCTTTAATTCCCCTGTCCCGCAGCATACGGACCACGTCCGCCATTGCGTCCATGGTGGTGGTCATCAGGGAAGAAATCATAATCAGCTCCGCGCCTTCTTCCTGCGCCTTTTCCACAAAGGCGGCCGCGGGAACATCCCGGCCCAGATCCACCATCTCAAAGTTGGATGTTTCCATCATCAGCTTTACGAGATTTTTGCCAATATCGTGCGTATCTCCCTCAATCACGCCAATAACCGCCTTGTGCTTTTGCGCCGCGCCTCTCCCTGTTTTTATGTGGGGCTTTAAAATTTCAACGCCCTTATCCATCGCGTCCGCGCACATCAGCAGCTCGGGCACAAAATACTCTTCTTCTTCAAACAGCTTGCCCGCCTGCTCCATCCCTTTGGAGAGCCCCTGGTCTATAGCGTCAAACGCGTCCGCACCCACCTCCACAGCTTTGTTTGCCAGTTCCACCACAAGGTCTTCGTCCATATCCAAAACCGCGTCTGCCAATTGATCATATAATTCTTTATAATCGCTCATAGGTATCACTCCTGTTAAAATATATATCTGGTGTTTCTGGCCGTCTCCACCATGGCCTGTATATTTGCTAGCGGCGCTGCCGGGGGAATGTCGCATCCCGGCATTACAATATAGCCGCCTTCGCTGCCTGCTTCTTCAATCCCTTGCGCTGTCAGCTCCCGCACCCGTTCGGGCGTGCCGTTCAATATGGCGCCCACCGGGTCCAGTTTTCCCGCAAAAGCCATTTTGCCGCCCAACACCTGGCGCGCCAGCTTCAGATCCACATAATGGTCAAAAGATATTACGTCGGATTCTGTCTCTGGCAACAGCTCCAGCATCTTGTTGATGTTCCCGCAGATATGCAGCATTTTTGCCTGTGCCAGCCCTTCCATTGCGCGGTTTGTATTCTGCATGCGCGGCCGCGCCAGGCTGACAAACTGCTTAGGAGACATCATGTCGTAGCTTGCCGAAGGATCCGCCTGGGAGACCATTTCGGCCCCCGCCTGCACAAACAGGCCCCAGTATTTGATCACCAGCTTTTCTGTGAAATCCAGAACATGTTCCGCCGCTTCCTTGTTGCGCATGCTCATAAGGATAAAACCTTTTGTTCCAAGCAGCAGGCTGGCAAGCGTCACGGGGCCCCATTGGCTGATGGCTATAAGCGTATCCTCCCCAATCTCCTGTTTCAGGATACGGGTGGTCTCCAGGCTGGCAATAATGCCGGGGTCGTTTTCCAGGTCTTCCACGCGCAGCTTATCCACCTCGTCCGCAGCGGCAATCAGCGGCTGCTCCACCCTGGCCGCCACGCCCACCTCGTTAAAGGTAACATTTGCGCCAACGGCGCGGAGCGCAAGGTTGTTACACCCGGCGGCAGTCCATACCAAATCGGAGCCAACTTTTTCATTCATCCGGATGATGTTCCCGGCATTTTCTTGCGGCGGCAAATCAAAGGAATCCTGCAAAGAAAGACCGATCTGCTTGTTCGCCCAAACGCCACCCGAGAGGATCATCACCGGAGGCCTTTTTGTCCTTCCGAGATGAATGGATGTAAGAATCGTTTGTTTGTTGTTCATTTCTACGCTTCCTTTCTTGTTTGCAGTCAACCACAGCCGCGCGTGTTGACGCTTTGATCCGGAAAACCTTTTTAGCTTTCCCGCGTGCTCCATTTACAAGGAGCTTTGGCAACGGACTTTAAATTCATATATGAATACTATGTTTATCTGTGAAAAATAGCGCCTGTAAAATCGGGGGATTCCGCAAGCGTCATTGCATAGTTTTCTGTTGTTATTATACATAGTATATTTCTAAGCAGTCAACCTTTTGTGTAAACAGTATCTTTTGCCATATTTATTAATTGACAATCCGGCTGAAGCGGTAGGTCGGCTCAGGCTTGCCGGGACGCAGGCAACTGATTGATTCAATATTATAGGAAACCAATCCTTTGTAAAAATTCATTTCATCCATCACGATGCCTTTTAGCCTGTCGGGTTCTGCCTGCACCCGTGCGTTAATAATCATTTGAGCATGCTTTTGCCGCCCAGTGCTGCCACGTATCAAGACCGTGTCTGCCTTGCCGGTGATACTGCCTGTAATAAAACCGCTATCCGTCTTTATTAGTATTTTCACATGCCCCACCGTCATCTGCAAATAATCAAACCGCCTGGCCAAATATTGAAGCAGCATACCTGCAAACTTCTCCCAGTCCATCAACTCGCTTTTTAACATAAAACTGGCGTTCAACCAGCCAAGAGCGGCTTCGCCTTCCGCGTACACCTTATAATCTACTTCCGCAATACGCCCGCCCCCATCGCTGCTGCCTAAGGCATCCTCTATCCATGCGTCCAGGCGGTCTTTGCTTTGCACGCTGATAGGGGCAACCCTTGCGGTTGGCCACTTATGGGCGGCAAGCGTTTGCAACCGCTCAATAGTTTCCCTCCCGTACAGGTCGGCCTTGCTGATCAATATTCTGTCCGCTTCTTCAAGCTGTTTCTGTATGATATATCCGGCGCTTGGATGCAATCCGGAATCCTGCCCTTCCAAAACCGCCTGCAATTTTTGAGGATCAATCAAAACCGTGAGGGGCCCTAAATCCATCATATCTTCCATCTGGTCTTTCATGGGCTGCATAATGGTTGCCGAAAGGTCTGCACAGCTTCCCACCGGCTCGGCCAGTATAATATCCGCCTGTTTTTTATTTCTCAGGTGGAGCAGCGCATCCCTGAACCCGTTAAAATTGCAGCAAAAGCAGCTTCCGCTCACTTCGGCCACATCCAGGTTTGTATACGCCAATAATTTGGTGTCCACCAGCCCGGGCGCTTGATCATTCGTAACCAGGCCCACCCTTTTTCCCATAGCGGTCAAGCGTTTTGCCGCCTCCCAAAGCAATGTTGTTTTTCCGGCTCCCAAAAAGCCTCCCACCAGTACGACCCGCGTCTTCATAACGGCTAATCCTCTTCCACAACAGGCGTATCGTGCAAATTGTCCTTCCAGATTTTTAGCACAATATCTTCAAACGGCGTATTGCCTTTTCCAATAATCACCAGCCCCGCCTGCATGCCGGGCTCAAAGTCAATGGAATTCAGGCTGCAATATTCCCCCACGGCGTCCGCATGATACCAGCCTGCCGCAGTCTCTATAAATCCTTTTACCCGCAGGGTGTTCCGTGAAAGCAGCCGGATTGTTTTTTCCACGGCTTCGATTGGATAAACAGTGTGAAACGTAACCGCATAGGTTTGGGGCCGCGTATCGCACCGGTTGCTTGTTTCCCCGTCGTACCCGTTGCCTGCCAGGGCGTCCATTATATGCTGCGCCGGCACATCTGCCTGCACCGCTTCCAGAATTGTTGCTTTACAGTTGATTTGCTTTACGGCATCCGTTACCCGGCCCGCTTCCTCTTTTGAAACCAAATCCGTTTTGTTTACAATTATGCAGTTGCTTGCGAGTATCTGGTTTTCAACGGATGTCAGAACGTCCAGGTAATCCATAAACGTGGTGCAATCCACCAGGCAGACGGAACCGCGGTAATCATACCCGCGCTCCATCTGCTTTTCCATCTCCGCAAGCAGCCTGTTCATGTTGGAAGGGTCTGCGAGCCCGGAGTTTTCTATGATGAGAATGTCTATATCCTCTTTTTGCAGGGCTATCAAAGTCTTTACAAAGCTCGCCTTCAGGCAACTGCAAAATATGGAGCCGTCATTAATCTCCCGGTATTCTATTCCATTTTTGTTGATCACCCTGCCATCCACGTTAATGGCCCCAAATTCGTTCACCAGCACGCCCAGCCTTTTGCCCGCCAAACAGGAAAGCATTCTCTTTAAAAATGTGGTCTTGCCCGCGCCTAAAAATCCGGATATCAAATATAGCTCTACTTTTTCTTTCATAGCCCGCTCCTTCTTATTTTCCCTCTTTTCCCTCTGCCGCAAGCGCCTTGTCTATCTCCGCATAAAATTCTTCGTGCCGCGGGATAATGGATGCATATTTCAGTTCCCCGTCTATATACAGGGAGGGAAGGTTTTGCACGCCCACCTTTTTGCAGCGGGCAATATTCTCGCGGATGGTATATTTGTATTCTACCACATCAATCAAGTCGCCGTATTTTTCTTTCGCGTCGCACGCCGTCATCCACATATATGTGCAGGCCGCGCAGGATGCGGAATCCAGCGTGAACACCTCCACAAGCGGCTTTTTGAGCGCCTTGTAATCCGGCAGCTCCACTTCAATCCCATCGTCCGCCGCTTCATAGCAAGCCACAGATTCCCTGTATTTGTCCGTCTCCCGCACCACCTGGGCAACCGCGATGGCATTCTCCACAGGCACGGCATAGGGCATGTCGCAACCCGGCGCAACAATAAGGTTGCGGATACTAACGCTGTCTATCATATTCACCACAAACTTCATGTTGTCCATCTGGTTGCCAAACAGCATGGTGGTGGTCAGCGGTATGTTGCCGCCAATGGTTACATTGTATGTATCTGTTATCGCTTTGATATCCGCCATGACCATATTCTCGTCAATCGAAATTCCGTCAGGCTTGGCCTGGCACATCTTTTCAATGTTTCTGAAAGCGTTGCCGCATACAAAGAAGGAAGAGAACATGCCCTTGCCGCGGATGTATTCAAATATACGGGTATAGGGCCCGGTCAGGTAATCCTCAAAATTCTTGGGAGAAATCTGGGACACCAGCGGATCCACCGGCGCAATCACGTCCATGCCGCACTCCGCGTAATAATCAATCATGCGCAACGCGTTTTCGGTTGCGTAGTTCATCAGCGCTTTTACATGCTCCGGATTTTTTTTCATATCCATAAACAGCTTTGTGCCCTTTAAGTGCGAAACCAGTGTGAAAGGCCCGCAAAACAGTCCAAACAGCGCGGTATCCTCCCCAACGGCAGCCTTCAGGCGTTTGGACACATCCAGCACCACCGGCAGGCGGCCGTCCGTTTTTTCCACCAGCTTGGCGGGTATTTCTTGCGTGTCCGCCAGGGGGTGGGAGGTTACGCTGGGCGGATTTTCGTCCGCCCACATCAGAGAGCACCCGAGTATCTCGGCTTCCATCTGCAAATCAAACACCACCGGCATTCCGTCCGGCATATACAGCCGGTGCACTTCCAGCAATGATTCAAACAGTTTATCGCCGTCGGTCAGCACCTCGGCCGCCTTATAGTCTTTCAGTTTGCCCGCATGCACGCCCGCAAACGGCACCCAGGGCGCTCGCCGAACGTCCTCATGGCGGAATGCTTTATAAATCAGTTCTTTGCCCGTCATATCAATACTCCTTATGATATCAGCAGATCACGCCGTCGCCCGGCATGGGTATGCCCAGTTCCTGCGCGTATTTGCGCATTTTAAAATACATTTCCTTGTATTCCGGAACAGGCTCCAGCGTTTTTACATTAAACAGGTCCTGGAACGCCATGCCCTTGGGCGGGTTGTTTAAATCTTTTTCAAACTGCGGAATCACTTCCTTGCAGATCTCGTTTGCCGCCTCCAGCGAGAGGCCGGCCGCGCCCTTAAACACCGCCGCGTTGAACCAGCATTCTATGGGGGTTAAATGGTTTTTGCAGGAGCCGCCTGCCGAGCGCGGGCTGATGGTGAACGTCTGGCCTGAAGC
This sequence comes from Bacillota bacterium, assembly GCA_023408315.1. GTDB lineage: Bacteria > Bacillota > Clostridia > Christensenellales > Christensenellaceae > JAEYKI01. The sequence goes on from JAEYKI010000013.1 coordinate 142,568, forward strand.
CGAAGCCGCCGCCATGCCCACGATGGATTCCAAAAAGAACATTTCCGTAAACGGCCCAGCCACCTGGTTAATAGTCTTGTTCATCAAAATGTGGCTGTTCCTTGCCGTTGCCTGAGTAGCCATGGACTGCGTCCAAACGCCGTGCCGCCCGCAGTTGCCCGCGTAGCGGATATCGTAGGAAGGCGACCCCGGCAGATGCGCGCCGCAGATGGGGAACTGCAGCAGATCGGTCGCTATGGACGCGATGGCCGTTCCTTCCGGGCTGCCCGTGTACCCGCCAATCATGGTGGGAGATTCGCTGCGGATGTATCCGCCCAGTTCGTTTGCAACAATGCATTTATGTAATGTGGTATAGTTTATTTTAAGTGACGCGGGGTTAAGGCACAGCGCAATCTGCGGCTGCTCATACAGATGGAACGCGGCCAGAAACCCAAAATGGGTGCTGCTGCTGGAAACCAGCGGGTTCGCCATGCCCACGCGGCCCGCGCGCCACTGCGCCTCTTTTCGCAAATGGTATTCATAAATACCGGCAAGCGTTTCATATGGCGTATCCGCCAGCAGCGGGCTTCCCATAACAGTATCGAGAGATGGGCCTTCCTGCATGTCGATGAGGCGGCTGCTCACAATTCCTTCCACCAGCGGCACATACAATTCCTCGTTCATCTGGATGGAAAGGGGCGCAGTATAAACGGGCGTTTTGCCATCCGATGGCTTCCGCGCAGAAACCGTTACCTGCTCGCGGCCTTTGCCTACCGTAAACTCGCCGGGAACTTTTGCAAATTCGCGTTTCAGTTCGTCCGCGTCCACACGAATCACAGTCTCCGTATCCGGGCAAAAGAAGCCCAGCCTGAGCGCAAGCTCCCACCCCGCCTGAAAAAACTTATCCGCCAGTTCCATATCCGTATTTACCGGATTCGCCGGGTCGCATGTTTTCTGCAGGCCAAATTCCTTCACCACTTCCGCAATGGTTGTGGGAACAATTTTTGTATCCCATTCCTTTTCAGTCACGCGTTTTCCAAGCCTTGCCTTATCCAGTGTACGTAATATTTTTTTGTGCATATCCATATTCTTATACCGCCATTCTTTAATCGTTCACAACCACAAGTTCGTCCAGTGGCTTCTTTGCCATCAGCTTCTCGCACAGCTTGGCCGCGCCGGTTGCCGTGCGCGCATAGCCGTCTGCGCCTATCTTTTGGGCATATTCGCCATTGATGGGCCCGCCGCCAATTACCACCCGGTATTTGCTCCGCAGGCCGTCCTCCGTCATGCGCTTAATCAATTCTTCCATATAATACTGGGACGTCGTCAAAAGGGAAGAAACCGCAATAATGTCCGCGCCTATCTCTTCCGCTTTTTCCAAAAACTTGTTGTTGTTTACATCTACGCCCAGGTCTACCACTTCAAAGCCTTTTACCGCCAACTGCGTTGCAACTAGGCTCTTTCCAATATCATGCAGGTCTCCCTTTGCGCAGCCGATGACAACCTTGCCCTTGTACGCGCTTGTTTCATCCAGATACGGGTTCACCTTTACAATCAGCGCCTTCATTGTTTCACCCGCTATCATAAGCTGTGGCAAAAATACGATGAGTTCGTTAAAGTCTTCCCCCAAACGGTCCAGCGCTGCAATGCCCCCCTTTTGGATGATGTCCAGCGGCGGGACGCCTGTGTCAAGCGCTTCCTGCACCAGGTCCGCTATAATCTCTTCTTCGCCCTCGTAAACTGCTTCTTCAATTTTTTTGAGTATCTCCATCATCGTTCCCTTTCCATCTCAAAAGTAAGTACGTAATAAAAAAACATTGCCAAACATGAGAGTCCTTGACCACACGTTAAGCAACGTTCATTATTTCAACAAGCACAATTTCAAAAACATATTTATTTAACAAAATATTATCACAAAAACAGATAAAATGCAATATCAATTTTTTAAAAATTCAATTGCATATATTACATCAGTATCCAAAAAGCCCGCTTTCCACCGTTTCTCCAGGAGCAACAACCACAAATTCTCCCGCATATTTTGCGCAAAACAGGTCCCGCAGCACCCTGCCTGTTCCCTGCACAAGATCAAACGCCAAACCAAGCGAATTTGCAGCTTCCACAGCTTTCTCCTTGCAGGCCGCAACATCGTAGGCTCCCGTGTCAATCAGTTTGAGGCCCTTATAATTTGCCAGCATTGTATTAATCACAAACGACGCTTTTTTAGGCCCGTACTTCTCCTGGTAGGCTTTAAAGTCATTCAGTATAAAACGTTCGCTTTCCAGCCAGCCTTTGGTATAATACAGGCTGCTTGCTTCCACCTGCGGCTTTGCGCCCGGTTCGTGCGCCAGCAACATATGAATGCAATCGTCAAATTTTGGAATCACCAGCGTGGTTTTTTTACTTTTCAGGCCCATTACCGCGTTGCCGCACAGGCAGAACGCCAACAAAACCAACTGCGCATCCTGGTTTTCGTCTATTTTAGTTTGCAACTCGTAGCGCAGCCTTTGCGGATACTCGTGCAGTCCACTGTCTATCCATACAACTTTGCACTCCGTTTTTGTCTGTGCAAGCGCCAGTTCAATTTCGTCCTGCAGCATGGAGCACGCAAACAGCGCCGTTTTGCCGTTTTCCAAAACCCGCTCCTATCCCAGGCTGGGCCTGGGTATTTCCCTGCCCGCTACAAACCGCTTTACAATGTTCCTGTCGTCTCCGTTGTAAATCAGGCGCTCGATACGCTCGTACATGTTGTATTCGCTCATGCGGTTCATTTCCTTATCGTCCACCACCAGCGCGTCAAATTCGTATCCTTCCTCAAAGCTGCCTACCTTGCCAAAAAAGCTTCCGCCTCCCTTGGTTGCCATATAGAACGCTTCGGAAGTCTGCACGCGGCCCATGGTCTCATCCAGCACCCACAGGTATTTGGAAGACTGGATGGTGCGCGCGATGTTCTGCAGGGGAGACAGGGTGTCGCCGCCTGCGATATCGCTTCCCAAGCCCACCGGAATGCCCATATCCAGGTATTTGCGCACCTTCATGACACCGCTGGAGATGTTCAGGTTGGAGTTGGGACAATGCGCTGCCAAAATGCCGCATTCCAGCATCCGGCTCATTTCCTTTTCCGTTGTGTAGATGCAGTGCGCCATCATGGTTTTGTGTGTGCCAAAAAGGTGGAATTTGTCGTACACGCCGCCAAAATCCTCTTCTTCCGGGTACAGCTTTTTACAGAATTCCACTTCCGTCCGGTTCTCTGATAAGTGTGCCTGCACGGGCAGGTCGTACTGGTCTGCCAGTTTACCCACCGCTTCCATCAGCTCCGCCGTGCAGATGATATTGATGGTTGGCGTTAAAATAGGCTTCACAAGATCGCTCATGCCCATGGTCTCCTCCAGCCATTCCTTTGTGTGGCGGATGGAAGTCTGCGTGTCTTCCATAAATTCAGGCTTTCCGCAATTGCAATCCTGGTTCACCTTGCCAACATACGCACCCAGGCCCGCTTTGGCAAACAGCTGCATCAGAAGTTTGGTAGCGTCCTTGTGCGTGGTGGCCATTGCAATAGAGCGGGTCACACCGTATTTCCATACTTGGTCAATATAGGAGGAATACACTTTGTGCGCATATTCAATATCCGCAAACCTGCCCTCCTGTTTGTATGTATAAACGTCCAGCCAGGGCAGCAGCTCCATGTCGTACCCCAGGCCAATGTTGGGCAACTGGCAGGGGTGCACGTGGGCGTCCACAAATCCCGGAATAATCAACTTGCCGGAGAAGTCCGCCACATGCACATCCTTGTATATGTCCGGCAGTTCTGCGCAAATCAGCTTTACCTTGGAATCCTCCACAACAATGTAGCCGTCCTGCATAAAATCAAACGCATCTTTTTTGCTGGTATAGGCAATATCGCCCTTGTAGATCCGAATCATAATGCCTCCCCGTTAAATGGTTTCCCATCTGGATTTGTTTTCTATCCCCGTCTTTTTAAGCACCTGGGCAATGGTTTTTTCCGCCCTCTCCATCACTTCCTGCTCGTCCATGGTCAGTATCCTGCGGCCCTGCACCACAAACTGCCCGTTTATGATCACATTGTCCACATCTGTGCCCTTTGCGGAGTATACCACCGTGGAAACCGGATTCACATTGGGCACAAGCCTTGGATTATGCTTGTCTATGGAAATCATATCCGCCTTTTTCCCCGCCTCCAGCGAGCCTATCTCGTGCTCTTTTTTCATGGCGGCTGCCCCGTTAATGGTAGCCATCTCTATCGCCGTCTCAGCCGGAACCACCAGAGGATCAAGCAGCCTGCCCTTGTGCACAATGGCCGCCAAACGCATGGCGTCAAACATATCGTAGGCATTGTCGCAGGTGGCTGCGTCTGTGCCGAGCGCCACGTTTACCCCGGCGTCCAGCAGTTCGGGCACCAGGCAAAACCCGGAGGCCAGCTTGGCGTTGGACGCCGGGCAGTGCACCACCGTGGATTTGTTTCTCGCAAGTGCCTGCATGTCCCTTTCCGTCAGCCAAATGCCGTGCGCCAGAAGCGTCCTGTCTGTTAGGATACCCGCCGACTCGGCAAAATCGCCGGGTTCCTGGCCATAGACGTTCTTCATCAGCTCAACGTCCTGCTTTACCTCGCAAAAATGGATGGCTATGCCCATGTCGTGTTCCTTTGCCGCTTTGGATACCTTCTCCAGCATCTCCTTGGTGGTGGAACCTACCGGTCTGGGCCCAAGCCATATGTTCACGCGGCCGTCTCCGGCGTTCTCACTTTTCCGCTTCCACTCAATGGCCTGCCGGATACAAACGTTTCCGTCCTCTACCATGCCTTCGCACATGATGTTGTCCCTGGAGGCATAGGTTGCAATGTCCATCACCGCTTTTGCGAGTACGCCCCGCATGCCGCTCTGTACGACGGAATCCGTAATGCCGTCAAGACCGTAACGCGCGTGAAGCAGCGTTTCCGCAAAGGTTGTGGTGCCGGATTTGATCATCTCCAGCAGGCACAGATCCGCGCTGGCCTTCGCTTCCTCCTCCGTATAACTGCCCATCAGCCGCCAGATGCGGTACGCCAAAAAATCAATCAGGCTCACGTCGTCCGCACAGCCCTTAATCAGCGCCTGCGTCAGGTGCACGTGCGCGTTGATCAGGCCGGGCATTAAAATATGGTCCTTCATATCGTAAAAATGATAACCGGAATATTTGCTCCTGATATCATCTGTTTTTCCAACTTCTTTTATAACGCTGCCTTCAAAGGCAACAGCGCCATTTGCATATATACGTCTTTGTTTGTCCACCGTAATCACGGTTGCGTTGCCAAGAACGGTTCCCATAGAACTCCTCCCGCACGGCTATAAGTTTGCAGCCTTGTTTGTTTCATTGGGAAAGCTCCCGGCAACAAAACCGGGAGCTTCCCTGTATGTGTTTTGAGAATTAGAGGCTATCAGAATTATTTGCTTGCTTCCGGAACAGCGTTGCCGGCGGCGTCAGCCTTGGGCAGACTTCCTTCCACATTGTCCATAAGGAATCCGAGATCCTGCAGTTTCTGGTCGGAGAACACTTCGCCGTCTTTCAGAAGCTGGGTGCCTTCATTATCAGACAGCGGTCCTACGAACACTTTCACTTCACCGGATTTCACTTTGGCGCTCAGGTCTTCCACTTCTTTGATAAGTTCCGGTTTAACCAGATCGGTATTGATGGGCGCGATGCTGGCGCAGCCCTTGTCAATGCCCCAGAAGTAGTTGTGGCCTGTTTTGTCGCCCGTTGCGTAGCGGGTGATGATGTCGGAATAGATGGGTTCCCAGTTCCACATAAAGGAGGTCAGGTTGGCTTTCGGGCCGTACTGGCGCATATCCACGTGGAAACCGATGCTGTAGATGCCTGCCGCTTCAGCAGCCTGCTGTACGGAGGGAGAAGATCCCTGCATGCCCAGCACTTTCACGCCGGTGGCAATCAGGCTGTTGGCAGCTTCTTTTTCTTTGGCCGGATCATACCAGCTGTTTACCCATACCATTTTCACTTTTGCTTCGGGGTTTGCATATTTTGCGCCCGCAGCAAAGCTGTCGATTGCGCGAACCACGGAAGCTTCCGGGTTAGCGGCTACATAACCCAGGGTATTTTCGGAGGACATCTTCGCGGACAGGTAACCTGTCAGGAAAATGGACTCATAGTCGCGGATGGAATAGCTGGTCAGGTTCTTTGTAACAGGACCGTTAAAGAAGTTGAAGTTCACTTCCGGGTGTTTCTGCGACTCGCTTACAACCGCGTCATAGTTGCTGGAAGAAGTAACAAAAATCAGGTTGGTTCCGTCTGCAATCATGCTTTCAATGATGTTCGCCGCGTCAGGGCCGGTTGCAGGAACATTTTCAACCCACTGGAACTGTTCGTCTTTCAGGCCCAGTTTTTCTTTCATTGCCATAAAGCCGGCATAGTGGGACTGTGTCCATCCGCCGTCTTCCTTGGTCTGGCTGGCCAGAACGCCGATCTTAACCTTGCTGAAATCAACTGTTTTAAGATCCACACTAATGGGCTCGGTGACTGTGTCACCACCCTGGCCGCCTACGCCCAGCGTAGCGCTTGCTTCAGTGGAAGCGCTGGGGGCGGCAGATGCGCTGGCTGCTTCGGATGCGCTTGCAGGCGCGCTGGATTCTGCGGGCGCGCTGGAGCAACCTGCCACCAGAGCAACCACCAGCAGGATCGCTACCGTGGCAACTAACCATTTGCTAGCTTTTTTCATCGTTTTTCTCTCCTTAAATGTGTATTTTGCTTATTATTTTATATGTAAAATAATAATTACAAACTTTCGTTTCCCTCAGCGGTCTTCCCGGAAGTAGCTTACGCCCAGGGCCGCCGGAGCGGAGTTTCTTTTTTTCAAAAAATTCCGCGTCGTTAATATCAGCACAAGCACAGTGCATATATAAGGAAGCATGCTGATGATATGAGACGGAATTGTAACGCCTATCGCCTGCAGGCGGAATCCAAGAACATCAATGCCGCCAAACAGCAGAGCGCCCGCAAGGCCCTTCCATGGATTCCAGGAGGCAAATATCACAAGCGCCAGAGCAATCCAGCCCTTGCCCGCGGTCATGCCGTCCGTCCAGGCCGGGGTATAGGCCAGCGTCAGGTAAGCTCCGCCGATTGCCGCAAGCATGCAGCCCAGCATTACGTATCCGTAACGCAGCAGGTTGACGTTGATGCCAACAGCATCCAGAGCACCGGGGTTTTCACCCACCGCCCGGAGTTTTAAGCCGGGGCGGGTTTTATAGATATAGAACGCAGCCACCGGAACAATAATATACGCCATATATACCATCAGATCCTGATTAAACAGCACCTGGCCCACAACGGGGATGTTGGACAGGCCGGGAATCGCAATGTGCTGGAAGGTAACGGACGCAGCGGTTCCGCTGACCGATTTTCCCAAAAAACCGCTCAGGCCCGTTCCAAAGAACACCATAGCCAAACCTGCAACAATCTGGTTCGCCCTGAGCGTTACCGTAACAAACGCGTACAGCAGCCCAAGCAGTCCGCCTGTTAAAAGCGTCACCAGAATCGCCAGGCCAAGATTGCTGGTGCTGGAAGCCGTTATAAAAGCCATTACCGCGCCCATCAACATAATGCCTTCCAGGCCCAGATTCAGTACGCCTGCGCGCTCGGAGAATATTTCTCCAATACAGGCATAGAGTACCGGCGTGGCGGATATGATAGCGGAGCCCAATATGGCAATCCATATCTCAGCGGTCATGCTAACTCACTCTCCTTTTTCCTCCATACAAACCTGTAGCGGGTGAATATCTCTCCGCTCAGTACAAAGAGCAATATAACGCCCTGTATCATGGTCACTACCTGGGAGGGCACGTTTAAAAGCTGGATACTGTACCCCCCGACGGTAAGGCCGCCAAACAGTATAGAAACGATCACGATGGTCACGGGGCTCAGTTTGCTTAAATACGCTATAATAATTGCGGTAAAGCCCACGCCGTTTGCAATGTTTGGTTCAAGCCTGCCCACCAGGCCGGATACCTGCGACATGCCCGCGATGCCCGCAATGCCGCCGCTTAAAATCATTACCAAAAACATGTTCGCCTTAATGTTGATTCCCGCAAACCGGGCCGCCTTCTGGTTTTCTCCAATCACACGTATCTGGTAGCCCTTGGACGTCCGGTTAAAGAACACCCATATAAGCACCGCCGCCGCAATGGCTATAAAAAGGCCGGCGTGTATTCTTGTCCCAAAAAAGGTGCCCATTTTGGCGCTTTCCGGGATCATTCGCGAAACAGCCAGGTTGGTGCCGCCGTTGTCCCGCCACTGGCCGTACACCAGAAAATCCACCATCAATATGGCTATGTAGTTGAACATCAGGGTAACAATGGTCTCGTTCACGTTCCACAGCACCTTGGGGGTAATAGATACCGCCCCCCAGGCCGCGCCCGCGGCGAATCCCACCAAAATCATAATAGGGATTTTCATCAGGTCCGGGATGCCGGGCATATAAATCGCAACGCCGGCCGCCGCCATGGCGCCCATGGTAAACTGGCCCTCGCCGCCAATGTTGCTGATATTCATTTTAAAAGCAATGGCTACGCCAAGAGCGCAGATCATCATGGGGATTGCCTGCAATATACTCTCCGAAATGCCATACAGGCTGCCAAAGGCGCCCTTTGCCATCTTCATGTAAACAGCAAGCGGGTCAAAACCCAGCACGGCCATGAACACAGCGCTAAACAGCAAAGCAACTCCAACCAACGCGATTGGGATCAGAATGCTTTTGGCAGGGGTCAACTGATCCCGTTTTTCCATGACCAATTCCCGTTTTCCAATCACGATGCGCTCGCCCCCTCTGCCTGTTCAAGCGGATGGCAGTTAAAATCCACCGTACCGATCATATTGTTGCCCACCTTTTCCAGCGTGGCGTCCTTTGAATCATACACCGCGCGTATTTCGTGATTATACAGCACCGCAATGGTGTCCGACATTTCAAATATCTGGTCCAGGTCCTCCGAGATCAGAATAATGGCGGCGCCCCTGTCCCTCTGCTCCAAAAGTATCTTGTTGATGCTCTCGGTTGCGCCCACATCCAGGCCGCGCACGGGATACGTCGCAATAATTACGTCCGGTTTTCCGTTAATCTCGCGCCCAACAAGCAGCTTCTGCTGGTTTCCTCCGGACATCAGGCTCACCGGGCGCATAAGCCCCGCGTTTTTAATGTTGTATTCCCGCTCCAGTTCAGAGGCATATTTTTTGATCTGGTCTTTTTTTAACAGACCGCTGCTGCTGAATCTCTCCGTTTTGTATTCCCGCAATATGGCGTTCTCCATCATATTCATGGTGGGAACAAGGCCGGTTCCAATTCGGTCTTCCGGAATAAACGCAACGCTGTTCGCCGCCTTTTTGGCTTTCTTTGCAATTTCGTCCGCAAACAAAATCTTCCCGGATTCAAGGGCACGCAATCCCGCAATCGCTTCGGAAAGTTCCCTCTGGCCGTTTCCGGCCACGCCCGCTATACCCAGAATCTCTTTGCGGTGCACCTTTAGGTTCACATGGTTCACGGCGCAGATTCCTTTGTCGTTGCGTACCGTAACATCCTTCAATTCAATCATGCAGTCGCAGCGCTGGCAGGTATAATCCTGGCGAATCTTCTGCAGCGAACGCCCTATCGTCAGTTCTGTAAGCTGTTTTTCGTTCGTGTCGCGCCGGAGCATGGAGGCCACCGTCGTGCCGTCCTTCATAACGGTAATCCGGTCCGAATAATTCATCACTTCTGCCATTTTATGGGTAATAAACACGATGGATTTACCGGAATCCGCCATTTTGCGCAGAATGGCAAATAAATCCTTGGATTCTTTGGGCGTCAGAACGGCTGTGGGTTCATCCAATATCAGCACGTCCGCCCCGCGGAACAGAAGCTTGATGATCTCAACCCGCTGTTGTTCTCCAACAGAAAGCTGCCATATCTTTGCGTCCGGATCAACGGAAAGGTTGTAGTCGTCCGCGTACTTTCTAATCTCCTTTTCCATCTCGCTCATTTTCAGATAAAACTTGCATTTCTCACTGCCAAGAAAAATATTCTCCGCTACAGTAAGGGGTTCAATCAGCCTGAAATGCTGGTGAACCATGCCGATTCCAAGATCCACGGCGTTTTTGGGACTCTTTAAATCCACATGCTTGCCTTTATAATAAATGGATCCTTCGTTTTGTTTATAAATACCCGTCAGAATGTTCATCAGGGTACTTTTTCCAGCGCCGTTTTCCCCCAGCAGTGCGTGAATCTCACCCGCATATAAATCCAGGTTCACCTTGTCATTGGCGACAACGCCCGGAAAACGTTTGGTGATGTTCCTCATTTTTAGGATCGGTTCTTCCATTTCTTCAAACTCCTGTTTAAGTTCGTAAAAAGGCCAGACTCATTTTATTTCTGATATATAAAAAGGCCAAACGTTACAAACGCTTGGTCTTCCTTGACCCTTATTTGCGAAGCCCGCTCATTTTGTCCTGATACCAGCTGCCGTATGCCTTGTCCAGCGGCATGCCGATATCCATCAGTTCTTTGCGGACCCTGCCAAAGAGCTCTGCGTAATTTGCCTTGGGAGCCATGGATTTTAAATCAAAGCATTCCTGCAGCGGCATGCCCTTGTCTGGCATCCCCAACTTTTCTTCGTATTTTGGCAGAATCTTTTTGGCTATTTCGTTGGCCTGTTTCCTTGTCATGCCGGCGGAGGATTTAAACACCTCGCCGCACCACCATGCTTCCACAGGGGTGATGTAATCCGTATACCTTCCGCCCGCAGACCTTGGCTGCGTTGTTTTGGAAGCGCCGGATACGCAGTGGTTCATCAGGCCCACGGCGGCTTCGTACATAAACATTTCCGTGCAGGGTCCCGCAGTCTCATTAACAATCTTGTTTCGCATAAACCCTGTGTTGCGGCTGACTGCCTGCGTCGCCACGCTGTTTGCCCACACTGCTTTTCTGCCGCAGTTGCCAAAGAGCTGTATGTCGTATACGTAGGAGCTTGTATAGTCGCTCTGCAGTATGGTGGGAATCAAAAGGTCGTTCGCCACATTTGCCAGCGCCGCGCCTTCGGCGGGTCCCGCGTATCCGCCAATATAAGAGAATCCGCCAACCCTCAGCTTGTGGCCGTAATTCAGGCCTTGCATGATCCTGTGGAAATTGGAAAATGTCACTTTCAGTTCCACCGGGCAGAGGGACATGGTCACGTTGCCGCGCCCCGCCAGCGCAGGCGCGCCGCCCAGGTGCCCATATTCCGTAACAGCGCCTGCAACGCCTGTGCAGGCCATGCCCGGGCGCCCGGCCCGCCAAAGCGCTTCTTTTTTCAGTTCGGACTCATAGTTGCCCATCAGCGTTTCATACGGCGTCCCGGAGCGGATGGTCCGCCCAAACACAGTTGCCAGCGTAGGCCCGTGCAGCACGTCCACCAATTTGTTGTACTGAACCAACCCCTGCACCAGCGGCAGATAGTTCTCTTCCGAGCATACGATGCCAAGCGAAGCTGCCAAAAGCGGCGGATACGGGTCTTCCGGCTTGCGGGGCTTCATAATCACCTGGTCCTGTCCTTCGCCAAGGATGTTGCAGTCCTGGTAGTCCCGGATGCACTCCAGCAACTCGTCTTCCGTTATTTTTATAATGCGCTCCGTATCCTCGCAAAAAAATCCAAGCTCCAGGGCCAGTTCCCATCCCGCTTTAAAAAAGGTGTCTGCCAGATCGTCGTCGCAGTTGATGGGGTTTTCCATATCCAGCGTATTTTGCAGGCCGTATTTGGCCAGAATTCCCTTAATGGTTTTGGGAATAATTTTTGTATCCCATTCCTTGGTTGTACAGATCGGCCCGGTATATGCTTTGTCAAGGTTGTTCAGCAACCTTTGCACTTTGTAGTTATACATTCGCTATTCTCCTTACAGTCAGTTGGCTTCCGAATCTACTAATACGATTTCACTGTTGGCAAAATTGGAAATCGCCATCAGCTTTTTACACAGTTCCACGCAGTCAAAAGCGTTCCGCGCCCATCCGTTCGCCCCTATTTTGGTTGCGAATTCCGGCGTCACAGGGCCGCCGCCCACGATGTACCTGAATTTGTCCCCGTTTCCGGTGTCCTGTATGTACCGTTTTAAATCATCCAGATAAGGCAGGGAAGTTGTGAGCAGGGTGGACATCCCTATAATGTCCGCGTTTACCGCTTTGGCTTTTTCCAAAAATTCCTTCACGGGAACGTCTATTCCCAGGTCGTGCACCTCAAAACCGTTCACTGCCAAAAGCGCCGCCACAACGTTTTTTCCAATGTCGTGTACATCGCCCTTTGCCTGGCCAATCACCACTGTCCCAACCTTAGATTTTGCAATCTGCTCGCTGTTCATTTCCGCAAAAATAATGCCCAGCACCTGCGACATGGCGTCTCCGGCCAGTACAAGCTCGGGCAGGAAAGCCTCTCCGTTTGTATACTGCTGGCTTACAATATCCATGCCCCTCGCAGCGCCTTCATTCAAAATGACCATTGGCTCTATGCCCGTTTTTAAGGCTTCCCGAACAGCATTTACCGCTTCTTCTTCTTCACCCTCGGCAATAAAACCGCTGATTTTTTTTAACAACTCTTCCATACGCACGCTCCTGAAATTTCAATTAAATAAAAAAGGAAACAGTTTTTTAAAAAAACCGCTTCCTTGCAATTTCACACATTAAATATTTCATTTTTTATAGTTCAAGTATACTGGCGGGCACACGGTATGTCAATCATTTTTTAAAAAATTTTTTTAAATTTACAATTTTTTTTAGGTTCTTTTGGCAAAAGGGTTTCCAAGGCCGCACAAAAAAAAATCTCCTGCCTTATAGCCGTTTTTTTGTACTATTTGATTTTGGCGCAATAGATGATTGTAATTTTTTCATAAATTATCTCAACCGGTTTTCAAGGCAAAAAAAAAGATCATTTGCAGCTTTTGCCCGGCAAGCCGTCACGTGTTGGCCGGCCGCAAAATTTCCTTCAGCACTTTTTCCTGTGAACAGGGCAAGTCAAATATCCTGACTCCCACCGCATCCGCTATGGCGTTTGCAATCGCCGTGGTGCCGGGCACGCAGACCACCTCGCCCAATCCGCGCGCGCCAAAAGGGCCGGATTCTTCCTCATCCTCAATGGGGTGGATGGTGATTTGAGGCATATCCATCATGGTGGGCAGCAAATAATTCTGAAAATTCTTTGTAGCCAGGCTTCCGTCTTCCCGCGTTTTAAAGTTCTCATACAGGGCGTATCCCACGCTCATGGCAACGCCGCCCTCGCACTGGCCCTCATAACCAAGCGGATTGATAATGGTGCCCGCAGCCGGAACAACTTCCGTTTCCAGTACCTTGGTTTCCCCTGTCAGCGTGTTTACTTCCACGCCCACAATCTGGCTCAAATGCGCGTGCATATAATGCAGCCCAAAGCAGATTTTCACGTCCGTATCCATATATATCCGGTAGCCGGACTGCTTCCTTTTGGCGGGCGGGAGCATTCCGGCTATCTGTTTCCAGGAATAACCGTTCACTTTGCCATCTGCAAAATCAAGCGCATCGGCGTCTGCACCAAATATGAATGCAATTTCGCTATGCAATTTTTTAATGGCATCCATAATGGCAAGACCGGAGATATATGTAGTTCTGGATGCGGTAATGGGGCCTGAATCCGGCGTGCTGCAGGTTATGCCGCATATTGCGTCCACCCTGTCCAGAGGCAAATGCGCGGCTTCAGCCGCAATGATTTGCAGAGTCGTCAGGCTTCCCTGCCCCATCTCTTCATTACCAAAATATAGCATCAGCTTTCCGTCCGCCATCAGTTCTACCTCGCAGGTGGAATCGTCGGGGTAGCACGCGTTACCCAGACCAATGCCCTGTTGCGCGCTTGCCAGGCCTATCCCCCGCTTCAGCCAGGGCTTTGCCGCTCCGGCGACAAACGCCTCCCGGTTTTTCCACAGGCTAGTCTCCTCCAGCTTGGCAAGGGTTGCCTCCGCATAGGCTCCGGGGCTTAATATCTGGTTATAGCAGTGCCGCCTCCCCGGCTTCACGCTGTTCTTCCTGCGAATCTCCAGCCTGTCCATGCTCAGTTCTTTTGCAATCAGGTCTATCTGGCTCTCCAGCGCAAAATTCACCTGGTTGTTCCCAAAGCCGCGGAAAGCGCTGGTAAAGCAGTTGTTGGTATACACGGCATCCCCCACCGCTTCCACATTGGGCATATAATAAATGCCGCATACGTTTTCCATTACAAAGCTCAAAATCGCTCCTGCATAGCTCGCGTAAGCACCCGCAGTGGCTCGCGCATATACCTTGTTGGCCAAAAAGGTACCGTCCGCCGCCGCCGCCGTTTTCATGGTGATTTCAAACGGCACACGTTTGGGGCTCATCAAAAAAGATTCTTCCCGGCTTAAAACGATTTTGACGGGAGCGTGGCACACATGCGCGCATACTGCCATGATACCCTGCAAAAGCAGATCGTCTTTTCCGCCAAATCCGCCCCCCAGCGGCGTTGAATGCACGATAACTTTATCCGCGGGCATATCCATAATCTCCATAAGATCGCGTTTCGCGCGCTGGCCGTATTGGCACGGATACCATACCTCAATGCCTCCGTCCGCCGTGGGCGCGGCCACGCCACCCTCCGTCTCCAGATATGCATGTTCCTGGTAGGGGGTGGTATAGGTGTGTTCGCATACAACAGCCGCCTGCCCAAAAGCCTTCTCAACATCCCCTTCCGCGTGCGCATAGTGTATGATCACATTGCCCGAATCGTGTATCTGAAAAGCGCCCTTACGCGTCGCCTCCCCGGCTGTAAGCAGGGCTGGCAACGGCTCGTATTCCACTTCAATCAATTTTAAAGCAGCCCCGGCAATCTCTTCCGTTTCGGCTATCACAACGGCCACGGTATCTCCCAGATACCGCACGCGTTCGCCGCAGATCACCGGCTGGTCCTTCACAATCAGGCCGTGCAGGTTCTCTCCGGGTACGTCCCCGGCAGTCACAATGCGGACTACGCCGGGCATATTTTGCGCTTTTTGCGTAGTAATTTTTTTAATAAGCGCATGTGCAACAGGCGGGTGCAGCAGTTTTCCGTGCAGCATTCCATCCATCATTTTATCACCCATATATAAAAGATTTCCGTTTGCTTTTTCCCTTCCGTCCTTGCGGATGATTTTTCTGCCCACGCAGTTAAACTCAGACATTGCCGTTTCCTTTCATTTCCATTGCAGTTTATAATTTACTTTTATGCAATTTAAACATATTCGAATTTCATTATTTAATTTATATAACCTTTTTTCGTTATGTTATCATTACAAAAATGACTTGTCAATTAAGCTTTATTGCATTTTGATATTGACTGGAACTATCCGTTTTATTATGATAGTATAAACAAAGACGCAAGAATATGCTGTTCATCATATGCCAGCGTATATAATATAACAGGTGAAGCCGAATGATACAGATCAATTTTATACTCAACAATCAAAAAGTAAATGCTTCGGTCGCGCCGGATACCCGGTTAATCGACTTACTGCGGGATACTTTTCATCTGACCGGTACAAAGGAATCCTGCGGGCAGGGCGAATGCGGCGCGTGTACCATTTTGGTGGAGGGCCTTGCCGTCCATTCCTGCCTGATGCTTGCGGCGCAGGCGGACGGCTGCAACATCGTGACCATAGAAGGGCTGGAGGCAAACGGAGAACTGGACGCTCTGCAAAACGCGTTCCTTGCCGCGGGAGCCATCCAATGCGGCTATTGCACGCCCGGCATGATTATGGCCGCCAAAGGGCTGCTGTTGCAGAATCCAAAACCCACTTTAGAAGAAATCAAGGAAGCAATGGCAGGCAACATCTGCCGCTGCACAGGCTATAAAAAAATCCAGGAAGCCGTTTACATGGCGTCCCGTGACTGTTAAAGGAGTTTGGCATGCTGAACATGCGTGAGGTTATGGCGCCACAAAGCCTGGATGAAGCCCTGGCTTGCCTGCAAAACAAAAACTCAATTCCCCTGGCGGCGGGTACAGATATCATCCCCCAAATGCGGGACGGCCTGCTTAAGGATGTCTCTTTGGTAGACCTGCACTATCTGTCCCCCCAACTCGGCGGCATTCATATGCAGCAAGGCTGCCTGCACATAGGCGCAATGGCAACCCATGCGCAGATTGCGCGGCATCCGGACGTACTGGTGCAAATACCCATGCTGGCCTATGCCTGCAACCTGGTGGGCTCCGCGCAGATACGCAACCGCGCCACCATAGGGGGCAACATTGGCAACGCCTCACCGGCCGCGGACAGCGTGCCCGTGCTGGTTGCCGCGGACGCTCAGGTGGTTTTTTTAACGGTAGAAGGGGAACAAACCCTGCCCCTCTGTGATTTTCTTGTTGCGCCCAGGCGCACAAAATTACCCCACGGCGGGCTGATCACAAAAATCATTGTACCCATCCCAGACGGGGGCTGGAAGGGCGGGTATTACAAAGTTGGGGGCCGCACGGCCCTTACCATCGCCATTGTATCCTGTGCCCTGCTTTACAACAAAAAAAGCGGCTTTTGCGTGGCATACGGCTCTATGAGCGCCAGCGTAAAGCGCTTGCCCACACTGGAAGCAGCCCTTTTAGAACACCAACCGCCAACGCAGGAAGATTTGCAAAAGGCGGCCGGCGCGTGTATGTCCCCCATTAGCGATGTGCGGGCAAGCGCAGAGTACCGGCTGGCAGTGGCGGCAAACCTGCTGTGGCAGGCGCGGGTTGAACTAAACGAATCGGATGCCTGCAATGAATAGCACGATTCTTACCATGGGAGGCCAGCAGGCCGGAATTGCAGAGGGGCAAACCATCCTTTCGGCAATGCAGGTCGGCCATACTCATTTGGACGCTCCCTGCAACGGGCAGAAAACCTGCGGAAAATGCAAGGTTATTGTTCTCAGCGGAAACCTCTCCCCTCTATCGGAAGAAGAATACAAATACCTCACCGCCGCAGAAATAAAAAAAGGCGTGCGGCTGGCCTGCTGCGCCAAAGCGGCGGCGCCCCTTGCGCATATTCATATCAGCCTTTTATCAAAGCAGGAAATCCATTCGGTTTTAACATATGGTCAAATGCCACAATTTACTTTTGAACCGATAATAAAAAAACAGGCGTTTTCCCATGCAACACCGGAAACCTGCGGCACTTCGGTTCATTTCAACGGCCATGTGGCCGGTGTGGAAGATGGCGATACAACGGCTTGCAATTATGGAGCGGCTGTGGATATCGGCACCACCACCGTAGTATTGAGCCTGGTAGACCTGAACAGCGGCAGCATACTCGAAACCGCTTCGGGCCTGAACGCACAGACACAATTTGGCGCGGACGTGCTGACGCGTATACAATACGCCAGCCGGCAAAACGGGCTTCCGGAGCTTCAAAAAGCAATCACGGGCCAGCTCAATGCGCTGACGCAGGAAGCGGCGGAGAAAGCCGGGATAAAAACAGAATTTATATACTGTTTTTCAGTCGCGGCCAATTCAACCATGATGCACATGCTTCTGGGTGTTAACCCCGCTCCACTGGCAATGGCGCCTTACAAACCGGTATTTACAGACGCGCAGGTTCTGCCCACAGGCAAGATTGGCCTTACAAACTGTTCTCCATACGCGAGGGCCTGCTGCCTTCCCGCGGTCTCGGCCTATGTGGGTGCGGATATTGTTGCGGGCACGGAAATCAGCGGACTGGCGCAGGCCGCCGGTACAGTTTTGTTTATAGATATCGGCACCAACGGGGAACTGGTGCTCTCGCGCAACGGAAAACTTGCCGCCTGCTCATGTGCGGCCGGCCCCGCCTTGGAGGGCATGAACATCGCCTGCGGCATGCGTGCCGCAGAAGGTGCCATTGAGCACGTCTCCATTTCAAACGGCAACATCTCCATATCCACCATCGGCGGAAAAGAACCCCGGGGCATCTGCGGCAGCGGCGTGCTGGAGATTCTCTCCGAACTGCTCAAAGCGGGCGCAATAGACCGGTCCGGCAAAATTGCGCAGGCACCCGGTGCGCTGGAAAAATCCACAGTCAGGGATGCGCAGCCATACTTTTTATTGCCCGGCGGAATACGGTTTACCCAAAAAGATATCCGCCAGGTGCAGCTCGCAAAAGGCGCGCTGCTTTCGGGCGTATTGGCGCTTTTAAACGCGCAGAATCTGCAGCCTTCCGATTTGGACAGGGTGATTGTCGCCGGCCAGTTTGGCAGGCATTTAAGCGAAGAAAGCCTGATAGGTTCGGGGATTTTGCCCAGGGAAGCCGCGGGCAAAATAGAATACATTGGCAATTCATCCCTTACGGGAGCAATTCTGGCGCTGTCAAGCCGCCCGGCCACGAAGAGGATGCAAAAGCTGGCGGAGTCCATTGAATATCTGGAACTCGCCACCCTGCCCGGCTACAGCAAACTATTTATGCAATGCCTGAATTTTAATGTTCTTCCAAAATAATTTTTAAAATTATTTGCAATTTTGTTCTGTCAACTCATACGCACGTTCAACGGCGCTTACAATGTTCTGGTACCCCGTGCAACGGCACAGATGTCCGGATATCTCTTTGCGTATCTCTTCCCTGGTATACCGTTTGCCGCGGCCCACAATTTCAACTGCAGAAAGGATGATTCCGGGGGTACAGAATCCGCACTGCACCGCTGCGGCTTCTATAAACGCCCGCTGCACGGGATTCAATTTTCCGTCCGCATCCCGCAGGCCTTCCACCGTCAAAATTTTCTTGCCGTCCGCCCATACAGACAGGTAAATGCAGCTGTTTACCGCCTTGCCGTCCAGCAACACGGTGCACGCGCCGCATTCCCCCACTTCGCAGCCCTTTTTTACGCTGGTAAGTCCCAGCCGTTTGCGCAATGTATCCGCCAGGGATTCCCGTACATCCACAGCCAGCTCCGTATCCATTCCGTTCACATTGCAATTGATTACCCGAATCATCCGTACTCCTTATAAATCTGCGCCCTGCGCCAAAAGCGCCTGTTTTAGGCATCTTGCTGCCAATACGCCCGCCACATGCAGCCGGAATTCCTTACTGGCGCGCCTGTCTGTAATCGGGCTGATTTCCGCGCGCACGTATTCCGCCGCTTTCTCAAACAATTCCGGCGCAATCCGGGTCCCTTTGAGCTTTTTCTCCGCCCCATAAATGCGTATGGGAACCGGCGCCGCCGCGCCCAGGGATATCCGTATATCCTCAATCTCTTTATTGGCCCGGCTCGCCCTGCAAATCACGGCGCAGCCAAGCACGGCAATATCCATTGCCTCCCGCGCCGCATATTTCATGTACATGCCGCCATATCCGGCGTACTCCTTTTGGGGAATGATCATTTCCGCGAGCAACTCCCCCGCTTTCAGGTTCATGCGCTCCGGCCCCAGGTAGTACTTTTCTATGGGCATCGAATGACTGCCATTCAATCCTGTTATCCGCACTTGTGCGTTCAACGCAAACAGTACGGGCGGCGAATCAGCCGTGGTGAACCCGTTGGATATATTGCCCCCCACCGTCGCAACCGCGCGTATCTGCGGGCTGCCGATGGTCTCCGCAGCATGCGCAAAATAAGGGATGCGCTCTTGTATGGTTTGATTCTCAATAATATCACGGAACGCGGTTCCGGATCTGATATGAATGGCATTTTCCTCATCCAGAAAAACGCCTTTCAGTTCCTCCACATTGTGTATGCTCACAAAATCCCGGCCCGCAAACAAGCCTTCCCGCATGCCAAGCACAATGTCCGTACCCCCGGCAATAATCCTTGCCTGCGGGTTGGCGGCAAGCGCATCCACCGCTTCCTTTATCATTTTTGCTTCATACAGGCTTTTAAAGTCAAACATCCCGCATCACCTCAGATTAATCCGGCTTTTTTAAAAGCCGCAACCAATTTTTCGGGGTGCAGGGGCAGGGTGTTGAAAGCCACCCCCGTTGCCTGCAAAACCGCGTTGCGAATGGCGGGGGCCTGCGGAATGGCAGGCGGCTCCCCCAGCGCCTTGTTGCCATATGGCCCGGTGGGATCGTCCGTTTCTACAAACCCGGCGTACAATTCGGGGGAATCCATGGAAGTCTGCAGTTTGTAATCCAGCAGGTTTCCGTTTACCAGCCTGCCCCGGCCGTCATACTGCATCTGTTCCGCAAGGCTGTAACCTATCCCCATGCTCATGCCGCCGTGCACCTGTGCTTCCGCAACAGCAGGATTGATAATGATTCCGCTGTCGTGCACATTAATGATATTGAGTATTTTTATTTTCCCCAGCTCCATATCCACTTCCACTTCCGCAAAGCATGCGCCAAAGGCATAAGTATTGTTTTTGCAGTTAACGGAACTTTCCGCAAATATATGCACCGCGTCCTCCGTATTGTAAAAAGTATGCATGGCTACAGCCTCCACAGAGACCAGCATCTCGCCGGTGGCTTTGTTCACAACCTCGCTCTGCACAATATCCATATCCGCAGCCGGAAAGTCCAGTACTTTTTCCGCCACGGCAAGCAGTTTCTGCTTAAACTGCCTCGCCGTTTCCTTTACCGCCATACCGGATACATAGGACTGCCTGGACGCATACGCGCCCAGATCAAACGGGCATATATCCGTATCCTGCGTGGAAACAATATGAATGTCTTTTGGTTTCAGCCCGGCGGTTTGCGCCGCCATCTGCGTGAACACCGTATCCGCGCCCTGCCCAATCTCCACCGCGCCCATCTGCAGCTGCGCGGAACCGTCCGGGTTCAGAATCATACGGGCGCCCGCTACTTCGATCGCTAGGGGGTATACGCCAGTTGGATAACAGAATACAGACATGCCTATGCCGCGCCGCACCGGCCCGGTTTGGTGCTGATACTGCGCACGCTTTTCATCCCAGCGCATAAAATCCCGCCCCTTTTGAATACATTCCTCAGCGCCAATAGAATGGCACCTCATATCCAGGTATTTACTCTTATATTCTATAGTCATCATATTTTGCAGGCGGAATTCAATGGGATCAAGCCCTAATTTAAGAGCAATGTCCTCCATGTGGCAATCCACTGCAAATGTAATCTGCGGAATCCCGTATCCGCGCATGGCGCCGCTGGTTCCAAGGTTGGTATACACGGTGGAAACGTCCGCTTTTATACCACCCGTCTGCTGGTATAGCTCCTCAAAATTCTTTACGGAATTGGCAACCACAATATGCCCGTGGGAGGCGTACCCCCCCTGGTCCGAAACCGCATTGATATACCGGGCAACCATCTGCCCGTCCGGCCTTACCGCTGTTCTCAACGTAAAATGGATGGCATGGCGGGAACGCGTGCACATAAATGTTTCTTCCCGCGTCAGCTCCAGCTTAACCGTGCGGCCGCCCACCTGCGTGCATAAAAACGCATTCAAAGGCTCGTACAGCACTTCCTGCTTGTTGCCAAATCCGCCGCCCACATACGGCTTAATCACCCGCACCATGCCCCATGGAATCCCAAGCGCCTGGCCAACCACGCGCCGCAGAATATGCGGAATCTGTGTGCTGGAAACCACCACAATGCGGTCGCCGTCCATATAAGCGTAGGAGCACGGATTTTCTATGTGGCAGTGCTGGGCCCGCTGCGTGTCAAACTCGTCTTCAAAAAACAGCAGTCCTTCCTCGCGGAGTGACTCCTCATATTTTCCATGAATAAAAGATTCCTTGCACAGGATATTATTCAAAAAGCCCTCATGCAACTGCGCGGCCTCCGGGCGCACAGCCTGCTGTGGGCTTAAAATCGGCTCGTATTCCTCATATTCCACCCGTATAGCGCGAACGGCGCGGTTTGCCGCCAGGTCGTCCGTCGCGACCACCGCCGCAATTTCGTCTCCCCAAATGCGCACACGGCGGTTGAGTAATCTCCGGTCCATAATGCTCCGGTGCGCGGGCTCCAGAGAATACGGGTGTCCCGGCGTGCCAAAACCAATATCTGGCACGTCAAAACAGGTGACGATTTTCACCACGCCCGGTACTTTTAACGCTTCCTTTACGTCTATGGATTTCACAAGCCCATTTGCAATTGTACTGCGGCAAACCTTTGCAACCAAAACAGTACCGCCGCAAAAATCATCCGTATATTGGGCCTGGCCCGTAACTTTTTTTATAGCGTCTACGCGCTCAATACTTTTTCCTATCATAAGCCTTTCCTAAACAGTTTCACATGGCGCCAAACCAGAAAGGTCTATGGCATGCGGCCCTTAATCCGTGCGCAAGCTGTCAGGTTTCTTTAAAATCAATATAATTATACAGCGTATATTTTGATATCCCAAAAAATTTAGAAACCTTTTCGCCGGATTTTTTAATCAAAAACGCGCCGGATTCATGCAGAAACCGCACAGCCCGTATTTTATCATCCCGGTTCATCTGGGAAACCGGCTTGTTGATAATTTTTACGGATTCAGTAATCAGCCCGTCCAGCAGTTCGTTTACCCCGTTTGTTATTTTTTCAGGCTCGTCTTCCTCATCGTTTGTTTTCAACATGCTCTTCAGCGAATAATCCATCATGATAAAATTGGTGATGTCGTAATTGATGGAGAACACCCCAATAGCCTTATTTTTTTCGTCCCGGATGAATATGGTGGAAGACTTTAATATCTTGCCGTCTTCCGTTTGGGTCAGGTAGTTAATCCTGTCCTGCAATTCCTCCGGCTTTTTGCTCATCGCTTCCAGAACAATCCGGGAGGAACCGTCTCCAACAATTCTGCCGGATACCTGCCCGTTCTCAATGTCCACAATGGTGTGTTCCGCGCCCTCGGTTAAATCATGGAGAACAACTTCACAGTTGTCCCCAAAATGCCCTGCCACGCCTTTGGCAAGCTGCTCCAGAAAATTTCTGGTAAATGTATCTAACATAACGCTTCCTTTCTCATGCAATAAAAACTTTTGGCTTATTTATATAAAAATAGATTCCGTTTACTGGCGTTCTTTGCTGTTGAACTATATCCCTTAAATAAACGAATAAGGCAATAAATCATTGCCTTATCCTGTATTACAAGCAGATTAACAGCGTTTACAATAATTTTTACCACGCCGTAAAAAGCAAATATTTACTTTTTGAATCACATTTCTCAAAACACATTCCAAACCATTTTAAACCGCATAGAAACTGTTGCGCCAAAATAATTCTGGTTAAAATATAACACAACAGGGTTTTTTGTCAATATTTCTGCACAAAGCACTTAAAAAAATTTTTTAAATTATTACAAAAAGTTAAAAATATCCTCACTGCCCTTTTTATTCCTTAGATTTAAAACCAGTCCGCTTGGGATACCATTCGTACTTAATCCCCTCTTCGCTTCCCCTCTTACATGCCTCCGAAAGATAACTCGCCTTGTAATTCAGGTGTTCCAGGTATTGTTTCAGCTCGTCTATTTTTGCAGTCACGCGTTTTCGGTGCTCAAGAACAATTCCCAGCCGCTTTTCCAGCGTGGAATCGCCCCGCATAGAAAGCGCCACAAATTCCCGCATCTCGTGCAAAGGCATATCCGTGTTTTTCAGACAGCAAATAATGTCTATCCACTCCAAATCGTGTTCATCATAAATACGGTGCCCGCTGCCGCCTCTTTTAACGGCGGGGATCAAGCTCTCTTTTTCGTAATACCGCAGCGTTGAGCTTGGAATACCTGTTTCTGCGGAAAACTGCTTGATTGTAAATTGCCTGCCTGCTTTGATATCCATTTTAAAAATCTCCCTTTTAATATTTCTTGACTTAAAGTACACTTTAAATATTAAACTAAAATAAATAGTTTAACAAGCGGATGTGCTTGCTGGGCACGGCTTAATAAAATATAGAATTATTATTCTGAAAGGAAATGAATATGGAAAATTTTGATTTTTATTCTCCAACGTACTTTTCTTTTGGCAAGGAAAGCGAAGCCAACATCGGCAACCTGGTAAAACGCTTCGGAGGTTCCAAGGTGCTTCTGCATTACGGTGGCGGTTCCGTTAAAAAGAACGGTGTGTACGACGCTACGGTATCCTCCCTCTCCGCTGCGGGCATACCCTTTGTGGAACTCGGCGGCGTAAAGCCCAACCCGCGCAGCGGCCTTGTATACGAGGGCATAGAACTTTGCCGCAGGAACAACGTTGATTTTGTACTTGCCATCGGCGGCGGCAGCGCCATAGATTCCGCAAAGGCAATCGCCCTTGGCGTTCCATACGAAGGCGACTTTTGGGATTTCTACGCAAACCCCATAACAGTGGAAAAAGCTCTCCCGGTGGGCACCGTGCTTACCATAGCGGCGGCGGGGAGCGAAGGTTCCCCGGATACGGTAATTACACAGGAGAAAGGCATGCTGAAATGGGGCGCACACGGCGATGTTCTCCGTCCCAAGTTTTCCATATTAAATCCACAATTCACAGAATCACTGGACGCTTACCAGACCGCCGCGGGCATAACGGATATTATGGCGCACCTTTTTGAGCGCTATTTTACCAATACCCCCGATGTAGAAACTACGGATTGCATGATAGAAGGCTTGCTCCGCGCGCTTGTTGCAGAAGCGCCCCGGGTAATCGCCAATCTGTCGGATTACCAGGCGCGCGCAAATATCATGTGGGCGGGCATGGTTGCCCACAACAATATATGCGGCGTTGGCCGGCGGCAGGACTGGGCCAGCCACGAAATTGAGCATCTGCTTTCTTCCATGTTTGACGTTACGCACGGCGCGGGCCTTGCCGTTGTTTTCCCCGCCTGGATGCAATATGTGGTCAAACACGATACCGCGCGTTTTGCCCGGCTCTCTTCCGTTGTATGGGGCTGCGATATAAACGGAGCAAGCCCGCTGGAGACCGCAATGGAGGGTATTGAACGTTTTAAAAAGTTTCTGGTATCTATCGGCATGCCCCTCACGTTAAGAGAAATGGGCATCCAGGAATCGGATATCGACAAACTGGCCGATCATCCAAAAATGGGCGGCAAAGCGTCTGTGGGCGGCTTTGTTTCACTGGATAAAAACGACGTTGCCGCCATACTCAGGCTGGCATTGTAAAGCTCTACAAAACAGCGCCCGAATTTACAGGCGCTGTTTTTATATTTAGATTAATCTATTTAAAGCTGGAGGACAATTCCTCATGGGCAATCTTAAGTAATTCCGGAATCTTTAAATCCTGCGGGCAATGCTGCATGCAAACCCCGCATTCCACGCATTTGTCCGCCTTTGCATCCGTGTTGATAAACTGGTATATCTGCTTGTCTATCGGGTTCGGCCGGGTAAGCTGGTGGCTGTTGTACAGCCTGAAAACCTCTGGGATGCCTACGCCCGCAGGGCAGGGCATGCAATATCTGCATCCCGTGCAGCCGATGCTCTTTTTAGACTCAAACGCCTGGCGCACAGCGGCAATCAGCTTTTGATCTTCCTGTGTCATCACGCCCGGCTTTGCGTGTTCAAATATCCGCAGATTATCCTTTAATTGCTCAAGAGTGCTGGTTCCGCTTAAAATAACGGAAACTTCCGGCATGTTATACAGCCACCTGAAGCACCATTCCGCAATACTGCGTTTCTCCGGATAGGCAGCTATCAGTTCTTTTGCCTCGTTTGGAACGCCGGTTACAAGCGACCCTCCGCGCAAAGGTTCCATAATCACCATTGCCAGGCCCTTTGCCGCGCCATACCGCAGGCCTTCCACACCCACCTGCTGGTGTTCGTCCAGAATGTTCAGTTGTATTTGAGCCATTTCCCAGTCGAACGAATCGGCAATCTCCCGGAACGCCTGGGTGGTGTTGTGTATGGAAAACCCCTTGTGCAGAATTTTTCCCTTTTGGATCATCTTATCAAGAAAGGTAAGCCCGTCAAATTTCTGTACTTTTTCCCAGTTTCCCGGATACAGGTTATGCAGCAGGTACATATCGATATGGTCTGTTTCCAGCCTGACCAGTTCTTCATCCAGGTACTTTTCAAAGTCCTCATGGCTTTTAATCAACCAGATTGGACTTTTTGTAACCAGGTATGCCCTATTCCTGTATCCGTCCCGCAAAGCCTTTCCGGTTATTTCTTCGCTGTCCGGGTACATGTACGCGGTATCTATATAATTAATCCCGCTGTCCACTGCATGGCGCACCATGCGCGCCGCTTCATCCTGATCCTGCGGAAACCGCATGCAACCCAGCCCCAGACGCGATACGCGCATGCCAGTTTTTCCATACTCTACATACTCCATACGTTTAAACACTCCTTTGTGGTAATAGCCTAAAAGCCCGTAAATCCCGCTTTTAATTTTTAAACAGATATTTTTTTTCACAGCACATAGAACAGCAGCACATAATAAACCAGCATAAGGGCAGCGCCAAGGGGCACGCCCAGTTTGGCCCACTCCTTGCTTTTAATCTTTAAAATACCGGCTGAAACAATGTTGGGAATGTTTCCGGGAATCAGCATGCCTCCGCTGATCAAAAGCCCCATTA
>JAEYKI010000024.1 GCA_023408315.1 Bacillota bacterium
ACATGAGCGACTTTGCGGAGATTATGGGAATTGAGTTCGTCCACATTAATCAAAATACAACCATTGAAGATTTAAAGATGAAGCTTGCCATGGGCGACGTAATCTGGGATTGAACAGATGCTGGAGAGTTTAAAGGAACAGGTTTTAAGCGCGAATATCGATCTTGCAAAATACGACCTCGGGAAACGCCGGCACTTACGAAGATGAAGCGTCCCAGGGGACCGAATGTCCTTTTGCCGGTTGATCACGAATGTGATAAATTCAGTCTTAAAAGGGTGATATTTTTATTGGTTACGGTTGTGGCTCCGGTGTTAAAAGCGCATATGGTTATAACAAAGCAGAAAGCTCGCTGTTTAAATCTGACATTGCGTCTTCCATTGAAGTATTATTATGAAGAATATTTATAATGTGTTTGTATATTAACGCCTCAATTACAGTAATGGGAACAAGAGAACCGTCCCGTTTCTGAATGGATTTACGTTGTTTGTTGCCCGAATATGTTTTGTATATTAGAGGAAGCCATGGGTAGTGGTTGGCAAGTTCGTCATTTGTGTAGACGTTTTTTAGCGGAGACTGGCCGTCTAAAATAGCAAAATAGCTGCTCATCTCCGGGTCGCTTGTCCAGCGGATAAACTCAAGGGCCGCGGCGGGATCGGCGCTGTTTGAGGGAATTGCGAGGCCCCAACTGCCCAGAACAGAGTGGAACCCGGGTATATTCGCATAGCCAATTTTACCTGTGATTTTTGATTTGGCGTTGTTATTCACATCGGCTATAAATGAAGCGAAGCTGACAAGCATGGCTGTTTTTCCCAGATAAAAGTCTTCCACGGTATTTTCAACGCTATATGAAAGCGTTTGGGGAGGAGCGTATGTAAAGGCCTCTAAGAGGCTGTTTACACCTTTTTTAAATGCCGTTGAATGAACAAGAGGGCTGCCGTCGTCGTCAAACAAACGTCCGTTATACGCCCAGACCCGCGGCATAAGCTCGGGAATCAGTATAGCGGCGTTGCGGGCCGAAAGAGAAGTACCGTATTCCACAGGCGAATTTGGGTTAAGCGAGCGCGTAAAAAAGCTGCTTATAACATTAAACTCAAACCATGTCCTCGGTACGCGGAGCTTTTCACGATATTTTTTTTCAAAAAGATCGCAGAGTTTTGGATTTTCAAACAAATCTCTTCGATAAAGTAGGAGTTGGGGGCCAAAAAGGAATGGAACTCCATAATATTTGCCGTTAAACAACCCCACTTTGTCCAGAAGGCCTTCCATAAAAACAGATGTGTCAATAGCGTCGGATTTGATGTAGTCCGTAATATCAAGAAAACTGTTTGATGAAGCGAGTATGTCAACCCAAGGATTGTCGTACATGCATACGTCAAAGTTACCAAGATACTCTTTATCCGTTAGTTTTGAAAGCAGCGAACCGTGCTCACATAAAGTGATATTCACATCTATGCCTGTCTTGCGGGTAAATGCGGCATGCGTTCTTATAATTCCGTGCGCATTCGGGGAGTCCAGAAGCAGCAAGCGTAACTTTCTGTTGAGTGATTTTCTCAGGTTTTCATATGCTTTTGCCGGTTCAAAAAGATTTTTCCCTATGATCTTGTCGCTTAATATAATTTGTTGCTTTTCAAACATAAGCGGCCGGTCAATATTATTCAACAGCAAACGGGCGGCGTTGGCGCCAAGAAAATTCGCCGGACGCATGGTGACGATTATGTTGTTATATCTAAGAAAATTAGACAAGGTCTCCTGGCCTATTGAAATCATCACAATATCGTCGTAAAGAGAAATGCCTGCCAGGCTGGCGGCCTGCTCCAGACCATTTGTAAGAATACGCGAGGTGGAAATCACGGCGTCGGGAGAATAATCCTGAAAAAAAGAAATGCCCGTACGGAAAGCCTCTTCTTTTGTCATATTAATGTGGCGGATTAAATTTTCATCTATATCCAGATTCCGCGTTTCCATGAAGTCCCGGTAGGCCAAGGCATATTGGTGTTCGCACGATAAATGTTCAGGCCCTGCAATAAGCGCGATTTTCTTACAACCATGTTCATACAATTGGGACATGAGGTATGTCATTGTGTCATATTGGTTAAAAGAAACAAAATTCGCATCATAGGATGTAACTTTTCTGTCAATAAAAACAATGGGCGTGTTGTTCAAGTGGTCATAATATTCAGTATCTTTGAGGCACGACATCACAATAAGCCCGCATACGTTTTTTTTCATTAGGTTATCCATAATAGAAATCTCATTTTCAGCAATATCCCCTGAAAATGCCAGGTTAAGATAATAGCCTGCTTTCTTAAGTTCGGCTTCAATGCCTGCCAATAAATATGTATAGTATTGCTCGTTGTTATTTGGCAATACAACGCCTATTTCACAGTTGGTATTTGTACGCAGATTTTTTGCATATGCATTTGGTTTGTAGTCCAATTCTTGTATTGCCGCTTTAATTTTTTTTGCAGTTTCCGGACGTACTGGTTTTATGCCGGTTAAATAATTAGACACAGTTCCTATAGAAACGTCCGCAAGCATTGCCACATCTTTAATAGTACTCATATAAACCGCCTGTATGTATAAATGTTTATTTACATTATAAATTATATCTATTTAAAACGCAATTAAATAAAACGTTTCACTTTTTATTTCAATAAAATTAATTGACAACATATTCACATAGTATATAATTGCCTTAGAGCAGATTGATACATATAAATCAAATAGAATTTAATAAATTGAAATTATACTGATTTAAAATTAAATAGGAAAGGGAAACAATTGTGGCTGATGTATTGCTGGAGATGATTGGAATTCAGAAATACTTTCCGGGTGTTCATGCGCTTGACAACGCGACTTTGTGTGTAAACAAGGGTGAAGTGCACGCGCTTGTTGGAGAAAACGGAGCGGGCAAGTCTACACTGATGAAAGTATTAACGGGTATTTACAAAAAGGACGGCGGAGTGATCAAGCTTCGCGGGCAAGAGATTGAGCCGACTGATCCCAGGCATTCGCAGGCCATGGGTATCGGCATCATTCATCAGGAATTAAACCTTATGCCGCACCTTACGGTTGCGCAGAATATCTTTATTGGCAAAGAACCTATGCGCGGGGCCTTTCTGGACCAGCGTTCTGAAAATAACCAGGCCCGTAAAATGTTAAAGGCGCTGAATGTGGATATAGATCCCGCCATTATGGCCGGCAAGCTAACGGTTGCAAAACAACAGATGGTGGAGATTGCAAAAGCGCTGTCTTATGACAGTGAGCTCCTCGTAATGGATGAACCCACTGCCGCTCTTACCGAAAAGGAGATAGACGAGCTTTTTAAAGTTATTACGGATCTTCGCGCCAAGGGGCACGGTATCATATACATTTCACACCGTTTGGATGAACTGCCGAGGATAAGCGACCGCATCACAGTCATGCGGGACGGGCAGTATGTGGGTATGGAAGAAACCAAAAATGTTACCAAAGAAAAGATTATCAATATGATGGTCGGCCGTGTGATATACGAAGAGCCAAAGGCAAAAAGCAATGTACCCCAAGGTGCGCCTGTGGTGCTTAAAGTTGATCATTTGATGGGCCACAATGTCAGGGATGTATCGTTTGAGCTTAGAAAAGGAGAAATTCTTGGGTTTGCCGGCCTGATGGGCGCGGGCCGTACAGAGACAATGCGCGTTTTATTTGGGGCGGACGCCAAGGGAGGCGGAGAGATAACGGTAAACGGAAAAAAAGTTACAATAAACAGCCCCAGCGATGCCATTGCCAACGGGATATGCTATCTGTCCGAGGACCGGAAAGCTTTGGGACTCGCGGTCGGTTTAAGCGTACGGGACAATTGCGTTATAGCAAGCTTAAAAGAATTTACAGACGGGCCTTTTACAAACGACAAGAGAATTGACCAGATATCCGCCGAATATGTGCAAAAGATTGGAATCAAAACGCCTTCCATTAAGCAGTTGGTTAGGAATCTTTCGGGCGGGAACCAGCAAAAAGTGGTTGTTGCAAAATGGCTGATCAGGAACAGCGATATTATGATTTTTGATGAACCTACAAGAGGCATAGACGTAGGCGCGAAACAAGAAATATATAAGTTGATGAATACGCTTGTTTCAGAAGGCAAATCCATCATTATGATATCATCCGAATTGCCCGAACTGCTCCGCATGAGCGACAGGCTGGTTGTTATGCGCGAGGGATGCGTAACGGGCGAACTTGATATTGCTGACGTGACGCAAGAAAAAATCATGACTTTAGCAACAATGAATATGTGAGGTTAATTGTAATGGGAATGAAAAAAGATTTTGACTTAACAAAGCTTCTTGCACCAGTGGTTTTAGTGTTCTTGTATGTATTTTTTTCACTGGTGGGTAAAAACTTCTTTTCTACGGATTATCTTGTCAACATACTTGACGGTTCGTATTTCATTGGCTTTATAGCGATTGGCGTAACATTTGTAATTATTACCGCCGGTATAGACCTTTCGCTGGGTACCAACATGATGGCTGCGGCGTTGATAGGCGGATGGGCGTTCAACGTCCTTCATTGGCCAATGGCATGGTCTTTGATTCTTGTAGTGGCGGTGGGGGCAGGCCTGGGCTTGGTAAACGGCATTATGGTTGCGTATCTTAAACTTCCACCCTTTATTGCTACCATGGGCATGATGATGACCGGTATGGGCCTTGGCGCAATTATAACAAACGTACAGACAATGCGTTACCCGACCTTTGGCTCTGAAGACGCCTGGTTTAAAACGCTGTTTTACAAAACAGAAGGCGGATTCCCCTTGGGCGCATTATGGCTGGCAGCGTTCTTTGTGGTCGCCTGGGTACTCTTGAACAAAACAAGGTTTGGCCGTTATACATACGCCATTGGCTCAAACCCGGAAGCTGCCAGGCTTTCCGGCATTAATACCAAACCGTGGCTCACAGCCGTATATGTATTTTGCGGACTGTGCAGCGGCCTGGCGGGCGTATTCTACGCGGCGGTTTACACCTCCATCATCCCGTCAACCGGTAACGGCCTTGAACTCTTGGGCATTGCTGGCGCAGTTATCGGCGGCACAAGCCTGATGGGCGGCATGGGCAGCCTGGTGGGCACAATGATCGGCGTATTTATAATGAGCGTTCTAAAGCAGGGATTAATGTCCATGGGACTTCAGGGCCACTGGCAGACATTCTTTACCGGTATTGTTATCATCCTGGCCGTGCTGCTTGACCAGTACCGCATTTCAAGGTCCAACAAAGTGAAAAAAGCCTGATTTGAATATCCTCGGGATTTAACCCGTTGATAAAATAATAGGAGGAGAAAGACATGAAAAAAGTATTAGTAGTGGTACTTATGCTAGCCCTGGTAATCAGCCTGGTTGCATGTACTGCCGCCCCTACCGTATCTTCGGCACCGGCTTCGTCCGCTGCGGCTGAAAGTGCGGCACCGGCTTCGTCAGAGGCAGCGGCGGCTTCAGCCTCAACTGAAAAACCGTATATCGCAATCGTATCCAAGGGATTCCAGCACAAATTCTGGCAGACGGTTATGGCAGGTTCACAAGACGCTGCTGAAAAGTACGGTGTTGAAATCACGTTTGACGGCCCCCCGTCCGAATCCGATATTCAGCCTCAGGTTGATATGGTGAATGCGGCTCTGGCCAAGAACCCCGCGGCCCTGTGCCTTGCGGCTCTGGACACCTCGTCCCTGAACGAGCAGTTAAAGACCTGTATATCCAAAAAAATACCGGTTATCGGCTTTGACTCGGGCGTTCCGAATGCTCCTGAAGGGTCCATCGTTTCCACAGCGTCCACCAATAACGAATCTGCCGGCGCTCTGGCGGCAGACACCATGTTTAAAGTTGATTCCATCGCCGCGGCTCTGAAAGCCGCTACGGTAGACAAACCGGTTATCGTAAGCGTTATCAGCCAGGATGCCACATCCGCTTCCATTACAGGCCGTACAACCGGTTTTGTGAACGAGGCTGTCAAACTGGCGGAAGCAATTTCTGCCGGCAATGTATCCGTAACTGGACACGATAAATGGAATAAAGCTTCCACTTCCGGCAAGACCGCTATTGAAATCAGCGTTACGGTAGCTGCTTCCACCAGCGTACCGGATTGCCAGACAGCTGCTCAGGCCGTTTTGCAGACCAAACCCGTTGGTATCTTTGTAACCAACTCCGGCACTGTTGACGGACTGTTGGCTGCTACGACAGACGGTTCGGACCTTGACCGCACAAAGGGCAAGTTTAAAGACATCGTTGTAATTGGCTTTGACTCCGGTAAATCGCTGCTGAACGCCGTCACCAACCAGTGGTTCTATGGCGCGATCACCCAGGATCCGTATCAGATTGGCTACAAAGCTGTTGAGCTGGCTGTGAAGACCCTGAACGGCGAAAAGGTGGATGCAGTTGTTGATACAGGCTGCAAATTCTATGATGCGAAAACAATGAGCGATCCTGACATCGCAAAACTGCTCTACGAATAAAAATTAAAAGAATATTGTTGAGGGCAGCTTAAAAGCTGCCCTCAACGATAAAGGGCTCTTATATAATATCAGGCTTTTATAGCAATAAAAGGAGATGCAGCTATGCTTCTGGGAATTCCTAAAAAATTATCACCTGAGATTATAGCCACACTTTGTGAGATGGGGCACAGTGATGTTGTTGTTATTGGAGATGCGAATTTTCCTGGAAAAAGGTTTGCATCGGAAGGAAACTGCAAATTTTTGCGTGCAGACGGAATATCCGGCACTGATCTTTTAGGTGCAATACTTTCTGTTATTCCGTGCGATTCGTACGTAGAACATCCCGTAAGGTTGATGCAGACGATGGAATGCGACCGGGACCTTAAGATACCAATTTGGGACGAGTATAAAAAAATTGTTGAGAAACGTGATCCGCGCGGAGAAAAAGCGATTGGCTTTGTGGAACGATTCGCTTTTTATGAAGAAGCAAAAAAATCTTATTGTATCATACAGTCCGGCGAGGAAGCCATTTACGCCAACGTGATGATTCAAAAAGGAGTAATAAAATAATCCGGCAAAATATGTACATGTATTCCGGGTAAAAAATACGGATAACTGTGTTGATTACCGCCCTATGGGCGGATAAAAATTTGAAGGGAAAATAGTGATTATGCCACTTGTAACACCACAGGAGATGCTGTTAAACGCGCAAAAAAACAGGTATGCCATAGGCGCTTTTAACATAGAAAACATGGAAATGGCACAGGGCGTTATTGCCGCGGCGGAGGAACTCCGTGCGCCGGTCATCATACAGACAACGCCGTCTACAATTCGTTATGCCAGTGTGGATTTGTATTATGCAAACGTATGGGCGCTTGCAAGGAATTCGTTTGTGCCCGTTGCCCTGCACCTGGATCATGGTGACAGTTTTGAACTGGCCATGAAGGCTATTTGGGCGGGGTATACCTCGGTTATGTTTGACGGGTCCGCCAAACCGTTTGAAGAGAATATATCCACAACAAAAAGAGTAGTGGATGTAGCCAGGGTAAGCGGCCTGGGGGTGGAGGCCGAGCTTGGGAAAGTGGGCGGAAAAGAGGATGACATCAGCGTAAAGCACGATGAATATACAGACCCGGGGCAGGCAAAGGAATTTGTGGAGAAGACAGGCGTTACGTCCCTTGCTGTTGCCATTGGGACCGCGCACGGCATTTATACTGGCACGCCGGTACTGGATGTAAACAGGCTAAGCGAGATTAGAAAACTGGTGGAGGTTCCCCTGGTGCTGCACGGCGCTTCCGGCCTTTCTGAAAAGGATATCAAGGACTGCATTGCAAGGGGCGCATGCAAGGTGAACTTTGCAACAGACCTTAGGATTGCTTTTACAGATGGAATGAAGGAAGCGCTGGCAAAGGACCCCGGAGCATTTGATCCCAAGAAGTTTGGTAAAGCGGGACGGGAAAAAGTGATTCAAACCGCGATATATAAAATGAAGATATGCGGCTGCGCGCACAGGGTGTAATGGATCAACGCAGCAGCCATTTGATTGAATTGAGAGGGTAAATGAAAGAATATCTTTTAGGTATTGATATAGGGACGTCCTCCTGCAAGGTAACGGCAAGCACCGTTTCCGGTGATATAGTTGGATCGGCGCAGGGAGATTACGGCATATTGTATCCAAACCCGGGCTGGGTGGAACAGGACCCGAACGAGTGGTGGCAGGTGCTTTGCAACACCATTCGCAAATTGTTTGAAGCAACCCGGATTCATTCCTCCTGCATTGCGGGCATTGGGGTGGACGGTCAAAGCTGGTCGGCCATTCCCATTGACCGCAGCGGAAATGTGTTGTGCAATACGCCCATCTGGATGGATACAAGGGCGCAGGATATCTGCGATGAAATAAAGCAAAAGATCAGCGAACAAGAGATATTTGAATTGTGCGGCAATCCCCTGCAGCCGTGCTATACCACGCCAAAGATACTGTGGTATCAAAAATATCTGCCCGATGTGTACCGCAAAACGTATAAAATTCTGCAAAGCAACGGGTTTATTGTATACCGGCTGACGGACAGAATTACGCACGATCTGTCCCAGGGCTACGGGCTGCATTGCTTTGATATGAAGAACGGCGCGATTGAT
Organism: Bacillota bacterium; assembly: GCA_023408315.1. Lineage (GTDB taxonomy): Bacteria > Bacillota > Clostridia > Christensenellales > Christensenellaceae > JAEYKI01. The sequence goes on from JAEYKI010000024.1 coordinate 8,590, forward strand.
TCCGCCATGTGCAGCCGGATGGGGATAGACTGGGAGATGATTCCGGAGATTGTTCCCTGCCACCAGGTGGTGGGCGAGGTTACCGCCAAAGCAGCGGCTGAAACAGGTTTGCAGCCGGGCACGCCCGTTGTTGCGGGCGGCCTGGACGCTGCCTGCGGAACATTGGGCGCCGGCGTTTTGCATGCCGGGCAAACCCAGGAGCAAGGCGGCCAGGCCGGAGGTATGAGCATTTGTACAGACGAGCTTGTAATGGATAAAAGGCTCATACTTAGTTCGCATGTTGTACCCGGCAAGTGGCTTTTGCAGGGGGGCACGGTTGGCGGCGGCGGCATTTTAAAATGGTTTGAACGTGAGTTCTGTGAGTTTGAAAGAATTACAGGGCAAAAGGAAGGAGTCTCTTCCATGCAAATAATGGATGCGGAAGCGTCCAAAATCAATCCGGGATCGGACGGGGTGGTATTTTTACCTTACATGGCGGGCGAGCGTTCGCCCATATGGAACAGCAAGGCCAAAGGCGTGTATTACGGCCTTGATTATTCAAAAACCAGGGCGCACATGATACGGGCCAGCATGGAAGGCGTTGCATTTTCGCTGCTGCACAACATGCACGCGGCTAAAGAGGCTGGCGCGGATACGAACGTATTGCATTCTGTGGGCGGCGCAGCCAAGAGCGCGCTTTGGACACAGATGAAGGCGGATGTTGTGCAGAAAGAAATTGCGGTGGCGGCGTCCGACGCGGGAACAGCCCTGGGCGCTATTATGCTGGCAGGCGTGGGCGCGGGGGTATACCGCAATTTTGAAGAAGCGGCAGGCATACATGTACGGATGCAGAAAAGGTTTGTTCCCTCAAAGGAGCACTGCGCCGCGTATGAAAAGAATTATAACTTGTATATTGAACTTTATGAAAGATTGAAAGAAACAATGAACAGGCAGGGAGATGCAAAATGAAAGCGGCTGTTTTATATGGAAATGAGGATATACGTTACGGTGATTACCCGACTCCGAATGTGGAACCGGGCACGGTTAAAATACGGGTGCAGGCCAGTGGCATCTGCGGCAGTGATGTTCCGCGTGTTTTATACAACGGGGCGCATTATTTTCCGATTGTTTTGGGGCACGAATTTTCGGGCGAGGTAGTGGAAATTGGAAAAGGTGTGACCAAAGTTGCTGTAGGGGATACCGTTACGGGCGCACCGCGCATTCCGTGCCTTACATGCCGGGATTGCCAGATGGGGAACATCTCGCAGTGCAAGAACGACAGTTTTATCGGTTCGCGCAGGCAGGGAAGTTTTGCGGAATATATTGTAATTCCGGAGATTAACGCGGTGAAATATGATCCGTCCATTCCGTTTGATGTGGCAACGTTCTTTGAACCGTCCACCATTGCACTGCGCGGCGTGAACAACAACGATTATAAGGGCGGGGAATACGTCGCCGTAATAGGCGGGGGAACGATTGGGAATTTTACCATGCAATGGGCCAAGATATTTGGAGGCCGGACCGTGGTGGTGTTTGATATAGACGAAAGTCGGCTTGCCCTGGCAAAAAAGATGGGCGCGGACGTTGTTATCAATTCCGGAAAAGAGGGCTATCAGAAGGAAGCCATGGAGATTACCCAGGGCCGGGGCTTTGAGTTTGTGTTTGAAGCGGTGGGAAGCAACGCAACGCTGCTGATGGCAATGGAACTGGCGGGGGCAAAGGCGCACGTCTGTTTTATTGGCACGCCGCACGACAGCGTAACGTTTACAAAAGGACAATGGGAATTGATCAACCGTAAAGAAATGCTGATCAGGGGCTGCTGGCAGGGATACAGCGCCCCGTTTCCGGGCAGGGAGTGGGAGCTTACTGCACATTTCTTCAAGACTGGGCAGTTGAAAGTTACCGGGGATTTTATCTTTAAAAAATTCCCGCTGAGCCAGGCGAAAGAGGCGTTTGACCTGTACAAAAATCCTTCGCAGGTGCATGGCAAGATATTGCTTGTGAGTGAGTGAGGCAGGTATAAATGATTGCAACCGTTACTTTAAATGCTTCAGTGGATAAGCTGTACCTGGTGGAAGCGCTGCATCCTTATGAAGTCTCGCGCGTGAAAAAGGTGAACAACACAGCGGGAGGCAAAGGACTCAACGTATCACGGATTATATCGCAGGCAGGGGAGGACGTTGCCGCGGCGGGAATCATAGGCGGATACAACGGCATGCTGTTTGAATCGCTCATCACCCAGAAGAACATTACCAAATGTTTTACTCGTATAGAAGGCGAGACGCGCTGCTGTGTAAACCTGTGGGACACATCCGCGCAAAAAAGCACTGAGTACCTGGAACCCGGTTTTTTGGTAACCCCGGAAGATCTCGAGCGTTTTGTAGAGGATTACGTGCGGGTTGTAAAGATGAGCGACGCGGTCTGTATATCCGGCAGCACGCCGCCCGGTACGCCGGAGGATTTTTGCGCCAGGCTGGTATGCGTGGCCAAAGACAACGGGAAACCGGTTCTGGCGGACGTTGCGGGCGCACAGCTTAAGGAAGCGATAAAAGCAAAGCCGACGGTAGTGAAACCAAATAATGATGAAATTGAGCAGCTTTTCCCGATAGATACTTCATCCATCCGGCAACTGGCGGAAACAGCCCAAACCCTTCATCAGAGCGGGATTGATATTGCCGCCATTTCCATAGGAAAGAAAGGAGCCGTTATCGCGTGCGGCGGAGGCGTGTATCACGCAAGGCCGCCGGAGATTCAGGTGGTGAATACAGTTGGAAGCGGAGACAGCATGGTTGCTGGATTTGCGATTGGCATATGCCGCAAATACACCATGCTGGAAACCATACGGTATGCGGCTGCGCTGGCGGCGGCAAATACCCTGACAATGGAAACGGGGAGTTTTAAAATGCAGGACCTTGAACGGCTGCTTCCTGAAATAAATATTGAAAAAATTAACTAATAGAGGTGAAACTATGAAAGAATTTATCGATCCCAAACTGGTTCCCAAAAGAGTATTGCCAAATGGAGAAGAGATCCCGTGCATTGGTATGGGGACGTTTGGGTCCGACCGTTTTACGCCCGAACAGGTTGCGGGCGCAGTTGCCGGAGCCATTCGCTGCGGTTACAGGATGTTTGACTGCGCTTCTGTATATGGAAATGAGGAGCTGATTGGAAGAGTATTCGCCGATGCATTTGTGGAAGGCGTTGTTAGAAGGGAAGAGTTGTTCATAACATCAAAAGTTTGGAACGACATGCACGGCCGGGGCGATGTATTGGTCTCCTGTGCCAAAACATTGAAAGACCTGCAGCTTGAGAATGTGGATGTGTATTTTATGCACTGGCCCTTCCCCAACTATCATGCGCCGGGCTGCGACGGGGACAGCAGGAATCCCAACTCAAGGCCGTTTATTGTGGAGGAGTTTATGGACACGTGGCGGCAAATGGAGCGCCTTGTGGACATGGGATTAACCCGGCATATCGGCATGTCCAGCATGACAATACCCAAGCTGGAGGCCGTTTTGCCACTTTGCCGCATTCAACCTTCGCTGATTGAGATGGAATTGCATCCGAGCTTTCAGCAGAAGGAATTATATGATTACTGCGTTGCAAATAAAATTCAGCCCATTGGGTTCTGCCCCATTGGTTCGCCTACGCGCCCGGACAGGGATAAAACCGAGAACGATGTGGTGGACATACAGATGCCTGAGGTGGTGGAGATTGCGAAGGCGCACAGCGCGCACCCGGCGGTTATTTGCCTTAAATGGGCAGTACAGCGCGGGCAGATTCCTATTCCATTTTCTGTGTACGAAAATGAATACGCCAGCAATCTGCGCTGCACTACGGAAGACCCGTTAACCGAGGTAGAAATGCAATCTATTGCGGGCACCGATAAAAACTGCCGTCTCATCAAAGGCCAGGTGTTCCTCTGGCCAAGCGCTAAAAGCTGGGAGGACCTTTGGGATTTGGACGGAACGATTACCAGGTAATACAGGCTTGAATAGTATACATGATCAACAAAGGGCCGGAGCGGTTTATGCTTCCGGCCCTAAACAGTTTTCTTCATGGCACCCATGGACGCGCTGCGCTTGTGCAAATAATTGCTAAATAGTAATTTATAAAAACCGCATTCCAGTTATGCGGTCTTTTTATGCCGAAATACTGCGGGCGCCCTGGCTGTATGCAAACGTACAAATCTGGCAGCAAGATGCCGGTTTCAGGCAGTTTATCGTTGAATATGCCATGTAAAATGTTCAATAAACCATTTATATTTATATTTAATTTTGGTAAAATATAATAAATTTTATAAAAATATCGATAATTATATTAAAAACTCGAAATAACACGAAAAGGTTGGAAGCAATATGAATGCCGGATTTTATAAAACAGTATTGGATGAATCACCTGCTGCTTATGCATACCATAAAATCTTGTTGGATGCGAGCGGCATGCCCTGCGATTACGAGTTTTTGGAAGTAAATGCGGCATTTGAGCATTATACGGGCCTTTACGCTGCAGACATCATAGGAAGAAAAATAACAGAAATTATCCCCAGCATTGGCTCGGAGGAGTATAACTGGATAAAAGCGTACGGCCAAGTGGCATTGACCGGAGAGACTGTGGAATTTAGACAATTTTCAAATAAATTGGGGCACTGGTATAGGATTCGCGTTTTTTCCCCTGAAAAATATTATTTTATCACTAACTTTATTGACATATCTTTTGAAACAGAAGAACATCTTGCGCTGCAGAATTTTTTTGATATAAGTCCGGATTTGCTTTGTATTGCCGACATGAAAGGGTGCTTTTTGAGGATTAACGCAGCGGGGGAAAAAACAATGGGCTATTTGGAAAGCAATTTAAACGGCATGGAATACGATGTGTTGAAAAAGGCAGAAGATATTATGTATAGAAAAAAGTTGTTTGAGGGCCCAAGTATTCGTGGACAGATTACCGATGCTGTCGTGAAAGCTTTGTATGAGGCAAACCGCCGCGAAAAGGAACATTCGGAACGGGTGAGCATGATATGTGAAAAAATGGGGCATGCCCTGGGCTGCTCCAAGCGGGTGATTCAAGAACTGCGCACGGTAGGGTTGCTGCACGATATTGGCAAGGTAGCCATTGACGTATCTATTATTGATAAGCCGGGGCCATTGAGCGAAAGCGAGTGGATTGAGATAAAACGCCATCCGGAAATTGGCTATAGAATATTAAGCGCGGTAAACGACATGACCGAAATTGCGCAGTCCATATTATCGCATCACGAAAGATGGGACGGAACGGGATACCCGCGTGGAATCTGCGGAGAGGATATTCCAATGTATGCCCGTATTCTGGCAATTGCTGATGCCTATGACGCTATGACCTGCGAGCGGCCGTATAGAAAACCCATGCCGCAAAAGCAGGTTGAAAACGAACTGGCTGTGAATCAAGATAAACAATTTGACGCAAGGCTGGTACGGATATTTTTAAATGACGTGGCGCCTGCGTTGAGGTAGAGGTTTGTTTTTGGTTGTTCATTATAAATAAGCAGATAAAAACCAGAACAGAATAGTAGCATAATAGGCGATTGCATAAAAATCAGTATAGCTTGGATCATTTAGAGAGCTTTAGCCATATTGAGCTGGTTTACTGTACAACCCCACATTTTATTAATTGACAGCTTTATAAAGTGATATCAATATGTCCATTGAGGTTTTTATGCAATTGGATAGCCAGACCTATGTCAAATTTAATAAAATTGTGTTAAAGCTTGCGCAAGATTTTATTAATACGCCAATAGATAAAATTGAAGGGGCCATTGATAACGCTATTGAATTGATGGCTGTGTACTGCGGGGCCGACAGAATAACTATTTATTTATATAATTGGGAACAGGAGATTTTATATTTAAGAAACGAGTGGACAAGGGAACCCAAATACCATGTAGACGATACATATAAAGTGATTCTTTTTTCCCAAATGTCGCCGCGTATTTTGGAAAAGCATAGGGCTGGACAGCCCTATACGGCAAGTGTTGATCATAAAGATTGGCAAAACCAGGATTATATTACCGACATCGGTAAAACGGGTGCGAAGGTGACGACCTCCATTCCATTGAGCGCGGAAGGGGTGGTTTTGGGCGCATGTGTATTAAGCAGAGTGGAAGATGGCGAAGAGTGGGACGACCTCATCATTTCATCCATTACTATATTTTGCGAAATGTTGACAAGCGTGCTGCAGCGCCTTGAAAGCAAAAGAAAGCTTATTGAGAATAATAAAAATCTGCGGCTGATACTGGATTCAACAAACGATGCGATTGTAATGCTGGATACCAAGGGAATCATTCTTGATGTAAATAAAAGTTTCGCAAAGAGATTTGGAGAATCACCGAAACTAATGGTTGGGAAATATTGGCTATCGTTTGTGCCGGAGACTATATATGGAGAGCTGATACAATCAAGAGTAAGAAGGCTTAAAAAAGTAGTTGAAACAGGCAAGCCTGTCGTATTTGAAGACGCCCGGGACGGAATGACGTTTTACAACAGGTTTTATCCTGTTTTTAAGAATGGGGAAGTAAGCGCGGTTACGCTTTTTTCAACAAATATAACAGATAAAATGAAAGCCATTGAACAGGCCAAAAAAACCGCGGAATATGAAACCAGGCTGCAGATACAGACAGAGTTTTTTACGAATATGTCCCATGAGTTTAAAACCCCTCTTTCCATTATTCTGGCGCAACTGGAACTGATGAAAGTATATCTAAATGATGAAGAGAGGTTACAAAAATACCTCAAGACGGCCAAACAGAATACATATCGGCTTACAAGACTGCTGGAAAATATTTTGGATATAATGAAACTGGACGCCGGATACTTAAAAGCCGATATGCGATATGCGGATATAGTAAAAATTGCACGAAATATAACGGAACTGGCAAACTTTTATGCCTCTGCAAAATCTATCTCTCTGCGCTTCGAAACAAAACTGCTGGGATATTATATGGCGGTGGACCAATATAAAACAGAAAGGATTTTGCTCAACCTGCTATCCAATGCCCTAAAGTTTACGCAAAAGGGAGGAAGCATAACCGTAACCGTAAAAGCGAAAAATAAAGGCATATTAATCATTGTATCCGATAACGGCGAGGGCATTCCCAAAGAAAAAATAGGAATTGTTTTTCACAGGTTTATGCAGGCAAATACTTCGTTTATCAGAAAAGCGGAAGGGTCCGGCATAGGGCTTTCTTTGACAAAGTCGCTTGTTGAATTGTTGAATGGGAGAATATGGGTAAAAAGCAATCCGGGGAAAGGAAGCGATTTTTATGTTGAGCTTCCTACATTGCAACTGGATGGCAAAAAAGATACAAAGGAAATTGGAGGATATTCTACGCAGGAGCGGGTCAAGGTTGAGTTTTCAGATATCTATTTTGAGTTTAGCAAGATTGAGAATTATTGAAATTTATTGATAAAATAAAAGAGTTTACGATATTACCCTTTAGGTTATATAATTAAATATATTACAAAGTGACTACATTTTTAAACCAAAAACAAAAAAAGGAAGTAAAAATGTGGAAAAAGTGAAATTATTGTTAGTTGATGATAATATACAGCTTCTTGAGTCTTTGGAAGATTTCTTTTTAAGCAAAAGCGATATTGAAATCTGCGGTTCTGCCGAAGATGGCCAACGCGCCATTGATTTTTTAAAAGACAATACTGTTGATGTGGTTATTCTGGATATTATAATGCCAAATTTGGACGGAATGGCGGTATTGGACTGGCTTTCTATGAACAAGTCAAAAAACTTCCCCAGTATCATAATTGTTTCTGCGCTTCGGCATGAAGATGTGGTGCGCATAACCAGTATGAAGGGCGTAACTTATTTTATGACGAAACCTATCTCCTATGAAGAATTGTATAAACGTATTGTTGAGATTAGGAGTATAAAGGATATCAAGAACGAAGTGTTTAATAAATTATATCAAAATGCCGTTACGATTGACGAAGAAATAACGAGTATTTTTTTGGATATTGGTTTGCCGGCACATGTAAAAGGGTTCCAGTTCCTTCGTGAAGGGGTGAAAATGATGGTTGAGAACAGGGATATCATCAAAAATATTACGCAAGAATTATATCCTGCCGTTGCAAAACATTTTGATACTACATCCAGCAAAGTAGAAAGCGCGATGCGTAATGCGATTCATATATCCTGGACGCAGGGAAAGTTCGCAAATATTAATAAAATATTGGGCTATACCATGCTCCATATTAATGAGAAGCCTACAAACGGACAGTTTATTGCTCTTGTGGCAGAGCGACTGTTATCACAAAAAGGTTTGCAGATAAAAAGCAACGTTTAAGTAAATAGGTGATAAAACCGGCAGCAGCCGGTTTTTTTTTGAAAAAATTTCAAAAAAATGTTGAAGATTAACACGAAAACTATAATTTTTTTTCGAAATTTTTCGATAAAATTAGTAAATACACGAATATCTATAGATTGTTAAGCTCCGGTATGCGCGCAAAGACCGCAGCTTTAAAAATGGTACAAAAGTTTAGAGGGGGTAAATTTATGAATGTGAGCTTGCAGGAACCGATGGAAACGGAAGATTCTCAGCATGGAAGATTTCTTACATTTTCATTGGGTGACGAGGAGTTCGGGATTGAAATCAGATTTGTAAAAGAGATTATCGGAATGCAGCCCGTAACGCAACTGCCTGAAACACCTGATTACGTTAAAGGCATTATCAACTTACGGGGGAAAATCATCCCGCTGATTGATTTGAAGGTGAAGTTTAAAAAAGAAAGCAACGGTTATACGGACCGGACATGCATCATTGTTGTTGAAATATATGATCTTTCTGCCGGACTGATTGTGGACAGCGTTTCGGAAGTGGCGGCGATAGGGGTGGAGGATGTTGCGCCGCCTCCCGACCATAGAACAGGAATACAAAATAAATATATTCGCGGCATAGCCAAAGCGGGAGATGCGGTAAAGCTTCTGCTGGACTGCGAGATGCTGATTATAGAAAATGAAGCAGAAATACAATTGTAAGACGAAAGAATGAGGATATGAATATGAAGTGGTTTGTGAATTTAAAAATTGGAACCAGGCTGATAGTAAGTTTTTTAATTGTGGCTGTTATTGCGGGAATTGTGGGCGTGGTGGGAATTGTGAATATGAGCAGTATTTCCACGCAAAGCAACGAGCTTTTTACAGCGAATACGCTTGGGATTGAGTACGTGGGGCAAATTTCAACATACTATCAAAGGGTACGCTTTAACGCAACCAAAATGGTTGTAAGCGATAGTGCCGAAGACGATGCTGCCAGCGCACAAAAAGTTACGGAATTTGCTGCGCAGGTGGACGATTATTTGAACAAATATGAGCAGACGATTGCAGGCTCCGAGGAAAGAGAAGTATTTAATAGCGTAAAGTCTCAGTTTGGGCAATATAAGTCTTTTATTTCCCAGGTGGTGTCTCTTGCTTTGGAGAATAAAGACGGCGAGGCAGAGGTTATTCTTCTGGGCGATGCTACAGAGGTAGGCGACACCATACAGACTGATATAGACAAACTGTTTGCATTAAATGAAAGCGGTGCACAGGAAAAAAATGATCAGAACATGCAACTGCAGGAATCTTCCGTTATGATCATGATTATTATTATTGCAGTTGGAGTGGTGGCCGCTATTCTGCTGGGAATACTGATTTCCAGGGGAATCAGCAAGCCTATGAGGAAAATGGTTTCTGTTGCGGATAAACTTGCAGCCGGAAACACAGACGTTTCCGTTGATATTAATTCCAAGGATGAAGTAGGCATATTGGCCAGGTCTATGAGCCATATGATCGCGGCGATTCAAGCCCTGATAATGGATACCAACGGCCTGGTTGAAGCCGCGAAGGAAGGACGCCTGTCTATGCGCGCCGATGTCAGCAAGCACGAGGGAGACTATAAAAAGATTGTGGAAGGCGTAAACAATACGCTGGACGCTATTATGGAACCGCTCAACGTTGCTTCTGCCCAACTGCAGAAAGTGGCAGACGGCGAAGACTTGGATGCTATTAACACAGAATTGTATCACGGCGATTTTAAGATTATAATCAATAATTTGAACGCGGTGAGAGATTCATTAAACCTGTTGCGTGCAGACTCATTGATGCTGGTGGATTCCGCGGTTGAAGGCAGGCTTTCCACCAGAGCGGATGTGGAACGGCATAAAGGTGGATACCGGCAGATTATAGAGGGCGTAAACAATACGCTGGACGCCATAATAAAACCGGTAAACGAAGCTTCGGGCGTACTTTCTGAAATGGCTAAAGGAAATCTGAACGTAAGCGTCGCGGGCGAATATATGGGTGACCATGCCGTTATTAAGAATGCGCTGAACGATACAATTTTTGCTTTGAAAGGGTATATAGACGAAATTGCGGCGGTATTGGCTGAAACTGCGAAAGGCGATATGACGCAGGAGATTAAATCCGAATACAGGGGCGCTTTTATTGCCCTTAAGGATTCCATCAACACCATTATTGGTTCCATGAACAGCATGCTGCTGGAAATTAAGCGCTCCGCGGACCAGGTGGCTCTCGGGACCAGCCAGGTTTCCAACGGCAGCCAGACCCTGGCGCAGGGTACGGGCGAACAGGCCAGCTCTATAGAAGAACTGACGGCTTCTATTATTCAGATATCGTCTCAAACGCAGCAAAACGCCAAGAATGCATCCGATGCGAACGAGCTTGCGCTGGTTGCAAAAAATTCTGCCTCCAGAGGCAACGAGCAGATGAAGGACATGCTTAAATCCATGGACGATATCAATGAATCCTCCAACAATATTTCCAAAATTATAAAAGTGATAGACGACATTGCCTTCCAGACGAATATTCTAGCCTTGAATGCGGCGGTGGAAGCCGCGAGGGCAGGCATTCATGGAAAAGGATTTGCCGTTGTGGCGGAGGAAGTGAGAAGCCTGGCCGCCAAGAGCGCCGACGCAGCAAAAGAAACCACCAATATGATAGAGGGATCTATCAAAAAGGTTGAACAGGGTACAAAGCTGGCAAACGAAACAGCCTCTGCATTGAGTGAAATTGTAAATAATGTGGATAAGGCTTCCTTGCTTGTGGGGGATATTGCGGTGGCTTCAAACCAGCAAGCTACTGCCATATCTCAGATCAATTCTGGGATTGAGCAGGTTTCTTCTGTGGTTCAGAGCAATTCCGCAACCGCGGAAGAAAGCGCTGCGGCAAGTGAAGAACTCTCGGGACAGGCGGAGTTGCTTAAGAATCTGGCAGGGCAGTTTAAGCTTAAGGAAAGCAATTACAAAGCTGAGCAGAAGCAAATGGCTAAGCACGCACACAGCGAAGGGAATAATACGGCTGTTTCCCTGGAAGACGGATCCAGCAAGTATTGACCCACCCACCCAAAAGGCGGCAACCAACCTATCCAGGTTGCCGCCTCTTAAAGAATAAAGGGATGCCGCGTTGTACAAGCAAAGCATTTTTTTGAAAAAAACGCAAATATAAAATGCCGCCGGCCGAAATGAACAGGCCGGCGGCATTTAATTTTGGGCAAATAACGTGCGGATTGTTGCTAGAACAGAAGGCTTTTTTCTGTTTCTGTATCAAACAAATGAGCCAGCCGCCCGGGTATTACAAAGCATACTGTATTGTGCTTTTTTTGCCCCTTGCCTGAATCTGTAATTTCTTCTGTGGAAACGCGAATGATGACATCCGACGTGCCAACAGAGAGATGCAGATGCATTTCTCCTCCCATCATTTCGCAAACATCCACTTCTGCGCTGATGCTCCCTGGCGTACCTTCTGGTACAACGCGGACATGCTCCGGCCGGATGCCCAGCGTAACCTTTCTGGGCCCTTGTTCCCGGAAACGCAAAATTTCTTCTGTGTCCGCACCAGGGTCGATTTTTACGCCGCAGGTATGAATGCTGTATTTACCGCCCGAGAAAACAAGCTCTGCGGGAAGAAAGTTCATCCGGGGCGTTCCAATGAACCCGGCTACAAATTTGTTCGCAGGTTTCTCATAAACCTCCTGAGAAGCGCCAATCTGCTGGATATGGCCGTCCTTCATAATCACAATCCGGTCTCCCAGCGTCATGGCTTCTGTCTGGTCGTGCGTTACATAGATAAAAGTGGTGTCCACGCGTTCGCGCAGTTTAATGATCTCTGTGCGCATCTGGTTTCTGAGCTTTGCATCCAGGTTAGACAACGGTTCATCCATCAGAAACACCTTTGGATGGCGCACAATGGCCCGTCCGATGGCCACGCGCTGTCTTTGCCCGCCCGAAAGCGCCTTGGGTTTGCGTTTTAAAAGCGGCGTGATGCCGAGTATTTCTGCAGCCTGATTCACTTTTTGATCGATTATTTCTTTTTTTTCATTTTTGATCTTAAGGGCAAACGCAAGGTTTTCGTAAACCGTCATATGCGGATAAAGCGCATAGTTCTGAAACACCATTGCGATATCCCTGTCTTTGGGCGGAACCGTATTTACCAGGTTTCCGTCAATAAAGAGTTCTCCTGTGGTGATCTCTTCCAGGCCCGCCACCATGCGGAGAGTGGTGGATTTTCCGCAGCCTGAGGGGCCTACAAATACCACAAACTCCCTGTCGTTGATCTCCAGGTTAAAATTGTCAACAGCAATAACGCTTTTGTCGTATGCCTTTGTAATATTTTTAAAAGTTACATTTGCCATAGTAAACAGCTTTGCCACACTGAAATGTGGCTCGCCGCCGCCCTTTTGCACGGGCGGCAACCTTGCGGCAGAACTCCACGCTGCCGCACCGCAAGCTGTGCGGAAAAATTTGCCTCCTTTTTATTGTGTCCAAAAGCGGTGGGGAAGTGGAGCCGCTCAAAGTCACATTGATTCTGGTTGGTATGTTGGGCGTATTATCTGGAAACGCGGATATGGGGCTCGCCGCCGCCGTTTGGGTCTATGCCGGCCAGAGACCTGCAGTATTCGGAGTATGTAGTGCCCGTATACTTTTTAAAGCACCTTCCAAAATAATTGGGATCCGGTATGCCTACCGCGGTTGCCGTACAAAACATCTTTTCGTTTTCCTTTGCCAGGTTGATTGCCTGCTTCATGCGGCATTCCGTAAGGTGCTCTATAAAGGAACTGCCGGTCTCCGCCTTGAAGCGCCTGCTTAAATAACTGGGGTTATATCCGAACGTCTGGGCAATGGATGTGAGGTTCAGGCTGGAATCTGTATAATGCTCTTCTATGTACTTAGCGATGCGCCTGATGGCAGAGGGCTCAATTTCTCTGTATTCCTTGGATTCCCCAGGCGGTTCCTGGATGGTTTGGATGACTTTTTTTAATACTTCGTAGATTTCCATACGCACGATGGGCTTTAAAATATATCCATATACGGAGAGCCCGATGCACTGGCGCGCGTATTCAAACTCGTCAAAGGCCGTGAGAATAATGATCTTAAGATCCGGATACCGTTCGGCTGCCAATTTGGAGAACTCGATGCCGTCCATAAACGGCATGCAAACGTCTACGAAAGCGATATGCGGCTTAACTTCGTCAATTTTGTTAATTGCTTCAATCCCGCTGGCAGCCTCGCCTACCACTGTAATGCCAAGGGATTCCCAATCGATGGATTTTTTAAGCAGCAAGCGCGTAGGCTCTTCGTCATCAATCAGCATAACCCTGAACATCTGCGTCCCTCCTTTATTTTAATTTTGGAATAATGATCTCTATCTCGGTATATTCGCCAGGTTCACTGCGAATTTGGATGACATCATAGTGATTGCAGTAATAACGGATGCGGTCTATAGTGCCTTTCAGGCCGAAGCCGGTGAGGTCGCTTGTGTTTTCCGTGTCTTCCGAAAGGACTTCCCTGATTTTTTCCTGCGTCATGCCTACGCCCGTATCGTACACGGTTATGTGTACCTCGTCGTCTTTTTTGAATGTGCGTATACGGATGATCCCTTTTTCGCCTTTCAGGCGGATTCCGTGATACAGGCTGTTCTCCGCAAGCGGCTGTAATATCAGTTTTGGGATCATGGTGTTCAGAACGCTTTCGTCCAGTTCGTATTCATCGTCGAATATGTTCCCATAGCGCAGCTTTTGCAGCGCCAGGTAATCCCGGACAATCAATATTTCGTTTCTGAGCGGTATCTCACGGCTGCCCTTGCTTAAGAAATTGCGGTAGAAACTGCCCAGTGTTTCAAGAGCATCGTGCACGCGGGGAGCGTCGCTCTTAAGAGCCATATAGCTGATGGTCTCCAGGGAGTTGTATAGGAAATGCGGCTTGATCTGCTCGTGCAGCATGCGCATTTCCGCCTTTTGTATGCTTTTCTCCTTCTCCAGCAATTCCGTGATCAGCTTGTTGATGTGGTCTATCAGGTTGTTGTAGGTATCCGCCAGCCTTCTGATCTCGTTATCCGGGAGGGACATGTTGGTTTTTTGCAGCACCCCGTTTGTTTTTGTGTTTGTCATGGCGCGGGTTAATTGTTCAATGGGGCGCGTAACGTTCATGGATATAAATGCGCCGCTGCTGAAAACGGACAAGGCCACCGTTACAATAAGGATCACTACGATCCAGACGGTTTCCCCCGAATGCATGCCTGTAAACGGGAGATCGCTGATGCCAACCTGCACAATGGGGGAATCTGCAGCGCTGTATGCGCACAGTAGCTGCCTTTGTATGCCGTTCCCGGTTTCTGCCCAACTGAATCCCTTTCCCACAAACTGAGGGTTGAATTTGTTTTTTAAGCTTTTGTCGCCCCACAGCACGTTTCCGTCCCTGTCAAAAAAGCAGATGCGCCTGTCGCTGTCCGCCGTGTCCTGCATCACGGAATCAAGGACGCTGGCGGAAAGATTGACCACCAGCAGGCCTTCTATCTGCAGGGTGTCTATATTATAAATATAACGCGCCATTGTGATGAGCGGCGAGCCGCTTTGTTTGCGGAACGCGCCGCCGCCGTTGATCATGAGTGTGATGGCGCCTTTGGCGTCCAGAAGCGGTTTGGTCCATTCAGGCGTTGCCATTAAGGGATCGTCAATCAGCATAACGCCTGCACCGGTGCGCACAGATTTTCCGTCCATACGGTAGACATAGACGGAATCTACGTTGTTGTATATATTGATGATGCTGATGATTCCGCCCCGCACTTGCGTGGAGTTAAACGCCTGGCCCGTCCCGGAATCCCGCAGGAAGCGCGCCACCTCCGAATTCAGCATGATAAGCCGGGACATTTCTTTGTACCGGTCCAGGCTCACTTTGATGTTTTTGCTGATGCTGGCCATTGCGATTTCGCTGCTTGATATCTCATTGTCGAAGCTGGCCCTGGACATGATGATGCTGTATGAAACCAGCATGATGACGCAGAAAATAGAAAGCAGGAGAAAAAAGAATCTCCAGGTCTTCACTTTTAAAGACTGCGCGGACCGCGTATTGGCTTTGCTTCCAAACATCATTCGGACAACCCCGTATGCATAAAAGAAAAATGTTTTAATTGAATGTATTAATTGCATAACAATTATATCAGGTTATACCTTTTCTGTAAAATTTAAATTACTCTGAATCGTTTGGAAAACCCCGGTTTTACCCCTTGATGGCGCCTGCGCTGAAGCTCTCCTGTATCCTTTTGCTCATAAACGCATATACGATGAGCGTTGGGAAGGTAGCGAGAACCAGCGCTGCGCCAATTGGCCCCCATTTGGTGGTATAAGAGCCGGAAAGCGCCTGCAAGCCCACGGTGAGCGTTCTGAAATCTGAACTGCTGATGAATATAAGCGCGAACATAAGCTCGTTCCATGCCTGAATAAAGGTGAATATTGCCACAGTGGCGATTGCGGGCCTCATCATTGGAAAGATAATTTTCCAGAACAGCTTCCATATGCTGCAACCGTCTATACACGCCGCCTCGTCAAATTCCTTTGGTATATCCTGCAGGAACCCTGTAAAAATGAGAATGGCGATGGAGAGGGAAAACGCCGTGTAGGGTACAATGAGCGCCTGGTAAGAATTGGTCATTTTAAGGCTGGAAAGAACCAGGAACACAGGAAGGATTGCCGCGTGGATGGGTACCGTCATGCCCAAAAGGAACATGTTGTTCATGAATTTGCGGCCCTTCCAGATCATGCGGGTAAGCGCAAAGGCGGCCATCATGGCGATAATTACCGTGAGAACGATTGTAATGCCGGAAACAATAAAGCTGTTCAGGAAAAAATGGCCCATGTTGCCCACGCGGAGCGCGGATTCGTAGTTTGACCACAGCCAGTCGTGCGGCAGGCCAATGACGTTATCACCGAATATTTCGGCGTTGTTCTTGAGAGAGAAAGTAAACATCCAATACAGAGGGAAAAGGTTTACAAGCGCCCATATTCCAAGAAAGAAATATACCATAAATTCTTTTGGCTGGAATTTTCTGCGTTGCCGGAGGCTTAAAGGCTCCGCTATTTGTATGATTCTTGTTTGAGCCATATTGTTCATGTCAATCCACCTCCGTTTTAAATGTTTTTCTGATAATTATGGCAAACAGGAAGCATAAGGCTATCAGGAACACGGCGATTGCGCTTCCGAATCCGTACTGGTTCCGCAGGAACAGCATTTGTACAAGCAGGGTGCTTGGCACCTCGGTTGCGTGCGCCGGGCCTCCGTTTGTAAGAATGTATATCATGTCGAAAACCTTGAGGGACCCCGTTACCGAGATGATGACGCAGACCCGGAGCACCGGCTTGATGAGCGGAATGATGATTTTCCGGTTAATCTGCCATTCGGATGCGCCGTCGATTAATGCGGCTTCCTTTATTTCGGGGGAAATGCCGGTGATGCCCGCATACATCAGAAGCATATGGTAGCCTGTGTACTGCCATAGGGTTGGAATAAACGTGGAAACAAGCGCGGTGCCCTTGTCTCCCAGCCATACGTTGGTCAATGAGTCAAGGTTGATGGCCCTTAAAAAAACGTTTAGAATCCCGTAATCAGGATTATAGATTTTGAGCCATAACTGGCCAATAACAACTGTGGACATTAAAACCGGAATAAAATACACGGAAAGGAAGAAGCGGCTGCCCCTTCTTTTTTTTGCCAGCAGCAAGGCAAGCACCAGGGATAGCGGGAGCTGTATGCCAACGGATACGCCCGCAAAAAACAGGGCGTTTAGAAGCGACTGGGGAAAGTTTACAGCTTTATTTGTAAACAGCTCCACATAGTTTTGCAAGCCAATAAATTTCATGTCCGTAAATCCGTCCCACTCATGCAGGCTGTAATAACCGGACATAATGATGGGAATGATGATAATGCCAACGAATAAGACAAGCGCAGGCAAGAGAAACAGCAGTAAGGCGGATTTGTTTTTATAGAGTATATTCATGCGTATTCCTCCGCAACATTAATTGTTTGGGCCGATAATAGTAGATATCGGCCCCCCGGCTTGACGGAGAGCCGATATTTACAGGTATCAGCAGGCGGTAACTTATTTCTTTTCCAGTTGGGCTGCTACATTTTCCACAAAGGCCTGAGGCGCTACGTCTCCCAGGAAGAGCTGCTGCAGGTTATCCAGATATACGCTGGCGTCTTCTGCCTGCATCAGGGTATCAAACCACAGTGTGAAAGAGGTGGCTTTGGAAACATAATTTGTAACTTCCTTGGTAAGCGGTTTTACAGAACTGTCGTCATAATCCACTTTCCAGGCAGGCAGGCCGGAGCCGCCCAGGTAAGCGTAGTGGGAAACGCCTTTGGCAATTTCGTACATTGCTTCGGCAGCTTCCGCCGGATATTTGGTGGACGCCGCAACCATCAGGGAGTCGGACGGGCCGCCCATGAAATCGGTTAGGGCCGCGTTCTGGGAATTGATGACCGGAACGGGTACTACGCCGAAATCTTCAGGATTGGGAGCGTCTGTGGCAATGGAGCCCGGCATCCAGCTGCCCATGATAAACATGGGTACTTTGCCCGCATAGAACGTTGCGCAGGCTTCGTCGTTGCTCAGGCCAATCGCGTCCTTGCTGTATGCGCCCATTTTTACGAGATCAACAAATTTTTGGGAAGCATCCAGGAATCCGGCGGAATTATAGCTGTTTTTGCCGTCCTTGGTGAGCGCGCTGGTAAGCGTTGCGGGGCCTACGGATTTAAGAGTAAGAGCGTCGTGCGTCTGGGCCAGAACCCACTTGTCTTTTGCGCTGATGCCAAAAGGCGTAATACCGTTGTCGAGGAACTTCTGGCAAACTGCCTTTAATTCGTCATACGTGGCGGGAGCCTTGAGGCCGTACTGGTCGAACATTTTTTTGTTGTAGAACAGCATGGAAACGTTTAGGATATAGCTTGCGCCGTATACTTTGTTGTTCCAGGTAAGGTTGCCCACCATTGTTTTGGGCAGAGCATCCTGATATTTTGCATAGGTGTCGTCAACGGCGAGCACGCGGCCCGAATCCACAAACGACTGGGAGAAACCGCCGCCCCAGGTAAAGAATATATCCGGGAGCTCGTTTGCAGCGACGGCAGCCTTGATCTTGGTTTTGTAAGACTCGTTTTCAAACGATTCCTGAACGATCTTTACATTGGGATGTGTTTTCTCGTAATCCTCAATCGCCTTCAGATACGGGGTGTGGAAAGAATCGCTTTCTGTAGCGATATTCCAGAGTGTAAGCGTGATCTGCTGGGCGGGCGTGCTGGCTTCGCTGGAACTGGCGGGAGCGGCAGTGGAAGCCTCGGCGGCTGAAGAAGCCGGGGCTGCGGAACTGGCGGCCGGCGTTTGCGGGGTGCAAGCGGCGCACGCTAAAATTGTTGCTGCAATCAATACAATAGCAACGATTTTCTTCATAGCTTGTTTTCCTCCTATAAAATTTTTTTTTGGAATAATGCAACAATGTCAAAATTATTGTACAAATTTTTATAAACGGAATAAATGGTATTTCGTTACTACTATACGTATTGTTTTTACCTGGTTTCCCGGACGTAAGCATTATTTTTTGTTTTGTGGGTAAATATTTTACATATGGAAGTCCTGGTACCACAAAAGCAAAAGCACTCCGGATTCCTGCGGAGTGCGAAACCAATTATTTTGCTACAGAATATTTATTTCAATTTGCAGGCATTCTGCGCCGTTAAGAGCGCAACTCAGTGCGTCCGGCTGGCTTGTGCCCGCAAAAAGCGTGAAACTCTTGCTGTCCACAAAACGCCTGCCTTGGGCGTCTACCGCCTCAAAAGCGGAAGCCGGAATCTCAATCTGCACGAAAGCGGTTTCGCCTGCTTTGAGGGACACCCTGGCAAACCCGCAGAGGCTGTGGTTGGGCACGGCCCATTTGGATCCGTTGTCCCGGACGTACAACTGAACAACATCGCCGGCATCGCGCTCCCCGGTATTTTGAACGGCAACGGCGGCGGTTCTGGTGCTGGGATCATAGGCCAGCTCTTTGCACACTACCTTGGAATAAGTAAGGCCAAAGCCAAACGGATACAGCACGTTGTTTTTTGCATAGCGGTATGTTCTGTTTGCCATTGAATACTCCTCAAAGGGGGGCAGCGCATCCGCAGATTCGTAAAACGTAACGGGAAGTTTGCCCGAAGGGGATACTTGGCCAAACAAAATTCGGGCAAGCGCACGCCCTCCCATCTGGCCGGGATACCATGCCTGTAAAATTGCGTCCGCGGCGGAGGCCTGCGGGTTTATGGCGCTGCCGGTGGAAAGAACGGCTATTGTGGGTTTGCCGACGGCAAGCACCTTCTCAATCAAAAGCCGCTGGCTTTCCGGGAGCAGCAGGTCTGGCTTGTCTCCCGCCGCAAAAGCATTGCCCGTATCGCCCTGTTCGCCCTCAATGGTGGCGTCCAGGCCCAGGCAGAGCACAACAACATCCGAGAGCTGCGCCACGCAAACGGCCTCCGCATAGCCGTCGCCCGGAAGGGAAAGCGGTTGGAGCTTATCGGCAAACAGATGGCATCCTTCCGAATAGTAAACCCGGCCGGGAAACGTTTCCTGAATACCGCGCAGAAAGGTGATATACTCGTCCGCAGTGCCCGCGTAATTGCCCCGCAGGGCTTCCAGGCTTGCCGCATTCGGACCGATGACCCCGATGGATTTGATTTTATCTTTATCAAGAGGCAGAAGCCCGTTGTTCTTTAAAAGAATAATGGATTGTTGCGCGCAGGCAAGAGAAAGGGCCTTGTGTTCCGAACAGGCGACGGCATCATAACTGATGGAATCATATTCGGTGGATGCATCCAGCAGCCCCAGCTTTGCTTTTGTTCGCATTACATGTACGGCGGCCTTGGTTAAATCGTCCTCTGTAACGAGGCCTTCTTCCAAGGCCAGCAGCAAACAGATATAATCGTTGCCGCAGCATAAATCGCAGCCTGCCTTTAATGCCATGGCGGCGGATTCGCTTGGCCTCCCGGTAACGTTGTGGCCAAAGTGAAAATCGCGGATTGCCCAGCAGTCGGATACGAAATACCCGTTAAAGCCCCACTCCGCCAGCTTGCCCATTAAATAGGGGCTTGCGCACGCGGGCTCGCCGTTCACGCGGTTGTATGCGCCCATTACGCCCTCCACATGCGCCTCCCGCACCAGCGCCTCAAATGCGGGAAGGTAGGTTTCCGCCAGATCCTTCTCCGATACTTCCGCATTGAATTCGTGCCGCGTACCCTCCGGGCCGCTGTGAACGGCAAAATGTTTGGCGCAGGCTGCCGTCATAAGGTGCTTGCCGTCTCCCTGCAGGCCCCGGACGAATGCGATTCCCAGCCGGGAGGTGAGGTGAGGGCATTCGCCGTATGTTTCCTGCCCGCGCCCCCAGCGCGGATCGCGGAAAATGTTGATGTTGGGCGACCAAAGGGTAAGGCCCTTGTATATGTCCCTGTCGCCAAGTTTTGAAGACTGGTTGTATTTTGCCCTGGCTTCCGTTGCCACAACATGCGCCACCCGCCGGAGCATGTTAGAATCGAACATGGCCGCAAGCGCGATCGCCTGCGGGAACATGGTTGCGGTGCCCGCCCTTGCCACGCCGTGAAGACCTTCGTTCCACCAGTTGTAGGCGGGCAGACCCAGGCGTTCTATGGCAGGCGCGTCGTACCGGAGCTGCGAGGCTTTTTCACCAGTGGTCATTTGCGAGACGATTGCTTCTGCGCGCTCCTGGGATGTGGCTGAGGAATCATTATACTTTTCCATATTGTATCTCCTTTACGGATCGATTTGAATACAACTGTTTCCAATCAGCAGCTGCGGTTCTAAGATGATGTTTTCCGGCTTACTGTGTTTATCTACGCCCAGTATTTGTTTGATGAGGCTCTCCGCGGCTTTTGCGCCCATGCCGTATACATCCTGCCGGATAGTGGTGAGCATGGGGGTCATAAGCTGCGCGATCTCTATGCCGTCGAACCCCACAATGGAAATATCCCCCGGAACGGAGAGGCCGAAATCCTTTGCCGCGCGTATTGCTCCCACCGCGCTGTAATCGTCGCTCGCTATTACCGCCGTTGGCCGGTTGTTTCTTTCCAGCAGTTGTTTCATGGATGCGTAGCCTCCCTGGAAAGAATAGTATTTGGATTGTATCAGGGTATTTGCGCCAAGAGTCTCTCCTTTTTGCGACATTGCTTTTTTTAAGCCTTTGATCCGCATGGCGGTAATATATTTGTTCAGTTCCCCATGCATATAGACAATGTTCCTGTGGCCCAGATCATGGAGGTATCCGTATAAAAGTTCCATGCTTTTGTTGCAGTCTGTCATCACGCAGCCGATGGAGGAATCGGAATAATCCACGGCAATTTTGGGAAAGTTGCTTGCCATCAGTTCCTGTGCGTCCGCGGACGAATGGTTGGTATTCACAATAAAAACGCCGTCCGCCTTGCGGTAACGGCAATGGCCCCAGTACGAAAAACCCATTTTGCCGACGTGGCTTGATATAAACGTAATGTCGTAACCGTGCCGCTCTACGGCGCTTTTAAAACTCTCTATGATTCCGGCAAACAGGTAATGCCGAAGGCCCATTTCTGAGCCGTCCTGGCAGAGAATGCCAATGGACCAGGAACGGTCCTGGCTTAAAGATTTAGCCCGCCCATCCGGAACATATCCCAGATTTTCAGCGGTTTCCCGCACCCTGCTGCGGGTGGCGGTGCTGACGTCTGAAGCGCCGCTTAAAGCTTTGGATACCGTGGCAGGGGAAAGGCCGCAGATCTTTGCAATATCATAAATAGTAGCCAAATGAATCACCATAGGAAAAAAAATTTTCGAAACCGGTTTCGTAAACAATTTTACTGTACCAAATATTAGAAGAAATGTCTAGATTCAAAAATTTTACATATTAAAAGGCAACCCACAGGGCCGCCTTTCGTTATGTTTAAACAAAGCAATGTTCTTATTAGTATCTTTCAAACCGCTTCTTCAGTAAAAAGCTGCTGATAAAGAAAAATACCGCGATTAGCCCTGCCGGGCAGATAAGGGAGAGTATTGTAAACCACTCTTGATTTGGAGTATTTATCAGATAAGATTGGTTATATATTGTGGTTATTTCTGCCTGCCGGATGGTAAAATTTATAGGAATAAAAGCAAGGTATACAATCAGCGCATAAATACCAATGAATATGAGAAAGGTTATAAGTCCCGCAATCTTGCGGGTGGGCGCAAAACTTTTTGCTGTGATATAAGAGAACATGATTGTAGCCGCAATTGTCAGCATAAACAGCAGGGATTGAATGAGCGAGGCGCCGCTTGTAAATATTGATGCAGGCAGGCCGGATCTCCCAAGCTGCGCCCACAGCAATTCGCCCAAGAATAAGGTGGATGTGATGATGCAGGCGGATAATACCAGCTTGCCCAGCAGTTTTTTCCACGGTTTTGCGGGTACGGACAGCTCCAGTTGCGCGGGGCTTTTCCTCAGCCATCCTATTGGTACAATAATTGAAAAAATGGCTGTAAAGAAATAGAAGAATACGCCGTAACCGGTGGCCAGCCCGTCAAAAACAGGAGCGACGGGAAGTGAATCCGGCAATGCCGCGAGTATAAATGCGGCTGCAAAGCCAAGATAGATCCAGTAGCGCCTTTTTATATAGTTGATAAAATCCCATTTTAAAATATTAAGCATTTTCAAAAACCTCCATATAGCATTCTTCCACAGACTGGCCGCGTGTTTCCCGGATATCGTCCACATGGCCGGAAAATACAAGCTTGCCGTCCCCTAAAAACAGTACGTCGTCCAGAAGCGTTTCCACATCTTTCACCTGGTGCGTAGATATAATCACCGTTCTCTCCGGGTTGAATTCTTTGAAGATTGTTTTGATTATTTTGTTTCTGGCCAAGGGATCAATGCTTCCGATCGGCTCATCCAGCAGGTACAGATGCGTTTTGCGGGAAAAAGTAAGCATAATAAGCGCCTGCTCTTTTTTGCCTTTTGAAAGGCTTGCTATTTTTTCTTTTTCATTGATATTCAGGAACGCGCAAAGCTCCTTTGCGCAGCCCAAATCAAAATCGCTGAAAAAATCCCTGTAATAATGGATGGCATCCTGCACGCTCATCCAGTTGAACAGGTGGTTTGTCTCTGGCATGTATGAAACGTATTTTTTTGTGCCGCATCCAACCTGTTCGCCAAATATGCGGACATCCCCCGCATTTGCGTGGTAGATATTCACCAGGGTTTTCAGGAGGGTTGTTTTTCCGGATCCATTGGGGCCAAGAAGGCCAACCACCCGGCCTGGACCAAGATCAAAATCCAAGCCCTTCAGCACTTGCTTTTTTCCAATGTTTTTCTTTAAACCTTGGACCGATAGAATCGCATTCATTTTTCTAATTCCTCTCTGATCAAGCTTAAAATTTCGTTTTTATTGTAGCCAATTCCCGCCATACCGTTGATAAAACCTTCCACAAGCGTAGAGGACATTTCTTTTTTTAACCCGGAAATCAGTGCTTTATCTTCTGTAACAAAGCTCCCTATGCCTCTTTGGGTGTAAATGATGCCCTGGCGCTCGAGTTCGGAGCACGCGCGTTGCATGGTGTTTAAATTCACTTCGAATTTTTCGGACAGCGCCCGAACCGAATCCAGCCTTTTTCCAGTGGCAAGTGTGCCGGTTACGATATCCTTTTTAATGCAGTTGATGATCTGCAGGTATATGGGCTCCGTTGTGTTAAATTTCATGGTTTTCCTCCTCTCGTGTATTTGTGTTATACTTATATAATACACTAATGCGGGACTCTGTCAAGCAGTTTTCAAATATATTTTTAAATTGTTTGTACAGCGCAAAAGGCTGTTTGAAAACCGTTCTTACTGGCTTTCAATGGGAAGCAGTTAATTTTTTGCTTATACGAATAAATTTAATATTCCAATTTTTTAAGAGTATGGTATAATTAATAAAACAGTTTTATTATTAATCCGTTGCATTTTAATTGAAATGAGACACGGAGATTCAGATGCTCTGAATCAATTATTATCATTGGAGGATTAAGCTATGAAGAAACTAAGAGTTGCGGTTGTTGGACTGGGTTTTGGGGCTGAGTTCATACCGATCTACCAGGCGTATAACAACGCGGAATGCGTTGCCGTATGCAGGCGCGATGAAAAGAAATTAAATGAAATAGGGGATGCCCTGGGTATTGAAAAGCGGTATATGGATTACGGCGAAATGCTGAGAGACCCGGATATTGATGCTGTTCATATCAACAGCGATTTATTCACGCACGGCAAGATGACCGTTGAAGCCCTTAAAGCGGGTAAGCATGTGGCTTCCACCGTAACCATGGCTACCACGGTTGAAGAATGCATGGAGATTGTTAAGCTGGAAAAGGAAACAGGGCTTAACTATATGATGATGGAAACCGCTGTTTATACGCGCGAATACCTGTATTTTAAAAAGCTGTATGAATCTGGCGAGATTGGCAGGATACAGTTTATGCGCGGCTCACACCAGCAAAACATGAGCCTGCCCGGCTGGCCCTCTTACTGGTACGGCCTGCCGCCCATGTATTATCCCACACACGCTTTGGGGCCGCTCTCAGACATCATTGGAAAGCCGGTTAACACCGTCCGCTGCCTGGGTTCGGGCCGTATCAATGAGGAATACATTAAAAATTACGGCTCTCCATTTGCAATGGAGAGCGCGCAGTTCACCTTTAAAGACAGCGACGTATGCGCGGAAGTTTCCCGCTCCCTGTTTGATACCATCCGCCAATACAGGGAAAGCTTTGACATTTACGGCACCAAGAAGTCTTTTGAGTGGGAGCAGTGCATAGATGAAAACCCTGTAGTTCATTCCGGGTTTGAGGACGCGGAGCATGTGCACATTCCGGATACGGACGACATGCTGCCCAAGGAAATTGCCCATTTTGCGCTTAAGAACCAGATCATAGACGAAGACCACGTGTCCTTCATTCAAGGCTCGGGCCACGGCGGAAGCCACCCGCATCTCGTGCACGAGTTTGTTTCCTCCGTTCTGGAAAACAGGCCCGCGCGCGTAAACGCGAAAGTGGCTGCAAACTGGACAATGGCGGGCATTATTGCGCACGATTCCGCTATGAAGGGTGGAGCTGTGCTGGAAATTCCGCAGCCTTAAACGGCTTGGCGGGCTTGCACCGCTTTAGAAAAACATCTTCTCTATATGGCCGCCGGATTGTACTCCGGCGGCTTTTTGTATGTGTGGTAGCGAAATCTTTGCTTTTTGGGTGAGGGCAGGCGGGGCGCTGAAATAAATTCTGTTTAGAAACCGCCCGGTTTATATTATAATAGAAATGGTTTTTCGCAAAATATAGTTTCATAGAAATGATCAGCTTTTAAAATAACAGAATAAAGGGAGGATTGCGCCATGTCTATTGAAGTATACATCTATTTTAATGGAAACTGCCGGGAGGCGGTTACATTCTATGCCGACGTTTTCAAAACGGAGCCGCCGCATATGCTTACATATGGGGAGGCTTCGCCCAATCTGGGGTATCCGCTGCCCGAAGAAGCCAAAGATCGGGTGATTCACACGCTTCTGCCTGTGAATGGGAGCAAGGTGATGTTCTCGGACTGCATACCGGGTATGGAGTATGTTTTGGGCAATCATATGAGCATAATGCTGAATTTTAAAGACGCAGAGGAGCTAAAGGCTGTATTTGCAAGGCTGGCCTGGGGTGGGGAAGTTTATATGGAGCCGCAGGAGACGTTTTTTAGCAAATGTTACGCGCATCTGGAGGACAAGTTTGGCATTCTGTGGCAGTTTACCGTTTACGAAGGGGATTAAGCAGTGGGGAAGGGGTTCTGCTATGCTGGAAAAAGCGATAGAAATCGCCGCCCGCGTGCATGCGGGGCAAATGAACCGCGCCGGTGAGCCGTATATATTGCATTCCCTGCGGGTGATGCTTGCCTGCAAAACAGAGCTGGACATGGTTTTCGCCGCGCTGCACGATACGGTTGAAAATACGGATATGACGTTGGACGATCTGCGCCGGGAAGGATTTGGGCAGGATGTAATGACGGTTGTGGACACGTTCTCGCGCAGGGAAGGAGAAAAGTACAGGGATTTTATCACAAGGATTTTGGAAAACAGGACTGCCTGCCGCATCAAACTGGCCGATCTGGCGGGCAATATGCGAATGGCGGCCATTCCGCATCCCACGGGGAAAAATTTAAAACGAATGGGAAAATATAAAAAGGCGGCCAAACGGGTGCGCGAAGTGCTGAGACAGGCGGAGGGTGAAAGATGAATGGAGACTTAGGCCAAAAAATATGCGTTGTTACGGGCGGCGCAAACGGAATAGGGCGCTGCATTGTGGAAAGATTTGCGGAGCAGGGCGCAAAGGTTGCGTTTGTAGACGTGGACGGCGAAGCGGGCCGCGAACTTGAAGGGAAGCACGGCGGATGCTTCTTTTTTGCGGGCGATATTTCTGATAAAGAAATCCTGCAAAAATTTGCGGATACTGTAATACAAAAGTTTGGTAAAATTGATTTTCTGATTAATAACGCATGTTACAGTAATAAGGGAATCCTTTCCGGCTGCAGTTATGAAGATTTCAGCCAGATACTGAGCGTTGGCGTAACCGCGCCTTATTATCTGGCGCTTTT
Source organism: Bacillota bacterium (assembly GCA_023408315.1). Taxonomy (GTDB): domain Bacteria; phylum Bacillota; class Clostridia; order Christensenellales; family Christensenellaceae; genus JAEYKI01. Next base: position 35,528 of record JAEYKI010000024.1, read on the forward strand.
GTTCCGGGATTTCTTCGCACAAGGCGCATCCATTGTGAATATAGCATCCACGCGGGGATATATGTCGCAGGCGGATACGGAGAGCTACACGGCCGCAAAGGGCGGCATTCTGGCGTTGACACACGCGCTCAGCGTGAGCCTTGCGGGCCGTGTGCGGGTAAACGCCGTGAGCCCGGGCTGGATAGACACGCGCAATTACCAGAGCGGGGATTATGATTCTGCGGTTTTATCTTTGGAGGACAAGCTGCAGCACCCCGCCGGGCGGGTTGGGGAACCGGAAGATATTGCGCATATGGTTTTGTATTTGTGCAGTCCGCAGGCCGGGTTTGTTACGGGGCAGGATTTTACGGTGGACGGCGGTATGACGCGGCAGATGATCTACCATAACGACGGCGGATGGACGTATTCCGCAGGCGGGGAAAACGGATAAAAACAGAGGAACACCGCCGAATCTAATGCATTTCTAATCTTTTTGAACCTGCCGGTTTAGTTTATTAATATTTTGTAAATAAATACTGAAAATGAATTGAAGTGTGATATTATTATGTTCGTTGGACGGGGTGGGCCGCATTGCATGTTCATAATAAATTTAAAATTCCAAAAGTTCAAAACAGGCCGGGCAGGCGCCCGATTGGCCGCTCAGACCTGTAAAAAAATCACACATATATTTATAAAAAGATGAACAAGGAGGATTGTTATGTACTCTCAGAAAGTTGGTTTTCTTAGAAAAAATGGTTTGAAAATAGCCGTTTGCGTTTTGATGGCGGCGTGTGTTGCGGTGTTGCCTCTTGCCGGGTTGACTACCCAGGCCTCCGCCGCGCCGACGCTGAACATGAGCACCCCTTATCCGGGCGTAAGCGCAAAAGCCGGAGACGTTGTTTCGTTTGATTTAAAATTGCAGAACAACACGGACACAGGCGAGGCTGCCGCTCTTGCGATTGATTCGCTGCCCAGCGGCTGGACGGCAGGTTACCAGGAGAACGGCAGCGAAATATCAAGGGTGTATGTGGACGGAACCAGCGCAGTTCCCACCAGCTCATATTCCGGCACCGCGCCCAATACCACCAGCGTAACGCTGAACGTGAATGTACCGGCCGATGCGCAGAACGGAAAATATCAGATTGCACTTTCAGCAACGGGCGACAAGGGAGACAAGGCTGCCCTGGTTTTGGAGATTAACGTGAGCGACAAATCCGTAAACCAGAGCACGCTTACATCACAGTTTCCGGAACTGCAGGGTTCCACTTCCACCGCGTTCAGCTTTGCCATGAGCCTTACAAACAATGGTTCTACAGACGCCGCATACAGCCTGACAGCGCAGGCGCCCGAAGGCTGGACAACGTCTTTCACGGAATCCAGTAGCGGCCAGCAGATTGCCTCCCTGAGCGTTACCAAGCGGAACACTTCTGCCGTAAACGTTAAAATCACCCCGCCGTCCGACGCGGCTGCTGGCAAATATACCGTTAAAGTGAGCGCCCAGTCTGCCAAGGACACGCTGACGGCGGATTTGGTGGTGAATATTACGGGTTCCTATTCCATGGTTATGACAACGCCTTCCCAAACGTTCAACGCGGACGCTTTTGTTGGGCAGGAATCGCCCGTTACGTTTATATTGACAAACACCGGCAGTTCCGAAATAAAGGATGTGAGCCTGGCGGCCAGCGCTCCTACGGGCTGGGTGGTTCGTTTTGATCCCAAGAGCGTGGATACCATCGCGGCCGGGCAATCCGCCCAGGTAACCGCCTATGTTACCCCGGCAAATGACGCCATTACAGGTGATTATCAGGCCACATTTACGGCAAGTTCGCAGGGCGCAACCGCAAAGAGCGATTTTAGGATCACCGTTAAAACATCTTCCGTATGGGGTTATGTGGCTTTGATCATTATCATTGCCCTGGTTTTGGTACTTCTCCTGGTATTCAAAAAATTTGGGAGACGATAATATGGCAGAGAAAAAGATAATCCTGAAGACAGAGAATTTAACTAAAAAATATGATACTCTGGTTGCCGTGAATGAACTTAACTTGGAAATTCAGGAGGGAGAAATCTTTGGACTTTTGGGCCCCAACGGAGCGGGCAAAACAACCACCATCCTCTTGCTGCTGGGACTCACCGAGCCGGCGGGCGGCAGGGCGGCCATAGCGGGGCACGACTGCACAAGGGATCCCATTGGCGTAAAGCGTATTGTGGGATACCTGCCGGACGACGTGGCGTTCTATAACGACATGACCGCCAGGGAAAACCTAAGGTTCACAGGCCAGTTAAACGGGCTTGCCGCGGGCGTGATTGAAGAGCGGGCGGAAGAATTACTGCAGCGGGTTGGCCTGCGCAAGGTTGCCGATATGAAGACGGGCAAGTTTTCGCGTGGGATGCGCCAGAGGCTTGGCATTGCAGACGTTCTGATGAAAGACCCCAAGGTGGTCATTCTGGACGAGCCCACGCTGGGCATCGACCCGGAAGGCATGCGCGACCTGTTGTTTCTCATCAAACAGCTCTCGGTAAAGGACGGCAGAACCGTGCTGGTATCTTCCCACCAACTGCACCAGATTCAGCAGATCTGCGACCGGGTAGGCATTTTTGTAAAAGGCAGGCTGGTGGCCTGCGGAAAGATAGACGACCTGGCTACTGAAGTGCGGGGAGAATATTACACCACAGAATTTGGCGCTTCTCCCGACAACGGCACGCTGGAACAGATGCTGCGCTCCATTCCCGGCGTGGTGGGCGTATCCAAAGACCGGAACGTGTTTTTGATTAAATCCAGGGAAGATATCCGCAGCCGCCTTGCAATGGAAACCGTGCGCCAGGGATTCAACATGGAGCATTTGAAAATGCAGGGGGGAGACCTGGACGATATCTATCAGCGGTATTTTACAAAGGAAGGAGCGGTGTGAGGCCAATGGCAGACAGTACTTTTAAAAAAGTAATTAATTTCTTGTTTGTGGATGAGAAAGACGAAAATGATAAATATAGCAGGGCAGGAATGATGGCTTTGTTCCGGAAGGAGCTGGCCGACCAGGTACAGAGCTGGCGGTTTCTGATTGTTTTATTGATCATTGCCATCACGGGCGTGGTCAGCGTTTACAGCGCAGGCCAGGCGATACAAAGCACGGTTCAGAGCTCCGCAACTGCGTCCGCTTACGGTGGATCCACGTTTTTAACCTTATTTACAAGCAGCGGGAGTTCAATGCCGTCCTTTGTTTGGTTTTTAGCTTTTTTTGGGCCTATCATCGGCCTGATACTGGGCTTTGACGCAATTAACGGAGAACGCTCAAAACGGACGCTCACAAGGCTTGTATCTCAGCCTATTTACAGGGACGCAGTTATATTCGGCAAATTTCTTTCCGGATTAACTGTTATAGCCGTTATGGTGTTTTCGCTTGGGCTGATATTTGTCAGCATGGGCATCACGCTTATTGGCACGCCGCCGTCTATAGACGATATATTAAGAATACTTGTATTCTTGGTGTACACGGTGGTATATATGTCCATTTGGCTGGCAATCGCCATTTTGTTCTCTCTTTTGTTCAGGCATTCGGCAACATCCATTATGCTTGGAATCGCCATTTGGATATTCCTTTCGTTCTTCTTTGGGTTGATTGCCCAGGGTATTGCAGGCGCGGTATTCCCCGTTACAGACAGTTCCACCACGCAGGCGCAGATGAATTATGTGGACGCTTATATGGGAATCAGCCGAATCTCGCCCACTGTGCTGTTTAGTGAAGCAGTGCCCATTGTTCTTGATCCAAGCGCAAGAACGCTGATGCCGTATGTGACTTCCTCCCAGGGCAGCCAATTGCAGAGCGCGGTTGTAGGCCCACTTCCGCTGGACCAGAGCCTGCTTCTTGTATGGCCGCACCTGGTGGTATTGGTAGCCATTTTAATTGTCTGCTTCGCCATTTCTTACGTTATTTTTATGCGGCAGGAAATAAGAGCGGGTTCCTGAAAAAATTGTTTATTAAAGAATGCAGGCGGCGCAAAAACCGCCTGTTTTTTTTGCCAGCATTTCAGCATTTGTTTTGGGCATATTAAAAATGCAGTGAAAGCTGCAAAAAAGGGGGGGGTAGAAAATGTCTAGGATCATGACAGACGCTTTAAAACAAGAAATCGCAAAAAGGCTGGGCGTGGACGGCATTGTGGCCAGCGAGGGTTGGGGCGGCGTTTCCGCCCGCGATTGTGGTAATATTGTTCGTGAGGCAATCTTAATGGCCAGTGAACAGACACGAACTTAAGGCTCCCTTGATTCTGCCAAAGGCTGCTTTGGCGGGACGAAGAGGCTTCCCGGACGGGAAGCCTTCTTTAAATAACGCAATGAATCAATCCGAACAATAGGAACCATGATACCTCCGTAAAATTGTGACTTGGTTACAGAACATTTTTGCTTTTGGACATATACTCTAGTAAAGAAAAGAAAAAAGAAAGAGGTATTTAAAATGGCAATGAACATAACGATAAACAATTTTGAATCCGAGGTATTGCAGGCGGATAAACCGGTGTTGCTGGATTTTTGGGCCAGCTGGTGCGGACCGTGCAGGATGGTTGCCCCCGTAATTGACGAGATCAGCAGGGAAACCCAGAATGTTAAGGTGGGCAAAATAAACGTTGACGAGCAGCGCGAGCTTGCGGCGCAGTTTGGCGTTATGAGCATTCCTACGCTGGTTGTTATGAAGGGTGGCAAAGTGGTTAACAAGGCGGTGGGGGCAATGCCTAAACATGCCATACTGAATATGCTCCGGCAAATAGGTTAAGGAACTTTATTATAATACAACATAGGTATTAAAAAACCTCCTGGCGCGCAGGAGGTTTTTTGAGCGGGCGGCTTTATTCCACCGTGTAATACTGAGAGAGTTGCATCAGGGATTCTCCGGAATGGTTCATCAGATTGTAGACAAAAACGCAGTCCGGAATGTCCGGATATTCGCTGATGATGGTCTGTATCTGCCTGTTCATATCCTGTTTGTACTGGGACTGCATGTCCGCGGTGAAGTCCGCCGGTTTTATGTCCTGATCCAGAGTCACGTTGAATGTAAACGTATCTTCCTCAATGGACACACTGATGTCTTCCCCCTCCATTTTAAGGCTGGATGTATATTCCTGGTTCACAGAATCCTGGTTTATAATCTGCGCAATGGATACGCCCGAACCATCAGGCGCAGACGTTTCTTTTGCAGGTTCGCTGCCGTCTTCCCCGGCCGAGTCCGGCTTGGCGGACTTGGAAGGCGAGGCTGACGCCTCCGGCGTTGCGGTTTGAATAGGCGTGGAACTGGCAACGGCAGACGGGGATTCCAGGGCGACAGAGGCTGCGACAGCGCTTGTCTGCGCGGGCTCTCCGGAGCAGGCTGTGAGCAAGGCAATACCAAACGAAATAACAACGGCTAGGAGTATTCTTTTTGTCATAATTTTACCTCTATAAAGATTTTAATCATAAGCCGTTTATTATTGTAACTCTTTCGGGCAGATTCTACAAAAGCATTTGTCAGAATTCAAAAAAAATTCATATATGCCATGAAATATAAAAAGAGCCGCTTTGGTGTAAACGGCTTACTTGTGCTGCTTATTTTGGCTCCTTGTATTCCTGCGTTATACTCATCAGCATTTCAACGGATTTACTCATCAGGTTATAAATAAAGGTGCAATCAATCAACCCGTCGTATTGTTCGGCCAGAATATCAATTTGATTCTGCAGATCTTGTTGGTGTTTGGTTTGCATGTCGGCGGTAAAATCCGCCTTTTTTATGTCTTTGTCCAGAGTTACCATGAATGTCAGGGTATTGTGTACAATGGTTGCCTCAATGTTCTCCCCGGGGACTTTCATAAAACTCTGGTAGTTTTTGTTTAGGGAATCTTCATTAATGATATCTTCAAGATCAAATCCGGGGTCTTCGCTCTCTGAAGAGGTTGTGCTTGCGGAGGCCTCCGGTGTTGCGGAAGCGGGCTTTGTTGAAGCGGCAGACGGAGCCGGAGAGGCCGATGCCGCGGTGCTTTGCGATGCGGGGGCGGCTGGTTGCGCGGCGGTTGCCTGTGCAGGGATTGCGGCGCAAGCGGTAAACGTTACGATGCAAATTATGGATATGAGAACAAGCATATATCTTTTGGCCATAAGAATTCCCTCTTAATAAATAATAAGCTGTTATTTGGACAGCTTATTATAATTTACCATATTTTTATAAAAAAAACAGTATTATTAATAAATATTCCGGTGGCTATTCTATCACAACTTTGGTGCCCAGCGGAAGCTTGTAAAACAGATACTCAATATCCTGGTTGTACATGCGGACACACCCTTCCGACTCCGCATACCCGATGGATTCCGGGCGGTTTGTTCCATGGATGCCGATGTGCGGGGAGGAAATGCCCATCCACGCGGTGCCATACCGCGGGCCGGGCGTATTATCCTTGTTTATGATGCTGAACGTGCCTTTAGGGGTGGGCGTTTGCGGCGTTCCCACAGCCACGGCAAATTTTTTCAGCAGTTTTTCATTCTGATACAGGTAAAGCCTGCGCTCCTCTGTGTTCACATAAATGCTGTAGGGCGGATCGGATTCGGAACAGGTGCATTTTTTCTGGTTATAGTGCATAATGCAGTCTCCTTATATTCGCATTACACGGCGATTTGTTGTTCCCACCACTGCATGGATATCTCGCAGGCCTGGGATGCAGAGGACTGGCCGCCGGAAGAATCGCGCGCGTAGCAGAAAACAATGCAGGAACCGTTTGGCGGAATAATCAGCTTGCCCCCAAACTCCTGCGTTTGCGATGCATAGGGCGCAACAAAAAGGGAAGCCAGGCTTACGCCGTCCTGCGGGGTGCTTTTGAGATCCTGCGCATAGGAAAACATGCCGCGCGGATACCGGGCCGGGTCGGCCGTTGTATTGGCGGGCGTAACATAGGGCGATGCGTATATGTTTCCAAACATTGTGCCGTTGATCCAGATTCTGGTGCAGACCGTGGCGCCGCACGTATTGGAAACGGATATGCTGTCTACAAAAATATCCGCATCCGAATCGCGCGGATTGATGACGCCGCCCCAGCAATGGCTGCCGGAACGTAAAAAAAGGCCAGGCGAGCGCCCAATATAATATTTGCCCAAAAAAGATTGCAGCAGGGTATATGGTACTCCAACGACTTCTTCCGGTATTTCCGGCGTGTTTATGGTTTCCTCCTCAGCCATGGCAGGCTTCCTCCTTATTCATATCATATGCGGACCGCGCGCCCGTTTGTACTCCGGGGCGGCGGATTCACTAATTTTTGCGTGGAGCATAGTATATGGCGGAAGACATATGGCTTCATAAAGGAGGTACATCAATGAAATACATAGATGAATACGGCTACGGAATCTATCCGTATGTTCCCGAAGAAAAAGAGACGGCCGGATATCTGCCGCACTGGCCGGAAGAAGACCAGGACCAGTTGGTATGGAAGCAAAAAGAACCTGCGAGTAATAAGCCGGCGCGCAAATCCAAAGAGCGCCGCCGGCCCGACCTTCCTGCCGACCCTTTTCCGTACGCGTATCCGCAGAACCGTACTCTTGCACTGGAGCTCATTCGGGAAGCGGTTTTGGGAGAGGCTGAAGACCAGGATTTTTACGGGCAGATTATACGGGCGGCGGCAACGCAGGAAGAGAGAGATATTCTCTCCGGCATACGGAAGGATGAAATGAAGCATTCCGAACTGCTGCGCAAACTGTACTATGAACTGACGGGGCAGATGCTCAAAAGCCCTGTTCCGTATAAAAACGCAACGCGCATGACCTACTGCCAGGCACTCAAAAAATCGCTGTTGGGAGAGGTTGCGGCCATATCCAAATACCGCAAAATATTGTTTGGCATGCAGGAGAGAAGGCACATCAACATGCTGACCGAGATATTGACGGACGAAATAAGGCATGCGGACCTGTACGGCCTGCTGATTGCCATGAACGGATGTTACCCCAAAAGGGAAACGGATAAAAACATTTTTTAGGCCGTAATGTATGCTTGGCGGCGTTTAAACAATATACTGAATCTCTGCCTGGGGCAGATAATTTGCTATGCCCGCGCGCAGGAGTTCCGAAGCCTCCTGGCGTTCGCCCTGGCGGTAGCAGTATTTGCCGCGCCCGCGCACCGTCATTGCGGACGGGTCGTACAGATCGGGAGAGGCGGGAAAAGCGTCCCGGTTGATCATCCGGTGTACATAGCTGTACGTCATGAATATGATCTCAATTCGTAATCCCTTTTTTGCCCGTGCGGACAGGCCGTCCGCCAGTTGCTCCAGAAGGAGCGGGTATGCGTCCCGCCAGCCTTCCGTGAGAATGACAGGCGCAATCAAAAGGCCCGTTTGGTAGCCTGCGTCCACCAGGCTGTTAAAAGCGGCAATACGGCCCTCAAGCGGAGAAGTACCGATTTCTATGCGCCGGATGATCTCCTGCGGGTTTACGCTCATTCGAATAATGATCCGCCCCCGGTGGTTCAGGGGGAGGATAGGTTCCACCATATCGAACTTGGTGGGCAGGGTTAACGCACCCTTTTTGCAGGTTGCAAACTGTTCGACTGTCCAGACCAGGTTGCCGGTTATGGTATTCTCCAGAATCAAATCGCTGTTGCTGCCTATTTCAAACACCAGTTCTTTTTCGCTTTTTTCTGCCGTGCGGATGATCTTGGAGAGCATCGCCTCCCGGTTTACAAACAGCCGAAGGTATGAACATTTGTTGTAGTTGCAAACCAGATAGCAGTATAAACAGGCGGCCGAGCAGCCGGAGGATGTATATGGCACCAGAAAATCGCTGGTTTTATGGTTGGGAACAAACACGTGGGTTTTGCGCACGCCCACAACGATGGACTGCTTCATGCGCATGAATTCGCTGTTTGGCTTGCTTTGCATAAAGGGTATGCTGTTGTGGCTCTCTATTGGTTCCCAGGAAACATCCGCAAATTTTTTCCGCAGCATTTGCCCCAGTTCATATTCCAGCGCAGCAGGCTCAAAATAAATTGTCTGCGGCCTCAGCATTTTACCAGATACCGCTTGCATTCTTCTATATTCTGCTGCTCCAGGGATAAAAGATGTTCGCCCATGTATTTGATCTCCTCGTCCGCTCCCCTGTATTCTTTCAGTTTGCGGGTGATCTGGATCACGCCCATGGTGCTCCCCTGGATCATCATTTCCGCAATGTGCTCCGGGCTTTTATCCAATAGTGTTTCCATGTTGATCATCAGGTACGCGCCCATTTTATTAAGCGCGTTTACGTCTTTTACTTTCATCCCCATTGCTTTCAGCCTTTTTTCCGTTGCGTCGAACATTTTTTTGTATTCGCTGAACTGGGAATCCAGAAGCGATTTAAACTCTCCCTCGTTTACAATCCCGCAAAGCTGATGCACCGTATCCTGGCCCATCTGCGCGTTTTGGCGTATATAGTTCAGCAATTCTGCATTTGCATCCATAGAATATTCTCCTTTTTAAATTAGTCTGCCCAGATAACAGGCGTTTATAAGGAGTTAAAGCTGTTTGAATTCGGAGGAATCCATGTTGCTTTTCGCGGCGGTTGTGGTATAATTCTGCTTGAAAAAACTGGCAGCAGATTTATCTTTTTACAGCGCGGCCCGGAAAAGAGGTTGAAAAAATGGTTTTATCCGTTATATGCGTCCTTATAAGCGTGTTTATCTGCTTGGCGTTGCCTGCCATACTGGCTCTGCGGCTGATCCGCAAGCACAAGGCAAGCTGGAAGGCCTTTGTGCTGGGCATTGCCGTGTTTACTGTTTTTCAACTGCTTACCCGCATACCAATATTAAGCGTGCTGCAGAAAGAGCCTATGTTTACGCTGTTTGCCCAAACAAACACATTGCTTTACATATTTCTGCTCGCGCTTAGCGCGGGGGTGTTTGAGGAGACGGGCAGGCTGGTTGGGATGCGTTTTTTTATGCAGAAGGACCTAAGCTGGAAAAACGGCTTAACGTTTGGCCTGGGACACGCGGGCGTGGAGGCGTTTGTTTTGGTGGGCATCCCGTATGTGGGAGTGCTGGTTAGCCTGCTTTCGGGAGACCCTGCATACGCGGGCACGCAACCCACCCTGTTCCTTGTTGGCGGCGTTGAGAGGCTGCTTACGTACGCCATCCACATTGGGATGACTATGCTGGTTTTATATTCCGTAAAGCGCAGGGAGATACGCTGGTTTATGCTGGCCCTGCTATTCCACACGGCGGTGGATTTTGGCTCTGTGCTGCTTTTAAGCGGCGGCGGATGGATGACAGAGGGGCTGGTGGCTGTATTTGCGGCGCTGGGCGTGTTTATTATCATTAAGTTTAAAAATAAAATAGACGCTTGCGAAATGCAGGCAAAATGGAGGGTTTGAAATTGAAAAAGAGTTTAGGGATGAAGGCTTTTGCGATAGCGCTTATGGCGGCGGTTGTGTTCTCCTTTGTGGGGTGCAGCGGCAGTGTAAAGGAGTCGGACGTAAGTTATGCCGGACCCGCGCTGGACAATGTTTTGGCCGGGATTAAGGACAATGATTACGCGATGTTTTCCAAAGACTTTGAAGACAATCTGAAAAACCAGATTACGGAGGATTCTTTTCATACTTTGGCAAGCTCGCTGCAGACCCAGATAGGGGATTACCAGAGCAGAACATACGCGGGCGCGGTAGCCTCCACCCAAAACAACGTGCAGTATATGACCGTGTTGTATAAAGCAAAGTATACCAAAGCAGACGTGCAGATTACCATTGCGTTCAGCGGCAACAACGGCGCTTATAAGGTATCCGGGCTTTGGTTTAAATAAAAAAAGCCGCATAAATGAACTATCAAAACAGCAGGGGTGCCTTGCTGTTTTTGATTGAGCATCATTTTAAACTATTTAAGCGTCTTTATTATGTACAAAAGAAAATAAGCCAGATGACAAGCCCCGCCCCCAGGGTGGCCGCAAGAGAACCGATATACAGCAATAGCGGGTTGCGTATATACGAAATAATGGAAGCCCTGTTTTTTTGACTGCTTATGTTTTCTACTTGCATTTCCGCGTTGTTTGCCCCGGCAAAAAGAGTAGCATACAGCCAGTTTGCAAATAAAAACGTGACGGTTGTAAAAATCGGGCTGAGGGGGAGAATGGAAGCGCTTTCCATTAAACCGGAATGTTCCGGGCCAAGCGCCGCAGCCTTGAGCATCTTGCCAAAAAGTATAAATAAAATTAAATGCGCCCCAATCAAAATCAATGGGGAGTAGTATATGTCAAAGCCCAGAAAAAGAGATATGGCAAAAAGAACAAGTGAAAGCAGCGGCAGATAAAACACCTTTCTTTCCTGCACAAGCGCGCGGTAATAGTGGCGAACGCATTCCTGACAAAACGGAAAATCAAAGCTTATGGTGATGCCGGTTCTATGGTATCTTTCACTGGTTTGCGTTACGGCAAGAACTGTATCGGTTTTTTGAAGGCAGCAGGTGCAATAGGAAGGAATATGCACGTCTTTCTGGTCAAAGTCCAGTGTTACGGCGTATTTTTTCGGGCGCATGTTTTTCTTCAGCATGGTTTGGTATTCCTCCGCCGTATAAGAATACGCGTCTTTGTTTACTGTTGCTGAATTTTCCTGTTCCATAACGCCTCCCCAAAATAGCCTGGCCGATGCTCGGCTTGTGAAAACCTTTTGAGCCGGATATGCAATTTATATTATAATAATACAAATACTTACATCCGTAAATGAAAATAGTAGAAGTCTCTGCGGATTGTGTAAAAGTATACGTAAAATTATAAAAACAGAAAGGCAGGTTGGTGACAGCGCCTGCCTTGTTTATAAAAATACAAAGATTTTATGGCTCCTTTATACCGGATATTGTAATACCAAAAGAATCTTTTATAACGAAATAGTTTTTAAAATCCGATTGCTTCAGTATCGCATGAATTTCCGCTTGCGTATAAGCCGCGGCCAGAGAAGAGAGAAAGCCGGGCCGCATTTCCTTTGGACGGCAGGTGGCCAGCATCATCCATTTGGCAAAGGGGCTTATGTCTCTGCGCAAATCGCCTATGCAGAATCTTCCGCCAGGCTTGAGAACGCGGTAAATCTCGCTCAATACTTTTTTAGGGGATTCCCATTCATGCAGGGAACTGCTGCTGATGACCCCGTCAAAAGAGGCTTCCGCAAAGGGCATTGCAAGGCAGTTGCCCTCCACATACAATGCACGGTTCCCAAAGCCGTAATCTTTGGCGTTTTTTTGGGCAACGCGGATCATGGCCGGGCTGATTTCCAAACCGGTGAGGGAAGCTTGCGGCGCAGCCTTGAGCCATTCCAGCCCCACATACCCCGGCCCGGGGCCAATCTCCAGAACGCTGCCACCGCAGATTCCGCCTTTCAGATACGCGTCCGTATGCATAAGCCCGCGGTCCCGCATGCCCCTGGCAAAGGTATCAAACACCTCCACCGTCGGTTCGTTTTGAATGCCTTCGTTGGTCTCAATGATTCTATCTTTAACCATACCAAACTCCTTTCGAATACTCAGTACTGAGTATTTATCTATTATAAAAAGGATTATCGGTTAAATCCTTTTAAAACTTTTTGCGTCCATTCCAATTCGGTGCGCATGTGGCTCAGGTGGTGGTCAAAGATGGATTCTGCCAGAAAAACTGCATGGGGCGGAATATGCGGCAAAACGGCCTGGTGGTGCTGCTGCGTTGCCCGGATGGCCGTGTCCAGAATCTCCGTCCTTTTTTGAAGGGATTGAACGACGGCTTTTATATCTGTCTGGTCCCAAAAATACAGAACGGCGTCCAGAGTAAATTCCGGCTCATAGTATTCTTTTAATATCTCGCCGGTTTTAAGCGCAAAGTGCTTCCTGCCCGCATCCGTGATTTCATACACTGTCTTTTCGGGCCGGTTGCCGTCTTTTTCTACTGCGGCAGTTACATAGCCCTGTTTCATAAGCTTTTCCAGGTTGTAATAAATGGTTGGCAGCTTTATTTTGGCAAAATCTGCAACCTCGCGGCCGATGGTTTCTTTCAGGCTGTACCCATGCTGGCGTCCGAACCGGATCAAAAAGCCCAGCAGATAATACGATACTTTCATGGTGTTCTCCGAATAGTCAGTGCTGAATATATGTTATGCGATTCAGCCTGCTTTGTCAAGTATTTAATTGCAGTGGCAGCCTCCGCATAGCCGTCTGCTGTTTGGAAAGACTAACCAAAGTTAAAAAACGTTATGGGAGGGCAACTATGACCAAAGAGATCAATAACAGGGAATACCGCCAGGAGGCACTGCGCGGGCTGATTAACGAGCTGCACCGGGGCGTCGAAGCGGAACAGGTGAAAAAGCGGTTTGCGGAAGTGTTTGGGGGCGTATCTGCGGAAGAGATATCGGAAGCGGAGCAGGCGCTGATAGACGGCGGCATGCCGGTGGAGGAGGTGCAGAGGCTTTGTGACGTGCACGCAGCGCTGTTTAAGGGCTCCATTGAAGATATCCATAAAGGCGGGGGCGGCCCGGACGTGCGGCCAGGACATCCTGCTCATACGCTGCGCGCGGAGAACCGGGCAATAGAGGAAACGGCACAAAAGGCGCGGGAACGCCTGCACACGTTTTTGGACAGCCCGGCCCCGGAAAAAGGCGCGCTGCTGCGGGAGGCACTGACAGGCATGGGGCAAATTGACCTGCATTATTTAAAAAAAGAAAATTTGCTTTTCCCGTATCTGGAGAAATACGGCGTGACAGCACCGCCAAAAGTGATGTGGGGAGTGGATGATGAAGTGCGCTGTATGGTAAAAAAAGCGATTGAAGCGGTCGGAAGGGAAAACGAGCCGGAGGCACTACGCCGCAAAGTGGAAGAGATGCTGGATAAAGTATCTGAAATGATTTTTAAGGAAGAAAACATCATGCTGCCCATGCTGCTTCAATTCCTATCGCCGGACGAGTGGGCAGGAATTGCGGCGGACGAAAGGGAACTGGGCTATTGCCTGATTACGCCGCCGCCCGAATGGGGAGCAGGGCAAACCGTGCTTGCCAGGCTGGCCGGAGCGGACAGGGACTCTCTGCACATGCCCACCGGCAGCCTGAACCTGCCCGAACTGATTGCCATGCTGGATGTGCTTCCGGCAGATATCACCTTTGTGGACAAAGACGATACGGTTAAATATTTCTCCAACGGGCGGGAGAGGATATTTCCGCGTACAAAGGCCATTATAGGCAGAAAGGTGGCCAACTGCCACCCGCCGGCCAGCGTGCATATTGTGGAGGGTATAGTGGCGGATCTGAAATCAGGAAAGAAGGATCACGAGGATTTCTGGCTGCATATTGGCGGCAAGTATATTTACATACGGTATTTTGCAGTGCGCAGCGAGAGCGGCGCATACCTGGGAACTATGGAAGTGACGCAGGACATAGGCCCCATTCAGGCCATAGCGGGAGAGAAAAGGCTGGTGGAGGAATAAGCGGCGCATTTTAGCATCTGCATTTTGCATAAACCGGCGTATATTTTATACAATAAATAGGGGAGTGAAAACCATACGGACAGGTTGGGCATATAAATATATATATGCTTTTAACCGGGCTGCCGCGTCTAAAACTGTTTGACGAATAGGCGCTCATGTGTTATTTTACTCGTGTTATCCCCAAATGAATCAAGGAGTTGCAATGTGCGGCCGCATCAAGGCACCGCGCATGAGTGCTTGCGAATGGAACTGCTCACTTTGTTTTTGATAGCGCTTGGGCTTTCCATGGACGCTTTGGCCGTATCTGTTTCTAACGGAATGTGCGGCCGGAACGCCCGATGGATTTCATTGAAATCCGCCGTTGTGTTTGGCATATTCCAGGCAGCCATGCCTGTTGCGGGTTTTTATGCCGGGCGCACGTTCAGCGAAGCCATTGCTTTTTTGGATCACTGGATTGCACTGATATTGTTGGGCATCATTGGCGGCAAAATGATTATAACCGCCGCGGTTGAGCTCCGGCATCCGGAAAACTGCCGAATCCGCAACGAGATTACCTGGGGCACTCTGGCGCTGCAGGGAATAGCAACCAGCATTGACGCTTTTACCATAGGCATCAGTTTTGCCCTGCTCCAGGTGAACATTGCCCAGGCGGCAGGCTTTATTGGAATTGTAACGTTTGCGTGTTGCCTGCCCGGCGGATACCTGGGCCGCAAGTTTGGCAGCATGATCCAGCAGCGGGCGGAGATTATAGGGGGCGTTATCTTGGTTGCCATGGGCGTTAAAATATTTGTGGAACATATGCTGGGCATATAGGGAAAGGCTTTTTTTAAGGGGGCATTATGATTATTTCTGAAAGCGGCTCGGAGAAGTATTGTACCAAAATATCAAATGGAAATACCGTTATTTTTTCTGATGTGGCGGAAGAAAAAGGCGGACAAGGAGAACATTTTGGGCCGCATGAATTGCTGTGCGCCGGATTTGCTTCGTGCCTTAATATTACCGCTAGGATGGTATTGGAGCGGAAAAACATAAAATATGAAAAAGTAATTGTTAAAGTGGATTTGGACAGGGACAATGAAAATAAAACTAAATTTATTTATGATATAGACATTATTGGGGATATTTCCAGCGAAGCAAAGCAACTGGTAATCAATTTGGTTTTAAACTGCCCGGTAAGAAAAACTTTGTCTAAAGAAATAGTGTTTGAAGCCAGATGAAATAAAACAAAAAAAGAGCGGGCCTTTGCGCCTGCTCTTTTTTGCCTCAAGCCTTTTGGGGCATATGGGGTTAGGGCGGCATTTGGAACACGGCAGGTTAAGGGGGTTGGGGGGGTGCGTATTGTTCTGGTAAGAAAGGAGTGACCTTTTCTTTTATAACCGTGCCCCGTATGCAGCCTGGGGAATTCATGTTTAGTTAACGTTTATGCATATGCTTTATGTTTTTTACGCATACAGTTCGCCGTCTATGATTTTTATAATCCGTTTGGCATGGCCCGCAACGTTTAGGTCGTGCGTGATGACAATAATAGTGTTCCCCATGTCGTTGAGTTGTTTGAACACGCCAAGCAGTTCTTTGCCCGTGTTGCTGTCAAGAGCGCCCGTGGGTTCGTCCGCCAGCAAAATGGCCGGGTTGCCCACCAGGGCGCGCGCAATGGCAACCCTTTGCTGCTGGCCGCCGGAAAGCTCGGTGGGCTTATGCTTCAGCCGGTCCTGCAGCCCCAGCACCCGAATGGTCTCCTTGCATTTTTCCTCCGCTTCGCGGTGGCTCTCCCCGCGAACCAGAAGGGGCATGATGATGTTTTGCACCACGTTATATTTGGGGATGAGATGGTATTTTTGAAAAATAAACCCAATCTGCCTGTTGCGCAGTTTTGCAAGGTCACCTTCTTTCATGCAGTGGATGGGCTCGCCGTTTAGAAAATATTCCCCGGTATCTGTGGTATCCATACATCCTATGATATTCATGAGTGTGGATTTGCCCGAGCCGGAGGGGCCCAGAATTGCAAGGTATTCCCCTTTATCCACTTCCAGATTGATATCCTTTAAAACGTGCAGCTTTTCAGAGCCCATTTTATAACTTTTGTTTATATTTTTCATACTGATCATTTTGTCCATTTTTACTACTCCATTATCTGCACGCCGATTACGGTCTGATTGCCGTTGGAATCGGTCTGTACAATGAGCTCCAGAATATCGTCCGCCTGGATCCTGCCAAAGGTCGTTGTTGTCAGAACGTTGCTGGATGTCATAAGCACCTTGGTGCCCACGGGAATTGTAAGGGTCATTGATTCTCCCGTCAGGGTAATGGTGCTGGAGCTGCCGGTACTGCCCCCGGAGGAAGTGTTGCCGCCGGACGTTTCACCCTGCGCGCTATTGTTCTCCATACCGGATGGCCGTGAACCCATGTTGCCCTCCATGCCGGACGGCATGGAACCCATATTGCCTCCATCAAATCCGGATGGCGGGGCTGCATTGCCGGATTCTGAACCTCCTTCAGAAAAGCTGTTCTGCCTCTCTCCGCCTCCAAAGCCGCTTCCGCGGTTTTCGTTTTGAACAGAGTTTCCGCTGCTGTTGGAAAACGTTACGTACGAGCTGTTGCTCAGGCTGGAACCGTTATAGCTGTTGCCACTAATATACGAATTGCTGGAGGAAGCGTTGCTCTCAAACATGGCTGTAGAATTTCCGCTCTCTGTGGAAGTAGTGTTCCCGTTACTGCCGGATGCCGCATTGCCGCCGCCCGAACGGGCGCCTTCGTTTTGCTGGCGGCCGCCCGAAGCGGAGGCGTTGGCTCCAGAATTGTTTTGAGAGGGAAGGGTACCCACTGCCAGCACAATTTGGTTGCCCGTGATGGACGTTACCTGGCCGGCTATAAGTTTCTGGTTCGACCCCAATTCAGCCTCGCTTAAGTTTGTAAGCGTTGTCTTTTGTTCAGAGCATCCCACCAATAGAAGAGGTATGATGAGAAATAGGATGAATATGTGTTTCTTCATGTTTTCCTCTCTTTTCTATTCTTCGTTGAGCGCTTCAATAGGCACCAGGGATGAAGCCTTTAAGGCGGGGTAGAACCCGAATACGGTACCGGTGGCAATTGCAAACACCATTGCCACAATTACGCCCGTTGCGGACGGCGCGACCGTTTGGCCCAGGATATCCATTAAGGGCATCAGCAGATTGCTGACAACTACGCCCACAATGCCGCCAAACAGGCTGATTACAATGGCTTCCATTAAAAACTGCATCAATATATCTTTTTTGCTGCTGCCGATCGCCTTTAATATGCCAATTTCTTTTGTGCGTTCCCGCACCGATACAAACAGCACGTTCATAATCCCTATGCCGCCTACCACAAATACAATGCTTGCCACTGCAATGAGCAGGAAGGAGAGCGTGTTTGCGGAATTTGTCGCCGCCACGCGCTGGGCTCCCGCGTCTGTGATTGTGAAGCTGGCCTTGGGATAGGTCTGCGCCAGTTCGGATTTAATGTTGGTAATTGCTTCATCAACGTTACTTACGTCCGAAGCGACCACGGTGATTGTAGGAGAGTAAGACTGGCTGCTGAACACGTATTTTTTTGCCGTGGAGAGCGGAATAAATATGGATTCGTCCGGGCTTACACCCGAGGACACGCTGCCCACCTCGGTAAGCACGCCGTTGATTGTAAAAGGCGTATCGTTGATGTAAATCACGCTGTCGTAAGCGTCTATTGCGTCTCCAAATATCTCCTGGGCCAGGTTGTATCCAATAACTGCAACCTTATTTACGTTTGTCTCGTCGTCCTCCGTGATGAAATCGCCAAGTCCAACCTCCAGGTTGCTGATGTTTTGGTAATCCTCTGTTACTCCTGCAATGGTGTAACTGGTGGAAGAGGACAGGTTGCCGCCGGTGACGTCCGATTTTTCTGTTGCCCAGATGGCCGCCGAATCAAGGCCGGATACAAATGTCTGCAGGTCGTCCACATCCGTTTGGCTCAGGGTGATCCGCTCTGTGTTGCGCATTCTGTTCATGGCTGCTTCCATCAATTTGCCAAGCGCGCTGCTACTGCCGCTGCCGCCGAAGCTGCCGCCGCTGGAACCGCCGGGCATTCCGCCGCCGCTGGAACCGCCGGGCATTCCACCACCGCTGGAACCGCCGCCAGGCGCGCCGCCACCGCCAAACATCATTTCGCCGCCACCGCCTCCTCCTCCACTGGTGGTGGAGGAAGCACGTTCGTAGGAGATGGTGATTGCGCCCGCATTAATGTTTTTATACTGTTCTGCCACCGCCTGCTGGCTGCCGTTGCCAATGGCCAGTACCATTACGATTGTTGCCGCGCCAACGATGATGCCAAGGGAGGTTAAAATTACCTTCGTCTTGTTTTCCATCAGGTTGACCCAGACAATATGCATTAATTCACTGAATATCATTTTGACGTCACCGCCTGGCTTGTTATCACTATCGTCTGGCCTTCTGTGAGACCGGACTGTATCTCAACGTTCTGGCCGTCTGAGAATCCTGTGGTAACCTGCGTTTTGACAGTTTTCCCGCTTGAATCTTTTACATTTACATATTGTTTGCCATTCTCTGTTGTTACGGCCTTGTTGGATACGTACAGTACATCCTTCACCTGCTTGGTAACAAATGTTACGTTGCCTGTCATTCCGTCGTAGATCTTGGAAACGTCTCCCGAAAGTTTGACGGTTATAGAGTAGCTTACCGTGGAGGAAGCTTCCCTGGCCGGTGTGATGGTGATGCTGTCTATGGTTCCCTCAAAGGTAGTGTCCGAGAAGGATGTAAGGGATACTTCCGCCGTCTGGCCTACCGAAAGGCTGGATATATCGTCCTGGGTAACGGATACGATCACGTCTGCGGATGTATTGTCCGCTATGGAGGCAATCACCGCGTTGTTTGACAGGGTATCGCCCGCCGCCACACTGACGGAATTCACCAGGCCGTCTATAGTTGCGTAAATGGTGGGGTCTGTTTTATACTGCGAGACCTTATCCAGCGCCTGTTTAGCCGTTGTGACGCTCAAGGTCGCGCTGTCCACGTCACTCTGCAGCGCTGCAAGCGTGTTATTATAAATGGTAGATGCGCTACTGCCCGAGGCTTTGTCATTGTCGTACTGCGCTTTTGCCGTAACCGTACCGCTGGTGAGCGCATCCTGCGCAGATTTCAGCTTGTTTTCCAGAGAGGAAAGCTGCTGCTGCTGCGCAACCAGTGCGGCGTAACCGCTGTAATTTTCATCCGCAATATCTGCGGCCTGCTTTAGCGCGGGATAGTTTGGATCGCTGGATGTTACGGCCTGCAGGGCTGCGTCGGCAGCCTCTTTTGTTGCCTGCAGCGTGGAAGTATCCAGTCCCGCTAGCTTTGCCGTGTAGTAGTTGATTGTACCCACACAACTGTTATATGAATTTGTGGCGCTTGTAACCGCATCCTGCAGTGAACTGATGGTGTTGTTGTATGTAGTCTGCGCGTTATCGCTCTTTGCTTTGCTGGTATTATAAGTCGTTTTGGCGCTCACCTTACCGGTCGCCTGCGCGGCCTCCGCCTGGCTCAGTTTGTTTTCCGCCTGGGTGTACGCAAGATCCAGGGTCTGGATGGCGGTATCCACGCTGTCCGTTGTGAGCGTTGCGATTGCGTCCCCTGTTTTTACCGACTGGCCTGCTTTGATATTTACTTCATTGATTATCGCGCCGTTCAGATTGCAGATAACGGACTCCGTCCCAATGGAAGCCGTGCCTGTCTCGGTTACACCTACGGTGATATTGCCTTTTTGAACGGTGGTTTCTTTTGTAACCGTTTTTGCTTCCGCTGCCGCCGCTGCCGCCGCCGCGTTGTTCATCATAACAACGGCAACAACCACAATAATAACAGCGGCCACGCCGGCTGGCAGAATCCATCTCGTTTTTTTGCCCACAAAGAACTCTTTGAACTTCATTGAAAAACCTCCTAAATATATCGCACGTATCTTGATTCGTTTATTGATTTCCAGGTACTATCCTATCAGCCTAATGTGATAGCTTGGTGAATATCGCGTGTAGATTCAATAAAAACTGTTAATTTTTTGTGAAGACGGGGTCTGCCGTACAGGAAAACAAAAGACACTGTCCAATTAAAAATGATAACGTGCTCATAAGCACGCGTGCATGCGTGCTGGACATAATGGATTTGGGATATTGCGTTTTTAAGAATTTTGGGGTATCATAAAAAAATAAGAGACAAAGGAGATATAAATGACGAATCGGGCTTTGCCAATCTGCATACAAGGTGTTGGAGGTCAAAGAACGGGGGTTGTTTTTTTGTTTTTTTCACTGCCCGTGGGAACCATGGTCTTATGAACAGTCCGGCTAGGCTTGCGCCCAGCCGTTTATTTTTTTTAAAGAGAAAAGGATGCAAAGTATGAAGGTTGCTGTAGTTATGGGATCAAAGAACGATTTGCCCACAGTGCTGCCCGCCATAGAAACGCTTAAATCGTTTGGCGTGGAACCTGTGGCAAGGGTTTTGTCTGCGCACCGCACGCCGGATGCCGCCGCCGGGTTCGCAAGGGAAGCCAGGAAGCAGGGCATCGAGGTGATTATTGCGGCTGCGGGAAAAGCCGCCCACCTGGCGGGCGTTCTGGCCGGGCATACCACCCTGCCTGTAATTGGCCTGCCGATTAAATCGTCTCTTTTGGACGGGCTTGATTCCCTGCTTTCCACCGTGCAGATGCCGGACGGCGTACCTGTGGCCACTGTTGCAGTGAACGGAGCCAAAAACGCGGGGCTGCTGGCTGTGCAGATGCTGGCGCTCAAATACGCGGAGCTGCAGGATAAATTGGAGGCGTACAAAAGGGAAATGGAAGACTCCGTTCTTGCGGCGGATAAAGAACTGGATTTGGAGGAATAACATGAAAAGGCTTGAACAAATTTACGAAGGCAAGGCAAAGAAAGTTTTTTTAACAGATAATCCGGACCACGTGCTGGTGGATTATAAAGACGACGCCACCGCATTTAACGGGCTTAAAAAAGGAACCATTGTGGGCAAGGGCGTGGTGAACAACAAGGTTTCCAACCATATGTTCCGCATGCTGGAGCAAAAAGGCATTCCTACGCACTATGTGGAGGAGATTAGTGAACGCGAGACAATAGTTAAAAAAGTTGAGATTGTGCAGGTGGAAGTGATTGTGCGCAACATTGCGGCCGGAAGCCTGTCCAAACGCCTGGGGCTGCCCGAAGGCACAAAGCTGCCCGTAACGGTGCTGGAATACTGCTATAAATCGGACGAGCTTGGCGATCCCATGATTAACGACTACCACATTGCCGCCATGGGGCTGGCAACCAAGGAAGAAATGGACGCGATTGCCGCCTACTCGCTGAAAATAAACGAAATTATGACCGCATATTTAAAGCAGTTTGATATTGAACTGATAGACTTTAAACTGGAATTCGGGCGTTTCCACGGAGAAATTATTCTGGCGGACGAAATCTCGCCCGATACCTGCCGTTTCTGGGATTCCAAAACCGGCGAAAAATTAGACAAAGACCGGTTCAGGCGTGACCTTGGGCATGTGGAGGACGCATACCAGGAGATACTGAAACGGCTTATGGGGGAATAGAAGCGCAGATGCATTTTTCAACAGAACTGCCGTACGACAGGATTAAGCCGGACGACGATTGTATGCACGAAGAGTGCGGCGTGTTTGGCATTTATATGAACGACAATACCTATGACCCGGCGGAAGCGGCCTATGTGGGCTTATATTCTCTGCAGCACCGCGGACAGGAAAGCGCGGGGATTGCGGTGACGGATGGGCAGGATATCCGCTGTCACAAAGGAATGGGGCTGTGCGCAGAGGTTTTTCGCGATACGCTGAACTCTATTGCGGGCGGCAGGATAGCAATTGGGCATGTGCGGTATTCCACCACCGGAGACAGCGAACTGGCCAATTGCCAGCCCATTGTGCTGAGCTACCGCAAAGGAAAACTGGCGATTGCGCACAACGGCAATCTTATTAATTCGGACATATTAAAAGACCGGCTGGTGGAGGAGGGCGCTATTTTCCAGACAACACTGGACACGGAAGTGATGGCCACCCTGATTGCCCGGTATTCCAAGCTGGGCATGGTTGAATCCATCACCAGGATGATGCGGATGGTGCGCGGCTCCTATGCGCTTTGCATCATGACGCAGGACGCTTTGATAGGCGTGCGGGACCCAAGGGGCATACGTCCTTTGGCTCTTGGCAAGCTGGACGGCAATTATGTTCTGGCAAGCGAATCCTGCGCGTTTGACGCGATAGACGCGGAATTTGTGCGGGATATCCGGCCCGGCGAGGTTGTGGTGATAGACAAGGACGGCCTTAAATCCCACCAGATAGAATCCAGCCTGCAAACGGCGCTGTGTATTTTTGAATATGTGTATTTTGCGCGGCCGGACTCTGATATAGATGGCATCAGCGTATACCGCTCCCGCGAGGCCATGGGCATTCGGCTTGCAAAAGCCTACCCTATGGTGGCGGACTTGGTGGGCGGCGTGCCTGACTCCGCTACGCCTGCGGCAACGGGCTATGCCACCCAAAGCGGCGTGCCGTTTGCCAACCTGCTCTCCAAAAACAGGTATGTGGGCCGCACGTTTATACAACCCAGCCAGTCTCTGCGGGAGCGCGGGGTCAAGCTGAAACTGAACGCCATGAAGCGCATTGTGCGCGGCAAAAAGCTGGTGCTGGTAGACGATTCCATTGTGCGCGGCACAACCAGCAAAAAAATAGTGGAAATGTTGCGCCTAGCGGGCGCGCGTGAAGTGCATATGATGATCAGTTCGCCGCCCGTAAAATACCCCTGTTTTTTTGGCATTGATACTCCTTCGCATGAGCAGCTCATCGGCGCTAAAAATTCGGTGGAAGAGATACGGAAGATCATCGGGGCGGATTCGCTCTGTTACCTTACGGTGGAAGACCTTTTGAAAACAGTGGAAGGCGCGGGCTGCAATTTTTGCGTGGGCTGTTTCAGCGGGGAATACCCGCTGGATATATGTAAAGCAAGGGAAGAGACGGAAAAAATGAATCTTGCAATTGACAATAAAGGGGGAATGGACCAGTGACGATTTCGTATAAAGACGCGGGCGTGGATGTAGAAAAAGGCTATGAAGCGGTACGGCTGATGCGCAGGTTTGTAGAAAAAACGTTCGACAAAAACGTGCTTACCGGGCTGGGCAGTTTTGGAGGCATGTACGACATTGGCGGCGGCAACGTGCTGGTGGCGGGGACAGACGGCGTGGGCACCAAGCTGAAAGCGGCTTTTGCCATTGGCAAGCATGACACTGTGGGAATTGACTGCGTGGCCATGTGTGCAAACGACGTGGTGTGCCACGGGGCCAAGCCCCTGTTTTTCCTGGATTATATTGCGACGGGGGAACTGGAGCCGCCCATTATTGCAAGCGTGGTAAAAGGCGTGGCGGACGGATGCGTGCAGGCCGGCTGCGCGCTGATTGGCGGGGAAACAGCCGAAATGCCGGGTTTTTATCCAAAGGGTGAATACGACCTGGCAGGCTTTTGCGTGGGCATTGTAAAAAAGGATAAAATTATCAACGGCAGCACGGTAAAGGAAGGCAACGTGATCATAGGCCTGCCCTCTTCCGGCATTCATTCCAACGGGTTCTCGCTGGTGCGCCGCCTGTATTCCATGGACAGCGGGATATTGTCCCGGCAGGTGTATTCCATGGATATGCAGCTTGGAGAAATTCTTTTAACACCCACCGTAATTTATGTAAAGACGGTGCTGGACCTGGTGGAGCGCTTTAACATACGCGGTATTGCGCACATTACGGGCGGCGGATTTATAGAAAATATACCCCGCACCATTCCAGAGGGGCTTATGGCGGAAATACATATGGGTACATGGGAAATGCCGCCGGTATTCGATTTTCTGCTGCAGGACGCGCAGCTTACGGACGAACAGGCCTTTAACACGTTTAACATGGGCATTGGCATGGTTTTGGTTGTGGACGAGCAGGATGCGGACGCGGTAATCTGGCATATTCACGACCGCGGAGAAAAGGCCCATCTCATCGGCCGCGTGGTGGCCGGAGATAAAGGCGTGGTTTTATGCGGCTGAACCGGTATGCGGTAATGGTATCCGGCGGGGGCACCAATCTGCAAAGCCTGATAGACAGCGATATTCCTGCGGATATTGTATGCGTGATTTCCTCCCGGGAGGGCGTATACGCTCTGGAGAGGGCGCAAAAAGCGGGCATCCCCGCCCGTGCGATTCAACGGAAAGAGTATAGTAATAAAGCGGATTTTGACCGTGCCAATCTGGAGGCGCTGCGTGCATGCGGCGCCCAGTTTGTTGTGCTGGCCGGATATATGCAAATACTGGGAGAAGAGCTGGTGGAGGCGTATAAAAACCGCATCATCAACATCCACCCATCCCTGATCCCTTCGTTTTGCGGTATGGGATATTACGGTTTGCATGTGCACGAAGCAGTTTTGCATTATGGCGCAAAAGTAACGGGCGCCACCGTGCATCTGGTGGACAGCGGCGCGGATACGGGGCCTATTGTTCTGCAGGAGGCGGTTCCCGTGCTGCAGGGAGACACGCCCGAGGTATTGCAGAGGCGCGTGATGCAAACAGAGCACAAGCTGCTGCCCCGGGCGGTCCGGCTGATGAGCGAGGGAAGGCTGACGGTGGAAGGCAGGATTGTGCAGATTGCAGAGTGATTAACATGGATGTTATCAATTTTAATTTTATAATATGTAGGAGGTTTCAATGGCAAAGCGGGCTTTTTTAAGCGTGTTTGACAAAACGGGAATTGTGGCGTTTGCAAAGGAACTGGAAGCTCTTGGGTTTGAGGTGATTTCCACCGGCGGAACGCAGAAGGAACTGGAAGCGAACGGCGTTGCCGTCATCAACGTATCGGATATCACGGGTTTTCCGGAATGCCTGGACGGGCGCGTGAAGACCCTGCATCCCAAAATCCACGCGGGCATCCTTGCGATGCGCGGCAATACCGAACATATGGAACAACTTGAAAAACTGGGCGTGGAGACGATCGACATTGTGGCGGTGAACCTGTATCCCTTCAAACAGACGATCAGCAAGCCCGGCGTTTCCCTTGCGGAGGCGATTGAAAACATAGACATCGGCGGGCCTTCCATGCTGCGCGGCGCGGCAAAGAACTGGCAGGACGTTGCGGTGATTGTGGACAGTGCGGATTACGAAAAGGTAACCGCAGAACTGAAAAACAGTGGCGAAGTATCCCGTGCCACCAAGTTTACTCTTGCCGCCAAGGTGTTTGAGAACACGGCGGCGTACGACGCGCTGATTGCGAATTACCTGCGCGGCCAGTCCGGGCAGACGGATTTTCCGGAGAAGCTTACCCTTACCTATGAAAAGCAGCAGGAAATGCGTTATGGCGAAAACCCGCACCAGGCAGCCTGCTTTTACCGCGAGCCGCTTGCCGTTCCCGGCAGCCTGGCAAACGCAAAGCAGTTGAATGGCAAGGAGCTTTCTTTTAACAATATCAACGACGCAAACGGCGCTTTGGATACCCTGCGCGAATTTGAAGGCATAACCGTGGTGGGCGTAAAGCACGCGAACCCCTGCGGCGTGGGTACGGCGGACACGGTTTTGGATGCGTATAGAAAAGCCCATGACTCCGATTCCGTATCCATTTACGGCGGCATTGTCGCTTCCAATGCAGAGATAGACGGCGCTACGGCGACAGAGATGGCCAAGATATTCCTGGAGATTGTGATAGCGCCTTCTTATACGGAGGAAGCGCTCAAAATTCTATGCGCCAAAAAGAACCTGCGGGTGCTGGAGCTTGCGGATATAGCGGCTCCAAAGGTGGATACGAATATAGACTTAAAGAAGGTGCTGGGCGGGCTGCTTGTGCAGGGCCCGGACAACTGCGTTTACGAGGGCGAGTGGAAAACCGTTACCAAGCGGGAGCCTACGCGCGAGGAGATACGGGATATGGATTTTGCGTTTCGTATGGTGAAACACGTGAAATCCAACGGCATTGCAATTGCGAAGGATAATGCGTCCATAGGCATCGGCCCCGGACAGACAAACCGGGTCGGGGCTATGAAGATAGCAATCGGACTGGCGGGAGAAAAATGCAAGGGGGCTGTTCTGGCATCGGATGCATATTTTCCGTTTGACGACAATGTTGAAACCGCGGCAAAGGCGGGCATTACCGCGATCATCCAGCCGGGCGGCTCCATCCGTGACGAGGACTGCATCAAAAAGTGCGACGAATACGGGATCGCGATGGTATTCACAGGCATAAGGCATTTTAAACATTAAGGAAGCAGCTTAAATGAAGATACTTGTTGTAGGCGGCGGAGGCCGCGAGCATGCAATTATATGGAAGATTAAACGGACCCGGCCGGACGCGGAGTTGTATTGCGCGCCCGGAAACGGGGGGATTGCTCAATTGGCGGCGTGCGTTCCCATATCCGTAACAGACGTGGCGGGGGTGGTAATCTGGGCCAGGCAGCACGAGATGGATCTGGTGGTGGTGGCGCAGGACGATCCGCTGGCTCTGGGCATGGTGGACGAGCTTATAAAAAACCGCATCCGCGCGTTTGGGCCTACGCAAGCCTGCGCGGAGATTGAATGGAGCAAGAGCTATTCCAAATGGCTGATGCAAAAGTACGGCATACCCACTCCGGATTACCGGGCGTTTGAGGACGCGGACGAGGCGTTTGCGTTTTTGGAAAAAACGGAATACCCTACCGTAGTAAAGGCGGATGGCCTCGCTTTGGGCAAGGGCGTACTAATCTGCGAGAACAAAGAGCAGGCGGCGGACGCCGTACGGCAGATTATGTTGGATAAAAAATTTGGGGACGCCGGAAGCAGGATTGTGATAGAGGAGTTTATCAGCGGCCCGGAAGTTTCCATTCTTGCCTTCTGCGACGGCAAAACAATACGGCCTATGCTCTCCGCGCAGGATCATAAACGGGCGTTGGACGGAGACCGTGGCCTCAATACGGGCGGCATGGGCACGTTTGCTCCTTCACCCAAATACACGCCGGAGATGGAAGCGCTGGTTACAAAGGCCATTATAGAGCCCACCGTGCAGGCGTTGCGCGCGGAAGGCCGTGTATACCGCGGGGTGATCTTTTTTGGGCTTATGCTCACCCAAAAGGGCCCCATGGTGCTGGAATACAACGCGCGGCTGGGGGACCCGGAAACGCAGTCTGTATTCATGCTTTTAAAGAACGACCTGGTGGACGTCATGAACGCCTGCATAGACGGCACGCTGGATCAAATGAACCTTGAGTTTGAGGAAGGCAGCGCGGTTTGCGTGGTAATGGCTTCCGGCGGCTACCCGCAGGAATACCAAAAAGGCCTGCCCGTGAATGGGCTGGATGCCGTTGACGGGGACGTTGTGGTGTTTCACGCGGGCACAAAGCTGGAGGACGGCAAGCTGGTTACCAGCGGCGGGCGCGTATTGGGCGTGGTGGCCAGGGGGGCCGATATTCCGGCAGCGCGTGAAAAAGCATACGCCAATGTGGAAAAAATACACTTTGAGGGCGCGCAGTACCGTAAAGACATAGGCATTAAATAAACCTGTGCGGAATCGCGGCGGGAACATCCTCCAAAAAATTGAATCAGTAAGCATCTCCATACATTTGGAGGTGCTTTTTTTATGTCTTGCTTTTTATTAGTTATGAAAATGTGCAATTTGGGAAGTATTGCTATGGAAGAAACAAGCTTCACCTATAAACCAGGAAAGGAAAGAGCAATGAAAAAAACAGTATTAATAGTCTTAATTGCCATTTGCATGATTGTTTTTGCCGCGTGCGCGGCAGCGGATACGCAACAGACAGTGGGGGAGGCGAGCGCTTCGGCATCTGAACCGCCTTCCGAATCCGGCCTGCCGGTGGCATTTGCATCGCCTGAGGAATCCGCTACTTCTGTGATGGCTGCATCGCCGGAGGTCAGCCTGAGCGTGGCCTCCGAAGCGATTACTAAAACCGTGGACAAGATCATTGATGTAAACGCGCTCAACAGCGTGTTTGCGGCCGATCCCAAGCTTGCGGAAAACGGGGAACAAATGATAGTGGGGGTCAGCGGAAACACGCTCACCTATAACCTTACGTTCAGCAAAGATATCAGTTCAACCGGCCTGCCCGCAGATTTTAAAACAACCATGGAAAACACGCTGCAGGCTGCCATCGACCAGGCCGCAAAGCTTTATCCGGACCTTCCCGATTGCACGTTTGTATATAACGTGATCAACGGAGTAACGGGAGAGACTATTTTAACAGTTACAAAGACGTACAAGGCACAGTAAGCAGCCTTCGCTGCAAATACATTAAAAGCTAAAAAGGGGCTGTTTTGAACTGATAGCTCCTTTTTAAAACGCAAAAAGCCCGCCTATTTATTTTCTACAAATTGCACCGTTACGCCGTTTGGGTCTTTTACGTAAAAGAATCTGGTATTTGGATTTGGCTGAAAAGGGCCGGCCTCTATTTGAATGCCTTTCTGGCGCATCAAATCCATCGCATCGTCCAGATTATCCACCTCAAACCCAAGTGATATTCCTTCGCCGCTTCCAACAGGAGGCTGTTTTTTATTGCAGACTAGTTCCACCTTTGTAGGCTCGCTGCCCAAAAAAGCAATCTCCATTGCGTCTCCGGCCTGGAAACGCCGGGCAAGGGGAAGGCCTGCAATCTCCTGATAAAACCGCAGGGACTCACTCAAATCTTTTACCTGAATGGTGCACCAGCAAAACTTCATTTTAAAAATCCTCATTTTTCGCTTAAATTTTGGTTCAATTTATTCGATAGTATATCCAGAAGTATATCATAAATTTGTCGGTAATGCCAGGAAAGCCGTATAAACGCGGCAAAAAATTACAAATATATTAAAATTATTTGACATTTTTATGTATTGCGTTATAAAATGAGTTTATTCTCTACTATTTTTAAGGTGACAATTGTGAACAGATATCAAAACGCGGACCGGAAAACAGAGGACGAACAGAGACGCATCAGAAGGCAGCATGCGTATCAGAATTTTGAGGAGCAAAAAAAACGGGGGAAGCGCTTTAAGATCAAGAAAAAAAATCTGGCTTTTACGGCAGCCGTCGTTTTTTTAGCGCTTACTATTCCTATTATTTTTGCAACTGCCGCCAACACCAATGAAGTGGAGAAAATGGCGCAGATCAGCATGAGCCCGTCTCCATCGCCCAGCCCGGTTGAAACGCCGACACCCACCGCCACAGGAGACTTGACGTCCGACCTGCTGGAGCAGACCGCCACCGCTACGCCCGTGGAGACGCCAACACCCGAGCCTTCCCCTTCGGTATCTGCCGCCGCGGCGTATTCGGTAATCAACCCTGGGACCAATGACCCGTTTGTGGCTGTTATTCAGCAGCGGCTTATGGATCTGCAGTATATGGATCAGGACGACCCCACAACATTATATGGGCCCGCGACCAAGCAGGCGATGGAGTATTTTCAGCGTAAAAATGGTTTGCAGCAGGACGGTATAGCGAGCGTTGATGCACAGACTCTGCTTTTTTCTGCCAATGCAAAGCCATATACGGTATCCGAAGGGGATTCGGGTCCGGACGTGCAGTCCATTCAGGATAGGCTGGTTGAACTGGGTTACACGGTTGACCATACGGGGTATTTTGGTACGGATACAAAAAAAGCGGTTCAATACTTCCAGAGGATGAACGGGCTTACTCCGGATGGAAACGTGGGTTTCTACACAAAGGAAGCGCTCTATTCCAGTAAAGCGGAACCTTCGGTGGAATATACAAAAGCAAAGGAAGAAGCGGAAGCAGCGGCTAAAGCCTCCGCATCTGCCAGCAAGAGCAGCAGTTCGCCCCAACCCTCCACCTCCAGTTCCAGTTCGGCTCAGCCGTCGGCTTCGGCAAGCAGTTCGCCCGAGCCATCCGCAAGCCCGAGCGAATCAAAGGCCAATGGCAGTGTGGAGGCGTTCATCAGCGCCGCGCTTGACCAGCTTGGAAAAACCTATGTGCTGGGGGGCAAGGGGCCCGATGTGTTTGACTGCTCCGGGCTTGTATATTACGCGCTTAAAGCCAGCGGAAACGGAATCCCATACATGACTTCTTACGGCTGGGCGGACGCAGGCCAGTATACAAAGATAGAAAGCATGAATAGCTTAAAACGGGGCGATGTGGTCTGCGAAACAGGACATGTTGGAATATACCTGGGGGATGGCAAAATTGTAAACGCATCTTCCAGTAACGGCAAGGTGATTATATCGGAAAGTGTGTTCAGTTCCAGTTACTGGACCGGCAAATTTATATGCGGCCGCAGGGTGTTCCAGTAATACGGTAAAAAAAGCAAAAGGCAGGGCTTGCGCGCTGCCTCTTTTATTATCAAAACGGCTTTAAAAGTGGGGCGATTACTTGGAGGGCCCGGGGGTGGGAATGGTATATACTTTTTCCATGCCGGGCGCGTTGCGGACGCCGAAAGGAAGGGGGTCCATCCTGGATTCCTGAATGGTTGTGGTATCTGCAAAAACCTGCGAATTCTTATATACGTTGGTGTAATACCCCGGAAATTCCACCCGGATGGTATATCTGGAATAAGGGACGACTACGCTGGTTGCGGAAAGGGAATATTTTTTGGCGGGCGCCGGAAGGGCAATCTTCTCCGTGTTGCCGTCTATGCCTGTTTCCAGAACTTTGTTGGTGACAGGCCTTCCCTGGTCCTCACTATAAATCATTACCGTTGCCCGTGAAAGGGGACTGTCGTCTATGGAAGAGACGACCCGGACTGTTAAGTAACCGTTTTGCATTTCTATGTTCGCGGGAGAGCCGGGCGTACCTCTCCCTGGACTGGGTGGATTTGATTGGACAATCATTGGGCGACCTCCTTTGGGCACTGACCGGCATGCCCGTGAAAGGGCAGTGCGGCAGATGAACAAAACGTAATCACTATATAATATATTCATGGCAAAGAATTGTTACGAATTTAAATAAAAACCCGGGAGCATGCGCTTCCGGGTTAAGTGCCTTTATGCTTTGAGGAACTAGGGGGCTCAAGTGGGCAGGCTTTTTGGGCTGCTATTCCGTGGCTGATTGTTCCGTTAGGAACAGCCGTCCGAATCATCGCCGGGCTTTTTGCTTTTTTGCCTTTTGCGCTCGCGCAGGGCGCCTTGCAGGATATACTCAATCTGGCCGTTGACGGAACGAAATTCATCTTCGGCCCATTTGTTGATATCTTCCCACATCCGGGGGCTTATGCGCAGCAGTATTGTTTTACGCTCGGCCATGGGCGTATCCCTTTTAATACAGCGTTCCCGCGTTAATTACAGGCTGCGCGGCACGTTCGCCGCAAAGCACCACCATCAGGTTGCTTACCATGGCAGCCTTTCGTTCCTCATCCAAATGCGCCATGCCGTTTTTGTCTATTGTTTTTAGCGCCATTTCAACCATGCCCACCGCGCCTTCCACAATCTTCTGGCGGGCGGCCACAATGGAGGAAGCCTGCTGGCGCTGCAGCATGGCAGCGGCAATTTCGGGCGCATAAGCCAGATGGCTCAGTCGCGCTTCATCGATAACAACACCCGCCTTGCCCAGGCGTTCCTGCAGCTCTTTTGCAAGCGCCACGGCAACTTCGTCCGCGCTGCCTCTTAGGGACCATTTGTGCGTTTCGTCTATAATGTCGTACGGGTACATGCCTGCCAGGTGGCGGATGGCCGATTCGCTTTGTATCTTGACGTATTCGGCGTAATTTTCCACGTCAAACAACGCCTGGTACGTATTCTGCACATGCCATACCACCACGGCGGCAATCTCTATGGGATTGCCCATTTCATCATTCACTTTGAGGCGTTCGCCGTTTAGGTTGCGGGACCTAAGGGATACCTTCCGTTTGGTGTAGAAAGGGTTTATCCAGCGCAGGCCCGTTTGCTTAACCGTTCCCCTGTATGCGCCAAAGAGCATTAAGGCTGCCGCAACATTGGGCTGCAGTGTAAAAAAACCGGGCAGAAGAAAGCACGCCGCCACGACGATCACAATCCCCAGAGCGGCCAAAAGGTCTGTCTGAGGGGAGACGGAAGCCAGATAAAGAAGCCAAACCGCCAGCGTAAAGAGCAGCAGCACCACAACAAGCATTGCAATGCCCGAACCAACCTTTATTTCTTTCTCATCCATAATTTTGCACCTCCAAATATATCATAATGATATCGCTATAATATCATTATGATTCCTGTAATGCAAGCGTGCTTATCGCAAAAGTACAAAAAAGTTTTTATGGGCATACATTGTAGTACTATCTTTATATGGAGGAAAGCAAATGGAAGAAAACGCAATAAAAAACGGGTTTATGAATTGCGATACATGCGAGTTGATTGCGGGGGCGAATATGGACGTACATTTAAACCGCAACGAATGTGAAGTGCGCGCGGACATCATTGTGGAGAAAAAAAGAAGCGTAAGAATATGGGGGCAGGTTTTAACAACGGACCAAACTCCTGTGGAAAACGCTCTGATTCAACTGATACGCGTTTCCACAACATGTAATTGCGGCAAAACGATATACGAGGGAGTTGCGCATACCATAACGGACAACAAGGGTTTTTACCAGTTTGACGTTTGCTCTGCGCTGGATGATTTATTCAAGATTATTGTGGGAAAACCGGTACCCTGCGTACGGGCCATCCCGTTGCTGGAGGAGAGCCTGGAAGCGGCTTTTTTTAGGGATTAGAGCGTAAAAAATGAACTCCCGTCACTGGGAGTTCATTGTTCCATTTTTCAAACAACCAAGCGGCCGTTATTTCTGCTTTCCTGAGGAAGGTTTTGTATTTTGCGCGGGTTTGGTTGCGGTGTTGGCAGGATTAGTATTTTTGGTTGGGCTTTTTTGGGCGTTTTGCGTCCGGGCATCGTTTTTGGCCATGATTGTACACCTCCATAATTTTTTTTAATTGTATAAAAAAGGGACAAGCCCGTCAATAAATTCGCGAAAGTAGTGTAAAAGATATAAAATAAAGCTATTTTCGCAAGGTTTGCGCCCAATGACCTATGCGGGTATATCCGGCGGATATTACTTACTTTTTACTTTAAATGTACGCGCCGCTATGGTATCATAAGGGAAATGCTGCCAGAAGGGGGAGTAACTTTGGAAAAAATAATCGAGGTAGCCGGCCTTGAAAAAAGCTACAAGGACGTTAAAGCGGTGCGAGGCATAGATTTTTATGTGGTGGCCGGCACATTATTTGCGTTTTTGGGGCCAAACGGAGCTGGAAAATCCACAACCATCGATATGATCTGCACGTTGCTTGCGCCCGATGCAGGCAGCGTAACCGTAGGCGGATACGAGCTGGGCAGGGAAGATGAACAAATACGCAACAATATTGGCGTTGTGTTTCAGAACGGCGTGCTGGACGAACTGCTGACGGTGCGCGAGAATATGGAAATGCGTGCCAGTATGTACGGGCTCAAAGGAGGACGTCTTGCGTCCTGCATCCGCAGGGCTGCCAATGCCGCGGAAGTAACGGAGTTCTTGGACAGGCGCTATGGCAAGCTTTCCGGCGGGCAAAAAAGGCGCGCGGATATTGCGCGCTCCCTGGTGCATACGCCCAAAATATTGTTTTTGGATGAGCCAACCACCGGGCTTGACCCGAAGACCCGTAAAAGCGTCTGGAATACCATCCGCCAATTGCAGCAGGAGGAGGGTCTTACCGTGTTTTTAACCACGCACTATATGGAAGAAGCGGCGGGCGCGGATTATGTGGCGGTAATAGACGGCGGCCTGATTACGGCCAAAGGGACTCCGGCGGAACTGCGCTCCCAGCACAGCAGCGATACGCTCAGGCTTTCGCCTCTGGATATGGAAGCGGCGCAAAACCTGCTTGCAGCGCAAAAAATACCTTTTGAAACCAATGGCGTTCGGCTTGATATCCGCCTGGAAAAAACGCTGGACGCGCTCCCCGTTTTAAACGGTATGGAAGGCATGCTAAGCGGATTTGAAGTGGTGAGCGGCAGTATGGACGACGCGTTTTTGACCATTACGGGGGGGAGCGTGAGGGAATCATGATTTTGAGTATTGCGAAAAGAAATATGCGTTTGTTTTTTAGGGATAAGGCTTCCGTGTTTTTTTCTCTGCTTGCTGTTTTAGTTGTCATAGGGTTGTATGTATTCTTTTTGGGATCCGTGCTTATGGGCGACTTAAAGGATATACCGGGGCAACGCTGGCTGATGGACAGCTGGATTATGGCCGGATTACTGGGGATAGGCTCCATTACCACCACCATGGGCGCATTTGGCATTATGGTGGAAGACAGGTCTAAAAATATTATTAAGGATTTTTCTGCGGCTCCCATAAAAAGGTCTGCGCTGGTTGGCGGTTATGTAACGGGCGCGTTCTTTATCGGCATGATTATGAGCCTGATTACTCTGGCAGCAGCGGAAGCCTATATTGTTGCAAACGGCGGGGAATGGCTGAACTGGAGCGAACTGCTGCAGTTGGTGGCGATTATGGCGGTATCCGTATTTTCCTGCACTGCAATCGTGTTTTTTATGGTGTCTTTCTTCCGCAGCACGGGCGCATTTGGAGCGGCTTCCACGGTATTGGGAACTCTTATCGGCTTTTTAACGGGCGTATATCTGCCCATTGGCGAACTTCCCGAAGGGGTACAGAATGTGATCAAGTGCTTCCCTGTTTCCCACGCCGCGGCGCTTTTCAGGCAGGTGATGATGGAGCGGCCCATGGATAAGGTGTTTACGGGCGCTCCTGCGCAGCAGGTTGTGGATTTTAAGGTGGACATGGGGGTTGTGTTCCGTTTTGACGACCAGCTTACAGGCCCGTGGCTCAGCGTGATTGTGCTGGCGGCAACGGCGCTTGTGTTTTTTATTCTTGCAACTGTTAACATGTCCCGCAAGAGAAGATAGCAAAGTTTTGTGCCGCCATCTGCTTTGCTGGGGCAAACAAAAAGCGCCTGGCAGCGCTGCGGCGGCTGATTATACTTTTTTTGAGGGCTATGCCCTCTTTTAGCATTATCTGACGACGTTTTCGCTCAGGCTGTTTTCTTTGCCGATTGGGCACGCAAGCAGGCATACACCGCAAATGCAGCCTGCAATGGCGTCGTTGGTTTCCCGGCACCGGTCAATGTCTATCATGTCTTCCCTGGAACCACCGGATTCCCAGTTTTTGTTTTTCAGGCTCATGGAGGGGCAACAGTCTACGCATATGGCGCAATAGCCGCAGCCGGGCAGTTTGGCCGCCGGCGAAGTTGGCAGGTCACAGTCCGTCAGAATAGTGGCAAGCCGGATTCTTGGCCCAAATTGTGGATTAATGAGCAGCGTGTTTTTGCCGATCCATCCAAGGCCCGCACGCGCAGCGGCCCGTTTTTGAGAGTATTCGCCTGTAAGAAGCAGAGAATTTTTTCTTTGGTTGGTAACAATGTGAAAGGAAACGTCTTTTTTCTCAAGAAAATCCGCCACGGCCCGAACATTTGCGTCCAATGCCGGTTTGACGCGATTAAGCAAAAATTCATGAAAATCAAAGGGGCTGTAGTTTTCGAGCGGATAATGATATGCCTGCAGAAGGCATACGGCATTGCGAAACCTGGGAGAAGTATCCTCCCAAACATCAGAAACGCCCCAGCCGGACAGAGGCAGGCCGTCCAGCAGTGAGAACAGGGAATCCACGGAAACAGCCATGGGAATCATCCACTTTCCTTGTATTTATTGGCATTATAACATAAATGTAAAAAATTAGATAGTTAACATCAAAATATTCGTATAACACGCGCGCAAAAGTGGTATGATTTTTATGAATATGTATATGGAGGCCTGAGCGCATGTTTTCCAATGGATATTTAAACATTGTTTTTAGTTCCATGGTTGTTTATGCTTTTATTATCATTGCAATCCGTATCACGGGCAAAAAGGAACTGAGCCAGCTTTCCGTTGTGGATCTGGTTTTTATTCTTTTAATAAGCAATGCGGTGCAAAACGCCATGGTTGGGCCCGATACTTCACTGGTGGGCGGGCTTGTGGCGGCTGCGGCGCTGTTTGCGGTTAATTTTGTTTTAAAAAATTTGATATACAGGTTTCCGGGGTTTGGTAAGCTGTTGCAGGGGGAGCCAATCATGCTGGTGTATAACGGAAAATTGAACGCAGAAAACATGAAGAGGGCGCGGCTGAGCATGGGGGAATTGATGGAAGCGGTGCGGGAGCATGGGGTTGCAGGCATTAGAGAAGTGAACCTGGCTGTTCTGGAGGTGGACGGCAACATCAGCGTTTTATCCGGTGATTATCAAAACAAAACGGTAAGGAGGCGAAAGGCCCATAAGGCCGTCACCAAGGATATATAATTTTTCCGTTCCGCAAAAGTAGGGATTTTTATTTTATTTATTGACAAACTAACGAACGATAGTTTATACTAACAAATGTTAGTATAATTGAAAAATTAAGAATGATAACGATATGGGGTGCCTTATATGAACACAAAGGACAGGATTTTAAGGGAGGCGCTGCATCTCTTCTCGGAAAAAGGGTTTGACGCGGTTTCGGTTCGCGCCATCGCAAAGGCCGTTGGAATTAAAGAAAGCTCCCTGTACAACCATTTTGCGGGCAAGGACGATATTCTAGCCAGCGTGATTAGCGAGTATAACGCGCGCGGTGATGCGTTTTTCTCCAGCATGAACCTGACGGGAGAAAACATGCAGTTTATAGTGGATAAAAAGACAGTGGGTATGTATGAGAATATGTCTGCGCAGCAGCTTATGGAAATGGCAAACCAGATTTTTGACTTCTACTTTACGGACGAAATCAACACGCAGATGCGCAGGATGCTCACCATGGAACAATACAGGAACAGCGCGCTTTCAAAAATGTACCGGTTAATCTCGTTTGACGCCAGCCTGGAATACCAGTCGGACCTTTTTGGCGCGCTGATGAAAGAGGGATTTTTAATACAAACAGACCCATACGTATTGGCGCTGGAATTTTTTGCGCCTATATTCCTGATATTCTATAAGTTTGACAACGACAAGGCAAGCCTGGAAGAGGCCAGGGCACTTTTCTTAAGGCACACAGCTCATTTTACACAAATGTACTCATTACAGGAGGCAAGGGAGAATTAATATGAAAATAGCGGTGATATACGGGGCTTCACACAAGGGAAGCACATGGAGTTCAGTTCAATTGATATTAAAAGAATTGAGCGCCTATAAAGAAAACGAGCTTACAGAATACTATCTGCCAAAAGACATGCCGCATTTTTGCCAGGGCTGCTTTACGTGCTTTTTAAAAGGAGAAGGGAATTGCCCGCACGCCAAAAGCGTGCAGCCCATTGCGGATGCGCTTCTGGAGGCAGACTGCATTGTGCTGGCTTCA
Organism: Bacillota bacterium; assembly: GCA_023408315.1. Taxonomy (GTDB): domain Bacteria; phylum Bacillota; class Clostridia; order Christensenellales; family Christensenellaceae; genus JAEYKI01. Next base: position 73,192 of record JAEYKI010000024.1, read on the forward strand.
CCCGTTTACGGGCTGGACGTTACGGGAGGCATGAAGGCATTGATAGACCACCTTTGCTATATGTGGATCAGCCACCGCCCTGCGCCTGCGATGTTCCACAAGGTTGGGATTGTGGTAACCACTACCGCGGGAGCGGGCCTCTCTCATACGGCAAAAACAATGCGCAACAGCTTGCGGTTTTGGGGAATCAAACGCGTCTTTACGCTAAAAAAAGCAATCTACGCGCTGAAATGGGATGAGGTATCGGAGAAAAATAAGCGCAAGGTTGGCAAGAAGGCAGAGGGAATAGCGCAATCCGCTGTGCGCGCTCTCAAACGGATAGAAAAGGCACAACCCCCGCTGCTTATACGGTTCATGTTCTATATGCTGCGCGGCATGATGCGGAAAAACGGCTGGAACGAAACGGACCGGGCATATTGGGAGAAGCAGGGCTGGCTTTCGGATAAGAACCCGTTTTAATTAAGTTTACAATTAATATCTGTACAAACGGCGGCGGTTTTAGTATGCTATATAACAGTTAAACATCGCGCATGCTAAAGAAGAATTGCGCGGACATTTAAAGGAGCGTATTATGCGAAAAGTAATTATAATCGTCATTATAGCTTGTCTGGTGGTTGCGGTGGTTCTTTCGTCGCTTTATATCAATACAAGCGGATCGCAGTCCAGCGCTTCGGCTTCACCTTCGTTGTCCGAGGTGCAAGGCAGCATGATTGTCTGGAACAAAGAGCGTGACCAGAAACTGTATGAAACGACGGATGCATCCAACATTGCCAAGGTAATTACATTTATCAAAACCGCAAACTGGACGAACGTAAAGGCAGAGCCCACTGGCGACAGCGTAAAGAACGCCTACAATCTGACCATTTACAACGAAGAGGGAAAAGGCGAGGAGTACAGCATGCTGTATATGAACGACAACACAATTGTGTTGTTCTATCAGAAAGCCAATAACGACGGGACATACCTGCAAGCCAGTTTTCCCGTGCAGGCCGGCGGATTAAACGACTATTTTACAATAAGCCCGGCAGCTTCGGCGTCTGCCGCAGCATCAGCGTCCGGCTCGGTTTCGGTCGCACCCAGTGCGTCTGCTTCTTAAAGAAGACTGAGTTAAGAGAGCTTCACCCAGGAGGCTCTTTTTTTCTTTGGCATGTGCGGGCTTAAGAACATAGGCTGTCTTTTTGAAAATTGAGCCTGATAAAAAGACTGTAAGGCAAATGTTTACAAACCAGGATTCCTCTTGTACAATTGTATCAGTATCACATGAGGAAAAAAGCCATGAAACAAATAAAACTCCTGATTACAATGGGCCTTACCGCTATTTTGCTTGCGGGCTGCAGCGCCGCTCCGCAGTCTTCTGCGCTGGATACGCCCGAAAAAGCTGTAACTGCGTATGTGGCCGCCTTGGCGGCGGGGGATTTTAATGCGGCGCTGGCGCTCTGCCCGGCGGATGCCATGATGAAAAATTTTAATTCCACCGAGTATGGCAAAACCATGGTGATTGGCAATAATGAGAGTGTGGATGTGGATGGAATTAAAGCCCGGTACACGCAGCAGACAGCGCTTTTGTCGGCCTCGCTGTTGAAGGGGGAGACCGCTAAGCTTGAAGAAAATATGGTGATTGATGAGGCCTGGACCGCACAGCTTTTAAAAGAAAACAGGCCCAAGCTGAAGGACTTGCAGGCGCTGCGGATAGACAAGCCTTACAAAGCGGGTTATAATCTGGAGGTTGATTCGGACGTGTATAAGCAGGCCACAAAAAGCAACAGGCTTATTTGGGGCACGGAGGGTTATACGGAGAGGATAGCTCTGCTACAGCATAGCGGAAAAACGTACATGGCGGGCTTTACGCTGGCGCAGTATGACGGCTCATGGGGCATATTGTACGCAACCTCAACGTTTGCAAACCTTACAAGCGGAAACGCCAAGGAAACAGTGCAGGATGAATACTTGAAGCATGTTAAACCAGAAACCGAAAGTAAATGAACAGATCCGGCACGCAAGAATGCCGGATTTTTTTATTTACTGGCAAAAATGACGATTAAGTAATGCTGTATACGCACGCGCCAGAAAATAAAAAAGAGAGGGTATTCCCCTCTTTTTGCTGAAAAGACTGCGTTTGGTTTAAGAAATATTGTTTTTAACAATTTTAAAAGGAAGCGACTCCACCGCTTTTCTGTAATGCAGGCAGGAGAGCACGCCAACCACCGCAAAATAGCAGCTCCATATAAAAAGAATAACCGAGCCTGTTTGCGAACCGCCCTGCATGCTTGGGTTGAACACATTTGCAATGGGCAGGATGATGCAAACAGGGGCAAACGCGCCGTGGGCCATAAGGAGGTATTTAAGCCAGGTGTCGTACTGGTTTTCCGGTTTGATAGCTAGGCCGATAAAGAAAGTTGATATTGCCATGATGGCGTATCCCAAGAGGTCCAGGTTGAACATCAGGCTCCCCAGTGATTCGTAGGAAAATACTCTTAGAAGATCCTCGGATAGTGAGCCGTTTGCGACGGCGGTAAGCTGCGTAAAATAAACAAGACACACAAAAACGCTGTAGATACCTGCAAAAATAATTCCGCCAAGGGCGATTGACGTGCGTTTGGGCGAGGCTTCAGCCGCAAAAGAGCACGCAAGCATAACATACCCCCAGGATAAAAACATGCAAACTACATAGGAAAGCGGGCTGTTTCCCAATAATAGCCCGATTGCAAATAGAACGGTGGCTGCGGTTACTGTGAGTGCGGAATAAAATCCAATTCTATTTTTCATTTGATACCTCCAATAAAGCGGAATTCTTTTTACACAAAGAATCCTTTTCTTTAAATTGCATAAATACTTTTTCGACATTAAAACTAAGAAACCCTGGCGCGAGATGTTAAATCATTGTAAGGTCCATGTTAGATTATTGTAAAATGATTTTGAGCAGACCGGCCTATTTTTTATTGGCGTCAAACGAAATAAAATTGTTTGGGTTGGGGCGTCGCAGATGCATGGCGGCAAACGCGCACCAAAGCAACACAAGGCCCACGCATATGCGCTCGAATATTCCGTACATATGCGCGTATATGCCCTGGCCCATAAAAATAAAACTGACGGTGCAAATGGAAGAAATCACAAGGGCGGGCAGGCTTAAGGGCCTAAAGCGGTAAACAACAAAAAAGGAAAGGGAGATTAGCAGCAGGCCCACATCTGCGCAGGCAAAAGAAAGCACCAGAAGCATCTGATGAATCTGGCCGTGCGCGGTTGCCTGCACATGCCGCAGCGAGTCGGTCACATCTGCGTTGAAGATTCCCAGAAAAAAAGTACACACGCCCCAGGTTCCCAGAAAAAACAACCCCAGGTGCGCCGCGGGCGATTGCTTTGCACAGCGCAAAAGAGCCAGAATAAGATAACCTGCGGAGAACGCGCGAGCAAAATAGCAGAAGTTCATCAGCAGACCAAAAGGACCCGTCGCCAGGTCTCCCTCCGCCTGGTTCAGGCTGTAATGGGGTGGCATTGCCTGGGCGGCTACTTCCAGCGCGACTGCCGCCAGAATACCGGCCAGAGCTACATTTGCCCATTTGCGTATCAAATAATCGTTTTGCAGGGCAGCGTTTTCAAATTGCATAAAAATACTCCATACTGCTTAATGTGGTATGGAGTTATTATGAGAATCCAGAAGAGAGATTATACATATACACAGGTTATTTGACGCCAAACAGAATTTTGAGCGGTTTTAAGCGGCGGATACCCTCCCAGCTCGCGATGCTGGCGGCAAAGGACAAACCGGCAATGAGTATAAACTGCAGGGGCATGAGTACTGGCCAGGCCAGGATGAAATATCCCAGCACGATGATATAGGTCTGGTGGAGGATGTATACCGGAAACGCAGCCGGACTAAAGTAAGCCATAAACCTGTTTTTCCGGTTTAAATACCGCTTGCCGTATCCCACAATTGCAAGCAGCGTGATCCAGAAAATAAAAAAATGCAGTATGGAGAACAGGACGCCCGCTGTGCTGAACCCGGATTGATAGCCAAGCATATTCATCTCAATAAATATTTCCGCCATGCCCGCCGCAGCAGATATAAGGAAGAATTTTCGTTTGGATTCCACTATATCAATAATCCGGCCGTCCGTTGCCAGAAGGAATCCAAGAAGCACGTATCCCGCGTAAAGGAAAATATTTTTTCCGCCCAAGTCCGGCAGGGCAGAGAGAAGCGCAAGCGGAATGGCGGGCAACGTTAATAGCAGAGGGTGGTATAGCCATTTGGGAGAGCAGCCTTTGCGGATGATCCGCAAAAAGAGGGGCAGAAGCGCAAGGGTAATGGCAAGCAGGTACATAATGAACCACAGGTGCCCGGGCGTAAAGGAGCCAAAGTAGCCTGTGATATCCGTGAAGTCTGTGAAATAACCTGTAAGGAAATCAAAATAGTTGGACGCGGTTCCGGCATGGAACAACTGCGCAATGTACGCCTGCGGAGGCACCACCGCCAGCAGCCCGAACACAAAGGGGATCAAAAGCCGGTTTTTGCGTTCCTTTAAATATTCCTTTGCGGGGTATTTTTTAAGAGCGAAATATGCGGACATGCCTGCCAGCAAAAACAGCAGGGGCATGAACCAGTAAGAGGATACTATGATGCTGTCGCATACCGCATTGGGCGGGCCTTTTACATAATTGGATTCCATGGAATCATAGATTCGTGCCGTATGAAATACAAACAGAAACAAAATGCCGATATTCCTTAGCCAGTCGATATAGTGTTGGCGCATAAAGTCCCCTCGTTTAATTGAAATATTCAGGAAAAGCATAAAGCTATATATCTGATGAATTGATATTTTATATGAAAAACAAGTTTTTCTCTGAAACTTTTATGCAAAAAGAAAACGTGTGCATTCGGCCTTATGGGTTTGGCGGCTTTATCCCTGCAAGGCTCCTTGTTCTTCACCGATAAACGGCCCCTTGTACCGGGTGTATTCCGCGGGGTCTGCGTACTGTCCGCTGTGCCAAACGGAGGCGGTGGGGCAGAAGTTATAGCAGCGCATGCATGCTGTGCAGCTGGAGGAGATGGCAAGCGCGCCTGTATCGTCCGGCTCGATTGCCCCGGAAGGGCAGGAATAGACGCAGGTATCGCAATGGCTGCAGGTTTCCGCGTTGATGCTGAGCTGCTCGTGCGCTTTTTTGGGCAGGCCGCTCATTTGCTTGCGGAATACGGCGATGCGGTATACGCCCAGTTCTATCTTTTTTTTGCCTGCAGAAAGGGCGTCCACCAGAGCGCATATCTTCGCCTTGGCGGCCTCCAGGCGTTTTTGAAACTCACCCGGCGCAAGGTCCGGCGCTTTGGCTACAGGCGTGGAAATATTGGTACACATTTTAAGGCCTGCGTAACCCATCAGCCGCACCGCGCGGGGAGCAAAGTGCGAGGCTGCTTCATAGGGCCCGCAGCCGTCCGCAAAGCCCGCGGTGGTCAGTACGTACAGCGGCATGGGGGTTATGCTTCCAGCCAGTGCATTGTCCAGCTTTTTTATGAACTGTTTCATGATCTCCGGAATGTTCATGGCATACACGGGAAAAGCCAGGCCTAAAAAATCTGTGTTGCCCAGCAGACGGTGCAGATCCAGGTTTTTTTCCTCAATGGAAACAAGGCGGCACTGATGCCCTTTTCGCATGGCTGCATTTTGAAATTCTTCGGAAGCCCATTTGGTGTTGCCTGTGCCGCTGAAATAAAAAGTCGTAAAGACCATGGCTTGAGCCCTCCTTTTTATTTACAGTGTCCCCCTACTGTGCTTTTTAAAATCTATAATAACGCTGTGCGTGTTATATCTGCAATGAAAAGCAAAAACAGCATTGAAATTAGTATTTCCTGAATAAAATTATTATAGCACGATAGAGGCAATATTTGAATATGTTTGGTAAATTTATTATAGTTTTGCAAATTGTTGTTTACCCGGTGCTTGAAAGGTATATTTTGTATATAGGAGTTGTGATAGTATGATAGCCATGCAATATAAAATTATATTGCCCCCTGGTTACGACATGAATACGATTAAAACTCGCGTTGCAAATGATGGACACCAAATGGACGGATTTGAGGACTTAAAATATAAGTTCTACCTGATTACCCAAAAAGGGGAATATGGAGCCGCGCAGAACAGCTATTGCCCCTTGTATTTGTGGAAGGACAGCGGCGGAATGAACAAATTTCTGTTTAATGGGTTTTACGATACTATTATAGGCTCATTCGGCTGGCAGAAAGTTCGTGTGGGGATCCCCCTGATTGAGATGCTCTCTGAAAATTTGAAGGACTATTCATTCCTGATTGAAAAAACAGGCGGAATAAAACCGCGCGCCAGTCTGCAACACCTGGAAGAGGAGTTTGCGCAGGAATTGAAGGTGGATGGGGCAGAATATTTTATAACATATAACCCGGATATGTGGACATACGGCGCTTATTATCTGCTGGATGAACCCGCGCAGGCTGCGGGCAGGAACGGAAGCGTATACCGGATACTGCATATATCGCGGGAAAAGCAGCCGCTCTTTGGATTTAAGACACCCGCTAAATGCTGAGCTTTCTTGGAGGGAGTCCGCGGCTTTATTAAGAAGCAATAAGTTCTAGGGCAGAAGAATCCCCCGATTAAAAAGCTTTGGCAGGAGGCCGAAGCTTTTTTGGTGATTTTAATTATTTGATTTCACGCAGTATCTTGTCCGCAATATACAGGCCGTTTGCCGCCGCCTGGGAGAGGGAACGGGTGAATCCTGCGCCGTCGCCGCTGGCATATATGTTTTTATGGCCCGCAAGTTCAAAATCCATGGTCTCGGGCCGTGCGGAATAATATTTGCATTCCACGCCGTAGAGCAACGTATCGTGGTTGAATGTACCGGGTGCGATTTCGTTCAGCGCCCCAAGCGTTTCCACAATGTTGTCCAGCTGCCGCTTTGGCATGCACAGGCTCAAATCTCCGGGCACCGCGTCCAGAGTGGGCCGGGTAGTGGATTTTTTCAGCCGGTCTTTGTCTGTCCTGCGGCCGCGCAAAAGGTCTCCCAGGCGCTGCACCAGCACGCTGCCGCCGCTGATAAGGTTTGCCAGGCGCGCCACATGCCGCGCATATTCTATGGGCTCGCGAAAAGGCTCCGTGAACCGGATAGTGGATAAAAGCGCAAAGTTAGAATTCTCCGTTTTGCGGGATTCATCTTTATAAGAATGGCCGTTTACAGTCAGCACGCCGTCCGTGTTTTCCGTAACTACGCTGCCGCGTTCGTTAAAGCAGAACATGCGGGTGGTGTCGCCGTATGTTTTGCTGCGGTACCAGATTTTGGGCTCGTATATTTTGCTGGAGAAATGCTCCCACACGCAGGAGGGAAGCTCTACGCGCACGCCCACGTCCACCTGGTTGTTTTTAAGCGCAATCTTGTTTTTTTTGCACCAACCGGAGAAAAAACGGCTGCCAACGCGACCCACGGCAAAAATAATGTGCGTAGCCCTAAACTGCAGTTCGCCGCTTTTGCCCTGCGCGTATACCACGCGCGTTTTTGCGTCTACGTCCGTAACCGTTGTATTGGTCAGAATGTCGCAGCGCGCGCCCAGGTCGTCTATCATTTTCTTCATGGTGTCGTAGTTGGAATCCGTTCCCAGGTGCTTTAATTGCGCCTGGCTCATGTGCAGGTCGTGCTGCAGGCACAGCCTTTTAAGCTCGTTATCCGGCATGAAGCGCTCGGTGGTAGCTCCAAAAGCCATCAGGAGGCCGTCCGCCTGCTCAATGTAATTGAGTACCTGCTCGGGCGGCAAAAAATCCGTGAGCCAGCCGCCGTATTCGGTGGAGATGACATATTTGCCGTCTGAAAAAGCGCCCGCACCAGCCATTCCTTCCATGATGGCGCAGGAATTACATTTGATGCATGACGGAACCTTCTTGGTAATGACAGGGCAAATGCGCTTTTCTAGCGCGCTGCCTTTTTCCAAGATGGCCACTTTGAGTTCTGGCTTTTGTTCCTTAAGCCGGTAAGCGGCCATAATGCCGCTGATGCCGCCGCCGATGATAACAATATCGTATTCTTTCAAGTTTGCGCCTGCTTTCTACAGTTTGAACGTTTTGGAGATTACGCGGATGGCCGCCGCCGTGTTCTGGTTTTCTATGCAGAGCAAAATTTTTGTTTCCGACGTTGTTATTGTCAGAATGTCTATGTTGTTGGAGGCAAGGCCCAAAAAAAGCTTTGCGGCAACGCCGCTCTGGCGCTCCATGCCCATGCCTTCTATGGTCAGCTTGGTCACCGGATCTTTGACCTGGTGGCGCATATCCGGGTGTTTGCCCGCAATCTCGCTGATAATTGCCTGCGCATTGGGTACGTCCTTACGGGGCAGGGAGAATGTTACGTTCACCGTGCCGCCCACCGGCATAGTCTGGCTGATAATGTCTATGTTCACTCCTAGTTTGGCCATTTTTCCAAAAATCTCTGCAATATTGGAGGGAACTGCCGGTATGCTTGTAAGGGTCACAATAGCCTGGTTGTCGTCCGAATAGATGCGCGTGACAGCGTTTGCCTCCGCAATCATGTCCGCCATGCTGTACAGCCCTGGAGATCTTTCTGCAAGATAGCGCGCGGCGCGCAGTGCGCCCACAGCAAACACTTGCTTGGAAAGTGCCTGGTGGTGCACGGACAGGACCTCGTCGTTGCCCAGGAAAAGTACTTCGTGCTCACCCACAATGGTTCCGCCGCGGACGGCATGAATGCCAATCTCTTTTTTATCGCGCCTGCCAGACTGCGGGGTGCGCCCATAGCTGTATTCCTTTGCGCCGGAGAACACATGGTTCAGTTCTTCCGCCAGTGTAAGAGCCGTGCCGCTGGGGGAATCCACCTTGATGTTGTGGTGTTTTTCTATGATCTCAATATCGTAGGAATCTCCCAGAAACTCAGCGGCTTTTTTAACAAGCTCTATCTGCAGGTTTACGCCCAGTGACATGTTGGCCGCAAAAAACACGGGAATACTGGCTGCGTATTGCGCAATCAGCTTTTTCTGCCCGGGGGTGTGGCCGGTGGTGGCAACAACAACGCCGCAGTTTTTTTGTTTGGCAAAGGGGAGTATGGTCTCGATGGACTCCGGCCTGGAAAAGTCTATGATGATGTCCACCGTTTCTATCACTTTGTTTATGTCATTATATACGGAAAAAAGGTGGGCGCCGTCCATGGGCGACTTGTCCACCCCGGCGGTGACCACCATGTCCTCGGCCCTGGAGACGCAGTCGCAAAGAACCTGCCCCAACCGGCCGGAAACGCCGTAAACGAGTATTTTGATCATTTGATTCTCCTTATATGAGGCTAAATGCGGAAAGCTGCTCTTTTAAGGCCGCTAGGTTGGAAGGAGCTATTTCGCAAAGCGGCAGGCGGAGTTCGCCCATGGCAAAGCCCATCAGTGAAAGAGCGGTTTTAACCGGTATTGGATTCACCTCGCAGAACAGCGCGGAGACAAGGGGCAGAACTCTGAGCTGCATGGAGCATGCAATCGCCGGGTCTCCTTCCAGGTATTCCATCACCATGTCGTGCGTATATTTGGGCATGATGTTGGCAAGCACGGAAATAACGCCCTGACCGCCCAGGGACATGATGGGCTGTATTTGGTCGTCGTTCCCGGAATACAGGTCCATTTTGCCGTGGGTCAGCCGCGCGATTTCCGCGATTTGTGAAATATTGCCGCTGGCTTCCTTGATGCCCACAATATTCTGGTGCTCGGCCAGTTTCGCAGCGGCGCCCGGGCTTATGTTCACGGCGGTGCGCGACTGCACACTGTACATAATCACCGGAACCTCGCTTGCATCCGCAATAGCGGTAAAGTGGGCAATCAGCCCGGCCTCCGTGCATTTGTTATAGTAAGGCGTAACCGCAAGCACGGCATCCGCGCCTAAAGTGCTTGCAATTTTTGCCCATTTGATGCAGTTTGCGGTGTTGTTTCCGCCAATTCCGGCAATCACCGGAACGCGTCCGGCGGCTTTGCCTATAACAAATTCAATTGCGTCTTTTTTCTCTGTGGCAGACATGGTAGAAGGCTCTCCGGTTGTGCCGCACACCAGAAGAGCATCCGTTTTGCTTTCCAACTGAAAATCCACCAGTTTCTCAAACGCATCAAAATTGACTCCGCTTTGGGTAAGCGGCGTTGCAAGCGCAACACAGGAACCCTTAAATATCATAAAAATAACCCGCCTTTATGAAAATTTATTTGCCGTTTTGCATGCTGATGTATTCCTGGGCGATCTGGACCGCGTTTGTGGCTGCGCCTTTACGCACATTATCCGCCACTACCCAAAGATTCAGGCCGCTTTCCACTGTGTCGTCCCTGCGGATACGCCCCACAAACACTTCGTCCCGGCCCGCAAGAAGCTTAGGCATGGGGTATTCGTTTTTGGATGGATCGTCCACCACAATCACGCCTTTTGCGCCACGCAGAACTTCCTTTAATTCCGCAAGATCAAAGGGTTTTTCAAATTCCAGGTTAATGCTTTCGCTGTGGCCCGTGAATACGGGCACCCGCACTGTTGTGGCCGTTACGCGGATGGACTGGTCTCCCAGAATTTTTTTGGTTTCCTTGACCATTTTAATTTCTTCTTTTGTGTATCCGCTCTCTTCAAACACGTCGATATGCGGGATCACATTGCCGAATATGGGATGGGGAAACTTTTTGGGCGGGTCGCCCGCAACGCCTGTTTCCAGGTCGCGCCAGCCGCCCACGCCCGCGCCGGATACCGCCTGATATGTGGAGTAGATCACGCGTTTGATTTTATATTTGTCGTGCAGGGGCTTTAGGGCCACCACAGCCTGAATGGTTGAGCAATTGGGATTTGCAATAATGCCGTGGTTCCGCGAAATATCCTTGGGATTCACCTCTGGCACCACCAGGGGAACCGTATCGTCCATACGCCATGCGCTGGAATTGTCTATTACCAGAACGCCCGCCGCAGCCGCAATGGGGGCAAACTTAAAGCTGGTGGAAGCTCCTGCGGAGAACAGGGCAATGTCTATGCCACGCCCCGCAAAGCTGTCTTCCTTAAGCTCCTCAATCACATGCTCTTTGCCCATGAATTCCACTTTTTTGCCCGCGCTCTTGGCGGATGCAAACAAAAAGTATTCGTTTGCCGGAAGCTGACGCTCCTCCAATACCTGCAGAAACTTGCGGCCCACCATTCCCGTTGCCCCAACGACCGCGATGTTGAACTTCTTCATTTTTTTCCTCCATGTTCTATAAACAAATCACAGCACTGGGCTGTTATAAACGTATAATTTTTCATGAAACATTATAGCATGGAAGAAAGCCGTTCGCAAACTATTTTCAATTTTCAAAAAACGGCGGCCGGGTGCTATATTCTATGCAAAATGGCGGCGCTTTACAACAATTGCCGGGATTTTATTTACACACCCCAAACTTTAAAATCCCGTGCTTGAAAAAAACGCCTTCCCGGAGTATATTTATGGATAGGAGGGGAGACATGAATTTGCATCCATGCGTAAAGGAAAAAGCGGGCGAATTGACCCGGCTGCGGCAATTCCTGCACCGGATCCCAGAGCTTTCATATGAAGAATATAAAACATCCCGGTTTGTGCAGGAGCATTTAAGCGCGCTGCACCCGGATTTGATACAGACCCTCGCCGGAACGGGCGTAAAAGCCGTTTTTAACGCGGGAGCGGAAAAAACCGTTGCAGTACGGGCGGATATAGACGCGCTTCCACTGGAGGAAAGAACAGGGTTGCCTTTTGCTTCCATGCATCCCGGATGCATGCACGCCTGCGGGCACGACGGCCATATGGCCGCAGCGCTGGCACTGGCGGAAATTGTGGCGGAGAAGCGGAGCGCCCTAAAGACAAACTTTGTGTTTCTGTTCCAGCCTGCCGAGGAGACCATCGGCGGCGCAGACCGGATGATCAAAGAAGGGGCGCTCACAAACCCGTGGGTTGACGAGATATACGGAATACACCTGTGGCCAGGCGTGCCCAAGGCAAAAGTGGCGCTTAAAGCCGGGCCGCTGATGGCAAACATGTGCGATATGAACGTGCGCTTTCAGGGAAAAACCGCGCACGGCGCCGCGCCCCATACGGGCCGTGACGCGCTTTTGGCGGCGGCGCATTTTGTGGTGGCGGCGCAAAGCATTCTTTCACGCAGCACAGACCCGCTGGAACCCGCCGTACTGAATATCGGGCGGCTGGAGGCGGGGGATGCGCGCAACATTGTATGCGGGCACGCGCTGATAGAAGGCACGGTGCGCAGCTTTAGCGACGATACGGCGGAAGAGATCAAAAAAAGGATAAAGGAGATCATGGCCGGAGCGGACCGCATGTTTGGAACCGGGAGCGAATACTTTGAAACAATGGGATATCCCGCGCTGGTGAATTCGCCCGAACTGTTTGAAAAAGCGGCGGGGCTGTTTGGCCAAGAGGAGTGGACGCCTGCGCAGCCGGTGATGATGTCTGAGGATTTTGCGTATTTCACGCAGGCCACTAAAGGGTTGTTTGCATTTATTGGGTTGGGCGAAGGAGCTCTCCATTCAAATACGTTCGATTTTGACGAGGAGTGTTTACTCTCTGCACTCGAATTCTATGTAAGGGTATGCGGTATTGAATAGGTACACATTTTTGGCGCAGGTATATGATTCTCTGATGTACGATGCGGACGGCGGGGAATGGTTTAGTTATATTCATCAACTGCTGAAGAAGGCGGGTGTTCCGCCCAGATCGCGCATTTTGGAGGCTGGATGCGGCACCGGGCGCGTAACGCTCCCCATGGCGCAGGCAGGGTTTGATGTTGTGGCGCTGGACGCGTCTGAGGAAATGCTGGGCGTGGCGGCGGAAAAGCTCAGAAACCACGCGCTGGCTGTGCGGTTTGCGTGCGGTGACATGCAGGATTTTGCATTGCCTTCTCCTGCGGCGGCGGTTGTTTGCGCCTGCGACGGGGTAAACTATTTGACGGAAGACGGCTCGGCGGAAGCATTTTTAGCCCACTGCCATAAAAATCTGGTTGCAGGCGGCGTGCTGGCCTTTGACGTAAGCTCACATAAAAAACTTACTCAAACGCTTGGAAACAATGTATTTTTTGACGACGGGGACGCCGTTACCTGCCTGTGGCGCAACCGGATCACGGGCAGCCTGCTGCATATGGATCTCACTTTTTTTGTGCGGGAAGGCAGGCATTACAGCCGCACAGACGAGGAACATTTGCAGAGGGCTTACAAAATAGACGAAATGACGGAAATGCTGCGCGGCGCGGGATTTGCGCAAGTGGAAAGCCTTAAGTTTTCCACCATGCAGGCGGCAACCGAAGAAAACGAAAGGATTCAGTTTTTGGCTGTTAAAGGATAAAATATGGATACGCTCATTCATGCGATACTGAATAACGAGGCGGCAATATACGCCTGCGAGGCAACCCGGATGGTACGCGACGCCCAGGAGACTCACAAAACGTGGCCGGTGGCAACCGTTGCGTTGGGGCGCACCATTGTGGGCACGGTTCTGCTCTCCGCCATGCTGAAGAATAAGGGCGACCGGATCACGGTAAGCATTAACGGCGGCGGCCCGGCGGGCACCATTATGGCTGTGGGCGGCGCGGACCTGCGCGTAAAAGGCTACATTGCCAACCCGCAGGTAAACGTGGAACCGGACGAACGCGGCGGGCTGAACGTGGCCGGGGCGGTGGGAAAAGACGGCGTGGTTACGGTGATCCGCGATCAGGGGTTAAAAGAACCGTATATTGGCAAAACTCCCATAGAGACGGGCGAGATTGCGGAGGACCTTGCGTACTACCTTTTAAAATCAGAGCAGCAGCCTTCCGTTGTGTATCTGAATACATGGCTGGAGGAGGATTTATCTGTGCTGAACGCCGGAGGGATTATTATTTCGCCCCTGCCGGGATGCAGCGAAAAAACGCTTTCCGCCATTGAAGACCGCATTTGCGAGATTAAGAATTACGCGCTGCACCTGATGCAGTATACGCCCGAGGAAGAAATAAAACGCCTGTTTGCGGGAATGGATGTAAAAATATTGAGCAGCGCGGAACCCAAATTTGAATGCGACTGCAGCCTGCAGCGCATTTGTGAGGCGTTGATTGCCATTGGGCCCGCCGAGCTTTGCGATATGCTGGAGAAAGACAAGGGAGCGCAAATTACATGCAGGTTCTGCAACAGGGAATATAATATAGGAGAGACAGAATTGCAATTATTAATCAATAAGGCAGTTGGAGAAAAACAATGACAGAAAGAAAGATTCTGGATTTTGAACGGCCGGCGGAGTTTTACTTTGAATCGGCCGAAAAATACCTGGATAACGCGGATTACGTCGCCGCGCTGCCCCTGCTGAGAAAAGCGGCGCAGAAAGACCCCCAGAACCAGGAATACAAGCTTGCGCTGGCGGAAGCTCTGACGGATATTAACCGGTTTGAGGAATCCAACGCGATTTTGTTTGAGCTTTTAAAATTCTCCCGTTTTCTGGATCCCGAATGCTATTTTGGCATCGGCTGCAACTTCATCGGACTCAACGATTTTGAAAAGGCAAGGCAAAGTTTTGAACAGTATATCAAAATTGAGCCGGACGGTGAGTTTAAGGAAGAAGTGGAAGAATTTTTGAACTTTATGGAGGACATCAACGAATTTGAAGAGACAGCGTTTGAGGATGTTTCCCGCAAGCGCAGTTTTGATCTGGCGGGAGAAGGCAAGCGCAAGCTGGATATGGGTGATTATTCGGAAGCCATTCGCATTTTGGCCTCTGTGGATGCGGACAGCGTTTCCATGGTGTTCGTAAAAAACAACCTGGCGCTCTCTTACTACTGCGACAAGCAGATAGACAAGGCGATTGAGATTACCCAGGAAGTGCTGAAGATTGACCCCGGTAACGTGCATGCAAACTGCAACATGGTGCTCTTTTATAACGAAAAGGGCGAAGAACTGTCCCGGGAAAAATACGTGGATAAGGTACAGACTTTAAAAACGGAAAACCCGGAGGATATTTTTAAAATTGCGGTTACGTTCTGCGAACTGAAGCGGCACGACAAAGTGATTTTATTTGTAAAAAGGCTGCTGCAATACCGGCCGTATGACGAGAAGGCCATGTTTTACGCGGGCCTGGCCAGCTATAACCTGGGCAGGTTTAAAGAATCGGTTGGGTATTTTGCGGATATCATCAAGATCAATCCTCAAAATACCGTGGCGCCCTATTACTGCGGATATGTAAAAGAGGTTTTGGACGGTAAAAAGGTGCCCGATGTGCTGGCATATACTTACCAGGTGCCGTTTGCGGAAGCAAAAAAACGCATCAGGTATATTAACGAATGCCTGATGCGGGAAAAAGAAGAGATAGACGCGCTTTGGCACTCCGGCGAGCGGTTTGAAGCCATGCTTACCTGGGGCCTGGAGTTTGGCGATTTGTTCATTAAACGGGCGGTTGCGGAGATTATTTCAGGATTTGGCGACAAAAAGGCGGAGGCCAAACTGAGAAGCTATATTTTGAACGCAGATCAGCCGGACGATGTGAAAAACGAGATATTCGTGCTCTTAAAGCGTATGGGCGCGCCTGAACCATATATTGCCTACATTGGCGGCAACATTGTTGAGGTAAAGGTAGGCATGATAGACAGCCGGGACGAAAAAAGAGCGTTACCCGGTGAGCCGGACGAGGGCGGCAGGGACAGATGACGGGTTTATATTACGCCGCCTGCGCGTTTGGGCTGGAAGCTGTAGTATCGCGTGAACTGGAGCAGCTTGGCATCCAGGTGGAAAAAACGCAGGACGCAAGAGTATATTTCAGGGCGGATGAGACGGGCCTGGCGCTGGCGAACATCTGCACGCGCAGCGCAGACCGCATTTATATGGTTCTATCCGAATTTCCCGCCTATACGTTTGACGAACTGTTTGAAGGCGTAAAGGCGATTCATTTTGGCTCCATCATTCCCTCCAGAGCAGGCATTCCGGTGGCCGGAGACGCAGTTAAATCCAGCCTTGGAAGCGTATCGGACGTGCAGGCGGTTACTAAAAAAGCCGTGATAGAAAGCATGCGGCGTACCTACGGCAACATCGTGTTTGAGGAAAGCAAAAGCGCGTTTCAGGTTTATGTTAGCATACTGCGCGATATGGTGACCGTATCCCTTAACACCAGCGGCGCGGGGCTGAACCGTAGGGGATACCGGGTTAAAACTTCCACGGCGCCCCTGAAGGAGACGCTTGCCGCTTCACTTTTGCAGATTGCCAGGTGGTATGCGCATCCGCTGTACGATCCCATGTGCGGCAGCGGCACCATTGCCGTGGAAGCGGCCATGATGGCGCGGAATATGATGCCCGGGGCCAGCCGAAACTTTGACGCGCAGCATTTTGGCGTGGAGTTCAAGCGCGCGTTCGACAGGGAAAAACAGCGTGCACAGGCTGGCGTGCGCAAGAGCGGCGTGCAGATATTCGCCTCGGATATTGACAAGGACCAGGTGGAGCTTGCCAGATTTCACGCGGAACGCGCGGGTGTTTTACAGGACATCCGCTTTGCGCGCGCGGATGTGCGGGATTTTAAACCGGAGACCGAAAGCGCCTGCATAGTCACAAATCCTCCATATGCTCAGAGGATGGGCGAGCAGCAGGAAGTGGACAAGCTTTACCGGCTGATGGGCAAAGTGTTTTTTGGTAGGGCAGACAGCAAGGTGTTTGTGCTTACGGCGGATGACGCGTTTGAATCCAAGTTTGGCAGGCGTGCGGATAAAAAGAGGAAGCTGTATAACGGCAGCATCCGCTGCACGTTTTACCAATATTTTAAAAAACAAAATGATTAATGTTTGCTCGGGGGTGGAGGAAAACTATGCGGAAAAAATGGATGCCGGTTTTAATGTTGTTATTGGCTTGCATGATTGCTTTGACGGCCTGCGCGGGAAACACCCGGTACGCTTCACTGACGGAGCTTTCAAAGGCCGTAGAGTTTGATGTGGTGAGTCCTGGCTATGTACCGGATGGGTATAAGGCGGCAGGGTATTTTGCGCAGGGAAAGAACATTGCGCAGGTTGTTTATGTAGACGGAGACAAGCAGCTGATCTTTGTGATGACCACCTCCAAAAAAGTGGAATGCGACCTGGGGCCGTTTGAAAAAACAAAACAGGTGACGGCTGGCGGCGTGCAGTTTACCATGAGCTTAACCGGCGGGCTTGTGCATCTTGCAGTAGCGCAAGAAGGCAAATACAACTACGCCATTTACTCCAAAACAGGCATATCGGAAGAGGTTGCCACGCAGATTGCGCAAGGGCTAAAAATTGGAGGATAGGTGAAGAATAAGCGCTTGTTCTCCTGCACAATTTTTTTTGGACTCAGAACAAATTTTCAAACAATCTTGTAATATATTTTTAAATATTGTATAATTTAATTATACAGTTAGTTCCACCCTGTTTTTTTTGCACAATTTTTGGATTAAACTTTAATTTTGGAGCGGTTAAAATGTCAAAAGTAAATTTGGAATGCGCTTATCCTTATCAAATGGATAACGTCGAAGACATGAAAAGAGCCCAAGAGTGGATTGGAAAAATTGTTCAATCAGCCGGACTGGAGGATGATCTTGTAAGCTACCGCTTTGACCTGACCGATCGGGCAAAAGAAGTGGAAGCGGGTAGCCTGGAAGCGCTTATCCAAAGAACGGACGGTAGGCAGGAGGTGCTTTTTGAATGCGTATATTGTTTTGTACGCAAACAAACAAGCGATCCTGCGCATACACGCATCGTTCTGTTCAGGGGGAAGGACGGCATCCGCTGCCGGATAACCACGGAGCACAACGAGGCCGTGGAAAAAATACAGGCGGAAACAGAACAAAAAGCAAGAGAAAAATAAAACATTTGAAAAAGAGCCGCAAATGCGGTTCTTTTTAAGCTCTTTCGCAATTAATTTGAAGATGCAAGTTTTAAACCCACTACTCCTGCAACGATGAACCCAATGAAAACGATCCTGATTATATCCACGGGCTCTTTAAACAGTACGATTCCCAAAATAACGGTTCCAACCGTGCCTATTCCTGTCCAGATTGCATAGGCTGTACCCAAGGGAAAGCTTTTTAACGCCAGCGACAAGAAATAGAAGCTTGCTACCATGCCTGCTACGGTTAATATACTTGGTACAAGTTTTGAAAAACCTTCCGAGACCTTTAAACCTGTTGCCCATCCTACTTCAAAGAGCCCGGCAATTATCAACGCCAACCATTTCATAATTTTTAATCTCCTAACCATAAATTAAAAAGCCATGGCAGATATAAAGAATATCTCCCAGGCTTTTATCCTTCCGTGCACACAGCAAGCCGTGCGTTTTATCTTGGACCAGACCAGTGTTAAATTTTAAACTGCGGAACCCTATAAAACTTTCTCTTATTTGATTGGCTTTAATAATATCAAAAAAAAGCCAGGAAAGTCAACAGAAATTTTATTGATCGGATACAGATACATGCGGTGCAGACGTGCGCCTCCGCGCCCGCTCAGGACTCCACTCTCTTTTATTAAATAAAAAAAATACCGTTTGACACGGCATTTTTCTTGGAGCCAACGAGGGGATTCGAACCCCTGACCTGCTAATTACGAATCAGCTGCGCTGCCGACTGTGCCACGTTGGCTTGCATAATCAGCAAAAAATATTATATCAGCAGCCCATATAAAAATCAATAATATTTTATTTATGGTGAAGGGAATTGTTCCTTCTGTTCTATAACGCATTGATTTTTTTATAAAGATGATACGGCTTTGCATTTGTTTTATGTTAGAATAATCATTGATTCGTTTATGAACAATGTTTAAACGGCCTTTTTTTAGACATAATTATGTGATACTATAATTTGGTAAAATAATAAATAGAATGCTATGATCAGGATAAAATGGATTTTTCAGTTGTAGGCACGGGATTAAACAGATATTAATGCAAATTTGGAAAAAACGGTAACGGCATGGCGATTAGTGAGCTGCTTTTGATGATAAATTGCTGAAAGTTGGTATTATTAAGAAGTAGTATAAAAAGGGTGAGTTATGGTAAACAGAAGAAATATAGATGCAAATTTAAAGCCATTTAAAAAGATTCTGGCGGAGATTAAACAATACGATTTTTCAGAAAAGACGGACGGGGAGATTAAAGAAATCTCCCAGACCCTGCAAAAACGCGCGCAGGAGGGGGCAAGCAAAGAAGGCCTGCTGCCGGAGGGATTTGCGGTGGTGTACGAGGCTGTTCGGCGTACGCTACAATTAACGCCTTTTGATGTGCAGCTAATAGCTGCTGCCGCTATGGCGCAGGGACGCATTGTGGAGCTGCCCACTGGCGAGGGAAAAACGCTGGTGGCGGTATTTACAGCGTATCTGGGCGGGCTTTTTGGGCGCGGTGTGCACGTACTCACGTTTAACGATTATCTGGCCAAGCGTGACGCGCAGTGGATGGGCCCGGTGTACAAATTTCTTGGACTGAAGGCCGCCCATATAGGCGAGCTGATGACAGCGGAGCAGCGGAAGGCCGCATATGCGGCAGACGTAACATATGTAACTGCAAAGGAAGCGGGTTTTGATTATTTGCGCGCGTTCCTGGCGTTTGATGAAAAGGAAGTTGCCCAGCGGCCGTTTTATATGGCGGTTATAGATGAAGCGGATTCGATACTGATAGACGAGGCCCGCATTCCTCTGGTGATTGCGGGAGATTTGCCCGCATATGTGGAGATTGAAAAAAAGATATTCGAGGCGGTAGCCGGGCTTCAAAAAGACGTTGATTTTTTGGTGGACGAATATGCGGACAACATATACCTGACCGAAAAAGGCATAGCGGCGGTAGAAGGCTTTTTGGGTATAAAAAACCTGTACGATGCGGAGAACATTGGCGTGCAGACCCGCGTAAACCTGATTTTGCAGGCGGAGTTCCTGTTAAAAAAAGATGTGGATTATATTGTACGGGGCGGCGAAGTGTTGCTGGTGGACGAATATACGGGCCGCATTATGAAAAACAGGCAGTGGCCGGATGGCCTGCAGGCGGCGGTGGAGATTAAGGAGGGGCTTGTTCCCAAAACCCAGGGCGTTGTGATGAACCGCATTACCCTCCAGAATTTTTTGCAGTTTTACCCCAAGCTTTGCGGCATGACGGGAACAGCATGCGCTTCCGGCCCTGAGTTTTTTGAGTTTTATGATAAAATTGTAACGCCTGTGCCGCCGCACAAACTCTGCGTCCGCCGGGACTGCCCGGATGTGATTTTTTCCAATAAAACCGCAAAGACGCAAGCAATTGCGGAGGAGATTAAAAACACGCATCTAACGGGCAGGCCTGTGCTGGTGGGCACCGCCAGTATAGAGGAATCCGAAAAACTGGCCGAGATGCTGCGGCCGCATATCCCAAACCTGGCCGTGCTGAATGCGAAGAATGACGAAATGGAAGCGGAGATCATTGCCGGGGCAGGCAAATTAAACGCAGTCACCATATCCACTAATATGGCTGGCCGTGGCGTGGACATCCGCCTGGGCGGAGGCGATTTGCAGGAATACAAGCAGGTTTGCGCCCTGGGCGGGTTGTATGTGATTGGCACAAACCGCTATGAAAGCGTACGCATAGACAGCCAGCTCCGCGGACGGTCTGGCAGGCAGGGGGACCCTGGCGAGAGCCGGTTTTTTGTCAGCTTGCAGGACGATATGATTGTGAAATACCGTGTGGACGAACAGTTGCCCGAACGCTACAAGGATTTAAAAATGGCGGGCGCTATCGGCAATCCCGCCATCAACAAAGCGATTGAGCGGACGCAGCGCGTGGTGGAAGGCCGGACTTTGGATGGCAAGATTACCCTGGCCAAGTATGCCGCCATTCCGGAGGACCAGAGAAGACTTGTACACACCATGCGGCAGGATGTATTGTTTGAGAATAAAGAGTTATCCGTGCTGGAAGAACTTGCGCCGGAGAAACGCGGCAGCATACTGGAAAGAGTCCCGGAGCAGGAATTTTTAAACGCGCAGAAGCTTATCGCCCTGTTTGCGATCAACAAATGCTGGGCGGATTATCTGCTGTTTACGGAGAGCGTGCAAGACGAGATACGGATGGTGAGCAGCGTTGGGGCGGACCCGCTGGTGCATTATAACCGAAAACTGATTGACGGGTTTGAGGAACTGGAAGAGAACATACGCAAAGAGATACTGGCCATATGGAGCGCGGCCGTGATTAAAGACGGCCATATTGACCTGAACCGCATGGGCGTGCGCGGGCCGTCTTCCACTCGGACGTATATGGTGCACGACGGCACGGAGCAGATTACTGTAAATGCGATTGCCTCCGGCATGGTAAACGCGCCGCTTTATCTGTTTTATCTGCTGGTGGAGTATTTCAAGAGGGGAAGAAAAATGCGGCAGTAATTGTTTTTGCATGGGTAGGGCTGATAGCAACAGTGAATTTTACAACGGCAACCGGTGTGTGACGGCGCATCCATTGTCATCCGGCAGCAGTTTTTGCCTACAACCAGGGAATTTAACTGCTACAGGGTTACGACAACTGCACAGCCTTGCGCTGTAACCGGAGCCAAGGATAGATTTTACCGCAATAACGGCCGCCACCACCCAATCGCTCAATCCGGATGAGATAAGCAGGCGTTAGGACTGTTTGTTTTTGTAAAGGATTTTTACAAGGCAGTAATACAGGGGGACCGTGAGAAATATCAGCCATGCATACCTGAACCCCGGAGCTCCAAAGCCTATCAGAATAAAAATAATAAAAGCAACGATTGGATATGGAAACATAAGCCAGGGGTTTTTATTGTTGTCTCCATCTTCTGGTTTGACGTCTCCGTCCAGGTTCTCTTTTTTGAGAAGGATTTCGGGTTGCTCGTCTGTTTTTAAAAGATCGTCCAGTGAAATACTGTACAGTCTTGCCAGGCTGATCAGGTTGTCCGTATCCGGGCTGGCTTCGGCGCGTTCCCATTTGGAAACTGCCTGACGACTGATACCAAGCTTTTCCGCCAGTTCTTCCTGGGACAGGTTATGCTGCTTGCGGAGCTGTACCAGCCTGCTTGCAATTTCAAGGTTCATAGGGTTCTCCTTTACATTTTTTTGCCTGCATCAGGCGCTTTACATCCTTAGTATAAGGCCGGGGCGTCCGGTTGCGCTACCAATTCTGGCTTTCAATTTTCGCAACTTTTGGTTGCGCCGTCAGTTTTTTTGCGCAAGCCGTAATTTCAGGAGCGCCTGTAAGATTAACTTTTACAGATTTCAAGGTGCATGCTTTATTGGCCCGATAATTAAATAAATCATAATTAAATGTTAATGCTACATTAAAATTAAATGTTTTTTGATTATTTTAATATGAAAAGCGTTACAAGTAAAGGCATGGCTTATGTAAGGGGCATTGCGCCCCTGTTTATTTAATATGCGGCATTGTATTTAAAAGCGCGGTTTACCACCAACCGCGGCATCCGCAGCGCCACCTGCGGCAGGGGCATCCGCAGCCCCATCGGGCACAACGGAAGCAACCGCAAGGCCAGCCCCAACCAATCATCTGGATTACCTCCTCCCGGATATATCTGTACTGTATAGTATTCACAAATACAGGGCCTTGTGCGCAAAAAACAACGAAAACATGCTTTTTTAGGCATGTTTTCGCTGTATCAGTGATAAAAAATTTAAAATTTTATTCTTTGCCTTTTGTTATAAAACGGTCAAAGACGGATGCGCTCCCGCGAATGCACTACATTTGCTGCTTAACTTCAAAAGACTGGCAGTCTGTACATTCCACTCCGGTGGGATTTTGCTCGTGCGTTCCTACCTTTATGTGGTCCAGACTGCAATAATCCTGAGATTGAGCGTGATATTTACATTGCTGTACCGAGCATCCAATGCTTTGGTTTGCTTTATCCATATATGTCACCTCCAAATTGCGTTTGAGTTTAGTGTTATCTGCGGAGGTATGTTTTATACAACGTTCGCTTGCATTTGAAAGGCAAAAAAATCAAAAATTTCGTTGCTTAAAAAACAGAATATAAATCCGAATGGCTTTGCCGTCTTTCATCCCGCCCTGAATACGTCTATTGTGACATATGCAGACTGGCCCCCCGCATATGAGATGTTGCAGGAGAAGCCCTGGTCCTGCCAGGATGTGCTTGCGCCGTTTTGTGATGTTGTTTGCTTGAAGCCCTGTTTGGACGCGTATTTTTGGTAGTGCTGCAAAAATTCCTGTTGACCTGCGCCTGTTGAATATACGGTGATATAATGAATGGTTTTGTTTCCGTAATACTGCTCCTGATACGTTGTTTCCTGTTTGGACCGCACGCCAAACTCGTCCACCAGGCCGGAAGGGTATGCGCTGAAATAAGGATTGGCCCCGCCGTTGTCTTTGGAACCCAGGCTGAGGTATACGGTGATGGTATTTCCGTTGTCTAAAAAGCTGATATCAACGCCGGATGAACCTGTTTTTCCAGTGATGAAATCCATCGCCGCACTGTCGTCTTCCCCGGAACTGACGGAAGGAGCAGGCGTAGCGCTGTTTTCTGTAAGCAGGCTCAGGTAATATTTGTACAGCTCCTGCTGAGTCGCCGCTGATTCATAGATGACCGTATACGCTTCCCTGCCCACAACAGACATATCGTTTGCATAGGTGCTAAAGCCGGTTGAGAGCAGCTTATACGGCTGATACAGTGGCAAAACATCCTGCGGATACGACGAAAGCAGCGGCAAGGTGGTTTGCGGCTGCTCTTCTGCCGCAGCGGGGCCGGCAGGCTGACTGCAGGAAAGCGCCGTTAACGCAAATACACATACAAGTACAATCAGCAAAAGCTTTTTCATTACTATCTCCGTTTATTCCTCCGGCATTTGATTCGCATTGCCGTCCAATTGAGCGATCATCACGGTGTTGCAATGCGGGCATATGGTCATTCCGCCTATTTGTGCGGTGTTGACCACGAATTTTTTACCGCATGCGGTGCAGGTGATTTCCGCCGTAATATCGTCCGATACGTGACTGCTCATAAAATTGCCGCCTTCCGTTTTAAGTGCTTTTATTTTTTGAAACCTGCCAACTACAGCGTCAGCATGTCGCTGTATCTGGAGTTGCCCATAGAATCTGCACCTTTTGCATGTATTATACCATATACAGGCAGAGGAAAGAAATGAATAAAGCGTAACAATTCGGACAGCCGCATTTTGGCAATTAGATTTGTGTTTTAACGTTCCGCGCGCCTAAAAAGTGTTATAATAAAAAAAAATAATTTTTTACTATGGGAGAATAGTATTGAGACTTTTTAATACGTATAACTCTAAAGTATTGCCGCTGGCCCTTTTGGCGGCGTTTGTTCTTATAACACTGCTTGGATGCGGCGCTGCGCCGGAAGCATTGCAAAGCATGGCGGAAACGCAGAGCGGGCAGCAGGCGTCCGTTGCGATTGAGACATCAATACCAACGCCTATTCAAACCCAAAGCATTGCGCCTTCGGCTTCGCCAAGCGCAAGGCCGTCAGAATCGGCTAGCCTTGGCGCCTCTGCTACTCCGGCGTCCGCGCAGACAAGCGCCCCCGCCACCCCAAAGCCGCTTGCCGGCTTTGTGATTGGGCTTGACCCGGGGCACCAGTCGAAAGGCAATAACGAACCTGAGCCTGTTGCGCCGGGCAGCAGCGAAACGAAGCCCAAAGTCTCTTCAGGCACGCAGGGTGTTGCATCCCGGGTGGAGGAGCATGTGGTGAACCTGAATGTTGCGCTGAAACTGCGGGACATGCTGGAGGCGGCGGGAGCCGATGTGGTGATGACGCGCACCAAGGCGGACGTGGATATATCCAATAAAGAACGGGCGCAGTTTTTTAACGATAAAAAGGTGGATTTGGGCATACGAATCCACGCCAACGGCATAGACGATTCCAGCGTGCGGGGCGCGTTTATGCTGATTCCCAAGGATAACCCGTATGAGGCGGACTGCAAAAAAGCAGCGCAGTTTATTATAGACAATTATACGGAAGAAACGGGCATAAAAAAGCTTTCCACGCAAGTTAGGAGCGACCAGACGGGCTTTAACTGGTGCGAGCGGCCCATTGTGAATATTGAAATGGGCCACATGTCCAACCCTGCCGAAGATATGAAGATTACGGACAAGGATTTTCAGACCGATATGGCACGGGGAATCTATAACGGGATTGTTGAATTTTTTAAACAAAAAGCAGAATAAAGATTTGGTGGCAACATCCCAACATTAAAAAGAGGCTATGGAAAAAGTAGTGTTTTTAAGCCCGTGGTAATAGTTGCCGGTGTTTGCGGTGAATTTTAAGACGCAGTAATCGTCGTCTTCCACACCCTTTGGGTAATACATTTCAAAGCCGTCCCGCCAGAGCCTGGCTTTATTTTCACGGTCACGGCAAACCTGCATATTGCCTTTCAGCAGCAGGCCCTGGAAATTTTCCTGGTCGCACAGGTAAACGCAGGCATTGGGATTTTGTATAAATCGTTGTGTGCGCTTGGCCGAATAATTGGTAGAGAAGTAAAATGTGGCCAGGCCTTTATGTTCAAGGGCAAACATGGCCTTTGTGCACGGATAGCCTTCGCTGTCCACAGATGAAACAAAGGCATTTTTGGTGTGGTCCACAAGATCCATAATTTCTTTTTTCAAATCCTCTTCCATGGCATCCTCCTAAATGGAATTCCGCCGCAGGTCTGCCGGCACAATATCGCTCAGCATATGATCCACCTGGCCGGGCAGGATGTTTTTATCGTCTATATACCGGTCTGCGTTGAT
Organism: Bacillota bacterium; assembly: GCA_023408315.1. Taxonomy (GTDB): domain Bacteria; phylum Bacillota; class Clostridia; order Christensenellales; family Christensenellaceae; genus JAEYKI01. Next base: position 98,859 of record JAEYKI010000024.1, read on the forward strand.
CTTCCGCGTGTCTCCGCCGTACAGACGGATGACTTCCGGCAGATTTTCGTTCACACAGTCAAAATCAAGGTGATGCTGGCGGCAGAACTGCAGCGCTTCTTCCAGTTCCCGGCCGCGCCTGCAAGTATTTAGGATCAGTTTATGGCCTGCTTGCTTGGCCTGCCTGCAAAATTCAATGGTCTTCATAATGGGCCGGCCAAGATGGGGCCAGTTGGATTCACACAGCGTATTGTCAAAATCAACTGCAATGATCATATATTCCTGGAAAATGCGGTCTGCCATTTGGGACACCTCTTTTAACTGCAAACTGGTTTGGGTAACATTATTCTTCAATCTCGCTTTCGGCCTGCGCCACAGAGATTTCTTTATCAAAATGTTTTTTATCAATATGCTGAAGCTCATGCAGGTAGGCTTTTTGCATTTCATCCTGCGAGAGCGTGCTGTTAAGGTAAATATTGAAATCCGCATTTTCATCTATCACCGTCATGGCCTTTACCCTGTTTGGGAGCTGGGTCAGGCGGATGAAGATGTCATCCATTGCCGCGGCCTTCCTTGAACATCTCTATAATTTTAATGGACTTTTCAATGTCGTCCTTTGTGGCGTTGCGGCTTGCGGAGAACAGCGCGCGCATCTCCGGCCGTGCGAATGCTTCGCTCATCATTTGCAGGGTTTCTGCGTCCATAATTGTAGATTCTGTTTTTGCCTCCCATCCCATCAGATATTCGGGCGTGACCTGCAGGGCCTGTGCCAGGGCCTCCACCCTGGAAAGCGGAATGTTTTTTATAAACCCGGTTTCATAGCGCTGCAATGTGGATTTGCTCATGCCTGTTTTATCCGCAAGATCCTGGTAGCTCATGCCAAGCTCCAAACGCCGCGCTTTGATTCTTCCAATGATTTTATCAAAGTCCTTGTCCATTTTTTGTACCACCTTTGGTTTTATAATATCATTATACAAAAACCGGCCAGAAATGCAACAGGTTTTTATAAAAATGTTGCATGAATGGGTTGACAAATGATTGAAACCAGGTTATGATAAGGATAATCCCAAATGTGCAACATATAAATGCACATATAAACAACACAAAAATACAATGCAGCGAGGTTGCATTGATACGAAAACAATAAAGTTTAAAAAAGAGAGGGATTTATATGTTAAAGTTTTTTAGGAAACACAAGATTCGTGAATTCAGCATTGTGTGGTGGCTCATGGGAGTTATGTGGTTCGGGGTGATTTATGGCATTACGGTTCTTTGGTTGGCCCGGTTTGCATAGCACGAAGCAATCTGGCGGGCGGAATAAAAAACAAATTTTGCCGCAAAGAAGGGGAAACGCAAGGGGAGAGGTCCCCTTTTTTGTATACCGCGCTTTTATGGATACAGAGCATTTTTATCTGGACAAAACCATCCAATGTATGTATAATTGTTAATGCAATTCCTGTTATTTCTTTGATCCGGAGGCATAGCTCAGTTGGTTAGAGTACTTGCTTGACATGCAAGGGGTCACAGGTTCAAGTCCCGTTGTCTCCACCACACAAAAAGGCTTTAAGTTTTTTTAAAGCCTTTTTTGATATTAGCCTGTGTGTAATTAAAACAGTTGCTGGCTTTTTTCCAGATCCTGAATGTAACCCTTTAACTCCTGTCTGGAAAGCGTGCGCGCATGGTCGATAATATTTTGCTGCTGAGAGGGCGTAAGGCTGGAGAAATATTTAAACGAATTCAGATTTTCTGCAAACGCCATGGTAACTCCTATCGGCATGTCCATCATACGTTGATCACCTCCAGGTATATTTTGCGCAAACTGGAATTTATTATACTTTTTTATTTTCCAAGGCATTCAATCTGGAATACGTATGGTGAAGCTGTGTGAAAGACAAAATAGTAAACTGAAATAAAATGGATATTTATGTTGTTTTATGGAATGTAATGCAAAGCTGAACAAAACGGAAAAAAATTTATCCGAATGTTTACAATTTTTTTTAAAGTGTATTATAGTGCAGCTTCCTACTTTGTATATAATTTTATTTTCTGCATTACAGAGCGATTTTTTATATTTAACTGCGGTTTTTTTAGTACTTATTGCGCCGTGTATAATTAAAACAATTTTAAAAATATATGGAATTAAATGAACGAAATTGCAAAGAAGGGGGTGTTGACAGCCTGAAAAGATCATGGTATAGTCCTTTCTTAGATTTGGAAAGGCTTAAAAAAGGAAATATATAGGAGCTGAAAAGCAAATTCGACAACCGTTTTAAGCCCAAATCTTGTAATTGCCCGATGCATAACCGGGTGAAAACCAAAAGGAGAGTGGAAATATGAAAAACGAGAATTTTTTTGCAGGAGGTAGCGGGTTATTCTAAAGAGGTTCATCGTTGGGGTGGTCGTCTTGGTGGCGATCATTGCACAAACTACAACCGCTTTTGCATTAGAGTACACGACTACATTGGATACCGGGCCCCAAACAATACATGTAAGCCTGAATGTGCCCGGAGACATAACACAAAAATCTAATTTAACCCCCGATATGCTTGAAGCGCTTATGCCGCCCGCTTTAAAAGGGCTGGGCCAGGCATTTTATACCGGGGAACAGCTGCACAACATTAATGCTTTGTTTGTGCTGGCGATTGTCCGTCTGGAAAGTGGGAACGGAACAAGCCATCTGGCACGTACCCAAAACAATCTGGGCGGCATCAAGAGCGGAGAAGAAGCTTACCGTACATTTGCATCCAAAGAAGAATGCATCGCTTATATGTTCGACCTGCTGGACAGAAAGTATATCAGCCAGGGAAGAGACACAATACCGGCAGTGGCCGCCATATACTGTGAGACAGACGGCTGGAGGCCGCAGGTATCCAGCATTATGCGGCAGTTGATTCAAAAATGTGCGGATTAACAAGACTTAAAACAGCTGCATAAAGCGGCTTGCCTTCCCGGCATTGGGAAGGCCGGCATTATACATAAAAAAACACTGCGAACTTCCGTTCGCAGTGTTTTTTTGCATAGTTGAACACTGCCTCTCCGCATTTTTTTAACCGCGTTACAAATAAGTTGACAAAAAAGAATATTACAAATATAATGACTATATAGTCAGTGGCTTGGGAGTCGGCAATATAAATGGATAAACGCAGTGTGCAAAAACAGAAGACCAGGCAAAATATACTGGAGGCGGCGTACTGCCTGTTTGGGTCAAAAGGAATATTGGGAACAAGGATGCAGGACGTGGCGGAGGCCGCAGGGGTATCGCACGGCGCGGTATTCATGCATTTTAAGACGCAGGAAGCGCTTGTTTCGGCGGTGATAGAAGATTTTGGCGGAAAAGTTGCCATGCGTACCCATGAGCTGGCTGCGGGCCAAACAGGCGTTCGTGGCGTGCTGGGAGCGCATTTGCAGATGCTTGCGGACTTTGAAGATTTTTATTGCCGGCTGATTGCGGAGATGGACCGGCTTCCCGCAGTATGCAGGGACCAGTTTGTGGTAATACAGTCCGCCGTATCCCTGCACCTCAGCCAGGCGGCGGAAGGAGAAATGCGGCAAGGCACGGTGCGCCGTATGCCGGTTCACCTGCTTTTTAATACTTGGGTGGGTCTTGTGCACTATTATCTTTTAAACCGCAGCCTTTTTGCTCCGGGGAAAAGCGTGATCCGCCTTTGCGGCCAGGACCTGCTTGAGCATTTCATCAGTCTGATTCAAAGGGAGGATTGAAATGGAACAAAAAAAGATGCTGGTTGCAAAACCTTGCTACGGGCATTTGGGCGGTACGCTGGGGAACAGGGTTTTCGGCCGCCTTCTGGATCTTGGATGGTTTGAAGCGGGTTCCGAAAACGCGCGGGCCTACAACATTACGCCCAAAGGCAAAGAAGAACTTGAACGCTTGGGCGTGGATATCTATTACAAGAAATAAATGTTTAAAGGAGATTAAATTATGAAGGAATGTGTTGCATGCGGAATGCCCATGAAAGAGAAATCTGATTACGCGATGGGGGACGAGAGCCTTAACTATTGCAAGTTTTGCGCACGGGAGGACGGCTCTATGCAGAGCTACGAGGAAAAGCTGGAAGGCATGGCGGAGTTTATGGCGCGCACCCAGGGCCTGGACAAAGGAGCGGCTCTTGAAACAGCAAAAAGTATTCTGGCAAAACTGCCTGCATGGAAGGCAGGATGAACCATGAAAAATTACGATAATTTTTTTCTGGGCGTGGATAACCTGGCCCTGGCAAAAGAATATTATCAAACCGTTCTTGGCCTGCGGATCAAGTTTGATTTTTCAAACCGGGGAATGATTGCCTTTGCGGTGGGGGACCAGGAGCCCGCAATTATATTAAAGGACAGGAAAGTTTTTGCGGACGCAAAATCCGCCATCTGGTTTGAGGTGGAGGATGTGCGCGCGGAATATGAAAAGCTGTTCGGCAAAGGAGTGCGTTTTTTGTCTCCGCCTTTTGAAATTGCAACGGGAATGGCCGCAGAGTTTGAAGACCCGTTTGGAAACCGGTTTGGAATCACAGATTATACGAATCATTGATGACACAGAGCAATGGCGCCTGATACAATAAATATACGTATATTTTTATTGTAAATGAAAAAACTGCTTGCGGAGGTAAATCTGATGCAGACTATGGACCATATGGTTAAAGGGGCAAGAGTTGGAAAAGCTGCGGCCCTGCTGCTGTTTATACTTTCAATTGCTTATGTTGCGGTGCTGGTGATTGGGCTGGCAACGCTTCCTTCTCCGGATGTGCCCATTCAGGACCCGTTTTTTTCTTTAATGGAATTGCTTATACTTATAACGGCGCCTCTGTATATTCTGATTATGGCTGAAATACACATGCAGGCAGCGCCGGAAAAGAAAACATTCAGCCTGGCGGCGTTATCCTGCATGATCATTATGGCCTGCATAACATGCATTGTGCATTTTCTGGTGCTCACTGTCAGCCGCCCGCTGGAAGCCCTGCCGGGCATGGAGTGGATGGCCTATCTGTTTTCGTTCGCCTGGCCGTCCGTGATCTATTCGCTGGATATACTGGCCTGGGATTTCTTTTTTGCTCTGGCAGTGCTGTTTGCGGTTCCCGTGTTTGCAGGGGACAGGCTGCAAAACGCCATACGCATATTGCTGATTATAAGCGGCGTTCTAAGCTTTGCCGGCCTGCTGGGCCCGGCATTGGGAAATATGCAGGTCAGGAATATTGGCATCATTGGTTACGCAGGCGTGTTCCCGGCTGTGTGCCTGCTGCTGGTATACTATTTTAACCGGGGTTCCAAAGAAACGAAATAATGCCGGAGCAATGCCTCCCAAGTCTTTGGGGACTCTGCCCCACGTTCGGAGCTTTGCAGCGGTCTCTTCGGTTAAGAACAAAAGCATATGCGCTTGCATACAGGTAAGCGGTTAGGTAAAGCCCTTGTGAATAAATAAATGCGCAGCTTTCTGGCGGCGTATTTTTTTGGCCTAAAAACAAAGTTTTTTCATACTTACACACCCTTTTGCATATATCTTTAACAGCCAATTAAACCACACGTTTGTCCATTTCATTTTATGCGTGCGGCGAACATTTTATAAAAATTCGGAAGGGAGCAACAGTATGAAAAAATTAAAAAAGTACAAAAGCATCCCCAAGTGGATGGTGCTGGGAGGCGCGCTTATAGCTGTTTTTGCACCCGGCGCGGCTTATGCCAGCGAAGCGGACCTAAGCATTCCAAACTTATCTGGCGGGCAGAATTTATTTTTGGTCATTGGTATCATTATATGTCTGCTGGGCGTGCTGTTCGGTTTTGTGCAATACCGCGGCGTAAAGAAAGTGCGGGCGCACGAATCGATGCTGAGCGTATCGGACACCATATTTAAGACCTGCAAAACATACCTTTGGCAACAGGGGAAATTTTTAATCATTCTTTTTATCGTGGTGGGGGCCTGCGTGGCCTTTTATTACGGCTTTTTGCAGAACACGGCGGCAGGCGGCGTTGTGCTGATTCTGCTGTGGTCTGCCATTGGCATACTGGGTTCGTATGGAGTGGCGTGGTTTGGTATCCGCATGAATACTCTTGCAAACAGCCGCATGGCGTTTGCCTCTTTGGAGAGAAAGCCATTAAAGCTGCTCAACATCCCGCTCAACACAGGCATCAGTATTGGTATCCTGTTAATTTGCGTGGAATTGATTATGATGCTCATCATTCTGCGGTTTATTCCGCGCGAGTTTGCAGGTTCCTGCTTTATTGGCTTTGCCATTGGCGAATCCCTGGGCGCCAGCGTTCTTAGGATTGCGGGCGGCATATTTACCAAAATTGCGGATATCGGTTCGGACCTGATGAAGATTGTATTCAAGATCAAGGAAGACGACCCGCGCAACCCCGGCGTGATTGCAGACTGCACGGGAGACAACGCGGGGGACAGCGTGGGCCCCACGGCGGACGGGTTCGAGACATTTGGCGTAACCACCGTGGCGCTGGTATCCTTTATTGTGCTGGCTGTTACAAACACATTCCAGGCGGACCTGCTGATGTGGATATTTGTACTGGGTATACTCATGATCGTATCTTCCTTGGGCGCTTATTATTTAAACAAGGCGTTTATGACGGCCAGATACCGCAAGGCGGACGACATAGACTTTGAAAAACCGCTGACCGGCCTGGTGCGGGTTGCGTGCATTGTATCCATTTGCGTGCAGTTTTTGATCAGCTGGCTGTTTGTGGGCCCCGGCTCTACACTGGGCGGCGCTTCCCCCCATTTGTGGATTGTGCTGGCCGGGATCATGAGCTGCGGCACGCTGGGCGCGGCGCTGATTCCGGAATTTACAAAAATATTTACAAGCCCCAAATCCAGGCATGTGCAGGAAGTTGTAACGGCGTCCAGGGAGGGAGGGCCGTCCCTTAACATCCTCTCCGGCCTGATTGCGGGGAATTTCAGCGCGTTTTGGATGGGGATACTATTCTTTGGGCTTATGTTTGCGGCTTACATGCTCAGTACGCTTATTCCGGGCGGGGTAATGGTTTATCCGCCGGTATTCGCGTTTGGCCTGGTGGCGTTCGGATTTTTGGGTATGTTTCCCATCACCATTGCGGTGGACAGCTACGGCCCGGTGACGGATAACGCGCAGTCCGTATACGAGCTTTCCCTGATTGAAGAACGTACCAACGTAAGCGAAGAAATTGAAAAAGATTTTGGATTCAAGCCGGATTTTGAGAAGGCAAAATATTACCTGGAAGCTAACGATGGCGCGGGCAACACATTCAAGGCAACCGCCAAGCCCGTTTTGATCGGTACGGCGGTGGTGGGAGCGACCACCATGATTTTCTCCCTGATATTGGTGATACAGAAGGTGCTGGGCGTGGACCCGGCGGCTGTTCTGAATATTCTCAATCCGTTTGCGCTGCTGGGAATCATATGCGGCGGCGCGGTGGTGTTCTGGTTCTCCGGCGCGGCAACGCAGGCTGTTTCCACAGGCGCGTACAGGGCGGTGGAGTATATCAAGAAAAATATTCAACTGGACGAAAACGCCAGCCAGTCCGCGGCTACCGAGAAATCCAAAGAGGTGGTGAAGATATGCACGCAGTATGCGCAGAAAGGCATGCTGAATATATTCATCGCCATTTTCTCGTTCGCGCTCAGCTTCGCATTTTTCTCTTCGCCCGCGGGCGGCGTAAACGCGGTTGCGTTCTTTATATTCTACCTTGTGTCCATTGCCGTGTTCGGCCTGTTTCAGGCGATATTTATGGCGAACGCAGGCGGGTGCTGGGACAACGCCAAGAAAGTGGTGGAGGTTGATCTGAAGCAAAAGGGCACGCCCCTGCACGATGCGACAGTGATTGGCGATACGGTGGGCGACCCGTACAAGGATACCTCTTCCGTTGCCCTGAACCCCATCATTAAATTTACCACCCTGTTTGGCCTGCTGGCAATGGAAATTGCCCTGAGCGGTTTGTTCACGGTGGCGGCGCCCTGGATTGGCCTGGCCTTCCTGGTTCTGGCACTTGTGTTTGTGTGGCGTTCGTTCTATGCCATGCGGATCAAGAGCGGAGAAAAAAAGCGGGAATTGATAGAAGAGGTGGTTTTGGCGGCAAGGCCGGTATTGGAGACAGAACCGGTTCTGGAGGAATCCCTATTGGACGAAGAACCAGAAATAGAGGCAGAACCCGCAGAGGAAGAGGAGTTAGCGCAGGGAGAGACGGAATCAAAAGAATAATAAAATTAGTAATTCAAGAGCCCGATTCCCCGGGCTCTTTTCTTTTGAGGGGCTTGCCCCTGGATCCCTGAAAAAATCCTTTGTGTGCGCTGCCAAAACACGGTATACTTGAACTAAACGCGCCAATGCGCAAAGGAAAGGAGCAAACATGGGCTTTTCTTTAACCGGGCTGATTATTGCGGCAACACTGTTTGCGCCAAATCTGCTGATGCTGGTTTTTCCCCCGAAAAATGTTCCCGCTGGTTTAAAGGACGCAGGGGTATTCTTTACCGTTTTGGAGAGGATAGGCCAGGTTGGGTGCGTTTTGCTGCTTTGCCTGTCAGAGGGCCTCAATCAATTGGGCTTTACCGTTTGGCTGGTACTCACGGCGGTTTGTATTGCCGTATATTGGGGCCTATGGCTGCGGTATGCGGGACGCGGACAAGCGTTTATGCTGCTGTTCCGGCCTTTGGGATTGATCCCTGTACCCATGGCGGTATTCCCTGTTCTGGCGTTTGGCTTTGCTGCGGCGGCAGGCCGGAATTTTTGGCTGGGCATTGCTGTGGTTTTGTTTGCGATAGGCCACCTGGCAAATAGCTGGCATACATATAAGATTGCACGTGACGTTGAAAAGAAAGGTTAGTATTTATCAATAGAGGCAGCCAATGGCAACTATAAGAATAGACCCCAAAATCTATACGGAAAAACCAAAAGACAAACGTTTGCAGAAAGAAATGGATACATACGAGCGGCTGGACATGCTGGGGATTGGGTACACCCGGATTGACCACGGCGAGACTCCTTCCATTGACGCGTGCGGAGAGGTTGAAAAAATACTGGGAATAGAAATATGCAAAAATCTGTTTTTATGCAACGCGAACAAGAGCAGCTTTTACATGCTGATGATGCCGGGCTGCAAGGTGTTTAAAACAAAGGAACTTTCCAAACAGATTGGCTCCTCCCGGCTTTCTTTTGCGGATGCTTCTTATATGGAACAATTTTTAAAGATAACGCCGGGATCTGTAAGCGTGCTTGGCCTGATGAACGATACGGGCGGCAGGGTATCCCTGCTGATAGATAAAGATGTTTTGCACAGCGAATACGTGGGCTGCCACCCGTGCGTGAACACAAGCAGCCTTAAGATACGCACGAACGATCTGCTGCATAAATTTTTGCCTTCAACCGGGCATACGCCCGTATTTGTAGAGTTGTAGTCTCCCGTGTATATATTTTATATTCTTTGCTTAAAAGCCCTGCCGAATGCTAGCGGCGGAGCTTTTTATTTTGTGGCTATACAGCGGAATGGCAAAACAAAAAAGGATTTTGTGCAGGGTATATAGAATATTACTAGTAAGCATTTAGTATCATGCGGGTACGCACGTCATTTTTTTAAGCAGTACGAAATATCTGGGCTCAGATAAATAACCGCATAAAGGTTCAAGGAGGAATATGCCATGGAAACCCTGGAAGCTCACATCCGGCTGATGAATGACAAGCTGCTTCTTTCCTCATACTCGCCGGGGCGGGGCGAGGTCGTAACCGATTACCTCCCTCCCTACGGGGAAGGAAGCGGTTATTTCCCGTCTGAGCTTTTTTTAATCAGCCTTGGAACCTGTTCTGGCGGCACAATCCTTTCTCTGCTCAGGCGGTTTGGCAAACAGGTGGATTCATATTCCATAAACATGCTTGGCACGCTGCGGGACGAGCATCCCAAGAGCTTTTCTGAGATTACTATGGAGTTTTATATTACCTCGCGGGATGTGAATATGGAAGACTGCGAAAAAGCGTCTCTGCTGGCGGAAAAAAAATATTGCCCCATATGGGCGATGATCAAGGGCAACGTGCAGGTGGAGGCTAAATTTCATTTAAACGCAGGAGAAGATAACGGATAACCTGCCATAAGGGCAGGCAGATGAATCATCCGGCAGGTGGCCGGAACGGGATTGTTATGGCAAACAGGGAATTGAAAAAGATTGTCGAAAAAAGCATGGTATCGGGCGAGTACAAGATTGCTTTTGAGAGCGCGTCCGAACAGCAGGCCGGGGGAAAACTGGCGATGCTCTTCAGCCAGCTTGGCGCCCTGCCGGAAAGCGGTCTTCCCTTTTGCTATTCCAGGGTTGGAAAGAACGTGCTGATAGCGGACCATGTTACGTTCAACTCACAAAAAAAGCTTACCCGGCAGGTTGAAAGCCTGATAGATCTGTTTGCCAGCAGGCGGGACCTTGTGCTGCAAAACAAGCTGGCGACAGGCAGGTTTAAAATGCTGCCGCCCATATCCAAGGGGCCCAACACAGCCCGCAATTATCTGGCCAATTGTGCGGTTGCATTTGGAGAGCATTACAACCGTTTGCCCGGGTACAGGGAAGCGCTGGAGAACGAAGGCATTATAAAGCCGGGCTGTGCAGTGAAGACCTGCTTTTTTTTGGAGGACACAACGCCGCTTGGGTCTTATATCATCAATTCGGACGGCATGCACGAACTGGTACTGCCCTATGTGAAGCAATTTTTGGACATGTTTGAACGTTCGGCCGGGCTTGATTATGTGTTTTTCGGCTGTTTTAGAGGATGTTCCAATGCGCTTTGGTTTATTGCGAGGGACGATATTGGCCTGTACCGCAAGAAAGAAATGGACCTGATACGCCGCATGTATTTTTCGTTTGACATGCAGGCGTCGGTTAATGAATAGGACAAATAAATTGTTCAACGGGTGTAACATGAAAAAAATTTTGATTTGCTTAATAACTCTGGCCGCGCTGGCAGCGGCGGGGTGCCAGCCAACAGGCGCGGAGAATGGCGGCGTGGCCGCGATGGCGAGTGTGGACAGCGCCCCCCAAACGCAGCAAAGCGCAGCAACGCCAGCTCCAAGCGCGTCTGCAACGCCCAAGGCGCAGAAAGCGACCATTGCGGCGGTTGGGGACGTGATGCTGATGGCCACGCAGATCAATAACGCGAAGATGGGCGACACATACGATTTCAACCCTGTGTTTGCCTTGATAGCGCCGTACATCCGCCAGGCGGATATAGCCGTGGCCAATCTGGAGACGCCGGTTGCCGGGATGGAGGCCGGGTGGTCTGTGAGCGGCACGCCCATGCCGGACGGGAAAACCGGGCTTTCTTATTTTAACGCGCCTGTGCAGATACTGGACGCGCTGAAAAACGCCGGATTTGATGTGCTGGGCACTGCCAACAACCACGCGCTGGATAAAGACCGGGACGGCCTTGAGAACACCATACGAAACATCCGCGCGGCAGGGTTGGACCAGGTGGGTACCAACTTGCAGGGCGAAGGCAGGCGCATGGTGATGAAAGAAGTAAACGGCATCAGGTTTGCCATACTGGCCTATGCGGAAAGCACCAACCAGCACACCGGGGGGTATTCCGGCAGCGAACTTCAGCAGGCTGTGAATTTTATTAACGATAAAAACGTGATTGATGACATCAAGCAGGCCAGGCAGGAGGGCGCAGATATTGTGGCCCTGTGCCTGCATACAGGCGTGGAGAAAAATACGGCCCCCGAAGCGTATGAACGGGAGCGTGCCAAGGAATACATTGCCGCAGGGGCGGACATTCTGTTCCAGGCCCACCCGCATGTGCTGCAGCCTATGGAAATGGTGACAGCGGGGGAAGGGGCGGACATGCGGACCGGATTTGTGGCGTATTCCCTGGGGAATTTTATATCTAATATGGAGGGGGACGCGTATTCGCGCGCGGCTGTGGTTTATGTGGATGTGGAAAAGGACGCGGAAGGGGCGCACATTACAGGTGCGCGGTACCTGCCCACATATTTCTACCGCAGTGGGGGCGCGTATGAAGTGCTTCCGGCAATTCCAAGCGCGGTTTCCGCTGTTGAGCAGGCGCTGGGCGCAGGAGCGGCTAAAACGGCGCTGGGCGCGCATGAGCGCACCGTGGAGTTTCTGGGAAGCCAGGCGGCGCTGCCCGAACAATAGGCGGTCTATTCCGTTTTTTAGCAATATAGTAGAAACAGATAAATCAAATGAATGCGTAATCCGGCTTGTATGCCGCAGCCCAAGCCTTTCTGCCGCCGGGCGCCCGAAAGGAGCCGATTATGGGAAGTAAGTCTGGAATTTCAAAGTTTGTCTGGGTCCCCAGAATCATTGCGATTGCGTACGTTTTATTTTTGCTGGTGTTCACCCTGGATTCCGGGGCAAGCGGGATATGGGAGAGAATCACCGCATATGTTATGAACGCGCTTCCGGCTATTGTTGTAGCCGCATGCCTGGCGGTTTTTTGGCGCAGGCCAAAAGCCGCCGGCTGGATGTTTATAGCATTAGCTGTTGCTTTTACGGTCTGGTTTAACGCCTATACCCGCCTGGAACAGTTTTTAATTGTCCCGCTGCCTCTCCTGGTGATTGGCGTGCTGTTCCTGCTGGTGCGCAAACGCTGATATAATATTTTCACTCCTATGTTTTTGGCTTGTCCGCATGGCGCAAACTGAAAAAAGCCGCGCTTTTTTTCAGTCTCTTCTTTTTTGCGCCAGGTCAAAGCCGGTGGAACCCAGGTTTGAAACCTCGGAGAGCTTGCAGGCATAGTAACAGGATTTGCGGTACATATGGTTTACCTGCAGGCGGCACAGAGTTCCCAAAATTTCTTTGTTTTCAAGCTTATCTTCCAGTTCCAGCATAAACGCCGCAAAGGCGGCCACTTCGTCCACTACGTCCGCGTTTAGCCTGTGAAGGCTTGCGAATTCCGGAAGCCCGGCGCGCAAAAATCCCATCAATTCAATCGATTTTAAGTACAGATTATCAAACTTGTGCATAAAGCGGTGGCATCCTTTCAGGATATCCCTTTCTGACGGATCCAGGCACGCATTGATTGTATCCGCATTCATGGAGCAATTGAGTAGCCACAGCAAATGGTAGTGGATAGGGTGCATCAGGCTGTCTGTGCCTTTGGAAGCGTGGTCCAGTATCCGCAGGTATTCTTCTGTTTCGTTCACCATCTGGTTTAAAAAGCCCGGGGACATGTTAATGCAGTATTCGCCCAGCAACTGCCGCCGAAGAAGGCCCAGTGCAAACATTCTGGCCTGCTGCGCCGAGTTGTACGTTGTTTCCAAAAAACGCTCCTGCGCGATTTCGGGCAGGTATTCCCCGGATTGTGCGAACAGCGTGTCAAACAGGGTGATGTAATGCTCAGCCTGCTGGGCATGTTCTTTCTCCCTGGCGGGCAGGGCGTTTAAAATAAACCGCATATGGTCGCCCAGTATCTGGAGCCAAAACGGGTCTTCATACTTGTTTGTATTTTCGGGCATAATAACAGTCCTCCTTGCATGGCCTCAATGATATATATGCGTTTTAACTGCAAACATGAGAAAAAATACGGCGCATTGCATGGGGAGGCAAAAAGAGGATGTATTTCCTTTTGATGCAAAAAAATGCTTAATGGTGGTATAATAGTTTATATATATGGAAACGCGCAAAGACGCATGCGGGGTGTGGAATGGAAAATATAAGGACAGGTATTCTGGAGGCGCTTGCGTTTAGGCACGCATGCAAAGAATTTAATAGAGAGAAGATACCAGGGGAAGACTTTGAGGTGATTTTGGAGGCGGGACGTTTATCCCCCAGTTCGTTTGGCTTTGAGCCCTGGAGCATCCTGGTGCTGCAGGATATGGCCCTGCGTGAAAAATTGCTGCCCGTATGCTGGGGAGCCCGGAAGCAGCTGCCCACCGCCAGCCATTTTTGTATCCTGCTTGCAAGGCGCGCATCCGCCCTTGCGCCCGGTTCGGGCTATTTGCAAGGAATCATGCGGGATGTGCAGCAATTGCCGGAAGAGCAGATACATGCCAAGGCCGCAAGGGTTGAGAATTACTTCAAAAACGATATAAAAATATGGGGGAACGGAGCAGCCATGTTTGACTGGGCGTGCAGGCAGACGTACATTGCCTTGGGCAATATGATGACAGCCGCCGCTTTTTTAAAAATAGATTCGTGCCCCATAGAGGGCTTTGTGAGGGACAGCGTGGAAGAGATGCTGGAGCGGGAAGGCATTTTTGACAGGAAAGAGTTTGGGGTGAGCTGCATGGTGGCGTTTGGATACCGCAGCCGGGAACCCAAGCCCAAAACGCGCAGGGAAGCAGCCAGCGTGATCCGCTGGATTGGGTAGTTCCAAAGGAGATATATTATGGGCAGAATTCTTTTGAGTTATATCATGCCCCATCCCCCTATTATTGTGCCGGGAGTAGGGAAGGGAGCGGAAGCGGACGCCGAAAAAACCATTGAAGCGGCGGAGCGCGCGGCGGAGGAGATTGCCCGTGTGGCGCCCGACACCATTATATTGTCCTCACCCCATGCGCCGTGCTTTACGGATTACCTGCATATATCCGGAAACGAGCGCCTGGCCGGAGATTTTGCGCCCTTTAGGTGCCCTTCTGTAAAACTGGAGTTTGAGAACAATCTTACCCTGGCCGAGGCGATTACCGCGCAGGCGAGAGCGGAAGGGATTCCGGCGGGGACGCTGGATAACGCGACCCTGGCCCGGCTTCGCGTGGATGGCAGGCTGGATCACGGGGCGCTTGTGCCGCTGTATTTTATTGCGCGCGCGTATCCGGATTTTAAACTGGTGCATATATCCACGCCGTTTTTGCCCGCCGCAGACCTGTATACCATGGGCAAATGCATTGCGCGCGCCGTTCGCGAATCGGACGAGAGGGTTGTTTATATCGCGAGTGCGGACCTTTCGCACAGGCTCACAGAGGACGCTCCCGCCGGGTACAGCCCCAGGGGATTGGAATACGACAAGCAACTGATAGAGAAGCTTAAGAAAGCGGACATACACGGCATACTGGCCACAGAAGAACCTTTTATGCACGAGGCAGGCGAATGCGGCACACGGTCTGTTATGATTATGCTGGGCGCAATGGCAGGGCAGAATTTTACCACGGACGTATATTCCTATGAAGGGCCGTTTGGCGTAGGTTACCTGGTCGCGCGCCTGAGCGCGCCGGGCGGGCGGGCGGAAGCGCCCGAAAAACGCAGGGAAACAAGCCCGCATGTGCGGCTGGCTAAGGCTGCCCTGGAAAACTTTGTGCGGGAAGGCGAAATAATAAAGATACCGGACTGGCCGCCGGAAGAGCTGAAAAACAAGCGTGCCGGGGTGTTTGTTTCCATCAAAAAAAATGGCCGTCTGCGCGGATGCATTGGCACCATTGCCCCTGTGCGCGCAAACATTGCGGAGGAGATTATAGACAATGCTGTGAGCGCGGGCACCAAAGACCCGCGGTTTGACCCGGTTGCGCCTGCCGAATTATCCCGCCTGGAATATTCGGTGGATGTGCTGGGTGAGCCCGAGAAGATAGAATCCATGGATGAGCTGGATATAAAGATATACGGTGTAATTGTAACTTCCGGATATAAACGGGGGTTGCTGCTGCCCGACCTGGAGGGCGTGGAGACGCCCGAGGAACAGGTGGAAATTGCTCTGCAGAAAGCGGGCATACGGCCCTATGAAGAATATGCAATGGAGCGGTTTAAAGTTGAGCGGTTCAGGTGAGGCGCAGGGCATGACGCCAAAACTGAAGGAGGCAATGCATTGGGAGAAAAAGAACGGCAAGGCGCATTGCTTTTTATGCCCGCATAACTGCGCGATAGCAGAGGGTAAGGCAGGCCTTTGCGGCGTGCGCCAAAACATGGAGGGGAAGCTGTATTCGCTCAATTACGGGCATGTGTCCTCACTGGCGCTGGATCCCATTGAAAAAAAGCCTTTAAACCGGTTTCATCCCGGCAGCCTGATACTGTCCGCAGGGTCGGTGGGCTGCAATTTTGCCTGCCCGTTCTGCCAGAATCACAGCATTGCAAGGGAAGCCATGGATACCGTTAAAACCTCTTATATGGAGCCGGAAGGACTGGCGGACCACGCAGCGGCTTTACTATCCCGCGGGAACATAGGCATTGCCTATACATACAACGAGCCTTTTATGTGGTACGAATTTGTACTTGAAACGGCAAAGGCAGCGCGTGCGCGCGGCCTTAAAAACGTGCTGGTTACAAACGGATATATTTCGGAAGAACCACTTGCGGAACTGCTCCCGTATGTGGACGCAATGAATATAGACTTAAAAGCCTTTGACCCGCAGTTTTATAAAAAAGTAGTCCACGGCGGCCTGGCGGAGGTGAAGGCCACCATTGCGGCGTCGGCAAAGCAATGCCATGTGGAGGTGACCACTTTGGTGATCCCCACTCTGAACGACAGCGCGGAGGATACGCGCAAAATGGCCGAATGGCTGGCTTGCATCTCTCCCGATTTGCCGCTGCACTTGTCACGGTTTTTTCCCAGATACCAGATGACGGATAAACAGCCCACCCCACGCCAGACTTTGGCAGAGCTGGCCGGTGTGGCGCAGGGGTATCTGAAGAATGTTTATATAGGAAATATTTAAGACAGGGGAGAAAAATATGTTGAAGGGAAAAACTGCGATTATAACCGGCGCATCCAACGGAATTGGGCGCGCGATTACCATGATGCTGGCCGCTGAAGGCGCGGATGTTGTGATCAATTATGCAAGCGACCACCAGGCGGCGCAATCTTTGCTGGACGAAGTGCGCAAAATGGACGCGCGCGGGTTGCTGGCGCAGGCGGACGTGGGAAAAATGGAAGAAATATCCGGGCTGGTAAAAGCGGTCCTGGAAAAGTTTGAAAAGATTGATATTCTTGTAAACAACGCGGGCGTTATGTTTGACAGCGTTTTTTTAACAGCTACGGAAGAAGACTGGGACCGCACCATGGGTGTGAACCTGAAAGGCATGTTTTTTTTGTCCCAGGCGGTTGCAAAGAGTATGGTGGAGCGGCGAATCCGTGGGCGCATTGTCAACATATCTTCCGTTGCCACCACAAATCTGCGTGGCCTGCCGGTGGATTACTGTGTTTCAAAAAGCGCCGTAAACACCATGACGCGCGCGCTGTCTGCCGAGCTTGGGCAGTACGGCATTACCGTAAACGCCATTATGCCGGGGCCAATTCCCACCAAGCTGAATAAATGGCAGTTTGACGACCCGGCGATGCGCGAGCGGTTGCGGGACTGGACCACTCTGAAGGAATACGGAGACGTGCGGTATATTGCGCAGGCGGTGCGGTATTTTTTGACAGAGGAAGCAAAGTGGACCACCGGAGCCCTGCTGCACGTGGACGGCGGCGCGACGGTTTGACATGATTGTAAGCGCCAGCAGGAGGACGGATATTCCGGCGTTTTATTCCGAATGGTTTTTTGAGCGGGTGCTGGACGGCTTTGCGCTTGTGCCCAATCCATTTAACGCAAATCAGGTAAGGCGGGTCTCGCTTTTGCCGGAAGATGTGGACTGCATTGTGTTCTGGACAAAGAACCCGGCGCCCATGCTGAAAAGACTGGATGAAATAAAAGGCTATCCGTTTTACTTTCAATATACGATAACCGCATATGGGAATGACGTGGAACCCGGGATTCCGCCCGCGGAAGAACGTTTACAGTCTTTTTTGGTATTGGCAGACCGCATTGGCCCGGAGCGGGTGGTCTGGCGGTATGACCCCGTTTTTTTGAGCCCACAGTATACGCTTGGCTGGCATCTTGATTTTTTTGAAAAAACCGCCCGTACATTGCAGGGCAGTACGCGCAGATGCACGATCAGCTTTATGGACTTCTACAAGTCCATAAAAAAGAGGATGCAGCCATTGGGGCCGCAAAAATGGACAGAAGAGGCGATGCGGGTGGCGGCGCAGGCTTTGGTTGAAATTGCGCATTTGTATGGGCTTGAAATGAATACCTGCGCGGAAGAAACAGACCTTTCCGATTTTGGTATTGGCCACGCGCGCTGCATAGACCCCGCGCTGATTGAGCGTCTGTTTGGGGTCAGGGTGGATGCGGGAAAGGACAAATACCAACGCCCCGCCTGTGGATGCGCGGCAAGCGTGGACGTTGGCATATATAACACCTGCCCCGGCGGGTGCAAATATTGCTACGCCAATTATAATGAAGGCATGGTAAAAAAGAATTTTGCGGCGCACAACATCAATGCGCCAGCCTTGCACCAAAAAAAATAGAAAACGGACGCTTCCTGAAAAACGCCCGTTTTCCTGTGTGTATGTTATGCTTGTGGGAATTACCAGTTCTGCATCAGGCCGGAGCGTTTGAGCTCAGAGCCGTCCAGCGCGTTCACCGTGCCCAGACTGTCGTTGCCCTGGCTTTGGCCAAAGCGGTTGAATGTTTCTTCCTGGCCGTTTCTTATTGCCGTTGCTTCCCCATAGAAATCCCAGGTAGGTATCAGCGTAAAGTTGCCTGCGTTATCCTGTATGCGGGTTAATCCAAGCTCTATCCTGTTGATATCCAATATAATGGAATCCATTTTATCGTCTTTACTGTCCGGATCGGCATATTTTCTTTCCATAAGCGCGGACATTATATTGGATTCAAATTTTGCCTGTGCTTCGCTTAGGGGAATCACTTTAGCGCCGCTGCCTGTAATTTGTATACCTGTATAGGGAGCGCGCCATTCCAGATGCTCGATACCGTCGTCATTTACCCGAACTTGAATGGCTTCATAAGAACTTACTTTTGGCTCGTCTCCGCTTTGATAGGCGTATGCGTATCCGGCGTAGGAATCGTAGACGATAGGCACCTCCGCTACTCTCCGGGTAAAGCTAAAAACATACCATCCATATAGCTCATTTATGGTTGACGCTTCCAGCACCAGATCCGGACAGACGGCGGCTACAGCCTGTTCCGCAAGCTTTTGCGCTTGATCCGTGGATATGCTAACCGGCTTTTCAGCAGGTATCCAATGGATATACGTGCCATTTATAATTTTTCGGTCGTATGTAATCATACTGCTCTGCCCGCCGTCTCTTTTCTCGCCATACACCTGGGATATGGTTCCGTCCGGTTTCTCTGACCATACATTGCATTGGCTTACAGGCGGATATGGAGGCGTGGTTTGTTGCGTATCAGTTCCTGCCGGGTCAGTTTCTATGGCAATATTGTTAAACTTAATTTCGGCAGGTTTCTTTTCCGCAGCATCGGGCGCGGTTTTGAGTTCTTCCTGGGATTTTTTGATCAGGGAGTTGTTCTGCTCAATGCTGGCAATGCTTCCGCACGCAGATATAAACGCTGCGTGGTCCGCATCGGTCAGGGAATACTGATTGGCTGCTGTATCCCATGTTTCGGCCGTCAGGCCTCCGCCGTTGTCCAACATGGACTGGTATAGCCCGGCTGCCCAGGAATGCTCGGCTATATACTTTTCCCTTACAGCTATAAAATTGTTGTTCGCTTGCTGGTACAATTCAATTTCTTTTTGTATGTCCGCCTTGGTGCAGGGCCAGGGCGTATAGGCGGGCCGGCCTGCAAAGAAATAATCCACTACCTTCTGCAGGTCCTCTTCGGTGAAATCGCGTATCTGCATTGAGGCTACGGGGATTTTTTCCGGCTGCACAACTTCCGCGTCGTATTCGACGGAGACGATATCGGACAGTTTTTTTGTCTCCCTATATTTACTATCTGCCGTGGTGGAAGGCTGCCGGTCCTGTTGTATTATGGGAGCGGCGGATGCGTTTGCCGGAACGGCCTGTACGGTATTTGACGCTATGGGGCTGGCAGTAGCCGGCTGGCATGCCGTGGTAAAGCAGGCGGCAAACAGCGCGGCGGTGAGCAGAAAGGCTGCGAATTTAACGCTTTTTTGGGTTTTGTTTTTCATATAGATACCCCGGATTCTTTTTTCTGCCACGCGCCTTGTATTCGGGAGAGCAAGCCCAAGAACAAACGGGGTTTGCGCTCTGGCAGAAAACATGGACAGTATGGTGTTGGCGTAGTATGCTTTTTCTTTTTTTTGCATGCCGCGAACAATGCTGTTGTCGCAGGCTGTTTCCATATCCGCCGCAATTTCTTTTTCTGCCAGCCAGATCAACGGGTTGAACCAATATACAGTGGAGAGCACGCGCAGCAGTATGCACAGCCAGTGATCCCTGCGTTTGTAATGCGCGAGCTCGTGGCAAAGCGCAAACCGTATCTGTTGGGGCGGCGCATTTTTTACAAATTCATACGGCAAAAGTATTGTGGGCCGGGCGGAAACCACCAGCGCGGGGGAAAAGAGGTGCTGCGTAACCAGCAGGGAAGGCCTTTTTTTGATGCCCATCTCATCCCGGCAGGATTCGTATATCCGCTCTATCTCCGCTGGCGCAGGTACCGACTTATATTTGATTACCTTTGTGATCCGTAAAGAAAGGAAGGCAGTCCGGAATCCAAACGCCAATATGCCGCCAAGCCAGGCAATCACCAACCAACCGTATACGGTGAGCGGCGGCGCCTGGGGTGTGGCGCCTGGGGACTGCGTTGCACCGGTGGGCTGCATGGCTTCCTGCTGTTCCGACATATACAGAGAGGAGGAGCCTATTTGGGGCAAGGAAATGCCCCGCGGCATTGCGCCTGAAGCGTATGATTCGGTCGCTGTGCTTGTTTGTATCTGCTCCGGGGGAAGGGCGAACAGGTGATATGCGCTCTCAATGGTAACGGGAACGCATAAGCGAATGATAAGCAGGAACCATAAAACGAAATTGAGGGTGGGGGATAGCTTGCCCCTGGCAATTGCTTTGAACACCATGATGCAGGCGAACAAAACTGCGGAATACACGGTGATTTCCAGAAGGGCGCGGAGAATCTGCATGCTCGTCATGTCATTCACCGTCCCGGCTTAAATCATCTATCAGCGCTTTCAGCTCAGCCTGGTCTTCTTTGGTGAGATTGCCCTCCCGTATCATGCAGATCAGTAGTTTTTTTGCGCCTTCCCGGTTTAGCTTATTAAGAAGGCTGCGGCTTTCCGCCTCTATGCATTCGTCTTTTTCACGGAGAGGATAATAAAACTTATCCCGGCCGCGGGCTTCAAAGCCTACAAATCCTTTTTGAACCATTTTGCTTAAATAAGTGGCGTAGGTTGTGTAGCTCCAGCCAACCGAGTCACCCATGGATACGATCACCTGGGAGAGGGATTGCGGCCCCTTGCCCCACAGGGCGGACATTACGGCCCATTCCGGCGCAGTAAGCGTCTCCTTTTTCATGGAATTGCCTCCCTTATAGTAACTATACTATTATTGCAGTAATATAACTATGATTATAGTAATAAAATGCAGCTTGTCAACCAATTACGCAAAAGTATTTTAAATTAAGATTAAAGGCCTGGATGCAGCGGCGCGTTGGGTGTATAATATCACAAACAGACAGGGGTGATAACGGTGAGCGACTGGGATTCCCGGCAGTATTTGAGATTTGAAAAAGAGCGCACGCAGCCGGCGAGGGATCTGGCGGCGCGGCTTACCGTGCGGAACCCTAAAAAAATTGTGGATATTGGCTGCGGGCCTGGAAACAGCACGCAGGTGCTGGCGGAAAAATATCCGGATGCTCGGGTTATAGGAGCGGACAGTTCTTTGGCTATGATTGAAACGGCCAGAAAAGATCATCCCGAACTGGAGTTTACGCTTTGTGACGCAAACCGCGATTTATCCAGCCTGGGGGAAGATTTTGATATTGTATTTTCCAACGCGTGCATCCAGTGGATACCGGATCATGAAAAACTGATTCCAAACATGTTGGCGCTGTTAAAGAAGGGCGGGGAACTGGCCGTTCAGACGCCGTATAATTTCACAGAGCCTGTTCACATTATTACGGATCAAATTGCCGCAAGCAATAAATGGAAGGAATGCATTTGCTTTTGGCGCGAATTTTATAACCTGACGCCGGGCGGATATTTTGATTTGCTTTTGGGCATTGCGACGGAGTTTGATATTTGGGAGGTTGCATATTATCACAGGATGCGGACGCACCGGGATATTTTGGACTGGTACCGCAGCACGGGCCTTCGGCCGTATTTAAACGTTTTGCCTGAGGATAAAAAAGAGGCGTTCGAGCGCGACTTTCTTGCGGAAATCAAAAAAGAATATACTGTGCAAAGAAGCGGTGATATTCTGTTTAAATTTCCAAGGCTGTTTTTTATGGCGGTAAAATAGATTATATCTGATGGCTGCCCAGCACGTCCAATAAGTCGAATATATGTTCCCGGATGGCGAGTACTGCCCCCTGGCTTTTCTCCGCATAAAGTTCACCCAGAAAATACGGAATCATTTCGTCCAATGCAGCCGTATCGTCGAAACGGTGCTTTTTGCGTACTTTGGCATCCAGGTTTTTAAAGGCCAGCAGGGAACGCATGAGGTTTGATATATATGTTTCAACCTGAGACTGGCTTTTGCTTTCGGATAGTTTTTCGTGATGTTTTTCTATAATGTCCGTGCCCATATCTACGTTCCCGTAGCAGCAGGTAACTAAAAAAAGCCCAAAGGCCAGAACACGTTCTCTAAAAAATACATGCCTGGCGGGCACCATTTGATTGGGAAAGATGGTTTGGTCGGCGGCAATTGTATTGCCAAAAAAAAGAATCTGGCTGTAAATGCTGGTTGCGGCATCTGCCTCCACAGCTGCTTCGGTTGCTTCGGCTGTTTTGGGCGTTTCAATTGGCGTGATCCGTCTGCCGGAAATGATCAAATTGATCCCCTCCATATTGGAATTTGGCGGATATTGGCTAAATTAATCATAAAATAGAATACCGTATAGATTATACAATGTGCTAAAGCAAAAATCAATTGATCCTTTTTGATTTATTATGTACGGGGCATTTGCATGCGCCCGTATATTTATATTGGCTGAGACGTAATTTTATCCGATAAGCTTTTTACCAGTACCAACGCCGTCCGCAACCGCAGCCGCCGCAGCCGCAACGGCCCCCCATATAAGGGTATGCGCCCGGATAGGGATATCCAGACCTCCAGTATGGCATCATAATTCAACTCCTCCTTTCGTTATGTATGGTATTTTGTATATACTATTCATATGATGTGTATTTGTGTGTATGGATTTATTTTTTTATCTATAGGCAATAATATGGCTTACATGGAAGCATAAGCCGCTAAAATGTGATAAAATAAAACAAAAAGTAGTTTACGTTTTTTCCTGTGATGCTATAATAATTGTACCGCTTTGTATTTTTAGAGGTATGCTATGGAATTGGATTTTGATCAGTATAAAACGATTGTTGAGTCCTCCCCGATGATTATTTGGAGGATGAAGCCGGACGGTGTGTGCGATTATATGAACGCAACGGGTCTTGCATTTTCTGGCCGCACGCTGGCCGACGAATTGGAGGAGGGCTGGATGTCCCTTGTGCATCCAGAGGACGTTGCATATTGCCTTGCTATTTTAAGCCAGGCTGCGCAAGATAAGGAACCCTTTAAAATGGCTTTCCGTATGAAACGGTGTGATGGAGAATGGCGCTGGCTTAACGCCGTGGGCCAGCCTTATTTTGACGGCGCACAGGTTTTGAAGGGGTATACCGGCTGCTTTACGGATGTAACAGAACAGATGGCCTGGGAGCAACTGCAGTATATGGCGCAAAACGACAGCTTGACGGGCGTAAAAAACAGGCAGTTTTTTGAGCAACTGGCTTCCGACGAATTAGAAAAGTCAAAACGTTACAAAACGCCCCTGTGCATCGTGCTTGTTGATATAGACGGGTTCCACGAAATCAACGAAGTGTACGGGCATCCGGCCGGGGACAAGATTTTGCAGGGCTTTGGGCGGTTGTTGAACGACCACATCCGCGTTTGCGATCATATGGGACGGTATGGTGGAGACGAGTTTATCATTATGCTGCCGCACACGGCGCAAAAAGACGCTGCAACGCTGATGCGGCGCATTTGTTCCCTGTTGCGGGAACCCCTTGAAATGGATGGGGGAAGAGCCCTGGAAGTGAGTTGCAGTTACGGAATAGCGGAATTGGAGCAATGTGATACGCTTGAATCCCTGGAAGAAAGGGCGAACAGGGAAATGCTTGCGATGAGAAATAATGCGTAAAAAAAAAGCGGCATTAGGCCGCTTTTTTGTTTTTTCGTATAAGCTTTTAAGGCGGGTATGCGTTTTTAGCTGCCCGTTTTATGAGGATAAAAATTATCCCAGAGCCGGAAGAAAGCGCTCCCACCATTATACCCGTAATGGAGGGCTTGTATATGCAACACATAATCTATTATAGTTTATTATACTCTGATAAAAGTAAACAGCCAGTTATTTAAAAAAATTAATGCTTTTGGGCATGATATAGTATATTAGGATTAAAAACAGTTGTTTTTTCCTAAAAAATTGTAATTTTTAGTAAATAAATTAAATAATGATACGATATAAATAGCACGGCCAAGGGTGCCGAAAGTGGGTTCTAAAAAGAATGAAAAAAATATGTCTTACCGCGATGATATTGGTTGCTATTTTTGCTGCAGCCGGGTGCGTATGGACGTCCAAGCAAACTTTGCCGGCGCAACCCATTAAAACTGCAGAACCAACGCAAACTATTAATCCCCCGGCGGATGGGGAAAAAGCGCGGGAAATTTCTTATATATATACAACAAAACGGGCGTTTGCCTTAGTGTTTTCCGGCATGGCCGAAAAAGGCAAAATGGAAGCCATCTTGGATGAACTGGATAAATATAAAATGAAGGCGTTATTCTTTTTTTCGGCAATGCGGGTGGCAGAGGAGCCGGACATTGCGGAGGAGATATTGCAAAGGGGTCATGAGATTGGAAACGAAGGATTGACGGAAACGGATTTAACAAAATTGAACTATAATGAAGTTTATGAATCCATTCATAAATGCAATACAGTTATTGAGGAACGAACGGGCGTTAGGCCGCAGTATTTGTGGAACATGGGGGGCAAACACAACGACAATATACTGATGGCGGCAAAAGCAAACGGCCTTGATTTTGTTAAATATACAATTGATTTGCAAAGCTGGGAGCATAAAAGCGCCGGAGAAATTCAGAGTTATCTGGAAAATAAAATTACGCGCGGCGGGGTGATTGCTCTTGAAACGGAGGACCTGGATTTATCGATAGATACGATAGACATTATTGCGAAGGTAAGCGCAGAGATGCAGTATTCTGTCCAGCCTTTGGATTATCTTTTGGCGAATTCGTACGAAAAAAAACCGCTTGAGGAGATTCCGGGATGGGACGCTGCCAAGATAAACCCAGATTATCAGGAGGCGCAGTATAATCTTGTTTATAATGGCCTGCCCGATAAAAAAGTATTGGTATTAACTTTTGACGACTGGGGCGGAGATTACGCCGTTACGCGGTTACTGGATATATTGGACGAGTATAACGTAAAAGCAACTTTCTTTCTGAGGGGAGACGGGGTGGCGGCAAATCCAAATCTGGCAAAAGCCATAGCGGAAGATGGAATGGATGTGGGAAACCACACGTACTCGCATCCAAACACCACGGAAATAACGCCGGAAGAAATTCAGAAGGAAGTTGTATCGTGCCACCAGGCCCTGACAGAAGCCATACAGGAGCAACCCAGTTTGCTGTTTCGTCCGCCATACGGGGAAGTGAACGACACTACGGCGAAAGCGATTGCGGCTACGGGATATAAGGACATTATCAGATACAATGTTACCACATATGACTGGGACACAAACAATAAGGCGCAACAAATTACAGATTCGGTTAAACAGAGGGCAACAAACGGCAGCATCGTTTTGTTTCATTTAATGATCCAGCTGGATACATACAAGGCACTGCCTCAAATTATTGAATACTACCAGGGCCTTGGGTACACCTTTATGACTGCGTCCGAATTGGTTGCTTCGGGCGACGCCGATATTTTGACATCGGTACCTTCGGAGGCTCCTGAAGATGAGGAAACAGCCGCTGCCGCAGGGGAATGATATTCTGGCTGATTTGTTGCATACGGAAAATCCGGCAAACATTGAAAAGAATAGGAGAGTTAAATGGATCCTAAGATAAACAAAAGCAAAATAGCCGTACTGGCAACCTGTATACTGTTTTTTTCATTTCTGCTGGCCGCGGGCTGTTCGTCGCAAAACCAGGCGGCATCAGCTAGCCCTTCCGCAACGCCCGCACACACCGCGCAGGGGGAAAAGGCGGATGTGCTTTCCTATATATATACTACAAAACGTTCTTTTGCCGTTGTTATTTCCGGCATGTCCGACAAAAACTCCATGGAAACGATTTTAAGCGCGCTGGATAAATATGAGATGAAGGCGCTTTTCTTCCTGCCTGCGATGCGGGTTGCGGAAGAGCCGGATATAGCAAAAGAAATTTTAGACAGGGGCCATTCCATTGGCAACAACGGCCTGGAAGGCAAAGATCTCACAAAATACAGTTACGATGAGATAAGCGCCCAACTTAAAAAAGCGAACGGAGTGATCAGCCAGGAAGCGGGCGTTACCCCCGGGTTTTTATGGAACATGGGCGGAAAATATAACGACGAAGTGCTAATAGCCGCCAAGGCGTGCGGGCTTCAGCTTGTTACATACAACATCAATCTGCAAAACTGGGAAGGGAAAACTTCCGCGGAAGTGCAGAGCTACCTGGAAAATAAGATTACACGCGGAGGCATTATTGCGCTCAGCGCGAACGACCTGAATACGGCACTGAACACGCTGGACCTGATTGAAAAAGTGCAAACGGAAATGGGCTATTCCGTACAGCCTCTGCAATACCTGCTGGACAATCAATATGAAAGAAAGCCACTGAAGGAAATTCCCGGGTGGGACGCAGCCAAAATCAACCCGGATTATGAGAACGCGGAGTACGACATTGTATACAACGGCCTGCGCGACAGAAAAATTGTATGCCTCTCGTTTGATGACTGGGGATGCGACTATTCCATAACGCGCATACTGGACGAGCTTGACCAACGCGGCGTTAAAGCTACCTTCTTCTTGCGCGGCAACGGGCCGGAAGCAAATCCAAACCTGGCCAAGGCGATTGCGGAGAGTGGTAACGATGTGGCGAACCATACCTATACGCATCCGGTTTTAACTACGCTAACGTCCCGGCAGATACAGGAGCAGGTGGTTAAATGCCACCAGGTGCTTACGGAAGCCATACAGGAACAGCCCAAGCTGCTTTTCCGCCCGCCCACCGGCGAAATAAGCGAGATGGCGGCGCATGCCATTGCCGCCACAGGGTATAAGGATATTTCCCTGTACGACATCAGCCCGCTGGACTGGACAAAGATTCCTTCGGCCCAGATTGTTGATTATATTAAAAAGAACGCAACCAATGGCAGCGTTATTGTAATGCATTTGATGATTGAGCTGGATACGTACAAGGCGCTTCCGGAAATTATAGAATATCTGCAGCAGCAGGGCTATACAATTATGCCCATGTCTGAGCTGGTATCATCCGGAAATGCGGAGATATTGCACCAGTTGCCGGAATGGGAAAAAACGCGGCCGTCCACCACGGTGAATCCCAATGCAACACCTACCCCAAGCTTTATAATTGAGGAATGACAGAATCGGGGAAAAATGGGGTTTTTCGCGAAAACAGGGCAGACTATTATTAAATATATGCAGAAATATGCGAATCGCCGCATAAAAGCATAAAAAATGTTGACGAGTGGCACGCTTTTTGATAGGATGCACAAAAACGCCCAGAATATCGGGGCGTAAATTTAAGGCGTTAACGGCTAACAGTACGAGGCAAAGCGAACAGGAGTTATGAAGAGAAGTGAACGGTTTTGAAGCGGTTGTAAACAGAAAAACAAAAATCGCAGTGGTAGGCCTGGGCTATGTAGGCTTGCCCCTGGCTGCGGCTTTTTCCAAAAAAGTGGATGTAATTGGTTTTGATATTAATGAAAAGCGCATTAATGCCTATATTGCAGGAAAAGACGTCACTGCGGAATTGGGGGATGAAGAGCTTGCGGCCTGCCCTGTTGCTTTCACAAGCGACGAGGCCAGGCTGGCTGAAGCGTCCTTCTATATTATAGCTGTGCCCACACCCATCCGTGCGGATAAAACGCCGGATTTGAAGCCTGTGAAATGCGCGAGCCGGGCTGTAGGAAAATACCTTAAAAAGGGGGATGTGGTGGTATATGAGTCCACCGTTTACCCCGGCGTAACAGAAGACATCTGCGTTCCCCTGCTGGAGCAGGAATCCGGCCTTAAGTGCCCGCAGGATTTTAAAGTGGGGTATTCCCCAGAGCGGATCAATCCGGGCGACAGGGTGCACCGGCTGCATAATATGATTAAGATTGTCTCCGGCATAGACAAAAAAGCGCTTGAAGTGATTGCAGACATATACGCGCTGATTATTGAAGCGGGCATTTACAGGGCGGAAAGCATCAAGGTGGCAGAGGCTGCCAAGGTTGTGGAAAACGCTCAGAGGGATATCAATATAGCGTTTATTAATGAGATTTCCATGCTGTTTGACCGCATGGGTATAGATACCAAAACCGTTCTTGCAGCAAACGCCACCAAATGGAATTTTCTTAATTTCTTCCCCGGCCTGGTGGGCGGGCACTGCATAGGCGTAGACCCGTATTACCTCAATTACAAGGCGGAGAGCGAGGACTTCCACACGCGCATGATATTGACCGGGCGCCAGATTAACGACGACATGGGAAACTTTGTGGCAAGAAAGATTGTGAAGCTTCTGGTGCGTGCGGGATCGGATATGAAGAATATACGCGTGGGCATTCTGGGTTTTGCCTACAAGGAAAATTGCCCGGATACCAGGAATACGCGCGTGATAGATATTATACGTAAATTGGGGGAATACGGCATTCAGTCTCTTTTGTATGATCCGTTCGTGGACGAGGCGGACGTGCGGGAGGAATATGGGATTGCATGCAACAATTTAGAAGAGTTTAAAAATATCAACATTTTTGTTGTGGCTGTTGGCCACAAGCCTTTTCTGGAAATGGGATTAGAAGATTTTACCGCTATGGCCGCCCCGGGTGCTACAAAAATAATGGTGGATGTTAAGGGAATCTATAACAAGGAGGCATTCCGGGAAGCAGGCTATGTGTACTGGAGGCTGTAACCGGAGCAGCATCAGCCCGGCCAATTGTAATATGAGGCAGCCTTTATGTAAGGAGAGAGTTAATGTCTGAATGGTATGAAACAAGGAGAATAAGGAGCAAGCCCGAAAAAATGGCGCGGCCCAAAAGGGACAGGCGTATTTTGAATCATGTTCCCGACGGCGAGCAGATTCGCTCGGGCCAAGACCGCAGGGGCATGGGCAAGAGCAGAAGCACGCAAACGAAGCAGGCGCAGGACGAGGGATTGCACGATAAAATAGGCCTTAGGTACCATGCGGATTTTGATGTGGAAGTTGTGATGCACAAGGGCAGAAAAAAGCGGGTCTTAAAGGGCCGTGCCGTTGATATTTCCACCTCAGGGGTGCTTGTTTCCATTAAGGAGATGCCCAGCCAAATGGATGTGTACGACAAATTTGAGCTGGATTTTGACCTGCCTGCGGGAACTATGAGCGAAGGATTTGAATCGCGCGTAAAAATAAAGGCAAAGCTGATACGCTCTCTGGTTCGGGAAAACAGGAAGGGCGGGGAACTGCGGCTGGCGTTTGAGTTTCATAAAAATTTGTATGAATATTTCCAGCAGAAAAAATGGGGCTATTCAGTCTCCGTGGCCAGCGCGTTCCTGTTTATAGCTGTTTTAGCTGTTGTGCTGATGCGTGTGGAAAGCGTGCTGTATTTTAAATACAACTGGTTTTTATATTTGTACAGCCTTATTGCGGCGCTGTTTTTGTTATCCCGCTATCTGTTTGGCGCCCTGTACCGCAACGTGCCGGTGAATCCGGATTTTACGCCGGGCGTATCCATTATTATTCCGTGTTTTAATGAAGAGGAGTGGATTGGCCGCACTATTTTAAGCTGCATCAACCAGGATTACCCCATAGACAAGCTGGAAGTGATTGTGGTGGACGACTGCTCTAATGACACCTCCTGGCAGAGAATACTGGAGATGCAGGACAGGCTGCGGCAGGAGGCGGACCGATTTAAAATTGCCGAACGCCTGCGCGTGGTAAAGCTGCCCCAAAACAGCGGCAAACGCGTGGCCCTGGCCACTGGCGTGGAGATGGCGGTGCACGATTTGGTTGTGTTTGTGGATTCGGACAGTTTTCTGGAAGGAAAGGCAGTCCGTAACCTGGTCCAGCCATTTCAGGACCCCAAAATGGGCGGCGTTACAGGCCGGACGGACGTGGAAAACAAATACACAAACGCGCTTACGAAACTGCAAACGGTGCGGTATTACATTGCGTTCCGCGTGATGAAGGCGGCGGAAAGCTTTTTTGACTGCGTAACCTGCCTCTCCGGGCCGCTTTCCTGCTACCGGAGAGACCTGGTATTAAAATTCAAGGACGAATGGCTGAACCAGACTTTTCTGGGGCACCCGGCAACGTTTGGAGACGACCGCAGCCTGACCAATTACATTATGCGCAATTACCGCACGGCATACCAGGATAACGCCATCTGTTCCACCGTTGTACCCTCCGTTGGCAAACAGTTTTTAAACCAGCAAATGCGCTGGAAGCGGTCATGGCTCAGGGAATCCCTTCGGGTGTCCGGCTTTATATGGAAGAAGGAACCGTTTATGGCGCTGTTCTTCTATGTGGGATTTATTGTTCCCATTGCAGCGCCCATTGTGTTTGTATACAATCTGGTGTATGTGCCCCTGGCACGAGGCGTGTTCCCATCCACATTTTTAATTGGGTTGTTTGTAATGGCCATGATGCTCAGTTTTTCGCACTTGATTTTTCAAAAAAGCAGGATATGGATGTACGGCTTTGTATTCTGCCTGTTTTATGAGGTGGTGCTGCTGTGGCAAATGCCTGTGGCGTGGTTTACGTTTGCGGTATCCAAATGGGGCACGCGTGATACGCCGGAGGATATGAAGGCAAAAAACAAGAAAAAGCAGCTTAAGATAGACAAAAACAGAACAAAACGGCAGGCGCCGGTGGTGGCTGACAACATGGTGAGAACCAGCCGCGCGGGCGCGATGATGAGCACCGCAAACAAGCAGCTTACAACGCGGACCGTGCAGTATGCCACGCGCATGCAGCAGTTTGGGAGGAAAAGGTAACAAGGTGCTTCGCAAATGAAAAGAAAACCTGATTACAGATTAAATGTAAAGGCTAAAAACCGGGCGAAGGCCATAAGAACTGTTTTTGAAGCCATTGCCATAGCCGCGCTTGCGGTTGCTGTTGTATTTCTTATCATCAATGTGCGCGAGTATAAGACGCCGGATCAATCCACTTGGACGAACCGCAGCGGTTTTGTTGCAATTACCTATTTTGGCGTAAGCCACGGCGGATCCAGCAAGAATATTGCCCAAAAAACCCTGGACAAAGAACTGAAAGCGCTGAAAGACTTGGGCTATGAAACCATTTCCCAGCAGGACATTGTGGACTTTTATAAAAACGGTAAGGGATTGCCGCAAAAGGCGGTATTTTTAGGGTTTGAAGACGGCAGGACTGATTCCAGTATTTTTGCACAGCCTCTGCTGGAGCGGTATAACTACAAGGCCACCATGTTTACCTATGCAAACAGAGTGGGCGGAGAAGACAACAAATTTCTTAATTTGAAGCAGCTTTTGGATCTTACCAAGAACGGTTACTGGGAGCTTGGTTCAAACGGCTACAGGCTGACCTATATCAATATCACAGACCGGAATAATAATTATATTCCCATGGTGGACGACAGCAAGTACGATGAAATTGAGACAGCAACGTCTTATACACATTTTTTGATGGATTTTCTGCGGGACCAGGACGGTGTGCCCACAGAAGACAGGCAGGAGATGGAGCGCCGGATTCAGACCGATTATGACAATATGCAGACGATATACTTAAAAGGGCTTGGATATGCGCCCGGCGCTTACATTATTATGCATTCGGACGAAATGTACGGCAGCATGAACCCGCTTGTGCAGTCCGCCAACGAACTGGGCATTAAAAACCTGTTCCAGATGAATTTTAACAGAGACATGAGCTGCTATAATTCTTCCGGGCAAAACATGCTTAATTTAAACAGGCTGCAGATTGGAGCTTATTGGTACACCAACCATATGCTGATGGCCATGAAGCGGGATACGGGAGAAGACGTAGAGTTTCTTACAGGCGATGCTGAAAGGGCCTTAGATTGGAACGTGCAGCGGGGAGCGGCCGAATTTTTGGGCAACAAGATCGCGTTCACCTCTCCTCCTGACAAAGACGGCTTTATGACGCTGAAATCCAACCAGAATTTTTCCAACATATCGCTCAGCACAGTACTCAACGGCGCTGTTGTGGGCAACGAATGTATCTATCTGCGGTACGCGGAGGACGGCGATTCCTACGTGCGGGTACGCTGCAGCAACAACCAGATAATTGTGGAAGAAAAGCAGCCGGGCGGCAGCCTGAAAACCCTGTATACATACACTATGGATTTGCCGCAGTATGAAGCGCTGAACGGCCCTTCCAAGCTGCAGCAGGCATACCTGTACAATCCGGACGGCACAATTAACGAGGACGCGCCGCAACCCTATCTGCTGGGCCTCTCCAAAACAACCCGGCTGCAGGTAGACCTGCAGGGAGATGCCATGGGCCTGACGGTGGACGGGAAAACCGTGAACGGGAGCATTAAAATAGATTCGTCCATACAGGGCAAGCGCCTGGCGCTGGGTACATGGAGAAGCCGGATTAATGAGAAAGACAATATTTACGACGCGGTATTCGAGGACCTGAAGGTGACAACGCCGGGAGAAAAAGAGGCCGTGTTATACCAGAATACCTACAACATGTGGCAGGCAATTGTTGCTGGAATAGAGGATGGAATAAATACCATTATCAATTGGTCTATGACCTCGTTCTAGGGGAATAAAAAATGAAATTAAACCGGCTGAACAGTAAGATTATTACAGTCTGTGTGGTGGCGTGCGTTGCCGTTGCCGCCGTATTGCTTGCAGTCCTTTTGCAAAAGATAGGCGGCTCCGAATTTTTGGGCGCGGCGCAGGCAGTGGCATCCGGGCGGCAAGCCGCATCCGCTGCTCCGTCTGCCGAGCTGTCTTCCAGGTTGCCTCCCTTTCAGCTCTCGGTTTGGGTGGCTTATTGGGATTGGGAAAACGGAATGAACGACCTGAACGCAATACCCGCAAAGCCGGACAGCGTGCAGGCTTTTGCCGCTTCTTTTGATTCTTCGGATAAGCTGATTTTTCCGGAGGGAATGCCCGGGCTGATTGCAGAACTGAAAGATTTTAAAGCCGCAAATCCCGGCATTCCGGTGTATCTCACCATTGTAAACGACACAGTGGACGCTGAGGGCAATTGGACGGACAAGGACAGCGGCCTGCTGGACCGGCTGATGCAGCCGGAAAGGCGAGCAAGCCATGCGGCAGACGTTCTGGCACTGGCTGAACAATACGGATTTGACGGCGTGGAGATTGATTACGAAAAAATAAGTGATGGCGCGTGGGAAGGGTTTTGCGATTTTTGCGCCAGGCTGAATACCGCGCTGGAGAAAAATGCAAAAAAGATGCGTGTAGTGCTGGAACCAGGCGCACCGGTTGAGAGGGGAGGCCTGCCCGCGGATCCAGAGTATATTATGATGGCGTATAATCTGTACGGGAGCGGAACAGACCCGGGGCCAAAGGCCAACGACGAATTTATACGCGAGCTTGCAATTAAAATGAGAACCATACCGGATAACAAAACAATGGCTTTTGCCACCGGTGGCTACGACTGGGACTCCCATGGCGTGACGGAGCAGGTGGACGAAACGGAAGCGTATAACCTTTCCAAAAACGGCGGAGAAGTGCAGCGCGACAACGGGAGCGGCGTCCTTTATTTTACTTACCAGAAAGATGGTGAGACGCACACTGTATGGTATGCGGACAGCCAGACGCTCCGGCGGTGGTTTGACCTTTCGCGGGCCCTGGGTATAGGAAACATTGCGGTGTGGAGAATGGGTGGAGACAGCCCCGAGACCCTCCAGATGATGGGAGGCCTGCAGTAAAATTTTTTTAACAGGGCTCCCCTGTGATCAACCTTTTATTTGATTTTGTGCAAGCACGGGAGGGATCAGCCTTCCGTAGCACATCGTCGAGCTGGACTGCTTTATAGGCAGTCTTTTTTATGGCTTTTTTTACAGGTTTACGCCGCGCCAGTGAATATGATAAAGTGGTTACAAAAGTATTACAGAATAGTTAAAAATGCAGTTGGGCATATTACACACAAATTTCAGCAAATAAGCAGACTGCAATCACTCCTCCTTCACACGGATGCTTTTAAATGTTAGCAAGAGGAGGTGAAACGGATTCCCCTGAAAGACTGGAGACAAAACATGAATAAGAGAATTGCAAGCGTACTATTGGGCGTATTAATCGCAATGACCAACATACCGGTGGCCCGTGCAGAAACCATTGAACAAACGGATACCTCTGCGCCCACGCTTGCCAGCATCACCCCCTTAGCGGGAAACTTTTCCCCCGGAACCGTGAAGGTAAGCGCACAGGGCGTATACGACCCTTCGGGCGTACAAGCGGTATCGTTTGTGGTCAGCAATGCGGCGGACCCGGAAGCAAAAAGTTTTACTTATATTGCGACCAATACGGCTGATGCGGACTGGACCGCCGTATTCAGTACCACAGACCTGGGGGATACAGCCGGAACATATACGGTCAGCGTGAACGGCACGGATGCTTTGGGAAACCAGGGCGTTATGGGAACCACCTCTTTCACGCTTTCTACAGATGTTTCGCCTCCCACACTGCAGTCCCTAAGCCCGCAGAGCGGAACGGTGATTGACATTGACGCAGGCAATTTTACGGTGCAGGCAAACGTGGAGGATTCGTCCGGGGTTAAGGCTGTTTCGTTCACCGTTTATAACGAAGAAGACGGGCAGGCAAACGCCGTATCCCTTGGAGCTGCTGCGGGCGCGGGCAGCGCGTGGTCCCAGCAGTTCAGCCTGAGCAGCTTTGGATACAAGGCGGGTAAATACACGATCGAAGTATGGGCAATGGACACGCTGGGAAACACAAGCATGATAGGCGGAACGGAACTGACTGTAAAAGACCCGTCTAAAGTGACGGATACAGACAAGGCGGAAGCGTTTATACAGGCCGCGATGTCACAGCTTGGCAAAACTTACGTGCTGGGCGGCAAGGGACCCAATGTGTTCGACTGTTCCGGATTGGTATATTATGCGTTGAAAACAAGCGGATACCAGATAAATTATATGACGTCCGCACAGTGGGCGCTCTCCTCCTACCAGAGGGTAAACAGCATGAGCGAACTGCAGCGGGGAGATGTGATCTGTTTTAAGGGGCACGTGGGCATTTATTTGGGAAACGGGTTGATGGTTAACGCATCGGCCAGCAACGGATCGGTGATTATATCAACCAATATTATGAGCAGCGCATATTGGCAGGCTAATTTTCTCTGCGGGCGCAGAGTGTTTTGAACAGAAAAAACGTCGCGGATGCGGCGTTTTTTTGCTGAGATCAATAAAATGCGGGCGTTTTTATGGCATGCATTTAAAAGAAGCTAAAAAAATGCGGATATATTTTAAAAAAAATTCACAATTTTGTATTTAAAAATTAATAATTTGGTTATATTATATATACAAGACAAGAAACATGAGGCAGTTTTTTTCATAATTTATTCCTCCAGCAAAAAGCGTGTGCAAACTTTGCCCCGCTTTTTGCGTCATAAGGGGTTTATATAGATAGATGAAGCGATGTTTGCGCATAAAATTTCCGAATGAATTTGGGGCATACCGTTTATACTAAACGTATCACATTAAAAAGGCGGGTTTTAAATAATGAAAGCTTATGTAGATAAAGACCAGTGCATAGGGTGCGGCGTTTGCCCCACAATCTGTCCGGAAGTTTTTGAAATGAGCGGGGACAACGTGGCAGTTGTGATAGGGGATTCGGTTCCGGAGGGTGCGAAAAGCGACGCCGTAAGCGCGCAGGAATCCTGCCCTGTGGACGCAATCAAAGTGGAAGAATAGGCGCTTTGCATCTGCTTATAATATTTATGAAGGTATAGTGTTTACATTATGCCTTTTTACTTTATATATACACTAGATCGCAAAGACGCTTTGAATAGGCGGGCCCGCGTGTTTTATAATAAAGCGAGAACAATATATAAAGTGAGGTTGATAGTATGAAAGCATATGTAGACCGTGAACTTTGCATTGGGTGTGGACTTTGCCCCAATATTTGCCCGGAAGTTTTTGAGTTCGGCATGGAAGACGTGGCAACTGTGCTTGTGGATACTGTGCCAGCGGAGGCGGAGGATACCGCAAAAGAGGCGGAAGAAAGTTGCCCGTCCAATGCAATTAGGGTGGAATAAACACGGGAGCGGCTGCTTTTTTAGGGGCCGCTTTTTTTATTTTGTGATATAAAAAAGGTTTTTTAGCTGCCATGTAGAAATACACAGTAAGCATATAAATGGAGGTATACAATGGAACCCAGAGTGTTGTATTTTACCAGAAGCGGAAATTCTGAGCGCATTGCCCGTAAGATTGCGGATTTGGCTAACTGCGGCGTATCGCGCATTGCGGATGATAAAAAATGGGGAGGAATTATAGGCTTTTTGCGCGGAGGTTTTTATGCAAGCAATAAAAAAACCACCAATGCACAGATTACACCTGAGGCGCGTCTGTCCGATTTCAGCCGCATTGTAATTGTGGGCCCGGTATGGGCGGGAAACGTGTGTACGCCCGTATACTCGCTGCTGGTAAAAGAAAAGGAGCAGTTGGGCAAGGTTTGCCTGGTTTTGACCAGCGGAGGCGGAGAAACGGAACCGGCTTTCAGCAGTTTGGAAGCAAGTGTTGGGCATATTTTCCATACGTTTGGCATCCCCAAAAACAAGGTGGACGAAAATGAGATTGCGTCCCGCGCGGCACAGACGCTTAAAGAATAATTTTAGAGCCGCAGGGTTAGCGGCGTTTTTTTGTGCGGTGGCTTTTTTCGCCGGTGAAAGGAGGGTTTTATGAAGGCTGGAGACCAAAAGCCGGATTACGGGAACTGGGTTGCAAAATCTTTGATTTTACGGATGCTTGGGTGCGCTGTCTTTTTTGCGGCCGCAGGCATAACTGTGTTTTTTGTACCGGGTCTTACGGCGCTGGGCGTTGTTTTGAGTGTGTTGGCGCTGTTTTTTTTAATGGCATATTTTTATTTTCTGGCGGCGGGGTATGTTCTGTCATACCAAGGCGGTGGCGTGCAGGGCAGAGTGCTGGATATGCTTGTCTCCCGCGCAAACGGTGAATACGGCAACATTCTGGACATTGGCTGCGGCTCGGGCGCGCTTTCCATTAGGCTGGCAAAGAAATTTCCGCAGGCCAGTGTAGTGGGCATTGACTACTGGCACGGCAAGTGGGGGTATTCCGCCGCGCAATGCGTGCAAAACGCCAGGCTTGAGGGAGTGGGGGAACGGATAACGTATCAAAAAGCGTCCGCATCCCGGCTGCCTTTTGAAGACGGCGAATTTGATCTTGTGGTAAGCAATTTTACCTTTCATGAAGTAAAGGATGAGGCCGATAAATGGAAGGTGGTAGCCGAAGCGTTGCGCGTATTGCGGCCCGGCGGCGCGTTTGTTTTCCACGACCTGTTTCTTGTGAAATCCATTTATGGTGAAAGAGAGAAACTTATTCCAAAAATTCTTTCCCTGGGCGCCCGGCGGGCGGAGTTTACGGATACGAGCAACCAGGAGTTTATAACCAGGCTTTTAAAGCTTCCGTTTATGCTGGGCAGCATAGGCATGTTGAGCGGGCAAAAATAAAGTTTAAAGGGAAACGCCGGATTGGAGCAAAGATATTCTTTGCTTTTAATGCGGTGTTTTTTTATGTATAATAAATATAGTTTTTAATTTTCTACAAAATGATAAATGAGGAAAACATATGCAGGTTTTTATAAATACAGGTGCGTTTATACTTACATCGTTTGCCTTGAATGTTTTTTTGATTTTAATGCTTTCCGTATACCAGTTACACAAAAAAAAAGAAAAGAACATTAAAATGTTTATGATGGCAAAAGTATTCCAGGCATCCGCTTTTGCCGTTTGGTACATTACCACCTATGTGCCCTTTCCGCAAGCCGTTCCGTTTTTTCAGTTTGCTGGAAGCGAACTGATGCTGATGGCAGTGTTCTTTGAATGCCTTGCGGGGATTATGCTCCTGGATGCCGCAAATAAAAAAACGTTTAAAGTTTTTGGAGCATTGTTTTGCGGCTTTTCCGCAGCGTTTATTTTTGCTTTTTTTCTGGATACAACGCAAAATTTCAGAATCATTGTATTTTCTGCTGCGTCTTCCGCTTTGATTATCTATCCGCTGATATTGCTTTTCAGGTGGAAAATGGAGATTAAGATACACCGGATGGTGGGCTCCATTTATTTTTTAATGCTGGCGGAGTTTGTTTTAAGGGCCCTGGTGGCGGGCGGCCTGATAACACAGGATGCTGCTTTGCAGGATAAAATGCAATCTTATATATTATTTTCACTGTTTATGCTCATGATTCTATCCAACAGCGGATACCTGTTTTTATTTAAGGTACGCGCGGATATAAAGCTGATGCAACTGGCAAATTGTGACGAGCTTACGAATATATTGAACAGAAGGGCTTTTATTAAAATATCACAAAAAGCCATTCGCTATTGCGCGCGAAAAGGCGAACCCGTTTCGTTTGCGATATTTGATATTGATAATTTTAAAAAAGTGAACGATTCTTTTGGGCATTATGTGGGGGATACGGTACTGGTGCAGATAGCATCCATGGTGCAGGCCCAGATTAGAGCCTATGATTTTTTTGGAAGATATGGGGGAGACGAATTTGCGCTGTTCTTGCCAGGCACATCAGAGACTGAGGCATATGCTGCGGCCCAGAGGATGCTGATAACCGTGGAGGGCAGGAACGCATACAACCATACCAAGCTGCGGGTAACACTCAGCATGGGGCTGGTTACGGTGGTTCCGTCCAGTGATACTTCCATGGAAACGCTGTATCAGTTGGGCGACGATGCGCTGTATGATGCCAAAATGTCAGGGGGCAATTGTATTATGCGGCCCGTGCAGACCGTGCGGGCGGGAGGGAGTAATGGAGAAACAGGTTAAAGGCAATGTAACATGGATTGGCAAGGTTGACTGGGAATTAAGAACGTTTCATGGAAGAGAATTATCCACTCACAGGGGCACAACTTATAATTCTTACCTGATTCGAGAAGAAAAAACGGTGCTTGTGGATACCGTCTGGAATCCATACGGCCATGAATTTGTGCAGAACCTTTCCAAGATTACTGATTTAAGCCGGATTGGAGCGATTATAATCAACCATGGGGAGCCGGACCACAGCGGTGCTCTGCCCAAACTGATGCAGAAAATTCCCCGGATACCCATTTATTGTTCAGCCAATGCGGTGGATTCGCTGCGGGGCCAATACCACCAGGACTGGAATTTTAATGTTGTTAAAACTGGCGACCGCCTGCCAGTTGGAAACGGAAAAGAAATTATTTTTATAGAAATGGCAATGATCCATTGGCCGGACAGCATGGCCGCTTTTTTAACGGGGGACAATATTCTGTTCAGCAACGACGCATTCGGCCAGCACCTGGCCGGGGAGGAATTGTGGGCGGATATGGCTGACCAGTGCGCGCTGTATGAAGAAGCCGTTAAGTATTTTGCAAATATCATTGCGCCCTACAGCCCTATTGTAAAAAACAAGATGGCTGAGATTGCGGCAATGAACCTTCCCATTGAAATGATAACGCCCAGCCATGGCCTTTTATGGCGGCGCGACCCTATGCAGATACTCAATAAATATAGCGTGTGGGCCCAAAATTACCGGGAGAACCAGATCACCATTCTGTATGACAGCATGTGGCAGGGCACCGAAGCGCTTGCGCACGCTATATCGGAAGGCGTGGGGAGCGCAGACCCCACTGTGCGAAGAAAGGTGTACAATACATCCAAAACCGATAAGAACGATGTTATTACGGAGGTTTTCCGCTCCAAAACCATCGCGGTGGGCTCGCCAACCATTAACAACGGTGTTTTGCATTCCGTTGCGGGCATTCTTTCCATGATACGTGAAATGCGGTTTAAAAATAAAAAAGCCGCAGTGTTTGGATGCTACGGCTGGAGCGGGGAAGCCCCGCGCATTTTAAAACAGGCGCTGGCAGAAGCCGGATTTTCCGTAATGGACGACGGCCTTAAATATAAATGGTATCCGGATGAAGTGGGCCTTACCGCCGCGTTTGAATACGGCAAGAAACTTGCAACATATTAATAAGTTCCACAGAGGCATTGCACTGTTAAAAACTATTTAATATATATTTTTACAGAGGCATTCATGCCGGGCATAAGGTTGTCATTGTCTTCGTTCTGAATGCTGATTTTAACAGGGAAGAGTTGCGTAACCTTTGTGTAATTGCCGCTGCTGTTGCTTGTGGCCAGCAGGGAGAACACGGATTGCGCGGCCTGGCCTATGGTATCCACCTTACCGTCATACGTTTTTTCCGGGAACGCATCGATTTTTACGTCTACTTTCTGGGCTTCCTGCAAATTGTTTATATCACCTTCCTTGATGTTCGCCTGAATATAGAGGCTGTTTGTGTTTTTTATCACCACCAGCGCCGTTCCGGGCGCAACCATCTGCCCGACAACCGCGTTTACCTGAACCACCTTGCCGTCAATGGGCGCTTTGATCTGCGCACGGTCCGCAAGTTTGTCCTCGGGCGATTGGGTTGTAGTTGGGGCTGGCGAAGCGTTTGCCTCGGCCTTGGCCGAAGCAGATGGCTGCGCGGCAACAGTCTGGCTCATGCCTGCTTTTGCGGTATCCGTTTCCTGCGTTCCCAGTATCTCCCCCGCGGTTACGGTATCGCCCACGCGCACAGTCCAGGTTTGAACTGCGCCGGTGATCTGCGGGGAAACAGTAACAAGGTCCGCCTTAACCTGCGCGTCCTCTGTTGCAACAAAATGTTCGCCCTGGTACTGGTAGTAATACGTGATCAGGGAACCGCCGACAACAGCGGCAATTATGACGCATACAATAGTAAATATTTTTTTCATCAACTGTTCTACCTTTCTGTGCGGATATTAATCTTTTAAAGCTTCCGGTTCAATACGGACAGCCGAGCTGTTTTGTTTGGAGGCCCCGCCTTTTTTAAGGAAAACCACGGGCAGAATGCCAATGATTACAATTATGGTGGAGATCAGGAATATATCGCCCAATCCGCGGATATACGCATCCCGTGTAATCAGGCCCTGAACGGAGGAAATACCGGTTGCAGAGGCGGCGGAATATTTTTGCATCAGTTGCGCAACGCCGGGATTGGAGGTGGTA
This sequence comes from Bacillota bacterium, assembly GCA_023408315.1. Lineage (GTDB taxonomy): Bacteria > Bacillota > Clostridia > Christensenellales > Christensenellaceae > JAEYKI01. Next base: position 140,170 of record JAEYKI010000024.1, read on the forward strand.
ATTCCCCAGGCGGCGATTGCGGAATGAAAGGCGATGCGCCCGGTTAAAACGCTGGTTAACACGGCAAGCCCAAACGAAGCTCCCACGCGGGAGACCGTATTGGAAATGGCAGAAGCGGCGCCAACATCTTTTTCCGGAACCTCAAGCGCCGTCGCCTGCGCGGGCATAGTGATGCAGGTCATGGCGATTCCTCTCAGTATAAGCCAGATCATCACCGTTGTTGCGGGTGTGTTTATATCTATCCCGTGCAGAAGATAGGTTGTGTAAGCCAGGCTGAACACGCCGAATATGGCAATTGGTTTGGGACCCACCTTGTCGTACAGTTTGCCCGCGACGGGCATCATAAGCCCGGTTATAAGAGCGCCGGGCAGCATAAGAAGCCCGGTATCCAGAGCGCCCATGCCCTTAATGTTCTGCAAAAAAAGCGGAATATAAAACAGCCCCGCGTAATTGCCTATGGTGGCAATGACCATGGTGAGGTTTGCCATGGTAAACGTGCGGTGTTTGAACAGGCGCAGGTTTAAAAGGGGATTCTTGTTCGTCATCTCCAGATACACAAACAGCACAAACGTACAGGCGCTGGTATACAGCAACATAACAACCGGCTGGCTGCTCCATCCCCAGTCGTTGCCTTTGCTGAGCGCTAAAAGCAGGCTGAACAGCATCATGGCGGCGGATATGGCCCCGCCGATATCCAGCTTGCCGTTCTTTATTTTTGTGAACTGGGGCAGAAAAGCAAAGGCCAGAATGACGCCCGCGATACCTATGGGAATATTGATGGTGAATATCCAGCTCCAGTTCATATATTCCACCAGATATCCGCCGATGGTAGGGCCAAGCGCAGGCGCGAGCAGAAGCGCTATTCCCACAAGTCCAATGGCGGCGCCGAATTTTTTAGCCGGCACGATGCGCTTCACCATGGTCATCATGGCAGGCATCAGGATGCCTCCGCCCACCGCCTGCACAACACGGGCAAATATCAACATGTTGATGCTGGTGCTGGCCGCACACAAAAAGGAACCTGCAGTAAACACAATCAGCGAAAAAATATATAGCTGCTTGTATCCAAACCGGTCGCCTGCCCAGGGGGTCATGGGGATCACCACCGCCATGGCCAGCAGGTATACGGTTACCACCCATTCTATTTGCTCTGTGCCCGCGCCAAACACATGCATCATGGTGGAGATGGCCACGTTTACAATACTGGAGTCCAGTATGGACATAAAAGCGCCTATGATGGCCACAAATACAGGCAAAAGCCACCCACGTTCCAATGTTTCTTCCATTTGTTTAATTCCCTTTGCTCAGATGATTGTACATAATTTCAAGGTCTTCCTCAAACCGCTGCAGAAAACCATTGGGAAGGGAACCCAATATTCCTTCAAGTTCATCCATGGCTTTGAGGCTTGCCTGGTCTACCAGCGTGGCAAGCTGCGGCGTGCCTTGGATCATTACACTTCTGCGATCTTCCACATCGTGCAGCCGCTCCACATACTCCAGTTTAGCGAGGCGGTCAAAAATCCCCGTCATAGTGCTGGGCGGCAGGCCAACTTCCGCAGCAATATCCTTGATGCGCGCCCGGCCTTTTTTATTCACCTTCCAGAGTATGATCATCTCGCTTACAGAAAGGCCCTGCGTTTTAACGATGGAGGAGAGTTGACGCAGCAAATGCACGTTTATGCTACTGATTAATTCTATCAAACGAAACATGTAGTCCTCCATATATTACGAGATAGAAATATACTGAATCGTAATTTACGAAACAAATTGTATTGTAACAGCCTTTGCGTAAAAGTCAACAGTTTTTTATTTGAGAAGCCAGGCTATGGATTTGCGGGGAAAATGCTGATACAATAAACCAGGCGCTATAGTAAAGCGGATTGAGACAATGCTTTGCGCAATTGATAACAGGAGATATAAATGGTTAAAGAAAAAAGCAAAAAAATAAAAAAGGCATGGATTATTCTGGCGGCCGTTGCTGCCGCAGTTGCAGGGTATGCCATATGGTCGAATTTAGCTGTTATAAACGCGGCAAGGCCTTATATGATTGATGAAAAGAACGCAATGAATTTTAATGCGCAATGCATATTGGTACTGGGAGCGCAGATAAACGGCGGCGAGCCAAGCCAGGTTTTAAAGAACAGGCTGGATGAAGGGATCCGGCTTTATGAACAGGGGTGCGCACCAAGGATTCTGTTGACGGGCGACGGTGGCGGAAACGGGCAGGACGAAATAAGCGCGATGAAAAAATATGTGCTGGACGCGGGCGTTCGGGAAGAAGACGTTTTTGTGGATAGGGAAGGATTTGATACCTATGATTCCATGTACCGGGCCAAAATGGTTTTTGGCGTAAAGCAGGTTTTGGTTGTGACGCAAACGTTCCATCTTTCCCGCGCGGTTTATATTGCCCGAAGCCTTGGGATAGAGGCGGCAGGTGTTGCCGCCCAGCCGGTGGAAGATATGCAGTTTTTGCGTGATATAAGAGAAGTAGGCGCGCGCGGCAAGGATTTTTTAACCAGCTATTTTAAGCCGGAGCTTCAAATGAACGGCCTTCCCGTTTTGATTGGCGGAGACGGCCGTGTTACCAAGTAAAAGCCACCCGTCCATGCGCCGTATTGCCCAAGAAATGTGCGGGCGCGGGAGGCTACAAGGCTGGTGGTGTGAATGAACATTCATTCGTTATCAGAAACGTTACATGGAAACCATGTCCCAGATAGCGTTTACCGCTTTCTCCAAATTGGAAGAGTCGGGCGCCTTAAACCGGTACATCTTCGCAAGCGATATGGTTGCCCCGCTGATCATAGCCCCCAGCGTATCAATGGGCAGGTCTTTCAGCAAGCCCTGCTGCCCGGCGCGTTTGAACAGTTTTGTTACCGGAAGGGAGATGCGCGCTCCTTCCTCCCGTGTGGCGGAAGTGATGAGCGGAGAGTTTTCGTATTGTTCCGTAAAAGACAGCTCCAGAGGATTTTGAATAAAATACAGCACCGTATCGCCTATCATACTGTAAAAACAAGCTTCAACCGGCCCGGTTTCTGTGTAGTTTTTCAGTATATGCCGCGCTATTTTGGTTTTAACGTCCACATACAAGGAATTGATCAGGTCGTCCTTTCCCGAAAAATAACGGTAAATGGTGCCTACGCCGATATTGGCGCGCCCGGCGATCTGGGACATGGGCGTTGCGTGGAATCCCTGTTCCGCAATCAGCTCCAAGGTCGCGCGCAGGGCGGCGGACCGCTTGTCCTGTTTTATTGCATCTTCCATAAAAGATACCGCCTTTTGAGTGAATATTCATTCAGATACGAGTATAGCTTTGCCGGAAGAATTTGTCAATCGCGAATAATGACATATAATGGAATGTGACAGAAAAAAAAGCTAATTTAACCGCAAAAAAATACGACATATAAAATGGCGGGATTGAACAATGTTAATCACAGACGAGGTATACATATGGGAAAAGCCACAATTTTGGGTATAGCAATTGGTTTTGGAATGATTCTGACAGGCTACGTACTGGATAAAGGGAACATTGCGTCCCTGTTTTTGCTAAGCCCGATTCTTATTGTTATCGGAGGCACCGCAGGCGCTGTTATAGTGTCCTTCTCCATGGATGACATAAAAAAAATATTTCCTCTGGTAAAACAGTCCATGAGTGAGCCAAATATTTCCCTGGAACGCACCATGCAGACGATTCTGGGACTTGCTGCAAAAGCGAAAAGGGAAGGCCTTCTGGTTCTGGAAGAGACAGTGCAGGATCAGGAATTCGTGCGCAAAAACGATCCGCTTATCGTCCGGGGCATTCTGTTGCTGATGCAGGGGTTTGCGGAAGACGCGCTTCTGGATATATTGGATCAGGAACTGTATATATTTGACCAGATCAAGAAAAAAGAGATATCCATGTTTGAAGCGGCAGGCGGATATTCGCCCACAATGGGAATCATAGGCACGGTTATGGGCCTGATTCATGTACTTGCGAACATGGGCACGCCCGAGGAACTGGCCAAGGCCATTGGCGTAGCATTTATTGCCACGTTGTACGGCGTTATGACGGCTAACCTTTTATACCTGCCTATTGCAAATAAATTAAAGCTGCAATATAAACTGGCCAGAATAGACAAACAGCTAATCGTTGACGGCGTTATTTCTATCAATAACGGATACAGCCCCATGGAAATTAAGGAACGGTTGAGCTCCTACCTGCAATATGATTTTAAACCGGTTAGCAATAAGGGTGTGCAGGCGGAGAAGGAGGAGCAGATCGATGCGTAAATGGAAGGACGAAGAAGAAGAAAAACATGATAATTCGGAACGGTGGCTTTTGACCTATTCCGATATGATCACCTTGCTTCTTGCCCTTTTTATTATGATGTATACAATAAGCAATGTAGACGTGGTGAAGTTTCAGGCTTTGGCGGAGCAATTGAGCGCGTTTTTTAACAACGGGCAGTCAACACAGGTAACGGTGGATGCAAACAACGGGTACGGAGATTCCGATTTTGATGTATCCGCTTCCAGCATACCTTCCGATTTTATTCCCGCCCTGCAAAGCCCTTCTGCCAGCGCGGGTGCGGAAAACAACGGGGTCATTCCCCTGGATCAGGCCACCCGTGATATTGCGAACAAACTGAATGCTCTTGTGCAGCAGAACGGCATATCGGCGACTGTGAGCGTGCATATAGAAGGGAGAGGCGTTGTGGTACGGCTGGAAGAAGGCATGCTGTTCGCATCGGGCTCCGCCCAGATTAACGCCTCTGCGATGGACTCCATGAACAAAATTGCGCAGATTATTTTAACCACCACAAATTATATACGCGTGGAGGGCTCCACAGATAATGTGCCCATTTCTACCTACCAGTTTCCGTCCAACTGGGAGCTTGCATCCCAGCGGGCAATTAACGTGGGAAAACTGTTGATTGCGGACGGGGTTGACCCCAAGCGTATCTCTGTTACCAGCTATGGGGAATACAGGCCGGTAGCCGAAAACGACACGGAAGATAATAAACAGAAGAACAGGCGGGTGGATATTGTGTTTTTAAATACAAACCTGAATTTGTCAGAGGCGGGAGCGGAAACATCTTCGCCCCAATGACCGGCATAAAAACAGCTAAAAGGCATCCGAAAGGCATGCCTTTTTTGTTGCCTTACTTGCCCAAAATTTTTTAAAATGGTATCATATGTGTGTGTACCTGTAACAAAGCGATTGGAAGTGGATGCGAGATGTATTGCGTAAGATGCGGGCGTGAGCTCCAAAAAGACTCTAATTATTGCCAATACTGCGGAACAAAGGCAATGCGGCCGGAGCCTGTTGAAGCGCCGGTGTGGCCCTTTGAAATGCGTGAAAGCGCTTTGAGGCAAACGGCTGCTCCTGCGGAGCAGGCGCCGCTGGAGACCAGCATGAGCCTTGCCGCCCTTATCTGCGGAATTCTGGCTGTCTGCCTGTTTTGGGCCGTTATTCCGGGCATTGGGCTTGGGCTGGCTTCCCTTGTTTTTGGCGTGCGTTCAACCGTCAAATATCCGGAAGTTTTAAAAGGGCAGGCAATTGCCGGGTTTATTTTGGGCATGACGGCAATTGCGCTTTCTGCGTTTATGGTCTTCCAGTTTCTGGGCGGCGCAAATCTCTTTTCCGGCGCCATGCGGTTAGATACTCTGTAGGCTCTAGTGGTTAACATTTGAATTTTTTCAGAATCTCTAAAAAATCGGTCGATTTTAGGGGATTTTTTTTATGAAAAAAAAGGGCAATCGCCTCATACATCTGCATTTTATAAGGAAGAATATTCATATATTTATACGGTAATTGTTCCATAAGGGAGGGATACAGATGATTTTGTGCGTTTATTGCGGAAATGAAATGGAAGACGAAGAAAGGGTATGCCCATCCTGCGGCAAAGAAGTAGAGTGGACGGGGGAAGCGCAGGAGGCTGCGGAGACCGGGGCAGAGGAAGCAGGACAGGAAGATATAGAAAACACGGAGAATGCCGCCCCAGAGGCAGCAGAACAGGCGGAGGATGCAGAGGGGACGGTGGACAGAGGATCCGAGCCCGAATTCGCAGAGGCTGAAGAGGCGGACATGAGTGCTGAACCGGAGAAGCCCGCCCAAGCCCCGGAAGAAGAAAAAGCGGAGGAAGCCCTGCCCGGGATGCAGGAAGAAGCCGAAACAGATGAACCCGCTCAGCAGGAGGGAGCCCCGGAGGAATGTGGCGGGGAGCCCCAAGAGGTGGAGAAAGAAGCACAAGCAGCACCGGAGGAGGATAAAGGATCCGAAACGAATGAGGCTAGGGCAAGCGTTGCGAATGATAACGGCGCCACAGAAATAGAAGCGGCTGCGGATATGGCGATCAGTATGAATGAACTTGCAGCAAAGGAACAGAAGCCCGCGGAAAGGGGGGCCAGAATGTCTCTTGCAAGGGCTGTGGGCGCGCTGGCATGCGGAATCGCGGGGGTAGCCTTATGTCTTGTTCCGGTTGCGGGCCTTGCCCTCTCGATTGTTGCGATGGCGCTTGGTGCAAAAGCAAGGTCTTACTCTGTGAACCAAAGAAGGGGAATGGCTGTAGCAGGGTTTATCTTGGGCGTTGTGGGCCTGGTAATCAGCATTGGCGCTCTGATTTGGTGGATTGTTATTCTTACTTCCGGCGCAAAGGTATTCTGGCTGCTGGGTTCTTTGGTTTAGCAGGTTTCCGTTTCAAGCTGCGTCTTTTATGCCACATATATTTCATTAAAAAGATTGCCCAGAGGAGTGTTTGATGGTAGAATATTACTAAACAATATACAAAAAAGGGGTATAATTAAATGTATTGTGCAAAATGTGGTAAAGAAATGGATGACAACGCAAAGTATTGCCCTGCTTGCGGGGCAGACGTAAACGCTGACGCCGCGGCTCCCGAGCCGGCTCCTTATGTGGGCTCCTCTTCGTATGCGCCAGATGCTTCCCAGTCTTCGGGTGTGGGCGTTGGCGCGATGGTGTGCGGCATTATCGGCCTGATCTTATGCTGGGTACCCATTGTTGGACTGATACTGAGCATTGTGGCTGTTGTGCTTGGCTCAAAAGGCAGGAAGGAATTGCCGCCGGACAAACGTGGCATGGCGACGGCCGGATTTGTTATGGGTATCATTGGACTTGTTATTGCTGTTATTGTATTGATTGGTTGGGTTATTGCAATGGTTGCTTTTGGTGCTGTAACCAGCTCGATTTTGGGCGCAATTTATTAAGACAGGTGTTGAAAAGCGGCTGATCAGCCGCTTTTCTTTTTATACAATATTTATTGGGGAGGCGCAGCATCGTAATTTTTTTCACCCGAATGAACGCCAGGGAAAAAAATACCGCGAACCACCTGCTGTGATTCACGGTATTGGTTGCAGACTCCCGCCTGCGTGGTCGGGGTGACAAGATTTGAACTTGCGACCTCTTAGTCCCGAACCAAGCGCGCTACCAAACTGCGCTACACCCCGGACTCGCGATATCCATTCTAACACAGATAAAACTGTTACACAAGGAAAAAATATCGATTTAAATAAAAAAATAGACGAAAACTTGGGCTTTTGTAAAGGCTTTTTGGCCCGAGAATATGCAAAAGATTGGTGTTGGGTTGTATGAAATTCCCTTTGCTGCACAACGCGGTTGAACTGGAGAATGTGGTTTTGGAGATAGGCTTCCTCCCTTTTTTCAGAAATGAGATACAAGGTTATTCCGTGGAAGAATGCACGCCGCCGGGCTATTGGTTTACCGATGTGGAAGGACCCTGGGAATGGAAAGGTACCATTGCGCGCGGGCGGAGGATTGCCTACGCAAAACTGTTCGGTGGAAAGGCGGGTTACGTGAGTCCGGACTGGTACCCGGACCTTGCCAATTACCGCAGAAGTGGTATGGATTTTAACGATAGGTATCAAGAAGGGCTGGCCTCCCGCAAGGACAAGGAAGTTGTTGATATGCTGCGCAAATCCGGCCCAAGCCTGTCGGTTGATTTAAAAAGGCTTGGCAATTACGGCCCGGCAGGAAACAAGGGCTTTGAAACCGTAATTACCCGCCTGCAAATGCAAACCTATATTACGGTGCAGGATTTTGCCTATAAACAGGATAAATTTGGGCAACCGTATGGCTGGGGAATCGCCCGGTACGCGCTCAGTGAGGACTGGCTGGGGGAGGAGTTGGTTACTGCCGCGTATGGGTGCAGCCCGGAAGATTCCAGGGACAGCATGGCAAGGCACCTTAAAACTCTTCTGCCGCACGCCGCTGAAAAACAGATTGAAAGGCTGATTAGGTAAACCCTGCGGTTAAAGCGGAAGCGGAGCAATAAAAAAGGCCCGTGCACATTGCGTACACAGGCCATTGTTTTTGCTCAGGATTCTCCAAGGGAGGCGGTGACGGTTTTAAGGCCGCTGCGCTCTTTTGCGAACGCCTGTATTTGGTCGGGCGAATTGGGTGTTAATGTGCCAAATGTATACCCTTTAGCCTTGAAATACTTTATGATGGATTCTACCGCCTGCACAGAAACGGATTTGGTATCGTGCTGCAAAACTACCACATTGCTCTGGCTGCCCGCATCCTTAAAGATTGCTTCTGCCGTTGCGTCCGGTGTTGCAGGGGGCGTTGCGTTGGCGTCCTGCCCGCCCGCGTTCCAGTCGAACGGTTTAAATCCCATTGCCTTTACGTCCTGCAAAAGTGCAGGCATCAGAATGGATTTGGAATGGGTCATGGAAACCGTGTTGCCCGTGCCGCCCGGGAAGCGGTTGATGTTGGGCGTTATGCCGGTTTCTTCAATAATAATATTCTTCATTCTGTTAAAATCGTCCAAAAACGCCTGCTCGCTTTTATAGCATACGGCATAGTCGTGGTTGAAGCAATGGACCCCCAGCGTATGGCCTTCTTCCGCCTCTCGTTTCAGAAGAGCGCGTTTAGCGGGCGTATCCTCGTTTTGGAAGGAAATAAAAAAAGTAGCTTTTACGTTCAGCTTTTTCAGGGTATCCAAAAGCTTGGGGGTCGTGCGTTCATCCGGCCCGTCGTCAAATGTAAGGTAAACCACTTTTTTGTTGGATTTGCCTGTGCTGGTGGGCATTGCATTGATTTGCTCCTGCAGGGATTTGTTTTGGTCCTGCAGAGTGGTGTATTGGTTTTGCAGGGAATCGTATTTTTGCTGCAAAGACTGCATTTCATCCTGCAGGCTTTGTATTTGGGATGCCAGGTCGTCGTTTTGCGTCTGCACATTGGAAGATGTTTGCGCAAGAGCATCGGCGCGCATATATTGATATACGCAGAAAGCTGCAAGCGCAAGAATCAACGCCGCGACAAAAACAATCAACGCCTTGGGGGCGGATCTTCTGTAAGAATTGTTGTTCATAAACTCACCATTTTTTTCTATCAGGATATATACAACAATATATTAAGAAAAAATCAGATAAAAGTCAAATGTAATATTTATTTAGGGCGTTTTGTCGAATTCTGAGCCGTTAGCCAGTAAAAAGCGGAGGCGCCTTTTGGGCGCCTCCTTATATAGATTAAGAAGCAGGAGCAAAATCCGATACCGAAATAAAAATCGCAACCGGATCTGCCGGAACTGCTTCCGAATGGGGCTTCTGGCCCCAATGCAATACTATACAACCTTTGGGCGGGCGATGCAAACAATTTGAATAAAAAAAAGCGGCCGTGGCCGCCATATTAAAATATTTCCTCAAAACGCATTCTATCACAGTAAAATTAAAAAAGCAAGTTTTTCATACCGTCCCAGAAGACAGGTTCACAGGCAATAAACGGGCGCTTTGCTCTAAACGGCCTGGTATGGAGCGTTGAGGCCCATGACGCCGCGGATTTTTGAGATGATCATTTCCGCGTCTATTGGCTTCAGCAAATAAGTAGCCCCCATATTGATGGATTCAAACGCTACAGTTTCATTGCTGACGGCTGATAAAATAAATACATGGAGCGGACGAACTCCCTTGCGGCGGATGCGGCGCAGCACTTCCAGTCCATTCATTTCCGGCATGATGATATCCAGCAGCAGAATGTCCGGTTTTAGCTCTTCAAGAAGATCAAGAGCTTCCGTTCCGTTTTCCGCTATGCCTACAACTTCAATGTCCGGGTATAGCGAGATGCAAAATGTAAGCATTGTTGAAAAATCATGGCTGTCGTCCGCAATCAAAACTTTAACGGATTTAGGATTCATGACAACCTCCAGAAGTATGATGCTATAAACATATAATTTGTTATGTAACTTAAACGTTAGCATATTTGGAAAAAGATATCAATACATTTTAAAAGTTCCAGTGTAAAAAATATGCGTCTCTGGGGAGAAAAAGCGGCAGGGCTCTTAAAAATATGCGGAATTGACTTAATTATTATTTTTCATTATAATGTAAACAGGGGATGTGGCGTGTTATTTTTTATTTTGCTGTTATCATTCGGGCTCTATGCCTTATCACCGCATTTCCTGAAATATAGAAAAATAATTTGTAGCCAGTGACCGAATACGGGAGCAGGGATTTCCTGTGGAAATTTCTTTATGAAAAACAGGGTGTTCTTTGCAGCACTGTTCTTTTTGCAATGATGCAAAGCCGCTGAATCCTGGGACTCATGTGTTGGGACACATGGCGCCTGGTCTATGAATGATGGGCGGTGAATTATGAAAATTGTATTGATTGCCGATTTTTATGGGCAACACAACAATGGCACCTCGGTTACTTCACAAAGGCTGGTGGAAAACCTGCGGGCCAGAGGCCATCAGGTTACCGTTGTATCTCCCCACGACCATGAGGGCGAAGGGTACGTCCGGCTGGAAAAAAAGCATATCCCTGTGTTTGGCAATTACATTGAAGAAAAAAACGGCGTGGTGTTTGCCAACGTGGATGAGTTTATTTTGCGCCGGGTGATACTGGACGCCGATATTGTTCATGTGCTGATGCCTTTTTCGGCAGGATGCCTGGCCGCAAGGCTGGCATACGAGATGGACATTCCGCTCATTGCTTCTTTCCATGTACAGCCGGAAAACATCACAAGCCATATATTTATGATGAATTCCGTAGTGGTGAACCGGCTGATATACAGGATATTCTGGAATCATTGCTACCAGTATACGCGGTTTATCCATTGCCCCAGCAACTTTATTGCAAATGAGCTGATTGACAACGGATACACAGCAAATCTTCGCGTGATATCGAACGGCGTGATTCCTGTTTTTCACAAAAAGGAATCCCCAAAGCCGGATTCCATGCGCGATAAAATCTGCATTCTATTTGTGGGCCGGTATGCGGACGAAAAGAGGCATGACCTCTTGATTGACGCGGCAGCCAAAAGCAAGTATGCGGATAGGATACAACTGATTTTCGCAGGTAACGGGCCCAGGGAGAACAAGCTGAGGAAACGTGGCGGGAAGCTTGTCAATCCGCCTGTTTTTGGCTTTTATACGGAAGAGGAGCTGGCTGGTGTTATCAATTATTGCGACCTGTACGTGCATCCGTCCGATGTGGAGATTGAGGCGATCTCATGCCTGGAGGCGCTTTCCTGCGGGCTTGTTCCTGTGATTTCGGATAGCGAACGATCTGCGACCAAGCAGTTTGCGCTGACGGAAAATAATTTGTTTTGTGCGGGCAACCCGGATTCTCTGGCCCAGAAGATAGACTACTGGCTGGATCATCCGCAGGAGAAGGAAGAGCTCTCCGGGAAGTATATTGAGTTTGGCAGGAATTATTCCAGCAGAAGTTGTGTGGATCAAATGATTTCCACCTTTTATGAAGTGATTGCGGACCGTGCAAAAGAACGGGTTGCAAGGGAAGCGTTAAGCGAACACTAGGAAATCCAAGAACCGCCGGAAGGCGGTCAGGCCGCAGGCAAAGCCCCAACTAATGCGTTATTTCTGCGCTTACTCCTCAGCGTAGGATGAACTACGCTTGCGTCGTAATGCTTGAAATGCCTGACCGGGGCCCCCGAAATATCGAAGATATTTGGGGTAGGGTAGTGGGGCTTTCAACGGCCTTCGTATAGTAAGGAAATTGTGCTTCTGGTATTTTTTTAATTATTATGAATTTTGTCATCAAGCTGACCGCCGGAAGGCGGTTTTTCTAATCAAATTCTAATAAAATGATTTAACGCGATTATACTTGTTTTTTTATTAGGAAAGTATTATATTAATTCTAAAATTCTTAAATCTCAGAGGAGTTTTAGGAATGACAATTAGGAAACGAGTGCAATTATTGGATGCAAACAAACAGAAAATATATTAAAAATTTGCTTCTGGGCAAGCCGTTGGAAACAAAGGCAATGGCGCATGAGCGGCTGAATGAGTTTTGGGGATTTCCCATTATGGCAAGCGACGCCACCTCATCTGTGGCCTACGCTCTGGAAGAAATACTGCTGGTACTGGTTCCGGCTTTGGGATTGGGAGCAGTAGCCTTTCTTGGCACCGTAACCATTCCCATCATCATTCTTCTTTTAATTCTTGTATTCTCTTATACCCAAATTATCAACCATTACAAAAATGGTGGAGGCGCCTATGTGGTATCCGCCGAAAATTTGGGCCGGAATACTTCCCTGGTGGCTGCTTCCGCATTGATTATAGATTATATATTAACGGTTGCCGTAAGTATTTCATCCGCATCAGAGGCGATTATAGCTGCTTTCCCATACCTGGCTCCATATAAGGTGGGGATTGCGCTGATTGGCCTCTTTTTTATTACGCTGATCAACCTGCGCGGTGCGCGCGAGTCCTCCAAAGCGTTTGGCATTCCAACCTACGTGTTTATTGGAATTGCGGGCCTGATGATCGGCATGGGCCTGGTGGGTATGATTGACGGAAATCTAAAACCCATCCAATACGCGGATTCGGCTGTACACGCCGCCAATGCGGAGCAGGGAATTATGCTTGTGCTGCTATTGCGCGCGTTTTCTTCCGGCTGCTCGGCGCTCACCGGTATAGAAGCCATCAGTAACGCGGTGCCTTCTTTTAAGGAGCCTTCCCAAAAAACGGCCAGGCATGTGCTTTTTATGCTGGCAGCGGTAATTGTCTACATATTCGGGGGGTCGGTGGCTTTGGGCGCAGGGTTGCATGTGGTTCCGCTGCCGGACAATACGGTCCTGTCGCAGATGGGCTCGGCGATATTTGGCCCCGGAAGCGCCCTTTACTACCTGCTGCAGTTTACCACAACCCTGATACTGATTTTGGCTGCCAATACCGCTTACACGGGGCTGCCCACTTTGCTTTCCATTTTGGGGCAGGACGGGTTTATGCCGCGGCAGTTTGCACAAAGGGGCGCTAAGCTCAGCTTTTCCAACGGCATTATGTTTCTGTTTATTGTAGCCGCCGTGCTTCTGATTGTTTTTGGCGCAAGCACGCATCATTTAATCCCCTTGTATGCGGTGGGTGTTTTTCTGTCTTTTACGCTTTCCCAGACCGGCATGTTTATCAAATGGATCAAAACAAAGGATAAGGGATGGCTGCACAAGGCTATGATCAACGGCACAGGCGCAATCATTACCGCCGTTACAACGGTGATTGTGTTTTCAACCAAGTTTGAGGGCGGCGCGTGGATGCTGGCCATTGCCATACCGCTGATTGCCATTATGATGATGGGCATTAAAAAGCACTACAATTTTGTGGCAAGGCAGCTAAAGATAGAGGACTTTGAGAGGCATTACCACCGGAGTTCCAGTAATTCCAAAGCGCCGTGTATTGTATTGATATCCGGCATCAGCAAATCCACGCTGAAATCCTTAAACTATGCAAACACCATTTCGTCCAATGTAACGGCCCTGTATGTTTCTACGGACGATACGGCCGCCCAGCAGATGCGAAACCGCTGGACGGAACTAAAGATGGATATACCTCTTGTGGTGGTGCAGGCGCCTTACAGGGATATTATTGAACCCATTGAGGAATACATTGCCGAGCGGGAGAGCAAACTGGATCACGGCGAGGATATAACGGTTGTTCTGGTGAAGTTTGTGAAAGCCCATTTTTATGATAACCTGCTGCATAACCAGACTACGTATTTTTTGATGAGCAGATTAATGAAGCACCGCAATATTGCCACCATGGTTGTGCCGTATATTTATAAAGATATTGCGGCAACGCAGAACACTAAATCTGCACAGCCAAAATAAAACAGTTTATCCTGCGTTAATAAACAAAAAGATTTCATTCATGGCCTTCGCCAGCGGCCGGAAGGGCGGGAGCGCCCAGGCCACATGCCGGGCCAAATTTTAAGCTCTGAGAGGCAGCCGCTTTGCAGGGCTTTTTGATGCAGGCGAACAGAGTCGCTTAAAAAAACGTCGTTATCCGCCGCATGGATCAGCACGGGAGGCAAGCCCGAAAGGTCGCCGGGCATGGAAACTCGGGGCAAGCCTGTAATCGGGGACAATTACCCGGGCGTTGGCCGCCTGAGCAACATATGCGGCAAACGCAATGGTGGCCGGATACAGGCCCAGGCAAAAGCCGCCGCCGTGAAAATACAGGATTGTTTTGGTAGGATTTATGTTGGAAGGGCTTAAAACCCGGCAGGGAACGCCGCTGATTGTTATCGTTTCCGAATCCACGCCTTGGGCCATGTTCCCGGCGGGAATAGATTCCATAAATTCTCTTATATCCTGAAGGGATCCGTTCCAAATATTCTGCACATCTGCCATTGTGTTACATCCTATCTTATATCAAGTTTTATAACCATATTATAGCATAAGCAGAACCTTTTTATATTTTTCTTTACAGGTTTGACATTTGAATTGGCACAGAAAAAAATGTATAATAAAGGGACAAAATATACGGAGGCAATGGGATGAACTGGCTCACAAGGTTTTTTTATGGCAGGCATGGCGCCGACCAGTTTTCTATTTTTCTTTTTGCCGTGTATCTGTCAATGGCAATTTTATCGCAGATTTTCAGGCTGTTTCCGCTGTACCTGGCTTCCTGGGCTGTTTTTGCCTGGTCTGTCTTCCGGATGCTTTCAAAGAATCATGCCAAGCGCGCGGCGGAGAACAACCGCTTTATGGTTGGCTGGTACCGTTTTAGGAATGGTTTTAAAAATTTTGGGCAAAGAGCAGGAGATTTTCAGAAATATAGAGTTTTTGACTGCCCAAGTTGTGGCCAGAAGGTGCGCGTTCCCCGTGGAAAAGGCAAGATAAATATTACCTGCCCCAATTGCAGGTCAAAGTTTATGCGCAATGTGTGATAAAAAGGTTGCGGCAATTTTGCAATCAGTAAAGAAATCCGGGGAAGCCCGGATTTCTTATAAAGAGGTTAAGGGGGTTAACACAGAAACTGTGCGGTATGCCCTAAAGGAAGCTGTTCATACCATTTGTTTAAGGAAGGAGAAGTATTTTCCCATGTTCTTTTATAATAGCATTGTATGCCTTTTTAAGATGCGTTGCTGTGACCAAGTCACGGCCTCGGTAATATAAAAAAACGCCCCCGTATTTGCGGAGGGGGGCGAGTAAGTTTGTAAGCTTAAGGAACTGAATGTGAGCTAGTATGCGGTATGCCCTAAAGGAAGCTGTTCATACCACTTGTTTAAGGAAGGAGAAGTATTCCTTTCTTTGTTCTTTTATAGTAGCATTGTATGCCTTTTGATAAAAGGTTGACGTGACAATGTCACAAGTTGAGGCTATTTATACAGAGTGCCAATCTCGCGCACCGGCAGCCCGATATCAAAGCAGCTTCCAGCCTGCGCGGCGAACAACACGCAGGTGGCCGGGCCTGCCGATTTTTTTAGGTTGAGGCCACATTGTTCATCCAGCGTGCAGACAAGGCTGCTCTCCAAAGCCAGTACAGCCGCTTCGGCAGCAATGCCTCTGGAACCCACTGGGATCAGCGCATGGACGCGGGGATCGGCCCAAAGGGCTGCAAGATGGTCCGGCTCAAACAATACGGCGCGAACATCCAGCGTTTCTTCTCCAACCAGGGGATCGCCAGCGCAATACAGGCTGTCCCCCTGCCTGGCACAGGCGGTGCGCAGCGCGTCCGCGTGGCAGAAACCCGTTACGGTTACGCCCAAGCCGGTTACATTGGTCAGCATGTTTTTTTCCGTGCTCACAGCAAGGGGAATATTCCCCAGTATTTTTTTTGCGCCTGTAATCAATTCTTCCGCCGTGTCCGGCCCACTGCTTACGGCAAGGGCAGCCCATGCGGGCTGCGCGCCCAATGCCAGCACCTCCAGCAGCGCCACGCGCGCCGTAAACAGGCCTACAATAGAAGGGGACACATGCAACGCGTCTCCCGGCAGATTGCCGATACCGCCGCAGGAATCCACGGCTGAGACCAGCACCATACCAGTATCCGTTTCAAACAAAAGCGCGTCGCGCGGGGTGGGAATCTGCTTCAATGCTGCGCCACCAGATATTTCTTCAGAGGTTTTTTAAGCACAACGGCCAGAATGGTTGCCCCGGCTACGTTTGCAGCGGAAGCAAGCACCAGGGGAACCAGCAGCGCCAGCATAACCTCCCAACCCAGGCCGGGCCATACCACCACAAGCAGGGGAGAGATAAACGCATTAAGTACAAACGCGGGAATGGCTGCGGCCCACACCCGCACATTTTTGTTTTGCACCAGCCAGCCGGCCAGCCAGCAGATGGCGGCCATTTCAGCCGCAATGGCAAGGTGCATGGGCAGCGTGAGGGGGAATCCGGCCAGCAGAGCCGAGAACAGGTGCCCGGCCGCTCCGGCAATGGCGCCTTCCTTGCCGCCGATGAGGAATGCGGCCAGGAACGCG
Source organism: Bacillota bacterium (assembly GCA_023408315.1). Taxonomy (GTDB): domain Bacteria; phylum Bacillota; class Clostridia; order Christensenellales; family Christensenellaceae; genus JAEYKI01. The sequence goes on from JAEYKI010000024.1 coordinate 156,847, forward strand.
GGCAGGGAATCAAAGGCAATGGAGCCCATTACCTTTACGTTTGCCCCCACTACGCAAAGGGCGATGAAAAGGGCCAGCAAAGTGATTCTGAAAGTGGTTGTTTTCATTTTTTGTTTCCTTTCTTTCATTAAATTTTTGCGGGCCTGAGCAAATAAAAAGCCCGCAAATGCAAAATGCATTCGCAGACTTTGCCATCATCCACGGTTTTTTATTGCAAGGCAGGTCTTCCGGCTCGCAGGTCACTGTTTGCTTCCGCCTTCCCGGGCACCTGCCCAGTGGCATTTTGGAAGCATTCTCTCTGCATACGGCGACGGGTTCGCCGGGGCATTGCACCCCTGTTTCCTATTCTCCGGTCTGCCATACGGCTTCCGGCACCCTGCATGATTGATTGAATTTATTATAAAGCCGCGTGGTTTGCCTGTCAATACCGGTAATAAAGAAATGACCGGGGGAGTTTCCCGGCATTTCTTAAAGGAAGCTTTACGTATTCGGTTCGGGCGGCGGCTGGCTGGCATCCGCCCTCATTTAATTTATATGTTATGGAATCGTAAAATAGCCCATTTTGAAACAGCCTATGGTGAATAGAGCTGTTGCCGCGCCGCGCATATGTTTGCTTTTTTATTCTTGCAACTGGTTTTCCGCCCCGGATAAGAATTTTTCAAAAGCTTCGCTGATATTAATATTCATGCGTTCAGCCAAAACAATGATCCACCATATGCATTCAGCAAGCTTGTGTTCCAGTTCTAATTGCGTTTCTCCGGTTATTGGCCAGCGGCCTTGAAAAGACATTGTCAGACGGCCAACCAATCCGGCATCCGTTAAGAATGCCAACGCATCCTCTTCTACAGTCCATTCTTTTTCATGGTACAGTGACTCTAAATGATGATACAATTTTCTGATTTCAACGGAACGTTCAATCGCTTCTCTAAAGGTTAGTTCTTTCATGTTTTTATATCTTCCATTACAATTTATTTATTATACTGCGTTTATCCGGACGATTATATGCCTGATCTTTTGCTTTCTGCAAAACCTGCCGGCATATTAATTATCAATGCCCAGATCATTCACCAGAACACTGCCGGGAAGAATGCTGCTGTGGCCGAACCTTTCCCGTATGCTATCCACAGCCTTTTCCAGCCGCTCCTGTTTTTGGTGGCACAGCTCAATGTCCTGAAACAGAGAAAGCTGCTCTACCGCCATTCCCTGAGGCACCAGCTTGAGGGCCGTAACCGCCAGCATCCGAATGGGGCTGCCAGTTTTCCAGGAGGCCTCAATGAGTTCCATGACGGCGTGGGCCAGGTCTGCGGCCAGGTAGGAGGGATTGGGCAGGGACTTTTGCCGGGTGATGACTTTCAGGGTTGGGTCCTTGATGGTTACCTGGACAACGGTTCCTTTAACACCGTATCTGCGCATCCGGGTAGCCACGCTGTCGCTGAGCGCTGTCACAGATGTGAGGATGTCATCCCGGCTGAGGAGATTGCGGCTGAAGGTCATGCCGTTGCCCACCGAATGGATATCCTCCTCCTGTCCGGCCTCCAGAACCGGGCTGTTGTCCAGCCCGTTTGCATAGGCGTTAAGCTGGTCTCCCAACTTTCCAAAACGTTTGCGCAGCGCTGCAAGGCTTGTGTTGGCCAGCTCGCCAATGGTGCGGACGCCCAGTTGGCGTAGGGTTTCTTCCGTCTTGCCTCCCACAAAGAGCAGGCAGCCCACTGGCATAGGCCAGACGACCTGCCTGTAATTTTCCCGGCTGATTACGCTGACCGCATTGGGCTTTTTTAAATCGCTGCCAAGCTTGGCAAAAACTTTGCACCAGCTTACGCCTACAGAAACGGTCAGGCCGGTCTCTCGGGTGACGCGCTCGCGTATCCCGTGGGCCAGTGCCAGGGCGTCGCCGCCAAAAAGATGCAGGCTGTCCGTAACGTCCAGATAGCTCTCGTCAATACCAAAACGCTGCACCTGGCTGGCGTATTGCTCATAAATGGCGTTTAGCTTCTCGCAATACTCACGGTACAGGTGATGGCGGGCAGGACGCAGCACCAGGCCCGGGCATTTACGCTGGGCCTGCCAGATGGTTTCCGCGGTTTTGACCCCATAGCTTTTGGCCAATTCGTTTTTTGCCAGAATAATGCCCCTTCTTGCTTCCGGATTGCCGCATACGGCCATGGGCGCCTTTTTAAACTCAGGATAAAGCAGCTCTTCTACACTGGCATAAAAGGAGTTGCAGTCTATATGATAGATGATCCGGTCGCCTTGGAACATTGCCGCTGATCCTCTCCTATGAATTTGAGTATTGCTTTTTATGGCTCGCAGTAAGAGCATAACATTTTTGATTCAAAAATGCAACAAAAAACATTGAATTTTTGTTCCATATGCGCTACAAGCCATTTGTGAGATAAGGCAAGCAAAAGAATGAATATTCATTCTAAAATGGTTTATTGTATAGGCAAAATCAATTTTAAAATACAAGAATAAAAAGGAGTTGGGCGGTTCTTGTCGAAATAAAAAGGGGGAGGAGAAAGAATGGCTACATTTTGGATAATGGCAGCCGCCATGATATGCGTGTTAATGGGGTTAATGGTGCGGCTTATGGTAACGAGAAGGAGCTACCAGCGAAAGGGTATGGAGTTCAGGCGCAATACCGTGGGTAGAAGCTATTTTGACCGGAATAGAAACTGCAGCGTGTATACACGGCATGTGCTGGAAACGATCGCCCCAGGCCAGGTGCTTGCGGGCCTGCGCATTCCGCAGCAGGGAGGCGAGGCGCTTATAAGCCAAGCGATGGTACACCGTGCAGGCATATATGTGTTTGAGATCAAGGATTACGGCGGCACGCTTAATGGGGACGCGGACAGTGATTTTTGGACGCTTGATTTTGAGAATGGCAGAACAGAAAATCTGCAAAATCCTTTTCTGCAGGGAGAGACGCATATTCGGGCGTTGCAGGAACTGCTGGAGGGCATTCCGGCAGACCTGTTTTATGTATATGTTGTGTTTGGGCAGCGGTGCAGGCTGCAGGAGCCGCCGTCTGCAAAGAATATGTCCGTAGTTGGACGGGCTGACCTTAAGACTTTGCTGGAAAAGGATTTGGGGGAAAAGCCGGAAGCGCTTACAGCAGAGCAGGCGGAAGCTGTTCTGGAAAAATTAAGGGCGAATGCCCTGGGAAAATAAAATAGAAGGAGACGTAAAGCCCCCCCTTTTTTTATTCGGCGGCCTGGTTACGGAGTTGCGCTTGCCGCTTCTCCCGCGTAGGCCCAGTAGGATATTTGCAGGGCGTCGTGATTTTGATCCGGCAGATTGTATATTTTAAGTGTGACCACAACCCCGGTCAGGGGCCAGTTGATGGAATAGATGCCAGCCTGGCCGGAGGAAAGCGCATCGTAAATTTTTTGATAAGTATAGCTGTTGTCCGCGCTCTGTACGGAAGCGTCTTTAAAATAGGCGGTTTGATACGCGCTTCCATACGCGGATTCAAGCGCCTTCATTTTTACTTCTAAGGCTGCGAGCAGGGCGCTTATTTGCTCCTTGGGAACAGCCCCGTAATATTCCACCGTGTTGATGGTTTCGGTGGCGGAATCCGTATACAGAATCAGGCTGTCCTGCTCGTCTGCAATACTCAGGAACCCAATGTTCATAGCAATATTGTACGCGTTAGTACCGGCATTGATGGTTTGCAGGTCAAAGTCTGTTCCCTGGGTGAGGCCGTTGGTCATAACGCTGATGTTTTCCCCCAGAATGGATGGATTGGTAAGCTGCAGGGGATCGATCTGCTGCTGTATTGTCTGGCTGTCCGCAGCGGCGGAAGCCTGTTCTACCGTACCGGGCGGCGCTGGCTTCCAAAGAAAGACCGCCAGGAGTACGGCGGCAACGCAGACGGCCACAGCCACATAGGGCGCGATGCGGCGGCTCTCCTTGGGCGGGTTTTCGCGCATGTTTGATTCGTTCATAGCATTCTCCTTTTACCTGTAAGCAGTATCCTGCGATTTTTTTTGACAGCACCAAAGTAATTAATCCCATTATATGTTGCCGTGCGGCAATAATCAATGAACGTTACGTAAATTCAAAATCCGAATTGAAAAAACGCATGCGGTATATTATGATGGATGTATCCAAACAATAGAATTTAATAACGCCTGGTTTAAGGCGGAAGGGGGACGTATGCCGCACAGGTATGAAGAAAAATGGCTTGAAGCCGTTGTACGCCAGGAGGAGCTGCTTGTTTTTGGGCGGTTCTGCAGGGAGGACGCTTTGGCGCTTGGCCTTAAAATTGCGGAGCTGGCCAAAACAAAATACGCAAACGTGGGCATACGCATCCTGTCCGATGATTTTGTGACGTTCACCTATATGATGGAAGGCTCCAGCATGTACAACGGCTGGTGGATGGATAAGAAGCTGAACGTAAGCCGCCGGACGGGCGTAAGCTCCCTGCGTGCCGCGCTGGAGTTTGCATACGGCGTCCGCCCAAAGGAGCCTTGGACAGAAAACGAAAACAACTATGCGCTGGTGGGGGGCTGCGTGCCCGTGCGCCTGAAAAGTGGGGAGATTGCAGGATATGCGCTGATATCCGCCCTGCCGCACGAACAAGACCACCAGTTGGTTGCGGACGCGATGGCGGATATTCTGGGGGTTGGCATCCCCGGTATTCTGGAGTAGCCGCCATGCTGTTTTGGAAACGCAGAGAAGTATTTATGGGAGTGTCTCTTGAGGAGTATGCGGCGGTTCGGCAAAAGCTGGCGGCGGCTGGCATCCGGTATGATATTAAATCGGTCAACCGGTTTGGAAGCAGCGCGGGGCGCATGATGCCCATGGGCCGTGCGGCTATGGATGCCATGAGCCAGAATTCGCAATATATGAATATATATTATGTATACGTTCACAATGAAGATTACGACAGGGCAATGGCTGCCATTCATACCAAATAAATTAAAATCCATCCGGTAAGGGTGGATTTTTTGCATCTTTATTTTGATTCAAACGTAAGTTCATACCGGCCGGTTTTGGGACCCATGTGCTGGTTTGAGATATTAAGCCGGACCCGCAGGCCTGTCAGCTCCCATACAAGGGAACAGGTTCCGCGTTCACCCTTGCGCATGGCCGCAAGTGCTTCCTCGGCCTGCATGGAGCTTGTTTTTTGATTGTCCGGCTGTATATAGTTGCTTTGGGTGGGCTTGCCGTATGCGTCCACAATTTGGTCGTACATTGTTTCGGCGGCGTACAGAAATTCTACCGGTTTGGTTACGCTCAAAGATTGGGCGCTGTACGTAAGGGAGACGGCTTTTTTTTGCTGCGCAACCATTTGAACCTGGTTTGTTTCCCATCCCAGCCCCAGGTAATCAAACTTGGGGTAAAATTCATAGAAGCCTGCGGTTGTATAATCGTCCGGGTCCAGATTGTAGAGGATTACGTCCATGTCTTCGCCCAGGCAGGAGGGATTGTACGTAAGCTTCAGCGGATCGTACGAACCAGGCGCCGGAGCAACTGCGCCCCTGCGCAGCACATCGTACTTGGGATTATACATGGGCGGCTGGGAAGTCGGCGTGGATTCCTGCGGGGAACTGGAGCGGCCGGATGGGGAAGCCGTCCCGAACGTATTATACTGGCTGTTGATCTGATCGATCACTTCCTGTTTTATCCGCTTGTAATACTGGCTGGAAGGATCTGCATTAAAAGAAGGATTCGGACTGGCTTGCTGTACGGATATGACCACCGCCACAATCGCCACAGCAATAGCCGCCGAAATAAGGCGGTTTTTAAGCCTGCCTCCGCGTGAATACGTTGCTTGCAGGTCTTCAAATTTGGTATCATGATCCACAATTTCCAACCTGCGCGTTTGAAACGCGACCGCCGCCTGCCTGGACGTAAATAAAAACAGAATGAAACTGACGTCCGCTACTATCAAAATGATCAATAATTTTGCGTTCTGGCTGGTGGGACTGTTGTACAGCAGATAGAACAGGAGCGCGGTGACTGCCGCAGCTTGCGCAATGTACAGTATTACAAAGGCCTTTTTTCTCAAAAAGAATAAAGCCGCCATTACAATGTAGTACACCAGCCCGCCTATTAAAATTTCCTGGGAATGCCATGCCAAAGCGGGATATATGTATAGGAATATAATTACGGGAACAACAATCTGGCGCAGGGCGAGCAGGTAAAACCACAGCCCGTTGGATTGATACATATAATATTGTTTCCGGGAAATACGCAGAGGTTTCATTTAAACACCCGCTTTACAGCTTTAATGAGAATATTTATATAATTGTACAATCATTTGGCGAACATTACCAGAAGGATTGAAACTTCAATAAAAATTTAATTTTTACCTGTTTATTATTGACATGCAAATTTTTGCCTGCTACAATAGCGAATATAAAATTCGCTATTGAGGTGGATGGCATGCAGGTTAAAAAAGACCAGGTTCGCGAAACGATAGAAGCAGCCGCACTGAAGGTTTTTGCAAAAAAAGGATACATGGATGCAAAAATTGCGGATATAGCCATGGAGGCCGGCTTCTCTGTGGGAAACATATACCGCTATTATAAAACAAAGGATGAAATATTCTATAGAGTTATTCCAAAAAACTTTCCTGAAGAAATGCAGCGCGCAATTATAAAAAAAATTAGCGCTGTAAGGGGGGGGCGCCCCGAAGCAGGCGCATTGAAGATGATCATGGATGAATTCATAAAATTTATGCTTGCCAACCGGGAGCGCATCACCATTCTGCTATTGGGAAGCCGGGGAACGCGCTATGCGCATTTACGGGAAGAGTTTGCGGATGCGCTGCTGCCGGCGGTAAAAAATTTGTATCCGGAACAATATGGCCGGTATCTGGAAAAATACAAAAACATTGGCGCTTTAAAGAAAATATATGAAAATCTTATTGGAATGCACGGCGCAATTCTGGGGGGAGACACAAGTGCGCAGGAAGCGGAAAGCCAGCTTAAACAGGTAAATTTGTATCATTATTCCGGAATTACAAGTTTACTTGAAATATTTTAGAAAATTTGGAGGTTTATAAAAATGGGAGCAAGTATTTATTATTTCAGCGCAACCGGCAACAGCTATGATGTGGCGCGGGAGATTGCGGCAAAAACAGAAGCGGATATCATTCCGCTGGTACCCTTGGCCGAACAACAGCCCAAAACCCAGGCGGACGCAATTGGCATTGTGTTTCCGATATACGACTGGAACCTGCCGCAGGTAGTAAGGGATTTTGTTAACCGCCTGGACGTATCGGGCGCAAAGTATATTTTTGCCGTGGCAACCTGCAACTATTTGCCTGGCTGTGGGCTGGACGTAATAGCACAGATTCTGGAACAAAAAGGCAGCAGATTGAACGCGGGATTTGTGATCCGCATGCCGGGAAATTACCTGCCTTTTTATGGGGCGAATTCATCCCGAACGCAGGCGCGCAAGTTTGCGCAGAAAGGCAAAAAAGTGGAGAAAATAGCCCGCATTGTTCTTGAAATGCAAAACCACAGGAACGAGCACAGCCCGGTTTTGCTCGACCGGCTCTTTGGCCCCCGGTTTGGAAAAGGAGTGGAGAAGTTTGCGGATAAGGACAGCGGATTTATTTTGGAACCGGTATGCAGCCACTGCGGCATTTGCGCAAAAGTCTGCCCCTTTGACAACATAATAATAAAAGAAGGCAAACCGGAATGGCAGCACAAATGCCAGCAGTGCATGGCATGCATACAGTATTGCCCAAAAGAATGCATCCAGATAGGGGAGAAAACAAAGGGCAGGGTAAGGTATAAGAATCCGCACGTTACGCTTGGAGAGATTATGGCAATGAACCGCGTGGGCAAATTGAAAATTGCCGCAGAAGAATGATTTGGAATAGAATCTATTTTCCGCACAGCGGGCAAGCCGCCATGCAGATGCCGCACACCGCGCCGCGGCCTATGCATTGGTAGGCTTTTTTCATATACGCGCTGCATTTGGAGGCGTCGATCAGTTCGTCTCTGGGTATACCCGGCTTCCACACAGAGCCGGTAAGCGCGCCCGCAGGGCAGGCCTGCACACAGGCTCCGCAGTTTGTGCATGGATTTGACAATATGGAAGCCGGTTTGACAGGGTAATCCGTCAATACGGTGGAAAGGCGCAAAGCGGGGCCGTGACAATTTGATACAAAAAGAGCGTTTTGCCCAATGCCGCCGAGGCCGGAGAGCGTCGCCGCCATTTTATGCGAGAACAGCCCGCTCAGGCCGTCCACGCTTACAGATTGGGAGGCCGGAACATATACGGCGTGGTATCCGCCGCTTTCCAGCATAAGCTGCAAGCGAAGCGCCGCATGATCCAGAAACGCGTTTGTTGTGCGGTAATGGTGAAAATAAGTATGCGTGGGGCCGCCTTGGATGGAGGCCACCACTGTTTTGGAAAGGGGAACGCCCAAGCTCACCGCGTAGGCCAGCCGGGCAAATGGCCGGAACTTCTCCGGTATTTCTGCCATTCCAACATGCGTAATGCCAAGACTGCTTAAAAACTGTTCTATCATTTTCAACCCTTTATAATAACAGCCAGCAGTTCAACCGGCTCGCTACCCGCGCAGCGGATGGAATGGCTGGCATTGTCCGTAACGCAGGTATCTCCAGGCTCCAGGCGGATCGTTTGCCCGCCGTCTGTCATCTCCGCATGGCCGGAGAGGATATGGAATACCTCCGCTTCGTTTGCGTGCGTGTGTTCGCCAATGGAACACCCCGGCTGCAGCGTGATGCGGGCCAGCAGGCGGCAGTTTGCGGGCATGGATTCGCCCTGCGCAATGTGGTGAATCTGCACGTTTCCGTCTCCGTCCCGCATGTGCTCGCGAATCTCGTCCTTTTGCTCTGCTTTAGCAATCTTCATAGCGGAATCTCCTTATAGAAAAGTCTATTATTTTGCATAGCCCTGTTTTCAGTATAGCGGATGCAGTTGTTATTTACAATCTCCTGCCTGCATGCGCCGGGCTAAAATACTTTGGTAAATTTCAGTTAAAAATTTTTTTAATATAAAAAAGGAATTAGTTGAGCCATGTCGAATTATTCAATTAGCTAACTTAAACGGTTAAGCAATTTCTTTTTTATTCGTTTCATAATAAACACATAAGGAGGATTCTGATTATGGCAATTCATCTTGGCATGCATGCGGATAATTGGCGGGAACGTTCGGGCGGCTTTGAAGCGGCGCTTGCTTCGGCGGTGCAGCACAAACTGGAGCACATTGAGGCGGGCATGATACATGGGCAGTATTTCATCAGCGCCATGGGATATGAGCCCAGCCTTTCCACCGAACAAAACCCCATTGCCGTGCGCCGCATGTGTGAAAAAGCGGGCGTGCGCATCTCTATGGTAGACGGTTCGTTCCCCATGATGGGGCCCAGGGGAGCGTTTTATGGCGTACAGTACTGCTGCCAGTCTATCCGTTTTGCACACGATCTTGGTTGCCCCAAGGTGGACAGCACGGATTCAGGCAAAGAGCTGGATATGCCCAGGGACGAAGTGTATAAAATAACGGTGATGAACTACACGGAAATTTTGAAATGGGCGGAAGATTACAATATTATTGTTTGCGTGGAGCCGCACGGGCCATATACCGGAGACCCGGAGTTTATGATGAAGCTGATGAAACATTTTGACAGCGAATACCTGCGCGTAAATTTTGACACGGGCAACACATTTATTCAGGGCCATACGCCCGTGGATTACCTGAAGTTTCTGGGCAAGTATGTTGTATCCTCTCACATCAAGGATGTGGACGCCGGCCTTGCGGCCATGGCGCGCGGCGAGGAGACGGGTATTCCCTGCTCGCAGGTGTACATTGGCCAGGGCGTAAACGCGCAAAATATTCGCGCCTGCTTTAAATACTGGAAGGAAACGGGCTGGGACGGCGACGTATCCATTGAATGCAGCGGCAGCGACGAGAACATTGCCAAAAGTGTGGATTGGCTGTGCGGCGTGATTGCAGAATAATCTGGCCAGGATAAATAAATTGAAATCAATTTAATTTGGGAAGATATCCGGGCGGCTTACGGATAGGCCGCGGGCAACTCTTAGCGGATATCTTCCTTTTATTTATAAAAAAACATCAAAAATATATTAATAAAAATAAAATAATTATTGACAAACAATAAACAGTAAAGTATACTTAAAACATGGAAAGCAAAGATTAAAACGTTAGCTGTTTCGGCTCTTGTGCAATTACCACCCTGATTGGCAAGAGCCGAATAAAAAACCGCCTCCGGGCGGTTTTTCAGTTAAAGGATTTAATATTATTTATTTTGGGAGGAGTTTGTATGAAAAAAATAGCCTTTTTAATTATTCTCTGTCTGGCGTCCGTTTTTTTTGCAGCGGGGTGCAGCGTTATGGCGGGCAGCACAGATTTGCAGAATGAGACGATTGCAGGCGTGCGACTATATCAGGCTGTGGATATATCTGCGCTGGAAAAAGAGCTGGGTCCGTTAACAGATAATCAGGCAATTGAAAAGGGAGGACGGGCTATTACGTTTGATAATCCTACCAAATACGCGTACATCTTAACTGATGAGGATAACCGGGTTGTACAGATAACGGTGGGATATCCGTCCAGAACGGGCAATACGAAAATTGAAACAGGCAGGGGGATAGGCTCGCTCTCGTCTTTTACCGATGTAGCCAAGGCGTACGGCAGCGCGTACAGCAGATACACTTACCATAATTTTATGGGTAGCGGGGACGGATATTTTATCAAGTATACCGATTGGGACCGGCATGTCCGTATGGAATTTGGATTTGTTGAAGATGAGACAGATGGAGAATTTTTTTTGAGTAATATTATGATGAAAACATTTTAAAGGCCTTTTTTCGGGGCTTTGCCCTGGAGCCCTATTTCTTTTCATTTGAAGAAAAGAAGCAAAAGATTTTTACGTCAAAACACCGTAGCACGGCGTTTTGGGCATAGGGGATTCCAAAGGGCCGTGTGACCCTTTGGCGAGCGGCTTGGAGGCGAGCAGACTTCAAAAAAAGCGCTGCCTGGGGGGCAACGCTTTTTTGTATAAATTTTATTTCAAAGTATTATTTAATGTACTGTTTACAACCTTCAAAGCTTTGGCGGCGTCGGATTTTTTATGTTCCGCAAGTTCGCCGTGCTTTCCCCCATGATTCATATTCTCAAACGCAGCATAGATCATCAGCTTGATGCGGTTGATCTGGTTTACCTCGCTCGCGCCGGGATCGTAGTCCACCGGGATAATGTTGGCTTCCGGGTGCAGGCGGCGTATCTCCTTAATGGTGCCCTTGCCCATTACGTGGTTGGGCAGGCAGGCAAACGGCTGCACGCAAATGATGTTTGGAGCGCCCATTTCAATCAGTTCCAGCATCTCGCCGGTCAAAAGCCAGCCTTCGCCCGTGCAGTTGCCCACAGAAAGCACGCTTTCCGCACGTTTGGCAACGTCCTCAATCTGCTGGGGCGCATAAAAGCGCTTGCTTTTGGACAAAACTTTGATTAAGTATTTGCGGTAACTGCCAATGACCTTGATGCCAATCCGCCCGCCAAACCAGAGCAGGCCGCTTGCGCCCAGATGCGTGTGGGAGAACCGCGTATTATAGAACCCGTACAGGCCAAAATCCATCAGGCCGGGCATCACGCATTCACCGCCCTCCGCCTCAATGGTTTCAGCCGCAAAGTTGTTGGCGACCGGGTGGTATTTTACCAGTATTTCGCCCACAATGCCTACCTTGGGTTTCCGAACATCATGGATGGGGATCGCTTCAAAATCCGCTACGATCTGGCGAACGGCCTTTTTGAACTCGCTTTTTTTTGTACGCTGGATGATGGCGCTGCATTTTTTGACCCATTCCGTATAAAGCGCGTTGGTTGCGCCTTTTTTAATTTCGTACGGGCGGGTGCGCAGCAGCACGTTCATCAGAAGGTCTCCAAACAGCACAGCCATCATAATGCGGTTTGCAAAACTCAAGGTAAATCTGAAACCGGGATTAGGCTCCATCCGCGAGAAGTTGATGGAAACCACCGGCACCTGCGGGAAGCCAGCCTCGCGCAGGGCCTTGCGCAGAAAACCGATGTAGTTGGACGCGCGGCATCCGCCGCCTGTCTGCGTGAGCATAACGGAGGTGTTGTCCGGGTCCAGGTCGCCCTTAAAGAAAGCGTTTACAATCTGGCCGACCACAATGATGGTGGGGTAGCACGCATCGTTGTTTACGTATTTTAAGCCCACGTCTATATCTTCCTTGGTTACTTCCTCAATAACCGCAAAGTTGTATCCTGTCGGGTTGAAGGCGTCGGGCAGGAACTGCCAGTGAATGGGCGCCATTTGCGGGCATACCAGCGTGTGTTTCTCGCGCATTTCTTTTGTAAACATTTTGCGGTGGAACACGTGGCCCGCTTCCTTGTGCTTCTCCGAGTCAAAGCTTTTTTCTTCAAGCGCCGCAATTAGCGAGCGTATGCGTATCTTGGCAGCGCCAAGGTTATTGATCTCGTCAATCTTAAGAACGGTATAAATTTTGCCTGCGGCTTCAATAATCTCTTCCACCTGATCGGTGGTGATGGCGTCCAGCCCACAGCCGAAAGAGTTTAATTGGATCATGTCCAATCCCGGCGTTTTGGCGACCAGCGCCGCGCTTTCGTACAGCCGGGTATGGAACGCCCACTGGTCCAATACGCGGATGGGGCGGACCAGTTCGCCCAGATGGGCCACACTGTCCTCTGTGAGTACGGCCATGCCATAGCTTGTGATCAGGGACGGAACGCCGTGATTGATCTCCGGGTCTATATGGTAGGGACGGCCGGCCAGCACAATGCCGCGCGTGCCGGTTTCTTTCATCCATGCCAGGGTTTCCTCGCCCTTTTTGCGGATGTCGCCCTTGTATTTTTCCTGTTCGGCATAGGCCGCATCCACCGCCTGCTCAGCCTGGCTTTTGGTAATGCCAAAGCGCTTGAATTCCTCGTAAACGCGGCCCGGAACGGACTTGCGGTTGTCCAGGTTGAAGAACGGGTGCAAAAACCGCACGCCTTGGCTGCGAATTGCGTCTATGTTATTTTTGATTGTATCCGGGTAGGACGTTACAATGGGGCAGTTGAACCGGTTGTTCGCACCCTGGAACTCCTTGGGCTGGTAGGGGATGGAGGGATAGAAAATCGTGCTAATTCCCTGCTTCAAAAGGTCCATAATGTGCCCGTGAGCCAGCTTGGCCGGGTAGCATACAGTATCGCTGGGGATGGTGTCCATGCCGAGAGCGAGCAGTTTACGGTCCGAACGCCCGGAAAGGACGACATCAAACCCAAGGTTTGTCAGAAGCGTATGCCAGAACGGGTAGTTCTCGTACATGTTGAGGCAGCGGGGAATGCCGATCTTGCCCAGAGGCGCGGATTGGCCCAGAGACACGTAATCAAACGTGCGGTTGTATTTATACTCAAACAGGTCGGGTATGTCCTTGCGTTTTTCAAAGCCCGCGCCAAATTCGCACCGGTTGCCGGAGATGAATTTGCGCCCGTCTGAGAAGGTGATGACGTTAAGCATGCAGCGGTTCTCACATCCCGCGCAGCGGCGGTTCTTTCCCTGCAGGGAGAAATTTGCCAGGCCTTCGGGCGTAATGGCGGAGGAGCGCTTGCCAGCCATTTTTTTGCGGGCAATAAGCGCGCTGCCAAACGCGCCCATAAGCCCGGAAATATCCGGCCGGGTAACATTGCGGCCCAAAACCATTTCAAACGCGCGCAGGATTGCGTCGTTTTTAAAGGTGCCGCCCTGTACAACAATTTGCTTGCCCAGTTCCTCCGGGTCTTTGATTTTGATTACTTTGTAAATGGCATTTTTGACTACCGAATAGGAGAGGCCCGCGGAAATATCACCCACGGAAGCGCCTTCCTTTTGCGCCTGCTTCACGCGGCTGTTCATAAACACCGTGCAGCGCGTGCCCAAATCTACAGGGTTGGGCGCGCTTAAAGCCTCTGCCGCAAACGCCTGGATATCCAGCCCCAGTGAATGGGCGAATGTCTCCAGAAAACTGCCGCAGCCGGAGGAACAGGCCTCGTTGAGCATGATGGTGTCTATTACCTTGTCTTCTATCTTGAGGGCTTTCATATCCTGCCCGCCAATGTCTATAATAAATTCTACGTCCGGGTTAAAGTAAGCCGCGGCGCGGTAATGCGCGATGGTTTCCACCTCGCCAAGGTCCAGCGTAAGCGCTTCTTTTATAAGAGCCTCGCCGTAGCCAGTTACGCACGCTCCCGCAATGTGAGCCGATTTAGGCATCTGTTCATACAGCTTTTGCAGAATACCCACGGCGGCGAGCAGCGGGCTGCCCTGATTGCCGGAATAGTGGGTAAACAGAATGTTCGCGTCGTTATCCATCAGCACGGCCTTAATGGTTGTGCTGCCGGCGTCTATGCCAAGATAGCACGGGCCAAAGTGCGTGGAAAGATCTTTATATGTTGCCTTGCTGCGGCTGTGCCGCGCAGTAAATTCTTCCAAATCTGCGGACGTTGCAAAGAGCGGAGGCAAACGCCTGGTCTCATGCGCAATATCGCCCGCGTTTTTCAGGCGTTCGTTCAGTTCCGCAACCGTAATTTCTTCACCCTGCGCCATCAGCGCCGCGCCAAGGGCAACAAACAGGTGCGAGTTTTCAGGATGGATCATGGATTCGTCAGTCAAATGCAGGGTATCACGGAACCGTTCCCTGAGCTCCGGCAGGTAATGCAGCGGGCCGCCCAAAAACGCCACCTTCCCGCGTATGGGCCTGCCGCACGCCAGGCCGGAGATGGTCTGGTTTACCACCGACTGGAATATGGATACGGCAATATCCGCCTTGGACACGCCGTCGTTTAAGAGAGACTGGATATCGCTTTTGGCAAAAACGCCGCAGCGGGATGCGATCTGGTGGATGGCGCTGTGGTCTGCCGCCAGTTCGTTTAGACCCATGGGGGTGGTATTGAGAAGAGTAGCCATTTGGTCTATAAACGCGCCTGTGCCCCCGGCGCAGGTGCCGTTCATGCGTTGCTCTAGAGTCGGTTTCATGTAGGTGATCTTTGCGTCTTCTCCACCGAACTCCAGAACAACATCCGCCTCCGGGATAAACGTCTGGGTCGCGCGCGCGCCGGCCACAACCTCCTGCACAAAGGGCAGTTTTAAGAGCTTGGATACGGTGAGGCCGCCCGAGCCCGTGACCGCGGTGGTAACGGAAAGAGAGCCGCATTCCTTACTGGCAAGTTCAAACAGATCGGCCAGAACGCCGCGCATGTCCGAGAAGTGCCGCATATATTCGCTGAAAAGTATTTTGCCGGTTTCATCTATAATGATCAGTTTTACGGTAGTAGAGCCTACGTCAAGTCCCAATTTATATGTTTGCATAAAGATCCTCCATATAATCCTGTCTAGTATAGCAAAAGGAGCGTATATTTTCAATATACCGCATTTACTGCCCTGTAAAACATTTGAAAAATTGCCCCCGGCGAATTGCTTTTAGACTGCAAAAAATGTATGCTTTACTAAGAAAGCATGTATGGGGGTATCTGTATGGCTGTCATTCTTGTAATCATATTCGCGGTGGTTGCCGCTGCTATTGCAATTGTTTATTTTTACCTGACCCGCGCCCTGCCCCGGAAAAACTGGCTGGCTGAGCACAAATTTGCCCACAGGGGGCTGCAAGGCGGGGAGATTCCGGAGAACTCCATGCGGGCGTTTGAGGAAGCGGCTGCCGCCGGGTACGGGATTGAGCTGGATGTGCGCCTCTCAAGCGACGGCCAGGTGGTTGTGTTTCATGACGACAATTTAAAACGCATGACCGGTATGCATAAACCCATTGGCGGCCTTACCTGGGAAGAACTATCCGCTCTGCGCCTGGCCGGAAGCGCGGAAGGCATTCCTTTGTTTGCCGATGTTTTGAAAACCGTGGCGGGCCGGGTACCCGTTTTGGTGGAGATCAAGAGCAGGGGGCAGGCGGGCGCGTTGGAGGAAAAAACGTACGCGCTGCTGCAAGAATATAAAGGCCTATTTGCCGTGCAGTCTTTCTCTCCGTTTTCAGTCGGGTGGTTTTGCAGGCACGCGCCCCATGTGCTGCGGGGGCAGCTTTCTTCCGGGTTTGACGATCAGGGTTCTTCCGAGCCGCCGCTGCCGGGATACCAGGTGTTTGTACTAAAAAATCTGCTCAGCAATTTTTACGCAAAACCAAATTTTATTAGCTACGAGATCGGTTCCCTGCCCATAGGCGTGGTTGCCCGCCAGCGCAAACGCGGCGTACCCGTGCTTGGCTGGACGGTGCGCACGGAAGAGCAGAAGGAAAAGGCAGGAAAGCTTTGTGACACCATTATTTTTGAGAAAATCAGGCCGTAAACTGCTTGGTTTTGTTCTTCCACATCACTCTAAAGTATTCCTATAGAGAGAGATTCTTCGTTTTGCTCAGAATGATACTATTGGATTCCTTATTTAGAATAGAGATCGCAAAGCAGTAGGCAAAAAAGCACATAGGCGGCTAAACCTTCGATAGTAAAAGGGCGATTTAAAGGCGCTTGCGCGAATAAGCCCTTTTTTGCTTTGCTGGTTGCCGTCTTTTTAAAGGGATTATAGAAGCAAGCTGCAAAGGAGGGTAGCAGTTGTTGGAGAAACAAACCAAAACAGGATGGCAGGCAGGCTATGAAGAAAGCGTTCAATCGGATGGAATCAGCCAGCGGGATTGGCAGGCGTTGGAGACGGCTTTGGGAGTTTGACCCAGGCCCTCCGGAGAGCCGTTTAAGGGGTTGCCGGAGAGGTGTCGGAGAGGACGTAAGGGGGAAATCGGAATCCCCCTTGTCCTCTCTGACAAAAAATTGACATAGCGAATGTGTTGACTTAGAACAGGCCGCATTGTATACTTTTGTTATCTTAAAAAGAATGGAGAAGTTAAATGCGCAAAATTTCTTGCTAAAAATTGATGCATACACAATGGATGGCAATCCGCCGCCTGTTTGGTATGCTTTTTGCAGGAAAGCCGCTTTTTAAAATTTCTTCAAGACTATAAAGTTTATCACTTTTGCTTGTTAAAGCTGCAGGAAACGGACTTTCCTGCGGCTTTATTGTTTTTAAACGGGGGTAGCTTTATGTCTTTGATCAACATTTCCAAATTAACTTTTGCCTATGAGGGCAGCTGGGACAATATTTTTGATAACGTATCCTTTCAGATGGACACCAACTGGAAACTGGGCTTTACCGGAAGGAACGGCCGGGGGAAGACCACGTTTTTAAAGCTATTGCTGGGCCGGTATGAATACAAGGGGAAAATTTCCGCAGACGTGCGGTTTGAATATTTTCCCTATGAGGTTCCAGATAAAGACCTTGACGCCATGGAAGTAATCGGACGTATCTGCCCGGATGCACAGCGCTGGGAAGCCCGGCGCGAGCTGTCTTTGCTGGAGGTGCAGGAGGAGGCGCTTCTGCGCCCATTTGGCAGCCTTTCCAAAGGCGAACAGACAAAAATTCTGCTGGCCGCGCTGCTTTTGAAAGAGAACGCCTTTCTGCTGATAGACGAGCCGACCAACCACCTGGACATGGCGGCGCGGAAACTGGTGGGCAGATACCTGGCCGGTAAAAAGGGTTTTATTCTTGTTTCGCACGACAGGGCTTTTCTTGATAACTGCGTGGATCATATGCTGGTGATCAACAAAGCAAATATAGAAGTGCAGAGAGGAAATTTTTCATCCTGGTGGGAAAACAAGCAGAGGCAGGACACATTTGAACTGGATGAGAACGAAAAGCTTAAAAAAGAGATCGTGCGCCTGAAGGAATCGGCACGGCGGGCGGCGAACAGGGCCGAAGGTTTTGAAAATATGAAAATTGGCTTTGATCCGGATAAAACGGAAAAAAGCAAGAACCGGCGCTCTTATCTTGGCGGGAAGTCCAAAAAGGTGATGCAGACCAGCAAGAATATTGAACAGCGGCGCGAGAGGGATATGGAAGGGAAATCAAAATTGCTGAAAAACATTGAATCCGCCGAAAGCCTGAAATTATCTCCGCTGGCTTATCACACGGAAAGGCTTGTTTCCCTTAAAGATGTTTCAATATTTTATGGCAATAAAACAGCTTGCGAGGGAGTAAGCTTTACGATTGAACAAGGCGACCGTGTCGCAGTCTGCGGTAAAAACGGCTCGGGAAAATCCAGCATACTAAAACTGATCTGCGGTGATGAAATCGATTTTACGGGCGATTTTCAGAGGAGCAGAGGCCTTGTGCTTTCGTATGTATCGCAGGACACTTCCTTTTTGAGGGGGGACCTCTCCGCCTTTACGAAGGCAAGCCGCATAGACGAAAGCCTATTTAAGGCGGTATTGCGCAAACTGGATTTTGAGCGGGCCCAGTTTGAAAAAGATATGGCTGATTTCAGCGAAGGGCAGAAGAAAAAAGTGCTCATCGCAAAGAGTCTTTGCGAAAGAGCACATTTGTATATTTGGGATGAACCGCTGAACTATATCGACGTCCTGAGCCGTATGCAGATTGAAGATCTGCTGCTGCAGTATCAGCCCGCCATTCTGTTTGTGGAACATGACCACTCGTTCAGCGAGAACGTTGCCACAAAAACCGTAAGCCTGTAATCGTATGCATAGGGACTGCATCAAACGCCGAAGGATATCCCCATCTCCGTCGCCTCTTCCACCATGGCGCTGGGGATGGGGACGCTTTTGGTTCTGCCCGCTATATCCTTTAATTCGTTGAATACGATCTGGTCGTTATTTAAGGCTACGGTGAGGCCGTAGCGGCCTTCCGCGATCAGTTTTGCCGCGCCCACGCCAAACCGTGTGGAGAGCACGCGGTCGTAAGCCGATGGAGCGCCGCCCCGCTGGATATAACCCGGCACACATACCTTGGATTCCATGCCGGTGGCTTCCTGGATGGCGCGGGCTACCCGCACGGATGCGGGAATGAATCCCGGCTGGATACGCAGTTCTTTAATGGATTTGCGCTTCTTGCCGCTGGTTTCGTCCTGGCCAAACGCCCCTTCCGCCACGGCGATGATGGAAAAGGCTTTTCCTTTTTCCGCGCGCTCGGCAACGCTGTGAATTACTTTATCCATGGAATAAGGTATCTCCGGCAACAGGATCACATCTGCCCCGCCCGCGATTCCGGCGTACAGCGTGAGCCAGCCGGCCCGGTTTCCCATCAGTTCGGCCACCAGAACTCTGCCGTGGCTGGCAGCGGTGGTGTGCAGGCGGTCGATCACTTCGGACGCAATGTCCACAGCCGTATGAAAACCAAATGTTACGTCTGTACCCCATATGTCGTTGTCTATGGTTTTGGGCAGTCCAATGACGTTTAGCCCCTCGTTTGCAAGCAGATTGGCCGTTTTATGCGTGCCGTTTCCGCCCAGCGTCAGCAGGCAGTCCAGCCCCATCTTTTTATAGTTGGCTTTCATATTGGCAACCTTGTCTATATTGTCTTCTTCCACCACATGCATGTTTTTAAACGGCATCCGCCGGGTGCCCAGAATGGTGCCACCCAGGGTGAGGATGCCGGAAAAATCAGACTGGCTCATCAGCTTGTGATCGCCGTGTATCAGGCCGTGATATCCGCCGGAAATCCCGATGATCTCCAAATCGCTGATCTGCCGGTATGCGGCCTTTGCCACGCCGCGGATCGCCGCGTTGAGGCCCGGACAGTCACCCCCGCTGGTTAATATGCCTATTCTGCGTGCCATTGCACACAATCCCCCTTTTTGGTTAGTCTGCCCATAGGCCGGTTGCGCTAAACACCGCTTTGCCATCCGTCTCGCCCGAGACGTAAAACCGGCCTTCCACTTCTGCTGTCTTGAGTTCTATCATCTGGTCCATTGCCGCTTCCGCACTATAGGTGATGTCCAGTTCGGCAAGCCTTTGCTTGAGCAGCCTGTCCGTTGGAAAAAGGTCGCAGATCCAGTCCGCGTATTTGGCGTTGTTCATGTGGACGTTCATGTCCGTATCGCTGTACCGCACGCGGCGCACTTCCGCCACATTCATCTCTTGGGGCAGGCGGATGCGCATTGGCATGCGCGCGGGAATAGGCAGCGTTTCGTCCGCACTATAGGGTACTGGTATGGCCGAAGGCCGCATAAGCTTGCGGTCTCGGATATTAAACAGCACCCAGTCCGACGTGGCGCAGCCAAGCTGTTCGCCGTTTGGGTATTCAAAACTGAAATACCGGGGAAAAGTGAGGCGTTCCACCTTGCCGTGCCATGTTTTGACCACGATTTCTTGTGCGATCTTTGGATATTTCTTCATTTCAAGATGCAGCCGGGTAAGCATCCACACCATGCCGGATACGTCCACCATGTCGCGGCGGCCGCATTCCAGCGCTATGGCATGATCTTCCGCTATTTCCTGCATGCGCACCAGTACTCCGGAAGGCTTCCATTGGCCCCCGGCAAAGTCTGATTCAAACGCGCGCAGGGTTACGGCCTGCGTCAGTTGTCCTATCATATGTCCTCCGTACTTTTTGTTTGTGAAGCTGCATATATACGGCGCACAGCAACATTGTAATGCCAAAACTCTAATTTTGCAAATAAAACCTGGGTAAGGGCGATTTGCAGCCGCCCGCAGCGGGCAGCTTTTAACAAAAAATCCAGGCTCCTCAGTCTGGAGCCTGGATGAGTTACATGGATATAAGTTTATTCAAAAACGCGCGTATGCGGTCTTCCTTGGGGTTGATGAGGAGCTCTTCCGGCGGGCCGGAGGCGAGTATCTTGCCGCTGTCCATAAACGCGACCCCGCTCGCAACCTCTTTTGCAAAACCCATCTCGTGCGTTACAATGAGCATGGTCATATGTTCTTTTGCCAGTTCCTTAATGACGGCAAGCACTTCGCCCGTAAGCTCCGGGTCCAGGGCTGAAGTCGGTTCGTCAAAGCAAAGTATCTGGGGAGAAAGCGCCAGGGCACGCGCGATGGCGACGCGCTGCGCCTGCCCGCCCGAGAGTTCGCACGGGTAGTTCTTGGCCTTGCCTGTGAGCCCTACTTTTTCCAGAAGTTCAAAAGCAATTTTTTCGGCCTCGTGTTTGGGCTTTCCCTGGGTGTGGATGGGCGAGAGCGTCAGGTTGCCCAGCACGGAGAGATGGGGAAACAGGTTAAAGTTCTGAAACACCATGCCAAGCTGCAGCCGTGCGTCCCTGAGTTCCTCGTCTTTTAAATAAACGCTTCTGCCCGCTTTGTCCTGCGCAAGCCATGTATCCAGAATTTTAATACTGCCGCTGTCCAGGCGTTCCAGGCAGTTGATACAACGAAGCAGAGTGCTTTTGCCGCTGCCGGAGGGCCCTATGATCGCGAGAACCTCGCCTTTTTCCAGTGTGACCGATACGTCCTTTAACGCCTCAAACCCGTTAAACGATTTGTATGCGGAGCGTACCTCCAATACATTCATCAGCGTGTCCCCCTTTAAAACCGGTAATAATCCATTTTGTTTTCAATTCGTTTCAGCACCAGCGTAACCACCGCGTTGATGCCCAGATAGAACAGCAGCGCCACCGCAAAAGGCGCAATGTTGCTCATGCGCATGGCCGCAGAGTTGGCGATTTTTGTAATATCCGAAATCGCTATAATGCTTACAAGCGCGGTGTCCTTGACAAGGTTGATGACCTCGTTGCCCAGGGAGGGCATTACGATTTTAAATACCTGGGGAATGATAATGCGGTTCATAGTAACCTGCTTGGAAAGCCCCAATACAGACGCGGCTTCATACTGGCCGCGGGGTATGGATTGGATGCCTCCGCGGAATATCTCGCTGAAATATGCCGTGTAGTTGAGCGCAAAGGAGATAAGCGCAGACAGTTCGCGCGGGTATTTGATTGCCCAGCCCAACTGGTTGTTCAGTGTGGCAAACAGCAGGCCAATCCCAAAATATAAAAACATTACCTGCAATATCAGCGGGCTGCCGCGCATGATATATACATACGTTCCAAAAATGCCGCGCGTGGCTTTTTTGCGTGAAAGGGCAAGCTGCGAACCAAGAAATCCAAGAGGAATGGAGATGCCAAGGGTAAGGGCGAACAGCCAAAGCGTGGTGCCCAGGCCTCCCAGTATCTCTATCATCAAACTTAAATATTCACCCATTTGTTTTGCTCCGCCTTAAAGGTTATGAATGGAAAAAAAAGGCGCGCCCGCAGAAATGCGGGCGCCCTTGATAAATGTTATTTGCTCAGGGAAACGTCTTTGCCAAACCATTTTGTGCTGATGGTTTTAAACGTGCCGTCCGCAATCATGGCGTCCAGTTGTTTATTTACTTCATCGCAGAAAGATTTATCGGCCAGGCGGAAGCCTACGCCAAACTGTTCGGGAGCCAGGGCTTCATCCAGCGTGCGGTATGTGCCCGCTTCTTTGCTGGTGTAATAATCCGCTACGATGGAATCCATTGCAACCGCGTCCACGTTGCCGTTTTTAAGATCCAGAAGAGCGGTTACGTTGTCTTTAAAGTCAATCTGTTTGATGGTGGCAAGAAGATCGGCATCCGCATTTTTAAGAGCATCCTGCGCGCTGGAGCCGTCCTGCACCGCTACCTGCTTGTCCTTCAGGTCAGCCAGCTTTGTTACTTTGCTCTTATCCAGAACGACCACGATCTGTTTATTCTCCATGTAAGGAGTGCTGAACAGAATGGTTTTCAGACGGTCTTCCGTGATGGAAAGGCCGTTCCAGATTACGTCTATATTTTTGTTGTTCAATTCCATTTCCTTGGCTTTCCAGTCGATGGGCTGCAGTTTGAGCTCAACGCCCATGCGTTTGGCGACTTCGGTTGCAAGGTCGATGTCAAAGCCAACGATTTGCCCGCTTTCATCCTTGAATCCCATGGGCGGAAAAGCATCGTCCAGGCCCAGCACAATGTTGCCTTTTGCTTTGATGTCTGCAAGGGAGGTATCGGCTACGGCTGTTGCAGAAGCTGCGGATTCGGACGCGGCGGGCGCGGCGGATTCGCTGGCGGCAACGGAAGCCGGAGCTACGGATGCGGAAGCCGACTGCTCAACGGAGGCCGGCGCGCAAGAAGAGAGTATGCCAACAATCAATACGACTGCAAGCAGTACTATAAATAATTTTTTCATTTTACTTCCTCCAAAAATTAAAAATTCATTTGTAACTTGCTTTATTATAATTTAACCTGCTAAATTAGTAAAGCATCAAATTTATACAGGTCAAAGTCGCAAACAATGCGCAGCATGGTTACGCGGTTGCGGATATAGCAGCAGATTTTGAGAACCTCCAGGCAGGATTCCTTGGTGAGGCCGAGCTGCTTGTAATCAAAGTATCCGTCCAGGTATTTGAGCCATCCGGCCATCTGGTCCGCGGTGGGTACCGATTCGGCAATTTTAATAATTCCTTTCCAGTTTTTTTGAATCAGTTCTTTATTCAGGGCCGCGGTGCAGGTGGGCGTATTTTCGCGGCGCACCATGTCTATCAGCCCCTGAGGGTGTTTGGCGTACAGCGCCGCAACCTTTTCAATATCGAACTTGTTTGGCAGGTCTTCCTCGTAAATTTTTTTCATGGAATGCGTAAACAGCCGGTAGTATTTGGCTGCGAGCACGGTGCCAACGCCCACTTTTTCGCCATGCAGCGCCTCGCTTTTTACGCCGGGCAGGTGTGTAATCTCCAGGTAATGGGAGAAATGGTGTTCAAAGCTGCTGGCTGGGCGGGTGATTTTTGCCATCTGCATGGCAATGCCGGAGATTAAAAGCCCTTCCACCAGTTTGCGGGTGCCCGCAAGCCCGCCCTGTTTGATATTGGGCAGCGCTTCCACAATGTCCTCAACGGCCTTGAGCTCAAAATCCGCAATAAAGGGGCAGTAATATTCGCCGGAGATCAGATGGCCAATTTTCCAGTCCGCAATACTGATGAATTTGGAGAGCATGTCTCCAACGCCCGAAGCCGCCAGGTATTTGGGAGCGGCCGCAATAACGGAAAGGTCTGCCACCACCGCCACCGGCGCGTGCGTGGTCACCGAGACCTTAGCGCCGTTAAAGGTCATGGCCGCAGCGCTGGATACGAATCCGTCTACGCTGGCTGCCGTAGGCGCTGAAATAAAGGGCAGTTTTGTTTCAAATGTGGCGTAACGAACAATATCACAAATAACGCCGCCGCCCACCGCCAAAACCACGGAGGGGTTGAGCCTTTTGATCTCTTTTTTTATCTCTTCCACCCTAAACTCATCCGCATGAATGGTTTCCCCCTCAAGCACATGGGTAACGGCCTGGGGCAGGGCGGACGCAAGCTTTTCGTGAGCAGCCCTGTGGGTGTTGGCGTCGTACACGGCAAGAACCGTGCCGAATCCCAGCTTTTCCAAAAGCGCGGGCAGGCGGGGATAGGCGTTTTCTTCAATCACATATTCCCTTGTTTCCAGCGTGTGGTCGCGCCCGCATGAACAATCCGTTTTATTCAGCAGATCCTGTAGCATTTTAAAATTTCCTCTTGATTTCGTAAGAATTAAGCACAGACCAATCATATCACAATTGCAAGCGGGATGGCAAATTGTTATAATGAAGCGAATGGAATAATTGGAGGATACAATGAAGGAACAAACCGGACTGGAATTTATCCAAAACCATAAGATGGATTACCGCGATTTGCATATAGAGGATTTACTGGATACGTATCTGGAGGAGATGCAGCGAGGGCTGGATGGCGGAAAAAGCTCCCTGCTTATGCTGCCGTCTTTTGTAAACACAAGCGGAACCGTGCAGACGGGCCGCCAGGTGGTGGCGGTGGACGCCGGGGGCACAAACCTGCGCATTGCGCTGATTGAGTTTAGCGGAGCGGGGGAATGCTGCTTTTTGGGCGAGATTAAAAAATACAAAATGCCCGGCGCGGGAGAAGCCATTACCGCGGATGCGTTTTTTGACAGGGTTACAGACTGGATATTGCCGCATATGAAGACTGCGCGGGAGGTTGCGGTTTCTTTTGCGTACCCAACCGAAATACTGCCCAATTTGGACGGGCGGATTGTGCGCATGGTAAAGGAAGTTTCCATTTCCGGAATGGAGGGGCAGCTTTTGGGTAAACGGATGGGGCAGGCCCTGGTGACCAAAGGCGTGCCGGACTGCCGGGTGGTGGTTTTGAACGATTCCGTTGCGAGCGCTTTGGCGGGCATGGCGGAAAAACTGAACCAGGGATACGGCAGCTTTACGGGTACAATTTTGGGAACCGGATTTAACAGCTGTTACATAGAATCCAATAAAAAAATAGGCAAGGTAAAGGGGCTTCCCCAAAAAGGCACCATGATGATTAATACGGAGGCAGGCGGGTACGACCTGGCTCCAAGGTCCGATCTGGATATTGCGTTTGACGGAAGCACGGCCGACCCCGGCTACCACCAATGCGAAAAAATGGTCAGCGGCGCATATATTGGGCCGTTGTGCGAGTATATATTGAAAAAAGCCGCGGAAGAAGGCGTGTTTGGCAGCCATATGCAAAAGATCAAGCAGGTTACGTCTGCGGATGCGGATAAATTTTTGCGGAGCGGCGAAGGCCGTATTTCGGAATTTTGCCTGCAGCCAAAGGACGTGGAAAATGCGTTTGCCATTGTGGAGAATACCGTGCTGCGCGCCGCGCGCCTGACGGCGCTGCAAATGGCCGCTGTGGCGGTAAAGGCAAAAAAAACCAACAGCAACAGCGTTTGCCTCACCGTGGAAGGAAGTACCTATTATAACCTGATGGGCCTCAGGGAAGAAGTGCTGGCAACATTGATTCCTTTTTTGCAGGGCCGCGGCATACAGGCTGATCTTTTGGAGATTGAAAATGCTGTGCTGAAGGGGTGCGCAATTGCCGGACTGCTGAAATAAAGGCGCAAAGCCGTTGCTTAAAGGTTTTTTTTGCTGTATAGTAAATATATAAGCCATGTAAGGAGGCCCGATCCGAATGGTTGTGTTAAATATCAGGGGCGAAGGAGACATCGTAGTTAAGCTGAATAAGAAAGCGGCTCCTAAGACTGTAGAAAATTTTGAAAAGCTGGTAAGCGAAGGGTTTTATAACGGCCTTGTGTTCCACAGGGTAATCCGTGGATTTATGATCCAGGGCGGATGCCCCAAGGGTACGGGTACCGGAGGCCCCGGATATACTATAGAAGGGGAATTCTCCGCAAACGGCTTTAACAATCCGGTATCTCACAAACGGGGCGTAATATCAATGGCGCGCACCATGGACCCAAATTCCGCAGGGTCGCAGTTTTTTATCATCCATGCTGATTCTCCGCACCTGGACGGCCAGTACGCGGCGTTTGGCAAGGTAGTGTCCGGCATGGAAGTGGTGGATGCCATCGCAAACTCCAAAACGGATTTTTCGGACCGGCCCATTGTGCCGGTTGTAATAGAGAAAGCCTATCTTACGGAAGACGAATAAGGCATATCCCAGACAATACATTTTTATTCAGAGAGGAATATCATGGGAAAATTTAATAGCAAGGAAAAGCTGCTTTTAGCGTCTTTTGCCGCTGCGTGGATTGTTTACGCTGTTTTTACAACGTTATACGGTTCCGAAGCCACGGTTATGATGAAACAGTTTGGAGTAGGCAGCACGGAGCAGGGATTCCTTACGACCGTCCAGTGCATTGGTGGAATGGGCGTTTCTCTTTTATGCGTGTTTTTTGGCGAGAAGATGAACAAGCTCTGGATGATTGGCCTTGGAATTATGCTGCTGTTTGCAGGCAGCTTGGCGACCGTATTTGGCACAAGCTACCAGCAGGTGATGCTGTTTGCGTTTGTTGCGGGCGTGGGCTACACCTTTATGGACATTATGGAAAATGCGGCGGTGGTGGAAATATTTCCGGACAGGAACAAAACGGCTCTGCCCACGCTGCATATGACGTTTGGCATTGGCGCCATGGCCGGACCGTATTTTTTTGTGACTGCCATTGTGGATCCGGCTGTGCCCGCAAGTTTTTCCAGCCCGTTTTTGATTGTGGCTATTGCGGCGGCGGCTGTGTTTGTGCTTTTTGTGATTGCTTCCGGGCGCATGTTTGGAAAATCAAAAATCCCCAAGCCCGTGCCGGTGCAGGCGGCGGACCGCGGGGGTATATTCCGGTCTCCGGCGGTGTGGATCATGATGGCGGCAGGCGTGCTGTATTTTTCATTCCAAAGGGGCATTATGACCTGGTACCCTACCTATCTTTACGTGACGGCGCATGTGGATTTCCAGTATTCCGGGCTTGCGCTCACGCTCTTTTTGGTGGGTTCCCTGGCTTGCCGCATTGCTTCGCCGTTTTTGTTCAACCGGTTCGATATTTTGAAGATGACGATACTGACAACGCTTTTGTGCGCTGCCGTTATGCTTGCATCCTTGGCGCTGGCCCCCCTGTCCTTTGGCCTGGCCGAGGCTTTTGCGGTGGCCGGGGGCGTGCTGCAGGGCGCGTTTGTTGCGGCGTTTGTGTTCCTGATATGCCGGATGTTTCCGGGAAAGGCCGCTTCCGCAACTTCCGTTGTGCTGATCGCCATTAACATTGCGGGGATCACCGCGCCGGTTTGGATGGCTTCTGTTGCAGGGGAAGCGAACGATTTTACAATGCCGCTCTATATCGTCTGCATGATGCTTTTTGGCAGCGCGGCGCTGATTGCCCTGGCGCATAAGGTCAACAAGCAAAAGGAAGCAATTGAATGATCTTAACTTTTATGGGCGCCTGGCTCTGCCTTTACCCCAATGCTTTGATTTTAATGTTTCTTTGCAAGCGCCTGGAGCGCAGCTTAGGGGCAGAGCTCTTTAATAAAAAAACCGACAAAAAATCCCGCACACGCGGGATTTTTGATGTTTACTCTTTTACCAGTATTTTTTCCACCTGGGCAATATACATGGTGTGGTAATCATGATCCGGGTATATTTTGGAATCATATTCCTTTAACACAAAGCACTCCGGTTCCAATTCCTGGGCGTACAGCTTTTTGCAGAGCATAACCATTTCCGCTTCCGCAAAATAGGGGGTGTTGCCTTCGCGCAAAACGGTGAGGCCGGACTTTTTAATTTTATTTTCATCCCGGCCGGAAACAGAGCCCATGTATCCCAGCATTTCCTTCTGGCCATCAAAAAAAGAGAGGGAGAACGTGTCCGCTGCGTCCACAAATTCCTTGGTAAACCGCTGCGGGCGAATTACAATATACGCTACGTTCATGCTCCACATAACACCCATGCCGCCCCAAGCTGCTGTCATGGCGTTTGCCCTTCCATCCGGCTTCTGGGCGCATACCAGCATCCAGTCTGTACCGAGCATGGTAAACGGATTGCCTATGAACCTTTCCGGGGTTATGGTTTTAAACTCAGACATATCAAAATCCTCCTTGTTATTCATTCAAAACTACAGGTGCGTTTCCAGGTACGAGCGCAGGCTTGCGCTTGGCTTGATGCCCAGCTTTTTGCGGATGTTGATGCGGTGGTAATCCACCGTTTTTTGTGTAATAAACAGCTTTGCGGCTATTTCCTTGCTCACGTTGCCTTCCTTTATGAGCGCGCATACCTGTAGTTCCCTGGGGGTAAGGGTGCTGATGGCGGAAGGCCGTTTTTTGGTGATGGGGTATACAATCTCGTCTATGAGTCCGCTTACCATGTTTACGTCCTGCTCGCGCACGGTTTTTTTCAGGTAATTAAGAGAAGGCTTAATGAACTTTTCCACATTGCTGGTAATGGTGGCTTCCAGCTCCTCGCGGTATTGCTCCCTTTGGGCCAGAATCTGCATCAGTATTTCGTTCTGCTTTTCCATGGCCTCAAAACGGTGTTCCAGCTCCTGCAGGTTGTATTCTACGCGGCGCTGAAAGGTGATATCCCGTATGTATTCTATCACCAATATCACCTGATGGTTGGCGTCCACCACCGGTACTGCGTAAAGCTGCTGCCAGCCCTGATTTTTGCCGTTGGCGGAATACTGCACCTTTTCCATTTGGGGCGTAGCGGATTCAATGGCACGCAGCGTGGGGCAGGCGGGGCAGGGTGTTTTGCGGTTGTGGTATTTTTCGTAGCATTTTTTGCCCACGGCTGTTTCGTCCCCGGTATACCAGTATTTCATGGACGTGTTGATATATTTAATCTGCAGCGACCTGTCCAGCACGCTGACCCCGTCCTGAATGCTTTCCAGAATGGTTTTGAATAGCTGGTTGCTGGAGAGGAATTGAGCTTCGTCTTTTACTTCTATAATTTGGTTGATATCGGGCGTAAAAACCCAGTCCATATGGTTTGGCTTTTGCATTGACATGTACGTGACCTCCAGATACCAGTATAGACGGGGGTGATAGGCTTGTCAATACAAAACCCTAGTTTTAACCTGGGGTAAACTGGGGGTAAAGTTCGGGTTGTACCTTGCAATTGAATGATTTATGATGATAATACAAAAAGCACATCGAGTTCAAAGCGGATTGAATTCGATGATCAACCCAGAAATATGTTTAAGGAGGACATTCTGCAATGAGTGAACAAAATTTACTGCTCACACCTATTAAAATAGGCAATAAAGTAGCTCCCAACCGTTTTGCGATCAACGCAATGGAATGCTGCGATTCGGATGAAAACGGCAACCCTTCGGAAGCTACATACGCAAGGTACGAGAAACTGTTTGAGGGCCAGGCTGGCCTGATCAACCTGGAGGCTATTACTATACAGTATGAAAGCCGTTCCAGAAAGAACCAGCTTTCCATTATGCCCAGGAACGTTGCGGCTCTTAAAAAATTTGTGGAGCACATGAAAAGCATCAACCGCAACAACGTGTTTATTTTTCAGCTTACGCACTCGGGCGAGATAAGCAATCCTGATTTTTCGGAACGCGTACGCGTAACCAAAGAGCCCCTGTATGGCTATGAAAATTCCCGCCAGCTTTCCGAAGAAGAAGTGGACGACGTAATTGAAAAGATGGTTCTGGCCTCTAAAATCGCGCACGATGTTGGCGCGGACGGCGTAGACCTTAAGTTCTGCCATGGATACCTTGGTTCCCAGATCCTGCGTCCTTTCAACAAGGAAAACTGGAAATACGGCGGCTCCTGGGAAAACAGAAGCAAATACGCTTTCACCATCACCGAAAGAGTTAGAAAAGAAATCAACGATCCGAACTTCGTGATCGGTTCCAAGGTTTCCATTTTTGAAGGCTTCCCGGGCGGACAGGGAACAGCGGGCCCGGATACGGCTCTTATGGACCTGACAGAGTCCATCTCCCTGATCAAAGGCCTGGAAGAACGCGGCGCAAATTACATCTGGCAGTCGGCTGGTTCTCCGTCCCACACGCTGGCTCTGTCCCAGACAGACAAAAAAATTCCGGATCACGGTTATTTCCACTTCTACTTCCAGAAGGTATGCCGCGACAACCTCAAGAAAGACACCGTTGTGGTCGGTTCCGACTATACCATCTACCGCGATGGAAAACAGCGCTTCCAGGCGGTTAAGCCGGAAAACAACACCCTGAATTTCTGGGGCAACAAAAACATTGCGGACGGCGTTGTGGACATTGTTTCCCTGGGCCGGCAGTCCTTTGCGGACCCGTACCTGCCCAAGAAGTTTGCGGAAGGCAAAGAGAGCGAAGTAAAATGGTGCACAGCATGCGACAACTGCATCGAGTTCCTGATCCGTCAGGAGCACGTTGGCTGCGCCGTATACAACAAACCGTACTCTCAGCGCATGGTTGAGATTCGCAAAGAAAAAGGCAATCTGAAAGAAAAACACACTTAATCCTCTGTTTTTCTAAGAGAAGCCCCGCACAGCATGAGTGCGGGGCTTTTTGTTATGCAAAGATACCATTGACAATATTCTACATGTATAATATTATTCTACATGTAGAATATAAAAGAGGTATATGTATGTCCCTGCAATACGCCCTGCTTGGGCTTTTGAACCATTCGGATATGACGGGGTATGATCTGAAAAAACTGTTCGGCGATTCCATAGGCAACTTTTGGTATGCAAGCGTAAGCCAGATATACCGGGAACTCAACACGCTGGAGAATAAAGGGCTTCTTGCTTCTGTGATCCAGCCGCAGGCCGACAGGCCGGATAAGCGCGTATACAGCGTTACGAAAGAAGGCAGGGATGCCTTTTTGGATTGGATGCGGAATTTTCCCCAGAAGTTTTCCCGTGAAAAACGGGACGAATTTTCTCTCCGCATCTTTTTTAGTTCCGTACTGACACAGGAAGAGCTGATTGGAGAGTTTGAGCAGTTGATACGGGAAAAACGGCAACAGCTTGAAGAAGTGGAGGCCTACAAAAAACTGAAGGAAGAATACAGGCCCAAATATCTATTTGTTGACCGAGAGGAAAGGTTTTTAAATTATATATTCCGCCATGCGGAAATGAGCCTGAAAGCCACAGTTGCGTGGGCGGAAGAATGTATGGAAGATTTAAAAGGGAGTGATGAAAAATGAAAATTACAGAAAAGGTATACCGCCTGGATGCCACCCCTGTGAGCTATGTGTATCTGATTCGCGCAGAGGAAGTTGTTCTGGTGGATACCTGTATGCCTGTGGCTGCAAAGGGGCTGCTGCGGGAATTGAAAGCGCAGGGGGTGGAGCCAAAGGACGTCCGCCATATTATACTGACGCACCACGATCTTGACCACGTGGGCAACGCCGTCATGCTGCAAAAATGCACCGGCGCAAAGCTTTGGGCCTCCGCGGAAGA
Source organism: Bacillota bacterium (assembly GCA_023408315.1). Classification (GTDB taxonomy): domain Bacteria; phylum Bacillota; class Clostridia; order Christensenellales; family Christensenellaceae; genus JAEYKI01. Next base: position 188,353 of record JAEYKI010000024.1, read on the forward strand.
CATACCGTATATTACGGGCGAAAAGCAGCGACACAGCTTTAAGAAATATCTGTCCAAATTACTTCCCGTAAAAAAACCGCAGGACATCAATCCGTTTGTGCCCGGCGAGAGCGTGGCGGGTGTGGAGGTGATTCCTGCGCCGGGGCATACGCCGGGCCACGTTTGTTTCCGGTACAACGGGGTGATTTTGGCGGGAGACCTGGTGGAAAACAAAAAAGGCGGCCTGCGGCCATACCCCGCATCCTGGGACTGGGATTATGCCCGGCTGCTGGAATCCTGGCAAAAGGTGGCTTCCCAGGATTTTGAATGGCTCTGCCCAGCGCACGGCCAGCCTGTGCGCAGGGAGGAATTGCCCCGGACTGTATAAAAAGAGTAAATACTCATTTTAATTTCAGATGCGGAATGCCGCATCTTTTTCTTTTCTCCGCGGCATGCTTAAAAGGTATTCTTCAAGTTGGAGAAGGAAAGCGTATTCCGCTTTTGGGTCGTCCATAAGTTCCCTTTTGGTTGCCGCGACACAGCGGGATGGAAAAAACGGTTCCAGCACGTCCAGTTCCACTGCGATGTGCAGCCTGGCCGAAATTTCGGGCAGGCTGGCATATATATAACCGGCCAGATCATCCTGCATGCACAGCAACTGAATAAGTTTTTCCGCTTCCCGGCGTAGCGTTTCATATATCTGCGGTTTTGAGAGGCGGCCCAACAGTTGCTTTAATTTGTCTATATCCTCTGGATCTATGTTAAGGGAAAAAACATCTTTTTGAAGAAGCATACAGCCAAGGGCGTTTTGCAGCGCCTGAGCAAACAGGTTGATCAAGAGGTTCCTATAGTTCGGGTCATACCCCTGCATGATTTGATGCAAAATCCGGGAGTCAAAATAAGAGCAAAACTGGTTCTCCAGGTACAGGTTTTCCAGGTATTGCGCCATAAACTCCACGCCCGCCACGTCCCATACCGGGTTGGCAAGCTGATAGTCTATGGAGGCGGGCGTTTCGTGTGCTTCAAAATCCGGGTTGTAGAGAGCAAAAAAGCTTTGTATGCCTTCGTCGACGGTTGCATTGTAGCTCTCGTTTTCTGTCTGCAGCCTGGTTTCCCGCACCAGACGGTACAAGTGCTTTGCGGTATTCAGCTTTACGCGGATTGCTGCGCGGCCCTGCAGGCAAAGGGTTTCAAGCGGTTTCGCTTTAACGGCCGCAAGAGCGCACTCTGCATCCGGAAGTGATTTAAGGTATAAACCGGTTGTATAGAAAATGGATTTCATTATTTCCTGCGCAGCCTCCACCGGCACAGAACTGCTTTTTCCCCTGGTGTAGCGCTCTATAGCTGCGGCAAGCAGACGGAGTGCTTGCATCTGAACGGTTTCCAGCCCGTATTCGCTTAGTTTTTCTTTTTCCCGGGCTTCCTGCAGCAGGGATTTCAAGTAAAACTCTTTGCTGAGAGAATCTGTACAGATGCCGGAATGTTTTTCAATATTCGTCACCGCTGCCCTCCTTTTCTTCGCTTGGCCCGCCGCTGTATTCCGGGTCCAGCCCGTACCGTATGTTGCGCGCCATAGACTCCAGCTCGCGGCTTGCAAGCAGGTCAAGCGATCCCAGGCATTTGTCAAAGCTCTTCCTCATCAGGGCAATCAAGCTGTCGTCGCCAATCAGGTCCAGCGTTTCGTTTTTAAAGATATAAAACAGTTCTACTAGCTCATTCAGCGTTTCCGCGTAATCCGGCAGGGAGAGATACGGGGAATCGCAGAAGCTTTTGATGATTTTTTGTATCACCCCGCCGCCGGGTTCTATTCTTCCGGCCGTTTTAAGGGATGAAGAACGGGTTGCCGCCAATTCCGCCGCTTGGCATGGGGTTAAAGTAAGCGCGTATTGTTCTGTAAATTCATTCAGGAGAAGGATATCCTGCGCGGCCTGCTTTGATTGCAGGGGGCCGGAGAGTACCATGAGATCAAAATCCATATAACAACCTCCAAAAAAATATAAAAAAATTACTATTGACATTGCGCAATATTTATGATATAGTAAAATAGAGATTTAGTTTACTATTTTTTAAATCATATGCAACATATAATAACATAAGTCTTTTTGTAATACAACAAAAAAATTAGCAGTCCTGTTGAAGTTCTGTTTTTTTATTGTAGCGGCATTTTGTTGGTTCTGATAAAACCGTGTAAATATGGAAAAGATATATTTATTCCAATGACTATTACAAGGGAGGACCATACAATATGACCGAAAAAGAACCTTTATATACGCCCATTAAAATAGGCAATAAAGTATCGCCCAACCGTTTTGCACTAAACGCGATGGAATGCTGCGACGCGGACGAAAACGGAAATCCGAGCGATAAAACATACGAACGGTACGAACGCTATTTTCAGGGAGAAGCGGGCGTAATTAACCTGGAGGCCATCACCATACAGTATGAGAGCCGCTCCAGAAAGAACCAGCTTTCTATTATGCCGCGCAATGTGGACGCACTTAAAAAGTTTGTGGAGCATTTAAAAAAAATGAACCCAAACAATGTTTTTGTGTTTCAGTTAACCCATTCGGGGGAGATCAGCAATCCCTCGTTCTCGCAGCGCGTGCGCGTTACAAAGGAACCGTTGTACGGATATGAGGACGCAAGGCTTTTAACAGAAGAAGAAGTGGACGATGTAGTGAATAAATTTGTGGAAGCCGCAAAAATAGCCCACGATGTTGGCGCGGATGGCGTGGACCTGAAGTTCTGCCACGGATACCTGGGTTCCCAGATTTTGAGGCCTTTTAATAAGGAAAAGTGGAAGTATGGCGGGCCGTGGGAAAACAGGCGCAGGTACGCGTTTGATGTTACCGAGCGGGTGGTACGGGAAGTGAACGACAAGAATTTTGTGGTGGGATCCAAGGTATCCATATTTGAGGGATTTCCGGGCGGACAGGGAACCGCCGGACCGGATACTGCAGTGATGGACCTGACCGAATCAATCGACCTCATCAAGGGGCTTGAAGCACGCGGAGCAGACTACATATGGCAGTCCGCGGGGTCGCCATCCCATACGCTTGCGCTTTCGCAAACGGACCGCAAGATACCGGATCACGGATATTTCCATTTTTATTTTCAGAAGGTGTGCAGGGACAACCTGAAAAAAGAAACGGTGGTCATTGGTTCGGATTATACCATTTACCGCGACGGCAAGCAGGCATTCCAGGCCGTAAAACCGGAGAATAACACGCTGCGTTATTGGGGCAACAAAAACATTACGGACGGCGTGGTTGATATCGTCGCGCTGGGCAGGCAGGCGTTTGCGGACCCCGCGGTACCAAAAAAAATGATGGAAGGCAACGAGAAAGACATTAAATGGTGCACGGCCTGCGACAACTGCATAGAGTTCCTGATCCGCCAGGAGGCGGTGGGTTGCGCTACCTACAACAAACCATATGTTCAGCGCATGCTGGAGATACGCAAGGAAAAAGGCAATCTGAAAGAAAAACATACTTAAACTGCTTGTTTTAAAGGTGCGGCCCCCACGCTGCCGCTGCTGGTATAAGCTTATTCTCATCCATTAATTGAATACGTTGACGAAGACAAAAAGTACGCGTATACTGTTTTTGTAGCGTAAGGTATGCAAAGGCGCTGATGACGTAAAGTGATCGGCGCTTTTTGATGCATAAAGCTGGGGTGCAAGCGCGCATCCGCCGCTTTCCCGCAAGATTGACATTTCATATACGCTGGATTACACTTGTATTGGGAGGAGCCATGCTGATCGATTTCCATACACACATTTTTCCGGACAAGATTGCAGACCGTGCCATTCAAAATTTATCCCGACGCGCAGGCGGCGCAATTCCGTATTATGACGGTACGAAGGAAGGCCTGCTTGCATGCATGCGGGAAAAAGGAATAGACAAATCCGTTGTTTTAAATATTGCAACCAACCCCGCCCAGATGCGGTCTGTGAACGATTTTGCGGCGTCTGTAAACGGCGGTTGCCTTGTTTCGTTTGGCTCCGTGCACCCGGATGCAGCGGATGTTTTGGATGAACTGGACAGGATTGCGGATTTGGGCCTGCAGGGAATTAAGCTGCACCCGGATTATCAGGAGTTCTATGGCGACGATTCCAAGATGTGGCCGGTTTACGAGAAAATAGCCAAAAAAGGGCTGATTGTGGTTTTTCACGCGGGCGTGGATATCGGGCTGTATCCGCCCGTGTACATGACGCCGCGCCGTTTGGCAAGCGCACTCGCGCCGCTGGAAGGCGCAACGGTGGTTGCGGCGCATTTTGGCGGGTATATGCTGTGGGAAGAGGCCCTGGAATGCCTGGCTGGCAGGGATGTATATTTTGATACGGCTTATTCCGCCGGAGCCATTCCGCCCGGCATTGCCCGGCAGATCGTTCGGGCGCATGGCGCGGACAGGCTTTTGTTTGGCAGCGATCTGCCCTGGAGCGACCCGGGGGAGGAAGCGCGGATGATTGAGACCCTGGAACTGCCGCGGGATGAGCTTGATAAAATTTTTTATAAAAACGCCCTTAAGATATTAAAACTGGAACCGGAGGTAAGATCGTATGCAAAATGACGTATATTACAATCCAACCAAGGTGATTTTTGGAAAGGGTACGGAACATTTGGCGGGGCAGGAAGTTGCGCGCTACGCCAAAAAAGTGCTGCTGCATTACGGAAGCAGTTCCGCAAAAAAATCCGGCCTTTTGGACAGGGTAAAAAAATCCCTGGCGGAAGCGGGCGTGCAGGCGGTGGAACTGGGCGGCGTGCAGTCCAACCCACGGTATAACCTGGCAATTGAAGGCGCGCGCATCTGCCGTGGGCAGGGCATAGGGTTTGTGCTTGCCGTGGGCGGCGGAAGCGTGATAGATTCCGCTAAAACCATCGCGTTTGCTGCGGTGGAGGAAGGGGATATCTGGCAACGGTTTTTTGTGAACGGGGAGCCGCACGCCAAGGCTTTGCCGGTGGCGGCCATACTCACTATTCCCGGCGCGGGCAGCGAATCCTCTGACGGGTGCGTGATCACGCACGACAAGACCATGGAAAAGCTTGCCTCGGTGGGAGATGTGCTCCGGCCTGTATTCTCCATTTTAAATCCGGAGCTTACATGCAGCGTTCCGGCTTATCACACGGCGGCGGGCATTGTGGACGCAATGGCGCATATTTTTGAGCGTTATTTTACTAAAACCAAATTTGTGGATACAACGGACCGGATGTGCGAAGGCGTGCTGCGGTCCCTGATGAAATATGCGCCTGTTGCGCTGCGTGAACCGGAGAATTATGATGCGCGCGCGGAGATTATGTGGGCGTGCAAAATTGCGCACGACAATACGCTGGGAATTGGCAGGGAGCAGGATTGGGCTTCGCACATGATTGAGCACGAGCTTTCTTCCAAGTACGACGTATCCCACGGGGCGGGATTGGCGGTTATATTCCCCGCGTGGATGAAATATGTATATAAGCAGGATATGGGCCGGTTTGTGCAGTTCTCCATGCGTGTGTTTGACGTGGAATACCGCGCGGACGATTTGGACTTTATGGTGCTGCAGGCTGTCAGCAGGTTTATGGCGTTTTGTGCCGGCCTTGGCATGCCCACCAGTTTGCGGGAAATGGGTATTATAGACAAATGCGAACTTCCGCCCCTGGCAAGGGCGGCCGCCGAACACGGAGGCGGGAGCGTAGGGCGCCTTATGGAACTGCGCGAGGCCGGTATTTTGAAAATATTAGAGATTGCTTTTTAATTGAGGGCTGAATGAATATTGTACTGATTGGCATGGCCGGAGCCGGAAAAAGCACGCTGGGCGTGCTGCTGGCAAAGGCATTGGGTATGGATTATCTGGATACGGATATTGTGATTCAGCAGCGTACAGGCCGGCTTCTCCGGGAAATAATCGAAAACGAAGGACTGGACGTTTTTTTGAAAACGGAAGAACAGGCGATATTGGGCTTGGATGTTGATAACCATGTAATTGCAACCGGAGGCAGCGCGGTCTATTCGGGCGCCGCTATGCAGGCGCTTCATAAGGGCGGAAGGATTATTTATCTGTATGTTCCGTACAGGGAAATTGAAAAGCGCGTGAAAAACATTAAATCGCGCGGGGTTGTATTAAAGAAAGGCAACAGCTTAAAAGAAGAGTACCGGGAGCGGGAACCGCTGTACAGGAAGTACGGCGATCTGACCGTAGACTGCACGGGCCGCGATGTGGAGCATTGTGTGGAAACAGTTCTAAAATACCTGAAATAAAGTTGAAGTCAGCATAAAAAAGCCATGTGCTTTTGCGTTTAAATAATTATCTTGCGCCTTCGTGCGACAAAAACATGACTTTAAAAGTGCGGAGCACAATAATCACATCCAGCCTGAGACACCGCTTTTCTATATAGGCAAGGTCGTATACAATTTTTTCGGCAGGGGAGAGGTCGTAGCCTCCGCTTACCTGCGCAAAACCTGTGATGCCGGGCAGTACCGCCAGGCGCTTGTCCCAATCGGGGATGGTTTTGGCAAATTCCAAATGAAAGATAGAGCGCTCCGGGCGCGGCCCCACAAAGGACATTTCGTGCCTCAGCACATTAATCAGTTGCGGCAGCTCGTCCAGCCTTTTTTTGCGCAGAAACCTGCCCACCTTGGTCACACGCGGATCATCCTCGTCTGCCCACTGGGCGCCGTCTTTTTCCGCGTCCTCGCACATGGAGCGGAATTTATACATCATATAGCTGCGGCCGTCCTTACCCAGGCGCTCCTGCGTATAAATCACGGGGCCTTTGGAATCCAAAGCGATCACGATGCTTATGGCCAGAAAAAGTGGAGATAGTATAACCAGTAAAATAACCGCGGCAATATAGTCGATGATTGTTTTAATAATTATGTAATACATTTTATCCGAAGACTCAGCCGACATGATATTCTCCAATATTCATAAATAGTCAATTCTTATTCTATCATCATGCAAATAAAAGTCAATTCATAATTTATTTGAAGAAAATTCACCAATTTGCATTGTTGCCGCGAAAGCCGTATGCCATATGCCCAAAAGAATGCTTGCGTATGCGGGCTGGAAACATGTAATATGAAAAAAAATAATAAGTATATTGCGGGGCCGTTATTTTAGAATGAAGCACCGCGGCCAAAAGGAATCAAAGGGACTGGATTATGCGTAATAAACTGGTTATGTGGATATTGGCGTCCATACTTTGCGTTACTGCGGCGGCGTGCTCGGCCCACGGGGACAGTCAGGGGGATGAGTCTTTGTTGACCTATGAGAACACAGAAGTGCAGCAGACGGCGCAGCCAAACCAAAAGGAAGCGGACGCGGAAACGGAATGGCCTTCCGGGCTGCCGGATTTTTTGAAAAGCGGCCCGGGAGACATGAAGGTGGGCAGCATAGCCGGAATTGACCCACAAAAGGACAAGGTGGTGGCGCTCACGTTTGACGACGGGCCCAAGCCTTCTGTTACAAGCGAGGTTCTGGAGACGCTGCAAACATACAAGGCCCGCGCAACATTTTTTTTACTTGGGAACCATGTGGAACAGTTCCCGGCTACCACGCGGCTTATTTATGGCAGCGGTAACGAAATTGGTAACCACAGTTTTGGGCATAAGGATTTTAAAACGCTTACAACTGCCCAAATTCTGGATGAAATTAACCAAACCAACCAGGCGATTTATGAGACCGTGGGCGCCCGTCCTATATTGGTTAGGCCTCCGTATGGGAATATTACCCAAAAAATGGCCGGGGAAATAGGAAGGCCCTGCATCCTCTGGTCGGTGGATTCGGAGGATTGGAAATACAAGAATGCGGACAGGGATTATAACCATGTTATGGACTCCATAAAGGACGGAGATATTGTGCTGATGCATGATATATACAAACCCACTGCGGAAGCGGTCTCCCGTATTGTGCGCGAACTTACTAAAAGAGGCTATAAGTTGGTGAGTGTTTCACAGCTCATACAGGTTGCCCAGGCGCGTGGCCAGAAAGTGGATGCGATTATACGCAATATAAAAAAGGCTGGAAATTAAAAAGCGGCGCTGGGCCGCAGTGATCAGGCATGCTTTCCCTTGATTTTGGACCACAGGACGATCATGACCTGCAGGGGTATACCGATACAGAATATAAGCAGCAGGTTGCTTTGCAGCGCCATCACATAGGCAAATGCCAGCATGGTCCACACAAGAAAAGAAAGTATGATGTGATTAAACAGCTTTTTTCCCCATATGGCATTGAAAATGAGAAGAACCACAAAAGAAGCGGGCACCGCGCCCGCGAACAGTTTCCAGGTATCCGCCAGTCCAAGCATATTCATAAAAAAGAACAGTATGGTTATAACCAGCCAAAGGCAGGATACGGCCAGGCAGGAGATCACAATGCGGTTGTTAATGACGCGTGCCGCCTGATGGGCGGGTTTTTCTGTTTCCTTATGCTCTTCCTGCACCAGGTAATCCAGGCTTACGCCAAAAAGATCCGCCACCGATTTTAAAACCTCAATATCCGGCAGTGATTCGCCGCGTTCCCATTTGGAAACAGCCTTATCCGTATAGTTGATTTTTTCCGCAAACTCCGCCTGAGTCATTCGCTTTTCTTTGCGCAGCGTGGTAATGTTTTTAGCTATGGCCGCTTTCAGATCGCTCATTTTATATCTCCGCGTATTTCTTGTTTTATTATACTTGAATACGCCCAAACAAGCAAATAAACAGAAAAAGCGCATTAAAAAGCGCGCTCTACTCATGGTAGAGAGGCGTGTGTTTTTCTCTACTTTCAGGAATCATACAGTCGGGTGACGCGGCGGCGCACGCGTGGTACCATTTAGGCAAAATAAAACCGTTAATTTAAGTGAGACAGGGGAATGTGGCATGGATAAACAAAAGGTGCTTGGAAAAATTGCAAAAGCCGTGCGCGTGATTACGGTTGCGCCCGTAATGGCGGCCATACTGATTGCCGTTTTGTATTGGCAGGCGCCAGGCTTCAGAAATTTGTACGTGTTGGGAATAAGTGTTTTGTTCTTGGTTGTTTTCCCTCTGCTGGCGTATCCGCTGCAACCGTTTATTCCCAAATTCAAGGACAAAGGCCGGGATGGGCAGAGGAACCTTGCCATGCTTTTTGCTGTTATCGGTTATGTGGCAATTGTTCTCATTGCGGTATTCATCAACCCGTCGCCAAACGCGTGGATCATCTACCTTACGTATCTGCTCTCTGCCGTGCTGATTGCTTTTTTAAACAAAGTGACCCGATTAAAAGCCAGCGGGCATGCCTGCGGCGTTGCGGGGCCGGTGCTTGCGCTCATATGGTTTATTGGCGCAAACGCGCTTTATGGGCTTGTGTTTCTGGCGCTGGTTTACTGGGCGAGTATTCAGACAAAGCGGCATAAACTCTCCGAGCTTTTGGCGGGAACGCTGGTTCCCGGCTGTGCGCTTGTAGCTGCCATTTTAATTGTAGGCCGTATTTAAAATCTGTCTCCCAGGGTTTCCAGAACGTAACGGGGCAAGGCAAAGGAGCCGGTATGCAGGTCTGTGGTGTAGTAGCGCGTGGGCAAATGAAGCCCGTTCCACCGGTCTGCCTGCAGGTCGCGCAGGGGATGCGCTTTTTTGGAAGAAAAGCCAAACAGCCAGTGCCCGGAAGCGTATGTGGGCATATGAAACTGATATACCCGGCAGATGGGGAAAATATCTCTGAGTTTCAGGTGGGTCCGCGCCATTTCCCGGGCGTCTCCACTGTAGAACGGGCTTTCGTGCTGGTTGATCAGAATGCCTTTTTCGGTCAGCTTTTTCTGGCAGTCTTGGTAAAAATCCGCGGTAAAAAGGCCCGCGCCCACGCTGATGGGGTCTGTGGAGTCCACAATGATAAGGTCATAAGGCCCTTCAGCCTTTTTTACAAACTGCACGCCGTCGCTGATATGTATGTGCACCAAGGGGTTTGAAAAAGCTTCCCTGGAGCCGGGCAGGTATTCTTTACACAGTTCCACCACGTCTCCGTCTATTTCCGAGAGGTCTATCCGCTCAATGCAGGGGTAACGCAGCAGTTCACGCACGCCGCACCCGTCGCCGCCGCCAATCATGAGCACACGGCGGATATCCGGATTTACCGCCATGGCCGGATGCACCAGCATTTCGTGATAAATAAACTCGTCGCGCTGGGTGAGCATCAGGATGCCGTCCAGAGTAAAGATGATCCCGAAATCATATGTATCGTAAAAATCTATCTTTTGCATGGCGCTTTGCACGCTCGCAATATGCGATTTATAGGCAATGCTGAACTTGGTGTGCTTGTCGTGCTTTTCTGAATACCATTCCATCCGGGCCGCGACGCCGTCCTCTCCCTTTCATCTGTTTTTATTGTATCAAAAAACATGGCATGCCGCAACGAAGCCGGAAAGGTTTTTGAAAAAGCGTTTAAAGTATGTTGTGGATGCTGAGCATGTCAATTTTGTATACGTCGGACAGCGCGTATTCCACCTGGGAGAGATAGGCGGACGTTTGCTCCAGGTTTCCCGTTTTGGCATAGCTTTTCATTAAAAGATAGCATTTGGATACGCAATCCACCTGGTCGTGCAGCATAATGGACATCCATGTATCTGAATTTTTGTCCCATATGCGCCCAAATTCATCAATACCGCTGTTTACCTTCTGTACGTCCCTGGCGTTGATGGCTTCCTGTATCTGACGGGTTGCGCCCGTAAGCTCTTCATAGCTTGTTGAGATATACCAGTTTTGCAGGGAGGCGGAAACCAGCAGGATACAGAAAAGCGCGATGATCAGTATGTTTTTACCCATTGTGTACCTCTGATTTGGATAGGGAAGCGCGCTTGACGCCGCCGTTTTTCTGCTGGATAAAAATTTGGTTTGTATCGTGAAGGCTTGCGTAAAACACACTTTTAATGTCGCTGATGCCCACGCGGGAAAGCGCTTTTAATACTGCCTGGCAATTAACGCCGCTCTTGTCCAGATTGTCTTTTTGAAACTTGCCGTCCATGATGATCGCATATGCCAGGCTGACCGCTTTTATCTGCAGGTTCAGATCGCTTACGGTGGGAGGCGTTTTTTGTGCCACGGGAAAAACGCTCAGCTGTCCGTTTGTTTCCAGTATGGCGTACTCCACCTCGCAGATATCCAGAAAGCCTTTGGAGCGCACCTGCTCCACCAGGTCGCTCAGCGAATAGTCCAGCCGTACCAGTTCTTTCCGGGAGATTACGCCTTTGCTGATAAGTATACTGGGTTTGCTGCAGATGAGCTTTTTTACAAAATCGCTTTTCAGAGAAATACGTGTAATAATAAAATATAAAAGCATCAGCGTAACTGCGGATATAAGCCCGTACGAAAGCGGGGTGCCAGGCGTATCCATTGGTTTGGCAGTAACTTCCGCAATCAGCAGGGCCAGCACCAGTTCATACGGCTGCAGCTGTGCGATCTGGCGTTTGCCCATGATGCGCATGGCAGCCACAATGGTAAAATAGATGATGATTGTTTTGAGTATGGTATTAAACATCAGTTGCCCTCCGTACCGGATTTGCACCACAAAATGCCAGGCGGCGCATCAAGCCCGCCTTGTTAATATTGCTCCGGAAGGGAAAAATATACAGGGGTAAAAATGTTTTTCAGAGTGTTGCAATTTATACCGTGCCGGTGTATAATTTATCACGTCCGAGGAATCAACGTTCTTTGGACATTGTCAATCCCCACCCTTTTATTGTTTTTGCAACAGCCAGGCGATTCATGCGCCTGGCTGTTGCGTTATTATGATGGGCAAAAAAACCCATTTTTTTATTATGGATTCATCTGCTTTGCGCAGGCATTGGCTTTAGGCCCCCGCGTTTTCATTTGTGCCGATTGCTTTTATCCGCCGCGGCAGTACGGGCAGTTGGCTTTTCATGCGTCAAATCGGCTTTATATGTGTTGTTTTGCTTATTTATTTTAATCCATAAAAAAAGCGAAAGTTTCGCTGAGGCATTTTAGCGAAACTTTCTATAGAGGAAAATTATATAGGGAAACTCTGCATTGATTATTATGGGCAGTGTTTCAAATATTATACATTCTTTGAAAAAATTTTTTTATTTTTTTTAGTCCACGCCTTTGGCTGTCTTAAGCGCCTGCACCAGAATACCCGAAATGGCCAGAATAACGGACGGCACAATCCACATTGGCAGCGGCTGGTAGGAAGCGTTGATGGTGTTGGTGATGTTGTCCATATTTATCATGGAGAAGGTACCCACCACAGAGCCCTGCATAACCAGGAACAAACCGTACGTAACAAGATTGAACGCGCCGGTAAGGGAGGATATGAAGATAACAACCGCCTTTTGAAATTTAAGGGCAAGGCAGCCCAGCAGAATAAACAGCACAATTCCCAGTACAACGCACAGGCCCATGTAGCTGCTGCCCATGCTCTGGTACATCCCCCAGGCAATAAAAACGCCTGCAACGCCGCCGCACATAAATACGGCGAATTTGTAAATTTTCCAAGTAATCAGGCCTGCCAGCAGCGCCAGTATAATGGAAATAAGTATGGCGATGGGCTGGTTCATGGAAGTAACGCCCGTAAGGAAGGAATATGCGAGCGGATAAACAAAAATAAAGACGTAAAAAGTCATGATCAGCCGGAAATAACGGTATCCCCAGAAACAATACGCAAGCGCGATGCCGATCTGCGCCAGAATAAAAAGCCATACAAAAAGCAGATCCATTTTATAAACCTCCTGTTTTTATAGAATTATATTCCTATTATACACTGATGTTTGTATGCGGACAATGGCTGTTTAGGATGCGCCCGCGGGAGCATACTACAGTATATGAATACGAGCAAACGTTTTTTTTGGATGAAAATTGCAGGGCTTGGGCTTATAGCAGGCGTTGTAAACGGCTTTTTGGGATCGGCCGGCGGGATACTGATTGTGCCGGGTTTTATATTTTTGGGTATGGAGCAAAAAAACGCGCACGCAACCTCCCTGCTGGCTATTGCGCCCATTAGTTTGGTAAGTGTTTTTGTATACAATACGGGCGGATATATCCGCTGGGAGGACATGCTTCCGCTGGTGCTGGGAGCGGTGGCAGGCGGTGTGGCGGGCGCGTTCTTTCTGAACAGGATTAAAACAACGGTGCTGGAATGGATATTCACCGGCATTATATTGTTCTCCGGCATAAGGATGGTGCTGTAATGTGGATCGCTATTATTTCGGCTGCGTTTGGATTCATCGGCGGCATGGGCCTGGGCGGCGGAATTGTGTTGATCCCAGCTTTGACAATGCTGTTTGGGTACGACCAGCACAGCGCGCAGGCGGCTACTTTGCTTGTTTTTTTGCCAATGTCCGCCGCGGCCATATTCGTGCATTGGAAGGCTAAACGGATCAAATACAAGCAGGCGGGGCTGGCGGCGCTCACAGGGTGTGCGGGAGCATTTTTGGGTTCTTTTTGCGCGTCGCAGACCTGCGACGATCTGCTTAAAATGCTGTTTGGATATTTTTTGCTGTTTCTTGGAGGCATGCGCATCTATTTTTCCATAAAAAAACGAAAAAAAACAAAATAGCCTAAAACTGTACAAAAAGAGCGTTTTTTGGTACAATCTAGGTGAAATATGCCGTGTTTTCAGGTTAGGGCAGAATACCCTAGAAAGTTCATGCACAGGAGAACGATAATGCCAGACCCGGTTGAATTGGAATTGCAGCTCAGAATAACGGACGAAGGCAAATACGAAGAACTGCTGGCCCACCCTTTCTTTGGGCAAGCGGTCAGGCGCGTTGCTTTTGAGACCACCTATTACGACACAGCGCAACGGCTGCTGCAGCAAAACGGTTTTGCGTACCGCATCCGCAAGTCTGCAAACGGTTATACCGCTACCGTGAAAAACAGGGGTGCAGACGGTGGCGGCCTGTTTACGCGCAACGAATGGAACCGTGCGGTAGATTCGGACGCGCCTTGCGCGGGTGTGTTTTTGGATTTGCCAGTGGGCAAACTGTTGGCGGATATCGTGGGCAGGCACGAGATGGTGCCCATTTTTACAACCATAGTCAACAGGGCATCCGCCATGTATTCACCGGAGGAAGGTTGCGAGATAGAGCTTTCCGCAGATATCGGCAAAATTATTTGCCAGGGCAAATCTGAGGAAATATGCGAAATAGAGCTGGAGCTAAAAAAAGGCCCGGTGCGCTGCATTTTTGAGACGGCGGAAAAGCTTGCGGCTGTCTGCCCTCTTTTACCGGAAGAGTACAGCAAATACCTGCGCGGCCTCAGGCTGGCGGGACTTGATTCCAATGCCGACAAGGTTGCCGCAGCGCAAAAGAAACTTTATTTTAATAAGCATGCGGATTACAGGAGCGTATCCGTCCTGCTTTTGGATCAACTGGACGCAGTGATTAAAGCACAGGGGGAATACCTGTGGTTTGTGTGTTCCGTGGGCGGCATTCACAGGCTGCGGATAGCAGTGCGCACCTTTCGCTCCCTGCTGCATTTATTGAATCCTTTTTTTAGAGAAAAAGCATATAAGACCATGCAGGATGATTTTAGCGCGTATATACAAAAATTTTCCAGAATACGGGATTTGGACGTGGCGATCAAAAAGCTGGATACGCACCGGCTGGCAGAACCGGAAGCGGCTGGCGATACGGACAAATTTTTAAAATGGCTTAGGGACTGGCGCGCAGAGGAGGGAAACTCACTTTATCTGGATCTGTCCGCCGGGCAGGCGACTTCCATGCTGATGCGCGCAAAAGTATTTTTGCTGCAACTGGGGGAGGGGCAGGGCGCCGTTCGCGAAGGAAAGATTTATTCGACTGTTTGCAGCCGGTATGAAAAAAAGTTTAAAAAGTTTAAAAAGAAGTTTAAAAAGACGGATTTTTTTGATTTGAAAGCCGCGCACGCCCTTAGAATTAGGTGCAAAAAACTGAATTATTCGCAGCAGTTTTTAAACGCAGGCCGAAAGAGAGGCTCCAGGAAAGAAAAAAAGCTGATAGAACTGCAAAAGGTGCTGGGCCGCATGTGCGATATTGGCAGTATGATGCGGATTGCAGATGAATACACCGCGCAATCCCAGGAAAGCGCGCCGGAAAGTTTTATCCGGCGGCTGGCTGAGGACCGTGAGAGGCTCGCAAAAGAGGTTACCCGCCTGCAACCGTAAAAAGGGCGAATGAATAAAAAACATAGTGGGGGATTTGTATGAAAAGGATTATTCTTGCTTCCCAGTCTCCGCGCAGGATTGAACTTTTAAACCGCCTGGTTAAATTTTTTGATGTTGAGGAAAGCCTGACAGATGAACAGAGCTTTGAGAAAAACCCGGAAAAACTGGCTGTGGAGCTTGCGCAGCGTAAGGCGCAGGACGTGTTTTCACGCAACGGAGATTCTGTTGTGATCGGCGCGGATACGGTGGTTTCTGTGGGCGGCCTGGTTTTAGGCAAACCAATGGATGAGGAGGATGCACGGAGCATGATCCGGATGCTTTCCGGCAGGGAACATGTTGTGTACACAGGCGTTTGCGCCATATCCAAAGAATTCTGCAAAACAGTCTGCTGCCGAACGGAGGTTACGTTTGATAAGCTGTCCGCAAGTGAGATGGACGGCTATATTGCAGAGAGAGACTGGGACGACAAAGCAGGCGCTTACGGCATCCAGGGAGCTGCTGCTAAATATATAAAGGGCATAAAGGGCGATTATTATAACGTGATGGGTCTGCCGCTGCATGAAACGTACGTTTTGCTTAAGGAAATCAGTATTTTGTATGAATATACCCTATAATACTATCCGGACTTTTTTGTATAAAAAGCGGGCAGAGCTTTTGCTAACTTATCCTGACCAATTTTAATAAAGAATGAATAATAAGAAGGATTGTGAAAACGGTCCTTTTTTTGCGTTTGCAGTTTTGCGTTTTTTATGAGGGCAAGATGCAAATCGAAAAATATTCATGGTAAAACCAAAACTCCGTTTGGTTGACAAAGGGTAAGCATAGAAATATAATTGACTAAACATATATTAATAGTATGAATAAAAAGAAAGCGGTTTTTATGAAACAAATTCAAAATATCCGGTACTTTGGACGATTGTTCTTTTGTTGGGCGCAGTACCGTTTGACAAACGTGGATAAAAACCACTGTATGGCATAGGCAACATAAGGGAGGCACAGGCGTTGACTGCTAAAACAACCAGACTGGTTCCGCTGAATGAGAACAAAAGAAAGCGCAAAAAGAAAAGGGAATTAAGCCCGTCCCAGAGCCTGCTGATATCCATATGCGTTCTGGGGGCTTTTTTGGCCGGGTGGTGGATCGTTTCCAGCATAGGGCTTTTTACGGGCATTATTCTTCCTTCGCCCCCCAAGGTGTGGGAGAGCTTTATTGAGATTCTGCAGGGCGGATATAAAGGCATCAGTCTTTTGCAGCATTTTGGCGACAGCATGTTCCGCCTGGGGGTATCCTTTGGGCTGGTGATTGTAACCGCCATCCCCCTTGGCATACTGAGCGGGTACAATGCGAAGGTGCGCGCCATATTCGATCCGCTGGTGGAGTTTTACCGGCCGCTGCCCCCGCTGGGATACTATACGATACTGGTGCTGTGGATGGGCATAGACAATTCATCTAAAATTGCGCTCTTATATCTGGCAGGGTTTGCTCCCGTATACCTTGCGTGCGCATCCGGGGTGAAAAAAATCAAGACCGATTATCTGGACGGGGCGCACACGCTGGGCGCAAACCGCTGGCAGGCATTGCGGCACGTTGTGTTGCCCGCCTGCCTGCCCGATATATTCACGGGCCTTAGGACCGGGATTGGCGTTGCATACACGACTCTGGTGGCGGCGGAAATGGTCGCGGCGGTCTCGGGCATCGGCTGGATGGTACTGGACGCAAGCAAGTTCCTGCGCAGCGACATTATATTTGTAGGCATATTCATCATGGGATTTACAGGCATTTTGATAGACAGGGTTCTACGTTTGGCGGAAAAAAAGGCCGTTCCCTGGAAAGGGAAGGCCGACTGACGCCGGACGAAAAATAATTCAAAAAAATCAGGAGGATTGTATGAAAAAACAACTTTTAATTGGCATCGCGCTGGTACTGGCTCTGGCCGTGGTATTTACCGGCTGCGCGCAGACTCCGGCAGCCAGCAGCGCACCGGACAGTTCCGCGGCGGCAAGCAGCGCGGCTCCGGCGGCAAGCGCACCGGCCAGCTCTGCGGCGGCTGCGGAAGACAAGCCCGCAAAAATTGTGATTGGCTATCAGGTGATTCCGAACGACGAAACCATCGCCATTTCACAAAAGTGGTATGAAACGGAACTGGGCGTTCCGGTGGAACTGAAAGCGTTCGATTCGGGCCGCGACGTGAACACTGCGTTTGCATCGGGCAGCCTGGACATCGGCCTGATCGGATCGGCGCCTGTATCCGTGGGCATTTCCTCGGGTATCCCCTATGAAGTGTTCTGGATTCACGACGTCATCGGTTCCGCTGAATCGTTGGCTGTGAAAAACAGCTCCGGCGTTACGGACGTAGCCGGCCTGAAGGGAAAGAAGATCGCGACGCCGTTTGCATCCACCGCGCATTACAGCCTTTTAAACGCAATCGAGCTGGCGGGGCTTTCCGCAACGGACGTTACCATACTGGATATGCAGCCCCAGGACATTCTGGCGGCATGGCAGCGCGGCGACATTGACGGCGCGTACGTATGGCAACCCACACTGGGCAAACTGCTGGCGGACGGCAAAGTGATTACGGACAGCGCTGCTCTTGCAAAACAGGGTGTTGTTACGGCGGACCTGGGCGTTGTGAGCAAAGCGTTTGCACAGAAATACCCAGAGGTTGTAACCAAATATATAGAGCTGCAGGATAAAGCGGTGCAGTTCTACCGCACGTCTCCCAATGAAGCGGCCGACGCGATTGCAAAGCAGTTTAACATTACTGCCAAAGACGCTCTTGAGCAGGCGGGGCAGCTGATCTGGCTTTCCGCTGCGGAACAGACGGGCAGCGCATACCTGGGAACAAGCGCGGCCAAGGGAGACCTGGCGGCAACCATCAAATCCACTGCGGACTTTTTGGTGGAGCAGAAATCCATAGAAAAGGCGGCTTCGCTGGACGATATTAAAAACGCGCTTAACCCGCAGTTTGCTGAAGCGGCATCCAAATAAACAGGAGGACCAACATGGTATTGGACAGTCTGGAAAGCGGCTCGCCGCGGCGGGATTGGAAGGTAATCAGCCTGGAGGATTTGTCTCTGCACTATGAGACGGACAGCGACGCGGATACGGTTGCTCTGGAAAACATCAATCTGGACATCTGCGAAGGCGAGTTTGTCTGTCTGCTGGGGCCTTCCGGCTGCGGAAAAAGCACTCTTCTTAAAATCATCGCGGGCTTGATTGAGCCCACGCGCGGCAGCGCAAAACTGGACGGAGAAGAGATCGCCGGACCGGACTGGCAGAGGGGCGTTGTTTTCCAGCAGCCCCCCCTGTACCCATGGCTCACCGTAGAGCAGAACGTATCCTTTGGGCCGCGCATGCGGCGCCTGCCGGCTGCGCAGATCAGGGAGCGGACAGCAGCGTTTTTAAAAGAAGTGGGCCTGTCCGAATTCGCAAGGCAGAGGCCGTATGAACTTTCGGGCGGAATGCGGCAGCGGGTCGCGATCGCAAGAGTGCTGGTGAACGATCCGCGGATATTGCTGATGGACGAACCGTTCGGCGCGCTGGACGCGCTGACGCGCGAACAGATGCAGACGCTTGTGCGCGGCGTTTGGGCGGATACGGGAAAAACCATTTTGTTCATCACGCACGATGTGGACGAAGCGCTCTCGCTTGGGACGCGCGTGCTGGTGATGTCCAAACGGCCCGGCAGGATCGTTCAGGAATTCCAGACCGGGTTTACGTACTCCATTACCCCGGACAACGCGAACTATACGCGTTTCTCCAAGGAATTCCAGAAGGTGCGGGAAAAAATCCTCGCACTGATCAACGGGCAAATGAGTGAATACAACATTTAATAGTTTTCCTTCCTTAAAAGCGGCAGGCGGCCTTCCGGCTTATACACCCGGGAGGCTGCAGTGCCGTTATAGTGGCAAAGAATTTCTGCCGTTGAACAAAAAAAATTCATGTTGTTGCTTTATGTACCTTTTATTATACTAAATGGCGGGGATATTTTTTACAGTACAGGCGCCCGCTGGTGGCGGGCAGGAGGAAATTTATGGCTCAGGTAGATTACGCGACTTTAAAAAAAGGCGGATTTATGCGCCAGATACAGAAAGACCGTTTTTCCCTGCGGCTGCGCGTTGTGGGCGGGCAGATTGAGGCGCACCAGATCGCAAAGGTGAGCGAAATTGCTGAAAAGTACGGGCACGGGTATATACACATGACATCCCGCCAGGGGATTGAGATTCCGTTTATCTCGCTGGATGATATAGATGCGGTGAAAGCGGAGCTTGCGGAGGTAGGTTTGCAGCCCGGCGCGTGCGGCCCGCGCGTGCGGACGGTAACGGCATGCCAGGGCTCGGCAATCTGCCCAAGCGGACTGATTGAGACAAGCGGGCTTGCAAAAGAGCTGGACGCGCGCTATTTTGGGCGCGAGCTGCCGCATAAATTTAAGATCGGCATTACGGGCTGTAAGAACAACTGCTTGAAGGCGGAGGAAAACGACCTGGGCATCAAGGGCGGCGTGCTGCCTGCATGGAAGCGGGAGAACTGCACGTATTGCGGCCTGTGCGAGGCGGTCTGCCCCGTGGCTGCGATTACCGTAAACAAAGCGGAAGGCAAGCTTACGTTTGACGCGGATGCCTGCATCTATTGCGGAAAATGCATAAAATCGTGTCCGGCGGACGCATGGGAAGGCAAAAACGGCTACATCCTGTCATTCGGCGGGATGTTCGGCAACGAGATCAACCGCGGCGAACAGCTTTTGCCCATATTGTTTGAAAAGGAGCAGGTCACGGATGCAATCGATACCGCGATAGAATTTTTTAAAGAACACGGGAAACCGGGCGAACGCTTTGCGCTGACGATCCGGCGGATTGGCGGAGACGCCCTGAAAAATAAGTTGGAGGAGGCGCTTTAATGAGCGGTCTTAAAATAGACGCTTTTGCGGACATCACGGACGTTGTCTGCCCCATTACGTTTGTGAAGGCAAAGGTTGCGCTGGAAGAGCTGGACGACGGGCAGGTGCTGGAGCTGAAACTGAACGGCGGGGAACCGATCCAGAATGTTCCGCGGAGCCTGAAGGACGAAGGGCACAAGGTTGCGGACGTGCGGAAAAACGAAGACGGCACGTATACGCTGGCCGTTATTAAATCCGGCTTATTGTAATTAAAATTTTCTTTGGAGATTGAAAAGATGTCGGGAACAATCCGTGTGTTGATTGTGGAAGATTCCAAGTATTGTGCAGACCTGAATGTACGGGAGCTGAAGCGGGGCGGTTTTGATGTGGACTGGCGGCGCGTGGAAAACGAGGAATCCATGTGCGCGTCCCTAAGGGAGAAATGGGATGTCATTCTTTCGGACAACACCACGCCGCGGTTTAACGCGGTGCAGGCGCTTTTGACGCGCAACAGGATATCTCCCAAGACTCCGTTTATTATCGTATCGGAAGACGTTTCGCCGGAAAGCATTAAGTACGCGATGCAGAACGGCTGCTGCGCGTACCTGCTCAAGGAGAATCTGCACCAGCTTGCAATACTGGTTAAAAATATGGTCAGCCGTTAGTGTTTATGGAGGATGAAATGGCTTTTTCTAACGAACAACTGGAGCGCTATTCGCGCCATATTTTATTAAAGGAAGTAGGCGTAAAGGGGCAAAAGAAACTGCTTGAAAGCCGCGTGCTGATTATTGGAGCGGGCGGCCTGGGCGCGCCTGCCGCCATGTATCTTGCCGCCGCCGGAGTGGGCGTCATAGGGATCGCGGACGCGGACGCGGTAGACTTATCCAACCTGCAGCGCCAGATCATCCACGGGACAGGGGATGTGGGCAAGGCAAAAGTACTCTCCAGTAAGGAGACGATCAATGAAATGAACCCGGACGTGGAGGTTGCCACGTATCACGAATGGGTGCGGGCAGACAACATTGCACAGATCATACGGGACCGTGATTACGACTTTATACTGGACGCGACGGATAATTTTCCCGTTAAATTTTTGATCAACGACGCGTGCGTGATGCTGCAAAAACCTTTTTCACACGCGGGAATCATCCGGTTCCAGGGGCAGCTTTTGACGTACCTGCCCGGGCAGGGACCGTGCTACCGCTGCGTATTCAAAAACCCGCCGCCGCCGGACACAGTCCCGACATGCAGGCAGGCGGGCGTTCTGGGCGTGATGGGCGGCGTGATTGGCACACTGCAGGCGACGGAGGCTTTAAAATACTTCCTTGGGCTGGGCGGACTTTTAAACGGGTATCTGCTGACCTACAACGCGCTTACTATGGAGTTCCGCAAGGTAAAGATAGCGCCGGATAAGCACTGCGCCGTATGTGGGGAAGACCCGGCCATAACGGAACTTGTGGATTACGAACAGGCGGTGTGCGATTTAAAAGCTTCCCACTGAAAATTGCCATTGATTTATTGGAATGCATAATATATAATAAACATATATGAATAGTATGAATTAGGGGGCTGGGCATATGGTTATCATAATGAACGGAAAACAAACCGAGATAGATGGAGAAGTGACCGTCTCGCAGCTGCTGGAAACCCAGTACGTTGAGATGAAGGAGTATGTTACCGTACAACTGAACGAGGAAATTATCCCAAGAGCCGATTACGATATCGCAATCGTAAAAGAGGGCGCGGTGATTGAGTTTTTATACTATATGGGCGGCGGAGCGTGCGATGCTGAAAATCGTTAAAGAAGAATATGATAGGATCATCGCGCATGCTGTGAGCGGTTTGCCGAACGAGGCCTGCGGGCTTGTTGCCGGCACGCGGGAGGGCGAAGACAGGATCATCTATAAAGCCTACTGCCTGAACAATACGGACATGAGCCCCGAGCATTTTTCCATGGACCCGAAGGAGCAGTTCAAAGCGATTTCCGATATCAGGGCGAATGCTTTAGAGCTTCTTGGAAATTTTCACAGCCATCCCGCAACGCCGGCACGGCCATCCGAGGAGGATATACGCCTGGCGTTTGATCCCCGGCTGATCTATATCATCGTTTCTCTTAAAGACGGCGCGCCGGTATTAAAAGGTTTTTCAATCCGGCAGGGCGCTTCCAGCGAAGAACCTTATGTGGTGTTGGAGAATGAAACGGCTGCAATATAACAAAAAAACGGATAAGAGCCATAAGGATGGAACCCGATATCCCGGCCGGAGGGGCTGGATATTTTACTCTTGCTTTCTTTTTGTCCCATCCGCGGTTGTTATCTTTTTTTTGGCCTCTGCGTCCGGGTTTCTGGTATGGCAGGGCGTACTTCTGGCGGACTTGGTGGGCGCGGCGCAGATTGCGTGCTTTTTGCTGATCGCACGGAATAAACCTGCGGGAGGCAGGAAACAGGCAGAGCAGCCGAAAGATCCATATACGCAGTCTTTGATTGCGGCCAACAGTGAGCTGGCTTCCTTTAATTTTACGATCTCGCACGAAATCAAGGCCCCGGTGCGCGCGATAGACGGATACGCGCGTATTTTTCTGGAGGATTACGGAGAAGGGCTTAATGAGGAAGCGAAAAGCATGATCGAGAACATCCGCAACATCTGCGGGGAGACCATAGAACTAACGGGCAAGCTGCTGGAATACACGCGCATTGCCCAGAAGCAGCCCGCATGCGAAGAGGTGGATCTTAAAAAAACCATCGCCGAGATATTTGATACCCTGCATGCAACCGGCGGAGATGCAGATGGCATTCGCCTGCTGTTTGCATCCGAGCTGCCAATTGTGCTGGGCGACCCCACGCTTCTGCATCTGGCCTTGGTCAATATATTGTCCAACGCGTTCAAATTTACCCGCGGAAAAGAAGCCGGGCAGATCACTGTCGGAATGGAAAAGCAGGATGGGGAGGACGTATTTTGCATCCGGGACAACGGCGCGGGGTTTGACATGAAATTTTCTGAGAATTTATTCGGCATGTTCCAGCGCATGCACAGCGCGGACGAGTTTGAGGGCAGCGGCATTGGCCTGGCGATTGTGAAAAAGATTATTCTTCTGCACAACGGCAGGGTATGGATCACGGGCGAGGTGGGCCGCGGGGCGGCGGTATATTTTGTATTGCCTCCCGAAAGGTTGAAGAAAAAGGAAAAAAATGCAGCATTTCTTGAAGCTTATTGATCTTGCTGGCAAAAGGGCGTGTTGGCTGACGGAGAATCTGTTGCGGGTATTTATTGTCTTTGACGCTTTATTTTTGCGTGTGTGAACACGTGAGCTTTGGAATTGAGGAGGTGTATCCATGTATCGGACTCTGTTGGTGGATGACAGGGATATTTATATTATTGAACTGAAACGCCTGAGGGTGTGGGGAGAGCAATCCGGCTTTGTGGTAGCGGGCCGTGCGCAGGACGGTGCACGCGCTTTGGAGATGCTGCGGCGGGAGCGTTTTGACGTTGTGATAACAGATATCTGCATGCCTAAAATGGATGGAATACGCCTGCTGCAGGAGATTAAAAAAGAAAACCTATGCCCGATTGTGATTTTGCTCAGCGAGCATAGCGATTTTGAATATGCGCGCAATGGGCTTCAGTTTGGAGCGTTTGATTATATCGTAAAGCCTGTACAGGAACAAAAAGTGTCGGAGGTACTGGCACGCGCTGCAAAGTATCTGGATGGAATGGAATTCCAAAAGCATCCAGGTGATGAAAAGGGCGGAGGCGAGTTGTTTTATCCTGAGGCGGAAGAAAAGAGCATAATACGCAATATAGGCACGCTGAACGAAGAGATACCGGAGCAGTTTTTAAATGCAGCGCAAACGGTATGGCAGATATATGGGGCCGGTGAGCCCCGCGCCGCTTGTGTCGCCCGTCGCCTGTACCTGAATATCGTCTCGGCCATATTCGAAAAATACGTGTGGCTGCCTTTATATCTGGATGCTGGGGCGTTTATTCAAAAAACAATAGACAAGGATACGGCCGGGTATGGAAAAGCGCTGGAGGAAGTTCTTATATTCGTCAAAAGCCTGCTTCCACCAGGGATGCAGGGCGTGCTGCGGGATATCTGCGCGTTTATTCTGGAAAACCCGGAGGCGGAGATCAATCTTTCGTCTATTGCCGATAAGTTTTTTATTAACCATACCTATTTGAGCAATACGTTTCGGCAGAAAACGGGAATCAAATTCAACGACTACGTAACGTCCGTACGTATGTTGCGCGCCGGGTATCTGCTGGAGCACAGCCAGCTTAAAATCTATGAAATCAGCAATGCGCTTGGGTACCGCGATACGGATTACTTTAATCGGCTGTTTAAAAAATCCACGGGCAAGACACCTACCGATTGCCGACGTGCAGCCGAAACAATATAAACAGGATGCATTGGGCCCTGTTTAAGTTTGCTTCTTTTTGGAGGCTGCCCGCCTCCAAACCTCTGACCCAAGGGACGAATGTCCCGTGGGAATCCCGTTATTTAAATGCCGCTTCGCGGCATTTTGAGACTAAAGGCCAGCCTGCCTCAGGCAAACAGTATTTCAGATCAACTGCTTGTTTTTTAAAAATGCCATCTTAGATGGCATTTTTGCATTAACTTCTTTTGCTTCTTTTCTTTTTTAAGAAAAGAAGTGGGCAGGGGGCGAAGCCCTGAAAAACTAGAACCTGCTTCTCAGAAGCTCTACGGCGTCTGTTTTTTCAAAGAGCACGCCCAGATCCTCACGGCCAAAATGCCCGTATGCGGCAAGCTGCGAATAGATGGGCTTGCGCAGGCCCAGCCTGCTGATGATCGCGGCGGGCCGCAGGTCGAATAGCTCGGAAACGGCCTGCTCTATTTTCTGTTCGTCCACCGTATTGGTGCCGAAGGTATTCACAAACACGGATACCGGGCGCGCTACGCCAATGGCGTATGCAATCTGCACCTCGCACTGCGCTGCAAGTCCGGCGGCCACAATGTTCTTGGCAACATGGCGGGCGGCATACGCTGCGCTGCGGTCCACCTTTGTGGGGTCTTTGCCGGAGAACGCGCCGCCGCCGTGCTTGGAATAGCCGCCATACGTATCCACCACGATTTTGCGGCCTGTGAGGCCCGAGTCTACGGCCGGGCCGCCCAGCACAAAGCGCCCGGTGGGATTGATAAAGTATTTTGTATCTTTATCCAGCAGTTCGCTGGGAACGATAAACTTTGCCACGTGCTCAATCAGGTCTTCCCGTATCTGCGACAGGGTAACATCCGGGTTGTGCTGCGCGGAAATAACCACCGTGTCCACACGCACGGGGCGGTTTCCCTCGTATTCAACCGTCACCTGTGTTTTTCCGTCTGGCCGCAGGTAGGGCAGCGTTGCGGATTTCCGCACGTCCGCCAGCCGTTTGGCCAGTTTGTGTGCAAGGGATATGGGCAGGGGCATCAGCTCGGGCGTCTCGCTGCAGGCGTATCCAAACATCATTCCCTGGTCTCCCGCGCCAATGGCTTCAATCTGGCTGTCTGTCTCGCCTTTTTTTGCTTCCAGAGCTTTATCCACCCCCAGGGCAATATCCGCAGATTGTTCTTCTATCGCGGTGATAACAGCCGCGTGGTCCCCGTCTATGCCGTACTCCGGATTGTTGTACCCAATCTCGTTCAGCTTTTTGCGGGCTATGGCCGGAATGTCCACATAGCTCTTGGTTGTGATCTCGCCTGTTACCAGCACCAGCCCCGTATTGCACACGGTTTCGCAGGCAACGCGCCCCGTTGGGTCTTCTTTTAAAATCGCGTCCAGCACTGCGTCCGATATCTGGTCGCAGACTTTGTCCGGATGCCCTTCCGTGACCGATTCCGATGTGTAGGTGTGTTTCCTCATTTTTTTGATCCTCCATTTTTGAATAAAATAAAAATCCCCCGGCCAAGAGGAGGACGCCAGAGAACCGCAATTGTTATATCAGGTAATCTTTTAATCCTCATCTTCACGGTATTTCTACCGCAGGAATTGGCACCTTGCATGTTGGCAGGTTGCCGTGGTTTCTCAGGGCCTTTCCCTCAACCACTCTCGATAAGGCCGTATTTGATTTTAAATGGATTATAAAAGCGGCATTGGAATTTGTCAAGAGATTTTGAATAAACACAAATAAATTAAGGGTATTTACTGTGTTTTGTCGTATAGAGAAGAAAAGGCGGCCCCAAAAACAAAAAAAACTCATGCCAAACCCTAAAAAAAAGACATTGTATTTTAATAATTAAAAAGTATAATAAACATATATGAATAGTATGATATAGAGGGAAATGCAAATGGCAGACAGCAAAAAAAGCGAATTGACTTATAAGGAAGTTGTTGAAAAATATAGCGACGTATCTCCGTTTGTGATTCTGAAAGCGGACTTGCAAAGAAGGACGGTGACCTATACGGACCGCGCTATCGCGGCTGCCGACAAGGAACTCCACCAGGTGCAGGCACGGGGCATTTTTCTTTCGAT
Source organism: Bacillota bacterium (assembly GCA_023408315.1). GTDB lineage: Bacteria > Bacillota > Clostridia > Christensenellales > Christensenellaceae > JAEYKI01. The sequence goes on from JAEYKI010000024.1 coordinate 214,768, forward strand.
TGGCGAGAAGGAAGATTATCTGCCGGTATCCATTATGCTTAGGGATGGTTCTTCGGTGCTTACCGGGCCGGTACCGACCGCAAGGGAACCCTATGTGGTGGACGAAATAGACGGAAAAATTGTAGTTACGGACAATGGCGAAGTGGTGGATGAGGTTGAGTACTGGTATAAGCCGGATTTTCAGTACAAACTGACCAGTTCGGGCCGCCCCATGTGGCAGGTCGCGTCCGCAAGGCCCCAGCGCCTGGACATTGACCCCTACAGCTACTGCCATTTCTGGGACGAGGGAAAGGGCTGCCGCTTCTGCAACATGGGCAGCAACTTTTTAAAGAGTAAGAAGGAGTTTAACAAGCCTGCAAGGCTTGAGCCACAGGACGTTTACGAAACGGTGCGGGAGGCGTTAAAGCAGCCGGGCCGTTTTGGTTATATCAAGATGACGGCGGGCTCTATTTTGAGCGGAAAGGAGCTGTTTGGCGACGAAGTGGAAATGTACATAGAACTGCTGCAGGCGGTTGGCGATAATTTTACAACGCGGCGGTTCCCGAGCCAGATCATTACTTCCGCTTTTAATGAAAAACAGCTTGGGCGCATATATGAGAAAACGGGCGTGACCTCATACACATCCGATATGGAGGTGCTGAACGAAGAGAAGTTCGGCTGGATCTGCCCGGGCAAGCAAAAACATGTGGGATATAAGGAATGGAAGAAGCGGATATTTGCCGCGGTGGATATATTCGGCAAGGGATACGTGAACTCCGGCATTGTGGGCGGCGTGGAACTGGGGCAGCCGAACGGCTTTGCAACCGAGGACGAAGCGCTGGCGGCAACGCTGGAGGAAGCGGAGGATTTTGCGCAGCACGGTGTTGGCGTTGTGCACTGCGTATGGGTGCCTTATCCCGGATCGGTCTTTCAGGGGCAGAAAAACCCCTCGCTAGAATATTACGTGCAGCTCTCCAAAGGACTGCACGATCTGCGCAAAAAGTACGGCATCTCCATTGATATGGACGACTATCGCCGGTGCGGAAACCACCCGGATTCGGACCTGGACCGCGTGATGTAGCATTTGGATCAGACTGCTGACTAGGTTTTTTTGAGGGCTCTGCCCTCATATCCTCACCCCAAAATCACAGATTTTGGGGACCCCGATCCCGCTAAGGGTCACTTGACCCTTTAGCCGGAGGTTTGGAGGCGGGCAGCCTCCAATATAATAGGTTTGTTATCAACTGAGTCATATAAGAGAGGTAGAAAGTTATGGCGGAAAAACTGACGGAAGAGATACTGGCGCTGCTGCGCGACCCCGCGACGATCAAGGTGCTCGCGACAACCGGCAAGGACGGCGTACCCCATGCGGTTTTCAAGGGCTCCATTCATGTGGACGATGAGGGGAACCTGGTCAGCCTTGAGCTCATCGAATCATCCCGGAGCAACGCAAACCTGGTGCACAGCCTGTGGTTTGGGCGCAGGGTTGCGGTGAACATCCGCAGCCAGGACGGAACAAGCTATGAGATCATTGGGAAACCCGAGCGGTGCATCGTATCCGGGCCCGTATTTGAGAAATACTATCGGGATATCCGCGCCAAGCTGGGGGATGTGGACCTGGCCGCCGTATGGCTGATTTCCCCGGTAGAAATCAAAAACGAAACATTTCACATTCGCAACGAGCAGGAAGCCGCGGCGCATCCGCTGTTCCTGCACCTGGACCGTATTGCAAAGATTGACAATATATAGCTACAAGAAAAGGAGTAAAAAAAGATGAAGAAAATCACCGTTATACTATCATTGGTACTGACAGCCGCATTTGCCCTGACGCTCATCGGCTGCTCTGCAAGCCCGGCTGCGTCCGCTTCTGCCGGCAGCGCGGCTCCGGCAACAAGCGCGGCGGCTTCCACAGCCGCAGCCAGCGAACCCGCTTCGGCCAGCCCGGCGGCTCCCGCTTCGGGCTTGGTGATCCGCTACGGGTATCAGCCCGGGCAGGCGCAGATCGTGATCGCGCAGCAGCAGGGCCTGCTGGAGAAGGAATTCGGCAAGGACGGCATCGCGTTTGAGCTAAGCAAATTTGCTTCCGGCCCGGCTTTGATCTCCGCGATCACCGGCGGCTCGCTGGATTTCGGCCAGGTGGGCGACCAGCCCGCTATTCAGGCCAAGGCAAACAATGTGGATATTAAGGCAATCGGCGTATACACAACCACAGAAAAAGCAAACGGCCTGATTGTATCCGCCAAATCCGGCATTGCCAAAATTGAAGATTTAAAAGGCAAAAAAGTAGGCGTAACCATCGGCTCCACTGGCCAGCAGCTTCTGTACATTTACCTGAAATCCGTCGGCCTGAAGCCCACAGACATCCAGCAGGTAAACCTGCAGCCCGGAGATATCGTGGCCGCGCTGGTTTCCGGCAACATTGACGCAGCGGTTACCTGGGAGCCGTATATCACGCTTTCTGTAGCCAAAGGCGCTGCCAAGCAGATTGTGGACGGCACAGGCTATAAAAAGGAAGTGGATGTGATCATTGGCACAGGCAAGTTTTTGCAGGCAAATCCGGACGTGACGGCCCGTATTCTGAAGGTTCTGGATGAAGCGCAGAAATGGATTGCGGACAACCGAGACGAAGCGCTGGCGATTGTCGCGAAAGACGCGGGTCTGGACCCCGCCGCCCTTGCGCCTGCGTATAACAAGGTAAACCTGGACATCCGCCTGACGGATGAAGATATCCAGTCCGTACGCGACACGGAAGCATTTTTGAAAGAGAACAACATCATCCGCACAGATGTGGACGTGGACAGCCTGATCGATATAAGCTATCTGCAAAAAGCGGGACTGAAATAAACCAACCAAATAGGACCTAGCCGGACCGGAGTTTATCCGGCCCGGCTAAATAAATGGGATTCCAAAGGGACAATTGGCCCTTTGGCGGAGGCTTGGAGGCGAGCAGCCTCCAATTATTCCAATAGGTTTGTCATTAAGGGAGGAACCTGCACATGCAGCCAGACAAAGTAAAACTGCCGGATACCGGGATCAGGAAGGGCAGGGTATCCAATATCCTGCTGATATTCCTGACACCTGCGGCCGTGTTTGCCCTTTGGCAGATTTTCAGCAATGCGGGCTACATCAATCCGTCCGTTCTGCCGTCACCCAAAACCATCTGGCTTACCATGCTGGGCATGGTGGAATCCGGGGAGCTGTTCCAGCATCTGGGGGTCAGCCTCCTGCGCGTTGTGCAAGGTTACGCTGTGGGCTGCGTTGCGGGCGTGGCGATTGGTATACTGATGGGGCTTGTAGGCAAAATCGAAAAGGCGCTGCTGCTGATATTCGGCATCGTGCGGCCTGTTCCCATCATTGCTTGGGTGCCTATTTTGATTTTATGGCTGGGGATCGGAGAGGTATCAAAGGTCACCGTGATCGCGTTCGGCACGTTTTTCCCCGTGCTTTTGAATACCATACACGGCATCCAGACGACGGACCGCCGGTTTCTGGAGGTTTCCCGCGTGCTGGAGAAAAACCGGAAAACAGTGCTCTTAAAGGTCGTGTTTCCCTCTGCACTTCCAGCCATATTCACCGGCATGCGCATAGGCCTTGGGCTCGCGTGGATGAGCGTTGTGGGCGCGGAACTGATTGCGGCGTCGTCGGGAATCGGATACCTGATCTCCTACGCGGGGCAATTGTCTCAGCCGGACGTGATGCTGGTGGGCGTTTTCTCCATAGGCGTTGTGGGCCTGCTGATAGACATCGCTTTGCGGCGTTTGGAGAGATGGGCTTTAAAATGGAACGTAAAACAGGAATAGAGGGACTAAAATGCCAGGTAGCATGATACAAATCAAAGACCTGAATATTTCATTTAAAATAGATGGCGGAGCAGTGGACGTTCTGCACGATATTGACCTTAATGTTGATAAAAACGAATTTATATGCATCGTGGGCGCGAGCGGCTGCGGCAAGAGCACGCTTCTTCGGATCATTGGCGGCTTGGAGCGCGGGTACACCGGCGACGTGCTGTTTAAAGGCGAGCCTGTAGTAAAACCCGGAATTGACAGGGGCATTGTTTTTCAGGAAGCGCGGCTGTTTCCGTGGCTCACGGTTGAAAAAAACATTGCGTTCGGGCTGCCCGACAATACCGATCCCAAAGTACTCCGCGAACAGGTGGACGCGCATCTTGCCCTGGTGGGGCTGGAGAAGTTCGCAAACGCGTATCCGCACCAGCTTTCGGGCGGCATGCAGCAGCGGGCGAGCATTGCGCGGGCCCTGGTAAACAGGCCGGACGTGCTGCTGCTGGACGAACCGTTCGGCGCGCTGGATGCGTTTACGCGTATCACCATGCAGCAGGAGATACTGAAGATATGGGAACAGGAAAAAACGACCATGATTCTGGTAACGCATGACATCGACGAAGCCGTGTTTCTGGCGGATCGGGTAGTGCTGATGTCCCGCCGCCCCGGAACCATCAAACAGATTGTTGCGAATCCATCTCCGCGGCCAAGAAAGCGGAGCGGGCAGGAGTATATCCGCCTGCGCAACCAGATTTACCAGGAATTCTTTGCGGAATTTGAAACGGATATCGAATACTTTATATAAAGAAAGGAAGTACGGACATGCCCGAAACAGCGCCGCTTACCCTGCGGCAAGTGATAGAAAAATACCCGGACGTATCGCCATATACCATCATCAAGACGGATGTGCAGCGCAGGACGGTTACGTATACGCCCGCGGCCTTGGCCGCGGTGGACCCGTCCGTTCATCAGGTGGAATACATTGGGTACAATGTGAACCTGAAAGAAACGGCAATCCCGTGCTCTCTCTTGCTTCGGGACGGTTCTTCCGTGCTGTCCGCGCCCTTTCCCACCAAGAAGAAGCCCTATGTGGTGGACGTGGTGGACGGCAAAACGGTATTGACGGACGACGGGGAAGTGATCGAAGAGGTCTTCTACTGGCACAAGCCGGATTATTACAATAAAACCACCTCATCAGGGCGCCCCATGTGGCAACTGGTGGGAGCCCGGCCCCAGCGGCTGGATATTAACCCGTACAACTACTGCCATTTTTGGGACAACGGAAAGGGCTGCAAATACTGCTCCATTGCCTCCAACTACCAGAAGCACAAAAACGAGCGGGAACTGCTGCTTCCGGCTGCCGAGATTGCGGAAACCGTGGGGGAGGCGCTGAAACAGCCAGGACGTTTTGCCTACCTGCTTTTAACGGGCGGTTCCATCACGGGCGGGCAGGAAGCGTTTGACGCGGAAGTAGACAATTATATTGAAATATTGCAGGCGATCGGCGAGAACTTCAATACCAAGCGGTTCCCAAGCCAACTGATCGGGACCGCATTCAATGAAAAGCAGTTGGAGAGGCTGCACGAGAAAACCGGGCTTATGTCCTACACATCGGACATTGAGGTTTTAAATGAAGAAAAATTCAACTGGATCTGCCCTGGCAAGGCGGAGTGGATCGGGTACAAGGAATGGAAGCGCCGCCTGTCCGCGGCTGTGGAGATATTTGGCCGCGGGTATGTGAACACCGGCATTGTGGGCGGTGTGGAGCTGGCCAAACCGCACGGCTTCAAGACAGAGGAAGAGGGTCTTGCCGCCACGCTGGAGGAGGCCGAAAGCCTGGCAGAGCTGGGGATATCCACGGTGTACTGCCTGTGGAACGTGCTGCCAGGCACCGTGTTTCAGGACCAGGAAAATGCGTCGCTGGAATACTATGTGCGCCTGGGGCGGGGCCTGCAGGCGCTGCGCCAGAAATACGGCATCTCCATCGACATGGACGATTACCGCAGGTGCGGAAACCATCCGGATTCCGACCTGGCGCGCTGCAATTTGTAAACAGGAGTTGGCATATATGAATTTTCCGCAAACCGGAAGCACAAAAGAAGAGCTGTTTGGGCGTATGGACACCTTAAAAGAGCGGGACGGCAACTGGCGGGCAGGCAAAACGTGGAGCCTGGTGTATTACGCGGGGGAAGAAGTTACAAAGGTGGCGGAGGAAGCTTACCTGCGCTACTTCCATACCAATGCCCTGAACCCGTCCGTTTTCAACAGCCTGCGGCAGTTTGAAAACGAGATCATCTCCATGGTATCCGATCTGCTGCATGGGGACGAGAACACGGCGGGGAGCCTGACCTCCGGCGGGAGCGAGAGCATTTTGATGGCGGTGAAAACCTACCGGGACGAGGCGCGCACATTGCACCCGGAGATCACCGAACCGGAGATGGTGCTGCCTATATCCGCGCACGCTTCCTTTGAAAAAGCCGCGCATTACTTTGGCGTAAAACCCGTGCATATACCTTTAACGGGAGAATACAAGGCGGATGTGGAAGCCGCCGCACGCGCGATCACCAAAAATACGATATTGATGGTGGGGTCTGCGCCCGCGTATCCGCAGGGTGTTGTGGATCCGATCGAAGACCTGGCAAAGCTGGCGCTGGATCACGGGATACGCTTCCATGTGGACGCCTGCCTGGGAGGCTTCATTCTTCCCTTTGTGCGGGACCTGGGGTACGATGTGCCGCCGTTTGATTTTTCCATTCCCGGCGTAACCTCCATATCCGCGGACCTGCACAAATACGGTTACGCGGCCAAGGGCGCGTCCACCGTGCTGTATAAAAATGCAGACATTCGCCGCCATCAGTATTTCGCCTATGCCGGTTGGCCGGGCGGGCTGTTTGTATCTCCTTCCGCAACGGGCACGCGTCCCGGCGGCGCGATTGCCGCGGCCTGGGCTGTATTGCAATATCTGGGACGGGAGGGGTATTTAAAGCTTGCCGGGGATGTGATGCAGACAACCAGGCAGTTGATTGATGGGATCGACGCGATCCCCGGGCTGTATGCGCTCGGCAAACCGGAGGCGTCCGTGTTTGCGGTGGCATCCGATACGGTGAACGTACACGCGCTGTCGGACCGGCTGGAGGCCTTGGGCTGGGTGATTGACCAGCAGACAAATCCCTCCTGCCTGCACTTTATGGTGACGCCTGCGCACAGGGAAATCGCCGGCTTGTTTCTGGAGGATCTGCAAAAGGCAATGGAAGATTTGAAAAACAACCCCGCACCCGAAACGGAGGGAAGCGCCGCTATTTATGGTATGAGCGGCAGGGTTCCCCAGGAGCAGGTGGAGGAATACCTGGCCCAGACGCTGAGCGGCTGGATGCAAAAGGAGTAAATATGGAGAACGTAAAAAAAGAGTATACCATCAGGCAGGCGACTGTTGAGGACGTACCCTTGGCGATTGAATTCCGCCAAAAACTGTTTGCGGAGATGGGCGTACCAAACGAAGCGTTTATAGACAACGTATACGGGCAGCTTACGGAAATATACAGGGATTTATATACTAAAGAAGAGATCGTCCACTTTATCGCGTATGACGGAGAGCGGCCCGCAGCCGCTGCGGGCGCGCTTATAAAGTGTGATTTTCCTTACTATCTTTTTAAGCCGGGAAAGTATGGATGGATCATAGACGTATTTACCAATCCGTTTCATCGCGGACGCGGGCTGGCCGCGCAACTTATTGAGCGTACGCACGAATGGCTGGTTGCAAAAGGCGTGCAGGAGGCAAAGCTTATTTCCGCCGGAGCGGAAGCACGGCGGCTGTATGAACGCCTGGGGTACAGAGCCACCTGGGAGATGAGCATGAATCTTACAAAGCAGCCGACATATAACGAATTTATAGACGCGCGGCCTGCAGAATAAGTTTGGCCCGCAATGCGTAAACCAAGGCTTTGGGCTGCTTTGCCAGCAAATAAGCCCCCAAAAAGCTGCCGCTTTTTGGGGGCTTTATACCGGTCATTCGGTTGCTTTTTTCATGGTGCGCATGCCCCACCAGAAGGCCAGCACAGCCAGCACGCCCAGCAGAAGAAAGCCCTGCCATACTCCCGGGTTGGACAAGTCTCCGTTGAATATGGCGCGCGAAGTGTCCACCATGTATCTCATGGGATTGAACCAGCTTGCATTTATCAGCCATGCGGGCGCCAATGAGAGCGGCAGCAGCACGCCGGATAAAAGCATCATGGGCTGCGCCAGCACATTGAGGATAGGCCCAAGCGCGTCCTCCGATTTTGTGGTGAACGCAAGCGCGTAGGAAAACGTTGCCATAAAAACACCTATCAATATCATCAGGGCTACTGTGAGCAGCACGCCGGTTGCAGAGATGGCAAGGCCCAGGGGCAGGGCGAGAACGATCACAATGAATACCTGCAGCAATAGCGTAGCAACATCGCGCGCCACCATGCCCAGCAGCAGAGAAACCCGGCTGGCCGTTGTAACGCGCAGGCGTTCAATAACGCCCGAACGAAGCCACTCAATTACGCTGAACCCCGCAAACATGGCGCTGAACAGGCTGACCGTTACCAAAAGCCCCGGCGTAAACTGGTTGATGGGGCTCACCGGGCCGCCTCCAAGCACGTTTTGCAGCAGGGGTGCAAACAGGTACAGGTAGCAGACCGGTTGAAAAAGGGAGGCCAGAATCCACGCCGGGTTGCGGACCAGCAACTTTTCATAATGGGTAAACAATACCCAGGTTTCTTTAAAAACGTTCATTTATTTAATCTCCTTGTCACCGTTTTGTATGGAATGGCCCGTTGTTTTCAAGAACACTTCGTCCAGCGTGGGCCTGCTCATTTCAACGGTGCGCACGGCAATACCCGCGTCCGATATTTGGGACAGTATGGCGGGCAGCGCCTTATCTCCGGCTTCCACATAAAGCTTCATTTTATTGCGCTCAAACTGTATTTCAATAACGTCCCTGCGTTCGCAGAGGAGGGACCGGGCGTTTTCCAGGAGCGCGTTTTCTATACCCACCTCAATAATATCTCCGGATATCTGGCGCTTCAATTCCAGCGCCGTGCCCTGCGCGGCCACGCTGCCGTGATCCATAATACAGATGGTATCGCAGAGCGTATCCGCCTCGTCCAGGTAATGGGTGGTTAAAAATACAGTGATGCCTTCCCGGCGCAGTTCCCGGATTGTCTCCCAAAAGTTCGCACGGGAAGTGGGGTCAAGGCCCGTTGTCGGTTCGTCCAGGAACAGAAGCTCCGGATTGTGCATCACGCCAAGCCCCAGGTCCACATGCCTGCGCTGGCCGCCCGAATAAGTAACCACCCTGCGGTGGCAATATTCTTCCACATTGACTAAATGAACAATAGGAACGGTATGATAAAACTATAAGTGCTAAATATTGTAATTAATTGTAGATTGGTGTATATTATAGGAGCATTTAATAATTTCGATTTAATAAATACAGGGTTTGGAGTTTGACTTTAATCGGCAACTGGTGAAACGAACATTAACCTGCTACTAATGACTATACTGCGAAGTTGGAGAAACATAAATTAGCCCGCTTTTGAGTACGAAATGACCATAATGTGTTGTTGGCAAAGGAACTCCGTAAGAATTGGGAGGGACAACAACTTATTAATAACTAAGGAGGTATATATGTCAAGTTATTCACCACCGCTTTCGGTTATTTTTGTATGGCATCCAGTTGATGCAAATGAGGTCATTCCCATAGTAGAGTATTGCTATTCTCAATTTTCTCGAGATGTTAATAAACCATTCTCGCGCTCGATGAATTTACCTATCTTTTTTCGTACAACTTCGAAGAAAGGTATACCGGAAAAAATTGAGATTACTTCTGATAAAACAATTATATTTGTATTTGTGAGCAAGGAATTCACAGATGATTCTTGGGTTGCTTATATTAGCGATTTGCCTAAAAATGAAAATGTGATTGTAATTCCTATAGCGATGGATAGATATGCTTTAAATTTTACTGATTTATTTAATGGAGTAAATTTTATTCGGGCCTATGAATTTGACCAATTGTATCTTAATGATTATTTTTTTATTGCAATTTCACACGAAATCTACCGTTGGGCACTTAATAAAAATTTTTCTAGAGCAGCATTAGGTAAGGATAATGCAATCGAATTATTTATAAGTCATGCTAAGGATGGTAAGAATGGTATAAAATTAGCTACTGATTTAAAAGGCTTTATAGATAACAGCCAGATGAGAAATTTTTTTGATGCTACAGATATTGCGGTGGGCTATAAATTTGATGATGAAATTATTGGGTATATTAAAAAATCTACAATAATAGCAATACATTCTGATATTTATTCTTCTCGTTACTGGTGTCAAAGAGAGATATTATGTGCCAAAGAAAATAACAGGCCAATAATAGCAGTCGATACACTTGAAGATTTTGAAGATCGTAGTTTCCCATTTGTATCAAATATTCCGGGCGTTCATGTGCATGTTAATGGAACGACAAGCACCGGTGATTTATTACGAATTTTACGTTCAGCCTTGCTAGAGACGTTGCGCTTTTTTTATTCAGAGCTATTACTTAAAGAGTATATCCATGAAGGTTGGATAGAACCTGATGCTAAAATTATATCAAGACCTCCTGAAGTTTCTGATATTGAAAAATTGTTATTCTGTGATGGTGAAGATATTAAGTGTAAACATAAATCTATAGTTTACCCAGAACCTCCATTATATTCTGAAGAGCTTAACTTCATAAGTAAATTGGGAATTAAGGTTAGTACTCCTTTAACGATTGATTTTTCTTTATTACATAATAAGAAAATTGGAATATCGATATCAGATCCATCAGAAGAAGAATTAGTTTATATTGGGCAAAACAGTAAACATCTTATACAACTTTCACAGGATATAGCACGCCACTTATTAGCCCGGAATGCTACTCTAATTTATGGCGGCGATCTTCGCAAAGATGGATTTACTCAGTTTATCTTTGAGGAGGCCAAGGTACTTAAATCAAGAATGAAGTCACAAGGTTGTGTTCAAATAAAAAATTATATCGCTTGGCCAATTTACAGAAAAGATACAGTAGATATTAAAATGTGGAAAGCGGACAATATATCTATTGCGGAAATGAAGGAATATCCTTATGCAGAAGATGTAATAGACTTGATTCCTAGTGGAGATATTTTCCTTCCACCAACCAACTCACAGAATCTTTTTGTCTGGAGTCGCTGCTTAACAGAAATGCGAAAAAAAATGATCGAAGAAAGTGATGTCCGTATATGTGCGGGGGGTAGGCATTCAGGTTATAAAGGTAAAATGCCAGGTGTTCTTGAAGAAATTATCATAGCAGCTGAAACGAAACGTCCCATTTTTTTGCTTGGTGGATTTGGTGGTATTACCGCTAGTGTTTGTAAAGTAATTCAGAATAAACCCACACCACAAGAACTTACTTTAAATTGGCAAATCCAGAATAATCCTGGGTATAAAGGCTTGTTAGAATTTTGTCAATCAAGAGATGTACAATACTCTGCTGATTATAGTTTGATTATTGATATTATTAGAAGTGCTAATCTAAATAACGGACTTTGTAAAGCGGACAACGATAGATTATTTATCACCCCATATATAGATGAAGCCTTAAATCTGGTTTTTAAAGGATTAAAAACTTTATTTGCATAGTTAAAATGAAAACAAGCATTTTCAATGGAGGATAATCGCATGATAAAAAATAGCGAAACAAAGCACAAAGTGTTTATCAGTTACTACCATGATGATGACCAGTATTACAAAGACAAATTTGAGGAACTGTTCGATGACATTTTTATAAATAAGTCTGTTAGTGATGGTGATATTGACGATGATCTTAGTGCTAATTATATTAAAAGATTAATTCAAGAAGATTATCTAACTGATACTTCTGTTTTAGTTGTATTAGTTGGTAAAAATACATTCAAACGCAAACATGTTGATTGGGAAATTTCTGCAGCATTAAGTAAAAAAGTTGGAGGATATTCTGGCCTTTTAGGTCTATGCTTACCTAATCACTCTGCATTTGGAAAAGATAAGTATTCAGACGATGATGTACCTCCACGATTAGTAGATAATTTGAAATCAGGCTTTGCAAAATTATATGATTGGACGACTTCTGAACAAATAATTAAAGCCAGAATTGAAGATGCATTCAATGCGAGAATTGATATGAAAGACACAATTGATAATTCGAGAGAGCAGTTTAAAAAAAACAGATGAACTAAGAAATTACTAGAGTGAGACTTATTTATTTGAATGGAAAGGGTAAAAATATGAAAGGCATTAATTTAGCTACTCAAAAATTATATGAATTTTCATCATATGAGCAAAGGGATTTAGAAAGCAAAAAATGTGTATTCTTATCTCACCGAAATGCTGATAAAGATAAAGTGTTAAAAATAGGAGAATACATCAAAAATGCAGGGTTAAACATCTATTTAGATGTTAATGATTCGGATCTGCAAGTTGCAGTAACAGCGCAAAACGCAAAGAAAATTACTGAATGTATACAACGTGGATTATCGTTTTCCAATTATATGATATGCGCAATATCAAGCAATACTTTCGATGAAAACTCTTGGTGGGTACCTTACGAGATAGGATATAGTGATAAAGAAAAAAAGGAGTGCTGCCTACTTAAATTAAGTAATTTAAAAAAAGATCAAATACCAGAGTATTTAAAGATTAAGCAAATTCTTTACAATATTAGCGATTTAAATAAAAAAATTAAAGCTTGGTCAACAAATGTGAATGAATGGTCAGCTAAGGGAATTTATAGTTTACGTGAAGGCTTATTATCAGAGACCGCTACAGATCATGTATTAGTAAATATATTAGATAGAGTTTAATTGTTATTTTATTTTTATAAGTTTAGATCATCTTCAGAAGACTTTGAAGTTGATTGTTAAACAAAGATAAACAATTTAGATGGAGGATATATACATATGGCGCATAAAGTATTTGTTAGTTTTCATCATGCAAATGATCAGCAGAAAGCCAATTATCTAAGAGACGCGTATGGCAAAGATAACACCTTGATCGACCGTTCCTTAGCAGATGCTTACGACAATAAAACAGATGATGAAATCCTTGCCCTTATTCGTACAAATCATCTGAAGGACTCAACAGTTACCATTGTTCTTATAGGTTCTGATACAGCTAATCGAAAATGGGTAGATTGGGAAATTTACTCTTCCTTACGTCCATATGGCGTACGAACTCGAAACGGCTTGCTAGGGATTTATCTTCCCACCGCTGGGCAGACACCAGCCAGGCTACAAGATAATGTTGACAGTGACTACGCTGTGACCATGAAATGGGAAAATATTTCATGGCAACTTAGTAGTAAAATTGAAGAAGCATATAATAATAGAACAAAAGATAATCTGGTAAGAAATTCAAGATCTCGTAGACAGAGAAATAGTTAGTGATAGTATTAGCAAAAGGACTAATTTGCCTTAGTCCTTTTACTATATAACCAGCAGACTTGGCTATTTTAGATCTTAGACTATTCATTTATCTTCACATTTAGCCAAAGACCCTATTCGATATTTTGAAGAAATTAACAATAAGGTTGGGAAAATGATGAAAAAATCAACTAAAAAAATTAATTGCTTTGTTTCCTATTCTCGAAGTGATATCAATATTGCGGAATTAAATGCTTTATTAAATTGGATGAACTATTTATCTGGAAGTGTATTTAAGTTCTATTTTGACTTCAATCTTATACCAGGTGATAATTTAAAAGAATTTATTGATGAAATTGAAAATGTCGATTGTATTTTTGTTTTTTGTTCTCCTGGTTATAAGGATAAAATAGAATTAAATAAAATAGCATCAGGAGTTTTTAAAGAATATACAAAAATTGTGTATATAAATGAGAGAAATCAAAACCTAAAGTTAAATTTTAATAACAATTATACAAAATATAGAATTCCAATATATCCGTTTTTAATTAAAGGGGATGTTGATTCTTCTATTCCAATAGAATTAACAGAATTATTACATCTTGATATAAAAAACATAAGATTTTTAAAAAGAGAAAGTATTCTAGAATTAAATAACACATCTAAAAATATTTATAAAGATCCTTTAATGAAAATAATTACTAATATTATTACTTTAATGGAAATGAAAGATCCAGATTTTAATAATAAAGAAAAAGAATTATTAAATGAATTCTTCATAGAAAAGGAAGAGATTAAAGCTTCTGGATTTGATAGTATAAAAGATCCATTGTTAAAAGATATAGTCGAAGATTCCCAAATAGAAAAAAAAGAACCTCAAATATTATTAAATGAATTATTTGTTGAAACCAAAGCAGAATATACACGCAATTTACCAGATAGCGTTATTGTAAAAACAAAATCATATTTATCAGTTTTATGTCAAGAATCATATTTTTTAATTGGAAGAAAAGGAAGTGGAAAATCGACTGTATCAACCACTTTAGGTAAATTAAATATCAAAAAATATAAAGGAATTATTCGAATATTTGCGGATGAATTTGATTTACAAAAAACTTACGAAATGTTTCTAACAAATGAAAACGATTATATAGTAAAAGTTAAAGATGATATTCGCACTATTCTTACATTAGATCAGGTGTTGGAAGTTTTTTGGGAATCATATATATATTTGTTTAGTTTATATATTATTTATAATGAGCGTGAATATCTAAATGAAAAACAAAAAAAGTACTTTGGTTCGATACAAACTTTTTTTTTAGAATTTTTAATCAATAAAAATGTAAAGGACTTAGCAAATCCTCGATATATCTCAAAAGTATTTTATAGTCATTGCTTGGAAAATCTGTATGCATTTATAAATATTATAATTGATAAAAGCAGAAATGTAGAAAAGCATTTGTTCACAGATATAGTTGCCGCCTTTACAACCAATAATTTTATTGAATTCCTAATTGGTAAAAATATAATTAATGATTTTTATGAAATTATTAAAGAATGTAACCGCCATATCCTAATTTCGCTAGATGGCTTTGATAGAAAGTTTGAAGCCTTCAGGAATTTCACACAAACAAATTATACATCTGAAAGTACTGAATATAAAAAGCGGAATTCATTTGAAACACTTTGGCTAATTTCATTACTAGATATATTATATTTAAATAAACAGGAATGTAACATGTTTTTTAACATAGTCGATTTATGTATAACAATTCCTATGGATAGGTTTTTGGATCTGCAAAATAATAGAGACTTTTATAAATTTAGAAATAGGGTCGTTTCATTAAACTGGTCGGGAATAGAATTGGCTATTATGTTGAGAAAACGGCTCGAAAATTTATTAAAAATAAAAACTGAAAAAGCTATTCCGGAAATAAGATTAAAAAAGATATTTGAAGAGCATTTTCCTTTTTTACCAGAATATTTAGAAATTAAAATAAATAATAAAATAAAAAATATTGAACTATTTCAGTATGTTCTAAGATTATCATTTTGGAGACCAAGGGATATTATAAAGTATTATACAAGTATTTTAACCCTATATAATAGCCATATAATTAAAAAAAGTGGTCCAATCAATCCGGAATCAATAAAAAGAGTATTGAAAGAGACCTCAATTAATATAATGCGAGACGAATTTATTAGTGAATTTTCAGGTATCTTTGATAATCTTTCGCAAATAATAAATAAATTTCGAAAATGTAATCAATTGCTTACATATAATAAATTATACTCTCTATTAAATGACTTAAATTTATCAAAATATAGTTATAATCCTGAATCAATGAAAATACAAGATAAGATTCAATTACTTTATAATATAGGTTTTCTGGGAATATTTTTAAGTAAGGAATATATGGAGAAATATAATATAACTAATCCTTATGCATTTATTTTTAATGAAGGCCAAATGCCCATGCAATCTTTTCTTAGTGGTGAATTTGAAGAATGTAAATTCATTATTCATTGCATATTTATAGAATATTTGGATCTTGTTGTAGATTCGGATGATTTGGTTTGTAATTATGATTGGAAGTATTTACATGATAATGAGGAACAAATGCATCAAATGAACATTATACCGATTGATTAGAAATGAGAACTTTGAGTAATTTTATTAAAAAAATAGGGCGCATGACCAGTTACAGTAGATTGTGAAAGGAGATATTCGTAAATTTGAAATAATAAAATAAATGAATTTATCAATGATATAATTTTAGTTGATTTATATTATAGTTCTTTGCCATGATTTAACCTTCCTATTGGTACTATATAAGCACGGACATTCACCGATCGCTGGTGATGTTTGTGCTTATTTTTTATAATAAGAGGAATCATGGTCTGGCGTACTTCCCATTGGATTTCGCATCCGTAACATAATCCGCCA
>JAEYKI010000009.1 GCA_023408315.1 Bacillota bacterium
CGCACACGCCCTCGCGCGCAAACTTCCGGGCGCAGGCGGATGCTTCCGCCACCCCGCCAATGGTTGAATCCGCTAGCACGCACTCAACCGGCTTGCCAAAACGGTCCTTTAAATGATTTCCAATCAGCTCCGCGGCAGCCTTTGCCATGCGCATTGTCTGCTCTTCCAGGCTCTCCCGTATCCCGTTTTCCCGTCCGTCTATCGTTGGCCGTATTCCTATTTTCATGTCAGTTTCCTCTTTTCTTTAAGATACTCTATTGAAGCCCTTTTCTTAAAACGGGCAAATTTACTTTAATCATATTAAAGAAAGGGCGGGCATACGCCCGCCCCATCCTGGAAGTATTGTTTAGTCGTACAGCAGCTGAGCGATATCAGCCTGATCCATATTGTCTTTGTTGTACCATTTTGCTCCTGTATCAACGTCCGCAACCGTTTTGCCATTTGCTGCGTCAACAGCCAGAGCAACAGCTTTGTAACCGATCTGGAAAGGATCCTGTGTTACAGAGCCCAGGAAAGCGCCGCTCTTCACAGCAGCCTTCTGCGTTTTGCCAGCGTCAAATCCGGCAACCGTGATGTCCTTGAACTTGCCCTTGGTCCTGTCAAGATCTGCACCGTCGTTGGTAGCATTCAGCAAACCGGTTACAGCGCCTTCATTGGACAGGAATATGCCTACCAGATTCTTCGTGCCCAGAACTGCCTGCGCACCGTTCTTCATATCGTCCGCATTCGGTGTCGGAGGAACCTGAACCAGAATCTTCACAACAGCCGGGGAAGTGGAAGCAGCCTTATATTTATCGTGGCCTTCCACAGAAACCCCGCCTGCAAACAGGGTTTCGGCGTTCTTTTTCATTTCATCCACAAAACCCTGCGTACGTCCTGTTACGGAAGCAGAAGTAGCATCCTGGGACAGTACGGCAACCACAACCGGGTTATCCGCAGTAGCAGCCTTCAGTTTTGCCAGGAAGGCAGCATCTTTAAACATTTCATCCGCAGCGATTGCAGCAGCTGCTTCATTATTTGTAGAAGCGGTAGCCGCTATTGCGCCGGCAGGAGCATCCGGAACGCCCGAGTCAAAACCGATGATCGGGATTTTTTTGCTCATTGCATCATTCAATTGGGATTTAACGGACTCTGTATCCAAAGCGGCAAGCGCAATGGCGCTGGGGTTTTTAGCCAGCATGGCGTTCAGCATTTGAACCTGCGTGTCAATTGCGCTTTCACCTTCGGGACCGTTAAAGTCCATGGTGCCAACGCCCAAATCTTTAGCCGCCGCTTCTGCGCCCTTTTTAACTACCTGCCAAAACTGATGCTGGAATCCTTTTGCAAGAACCTGAACGTTCAGTTTGGAATTATCCGCAGCAGCCGGTGCAGACGATGCAGCAGCCGCTGACGACGACGGTGCAGCGGATGCAGCTTCCGAAGATGCGGGAGCAGCGGACGAAGATGCAGCCGGAGCGGGCGCGCACGCTGTGAACGCAAGCACACTGACCAGAGCAATCACCAGTACTAAAATAAGTGACTTTTTCATACCAATTCCTCCTAATTTTTCTTATATAGCCAACAGACTTTTGTCTGCAGAGCTTACGCCTTAACCCTGTTAGCGGAATTCTGGCGGTAAATATCCATTAGAACTGCCAGTATAACAACCACGCCGGTCAGAAGCGTTTGATACTGCTGCGGGATGCCGATGGCCATCAAGCCGCTTTTTAATACCGCCATAATAAACACGCCGATCATTGTGCCCGTCATGGAACCTACGCCGCCCGCCAGGGATGTGCCGCCAATAACCACCGCCGCAATACCCTGCAGTTCAAGGCCTGCGCCCTGTCCGGGAATAACAGTTGTAAACGTGGCCGCATAAAAGATGCCTGCAAATCCGCAGAATATGGAGTTAACAACGTACACCATCGTTTTCCATTTAACAATCTTAATGCCTGAAAGCCTTGCTGCTTCCTCGTTTGAGCCCATTGCAAACGTATATTTGCCAAACTTGGTTTTGTTTAAAAGAAACATGGCAAGTATAAAGAATGCAATCAGCCAGATAACGCCCGTCGGGAAACCGCCTTCCGTCCGCAGGAACACCTGCTTAAACCATCCGTCCGCGTCCGCCATGGTGGGAAAGCGCTGGGTTTGCACCTGGGATATGATGGAGCCAAGCCCCTGGGAGATCATCATGGTACCCAGCGTGGCAATAAAAGGGGGCAATTTGAGCTTTGCAACCAAAACGCCGTTAAACAGGCCGAACAGGGTTGTAATAATAACAATCATGACCAAAGACAGCCACATGGGCCAGCCCCATACGTTATACGCCACGCCGCCTATCAGAGCCGCGCACATCATGATGGTACCAATGGAAAGATCTATGCCGCCCGTTATGATAACAAAAGTTACGCCCAGGGCCAGGAAACCGATGTAATAACCGGATTCAAGAATATTGGAGAGCAGCGACGGAATATCCACGCCCTTTGCAAAATATCCGTACAACAGGAAGAACGCAAGCAAAATCACCAATGCGCCCAGCGCCAGAAGCTTTTGCAGCTCTATTTTCCTTCCCGGAGTCTTTAAGGTTCTTTCTTCCATACTCATTGTTCTTAACCTCGCTTAATTTCTTTGTGTGGCATACCGCATGATGCCTTCCTGTGTTGCTTCTGCAATATCAATTTCGCCGGTCAGCCTGCCTTCGCACATGATCAGAACCCGGTCGCTCATGCGCAGCAGCTCAGGCATTTCGGAAGAAATCATGATAATAGATTTTCCCTCGCTGGCCAGTTGGTTCATCAGTTTGTAAATCTCGCTTTTTGCTCCAACATCTATGCCACGCGTGGGTTCGTCAAAAATCAGTATGTCACTGTTGCGTACCAGCCATTTGGCAACAACCACCTTCTGCTGGTTTCCGCCGGAAAGATTCCGGACAAGCTGTTTTGCAGACGGCGTTTTGATGTTTACCTTTTTTACATAATCACCCGCTACTCTTTCTATCCGGTTTTCGTTCACAACGCCGCCCGATACGAAATCATTCATGGCCGCCATCACAATGTTGTCGGATACCGAGAGCCCCACACAAAGCCCAAACGCCTTGCGGTCTTCGGACAGGTAGCCAATGCCGTACTCCACCGCGTCTCCTGGGGAATGGATCTGCACTTCTTTCCCGTTCACAAATATCTTGCCTGCGGTTTTAGGGTCAGCCCCAAAAATCAGCCTGGCGGTTTCGGTCCTGCCTGCGCCCATCAGGCCCGCGAGGCCGAGTATCTCGCCTTTTTTGAGTTCAAAGCTTACGTCGCGAACGACCGTGGAAGCTAAATGCTCAACCCTCAGAACAACGGGCGCGTCCTTGGGAACCATGCTCTGCGTCTTGGGTTCCTCGTAAATCGTCCTTCCCACCATCATGCTGATGATCTCGCCAATATCCGTATCCGCCGTTTTTACCGTGTTCACATACTGCCCATCCCGCATCACCGTTATTTCGTCTGTAATAATTTTCAATTCTTCCATGCGGTGCGAAATATACACAATGCCCACGCCTTTTGTCTTTAATTCGTGGATAAACTTGAATAGCTCGTCAATTTCCGAACTTGTAAGCGCCGCTGTGGGTTCATCCATAATTAGAATGTCCGAATTGAAAGAAAGCGCTTTGGCAATTTCTATCATCTGCTGTTTCGCTACGGTCAAACGGTTAATCTGCGTGTCCGGATCTATATCCAGATTCAGCGACCGAAGCAGTTCGCGCGTCATTCCCAATGTTTTTCTCTTGTCCAACGTCAGACCTTTTTGGGGCTCCCGGCCAATAAAAATATTATCCGCAACCGATAAGTGGGGCATCAGATTCAATTCCTGGTGGATCATGCTGATTCCGTCAGCCAAAGCTTCACCCGGGTTTGCATAGGAAACTTCGCGTCCCTTTACGCGAATCGTGCCGCCGTCTTTTTGATAAATTCCGGTAAGCACTTTCATCAGCGTAGACTTTCCGGCGCCGTTTTCTCCCACCAGCCCGTGCACTTCGCCTTTTTTTAATTCAATCTGTGCGTTGTCCAGCGCATGCACGCCCGGAAAGCTTTTCTGAATGTTATTCATGCTAACGACAACATCCGCCATCTTGAATCCTCCTTGTTTGAATATTTGATTGTATTTATGGAATCCGTTTAATACGAACACTATATCTTGTTTATTGCCTAAAGATAATAAACGAAATCACATAAAACATTAAATATTCTACAATAAAATTTTAGAATTATTAGATATGTTAAAAAAAGTCATGCGGTTGGCATAACTTCGATCAATTTAAAAATGAACCGCGGACCATTGGTGTTCGGCTATACAAACGGATAAATCAGCTTTTGTATCTCTTCGTCCCGCATATCGTCCTTTGTAACAAAATCAAAGCCCGTATCTATGGCCGTCTTCCTGAGCGCGCCGGAATAAGCATCCACGGCTGCCTCCACACTTTTATAACCCATGTTAAAAGGCCGCTGTACAGCGAAGCCGTCCACAATGCCGTCTTCCAGAGCCTCGTTTTGTATCGTTGAACTGTCAAACGCAAAAAACTTGATTCCTTGTTTTCCCGCTTCCTCCAGCGCGGCGGTAACGCCTTCCGCGGAGATCTGATTTGTGGCAAAAATACCGGTGATATCCGGTGTGTCCTTTAAAACCTTAAGCGTGGTCTCCCGGCTCTTTTCCACGCTGTCCCCAATATCGTACGGGCCAATCACCTCAATGTTCGGGAAATTCTTCATTGCGTATTCAAATCCGGCAATCCTCTGAATGGAAGTGGCAGTATTCATCTGGTGAGTGATTATGGCTATTTTCCCCTGTCCGCCTATGGCTTTGCCCATATTGCTTCCCACGCTTTGCGCCGCCGCATAATTATCCGTACCAACAAAGCAGTCTTCCGCCTTTTCTTTCAGGCTGGAATCCACCACAATCAGTTTGATCCCGTTTTTCTTGATTTCTTTTGCATAAGGCAGCAGTTTGTCCTGGTCCACAGCCGCCAATATAATGGCGTCCGGCTTTTGCGCAATTGCTTTTTTCACAATATCAATCTGGCCCTGCGTATCCTCCTCTGTCATGGGGCCGTCTATCGTCAGGGTCACGTTGAATTCCTTTGATGCTTCCTGTGCGCCTTTTTTAACCAGTTCCCAAAACTCAAACCCCTTTTGCTGGGATTTAACAATCAGCGTCACGTTTACGCTGCCTCTTGTTGCGTTTGTCTGAGCGACAAATACGGTAAACGTTATAAAAATAGCGGCCAATATCAGCGTAATAATGGAATAATAGGTTCGCTTCTTCATTGTTCGTCTTCCCCTATCTGTTCCTTTTTTACAGGCAATGTAACGGTTACCCGGGTTCCTTTCCGGTAAACGCTCTCCACTTTAAGCCCATACCCTTCGCCGTAATACAGTTCAATCCGTTCCTGAATATTTTTAATCGCGACGCCGCCGTGTTTCGGTTTGTTACTTTCGCTGTGCGTAAAAAGGTTTTTCAGTTCATCGGGACGCATGCCGCGTCCATTGTCTTCCACCTCTATAACCAGGTTTTCCCCTTTCACACATCCGCGCACCCAAATAGTCCCGCCTTCGCTACTGTTCTTAATGCCGTGGTAAATCGCATTCTCCACCAGCGGCTGCAGCAGCAGCTTGGGCATATTTTGCGCAAGAGCCTCCTCCTGCACTTCTATGGAATAATCCAGATTTTCATACCGCATTTTCTGGATCACCAGGTAGCTTACCACATGCTCCACTTCCTCGCGCACGCTAATGAGGTCTTTGCCGGAGGAAAGCACGATCCTAAAATAGTTTGCGAGCGCCATGGTAATTTCCTTTATTTTTTCGTTGCCCCCTTCCTCAGCGATCCAAACGATGGAATCAAGCGTATTATACAAAAAATGCGGATTAATCTGCGATTGCAGCGCCTTGAGTTCACTGGTGCGTATCATCTCCTGGTCCTCCAGTATCTGCCCCATCAGTTGCTTCACAGTGTCGATCATAGAAGCAAGGGATGCGGCAAACTTCTCCGTTTCAAGGGTGCCCTTTATTTCAAAATTGGCGTCCAGGTTGCCTTTTTCAACCTCGTTTACCGCCGCTTCCAGCTTGTTTAGAGGTTTTGTTACATACTTGGCCATCTGGACCGACCCGATAAAAGCCGCAAGCCCCATACCCAGCGCCAGGATGATATACAGGGTGATCATCTCTGTGGAAGTGGCGACGATCTCGTCCAAAAACATCACGCCCACGATGGTAAAATTTGTTCCGGGTATAGAACTGATGGTGTACAGCTTGTTTTTTTCCGGCACCTCCAGCGTGGGCTCCTTCGCAACCAAAATCGCGCCTACTTCCTCGTCCTTAATGCCGGAATAAATGAGCTGAAGCTGCGGATGATATACCATGTTGCCCTGTTTGTCTATGATAAAAATATATCCTTTTGAACCCAGGTTTACATCGTTTAATATATTGTCTATAACACTGTAATTCAGTTCAACCAGTTGCGTCCCTATCACCTGGCCAGTGGCGCGGTTCAGCACGCGGCGGGAAAGAGAGATTACCCAGGGATTTTCTTTTTCGGTCATCATGCGCACCTGCGTTCCCGTCAGGTAGGGCTTATCCGATTTTTCGTTCTCCACATTCTGGTACCATTCATCCTCGCCTATATCATACCCCTGCTTCATGCGCAGGTCCGCAGGCGCGTACACTGGGTCTTTGCTGTTGCTAAAGATAAAAATAGAAACAATGTTTTTATCAATCTGCGGAAGGTAATTTAAAAAGCTTGTAAAATTCGTACGTTTCAGGCCCGCGTCTTCCCCTTTTGGGTTGCTGAGGTAGTTCATCACGTCCTGGTTGGTATTGATGATCTCAGAAATATCCTCAATGTTCGCAATATACCGCCCGATGTTTTTGCCAACCTGGGACAAAACCACTTCCGTATCCGCTATTGTCCTGGTACGCATATTACCGTATGAATAGTAGTAGGAAATAAAGCTCATGAGCAAAAGAATAATGATCATGAACAGGGAAAACATGGCTATAATGATGGTGGAAATTCTTCTTGAATTTTTCTTCATAACCGGCTGTTTTCCTTATACTGTTTGGGGGATACGCCCACCAGTTTTTTAAAAACAGAGCTGAAATAAGTGGGATGCGTAAACCCAACCTGGATGGAAACCTCATAGATCATGTTTTCCGGCCTTGCGAGCAGTTCTTCCGCTCTTTTGATCCGGTATTCGTTCAGATAATCCACAAACGTCCTGCCCGCTTCTTTTTTCAATATCATACTGATATAGCTTGGCGAAAGAAAAAGATCCTCGCTGCATTTCTTCAGGTTCAATTCGCTGTCCCCGTAATTTTTTTCAATATACGCCTTTAGTTTCAGGTACAATTGGCCGGTTCTGGATTTAATGCCCGTAACATAGTTGTACGTTTCGGTATACAGCCTTTTGAGCCATTCCCGCGCCTCCTCCAGCGTTTTGAAAGATTCTACCTTGGCAAGGGCATCAAAAGGCTCGGGCGCGTTTTTATCGGAGGCGTAATTCGTCCGGCTGGAAATGGATTCAAGGGTATTCTCCACCTTTAAAAAGAGACGCAGCAGCATATTTTTGCATTTGGCCACATCGGGCGTTGCCTGCGCCAACTGCTCAAAAAAGCCGTCTATCAGTTCCAGGCTTTGCGCGTGCTCGCCCGTAAACATGGTTTCCAGCAGTTCCATTTCCATCTGCTCGGGATAGCCAATGGATTTATCCTGCCTTTTTGTTACGTCTCCGTAAAAAAGGATATTCTGGTGGGAAAGAACAAACGCACAGTTCAGGGCCACGCGGGCCTGGTCTTCCAACTCAGGCAGTTCCTTCAGCGTGCCCGTCTGGGAAACGGCGAAATCCACGGGTATCTCCAAAAAATCCAGCAGGTTGCCGTATATTTCGTTTAGAACGCGGACGATTTCTTTCTGCGGGCAATTCAACAGGAGCGCCAGTTCATTTTTATATGTCTGGAAAGCCAGCCCGCAGTCCTGCATCTCCAGCACTTCGTTTGCAATGTTCAAAATGGCAAACTCGGCCAGGCTGTCCGTCTGCCCATCGTTCCAAATGGCGCAATCCGAAAGGTAATTGCGGATCAAAACAAAGGAGACTCTCTGCTCTCCGTTCCATTTCATCAGCTTGCAGAAATCATGAATGTCCTTGTCTATCAATTGCTTTTTCTTTAGAATGGCGTTTAGAAGGGTATGCTTTACACTCTGTTCGGTCACGATATACTGGCCGGACTTGTCTTCGCGTTCAGCCTTGATCTTTTCAAGCTGTGCACGTATGATGCCGCCCACGTCCTCTTTTGTAATGGGCTTTACAATGTAATCGTTCACACCTGCCCTAAGGGCGCTTCTGGCGTATTCAAACTCGTGATACCCGGTTATGATCACAATTTTAATTTGCGGGTATTGTTTTTTTATAATGCTGGCAAACTCCAGCCCGTCCATTTTAGGCATGTTGATATCCAGCAGAATAATATCGGGCTGGTTTTCCATCACCTGAGACAACGCCTCCACGCCATCAGCCGCTTCCGCCACCATCTCTATTCCAAGCTCGTTCCAGTTGACGCTTTTTTTAATACCGCGCCGCACAATTGTTTCATCGTCTACAATCAGTAACCGGTACATTCTGCCACCCATCGCCATTCATTTTAAGTGAATATCCCATTGATAAAAATAATCATAATAACTCAAAATATATCATATCACAAACCGGACTGGCTTAAACATAAATAATTCAGCACAAAAGTTTCAGTATTCAGTAAAAACAATAAAAAAACACGGCGGAAAGCTTTAGGGCCTTTCGCCGTGTATACCATGCGTTTAAACTCATTCAATCCGCTTTTGCGCCCAGCATCTCCTCAACAGACTGAAGGGACGGCATTGCTGGAACACCGCCTTTCTTTGTGGCGCACAGCGCGGCCGTTGCGTTTGCAAACCGCACCTGCCCGGCAATGGGAAGCTCCGTTCCTTTTGCCCGCAGATAAAGCACGGCGCCCAAAAAGGCGTCCCCGCATCCGGTGGTATCAACAGCCCGTACAGAAAAAGGCTCCACATAGCCCTGGTCATGCTCGCCGGTCATATAATAAGCGCCCTTGCCGCCCATCGTAACAAACACGGTCCCAACGCCCTGGTCCCGCACCATCCGGGCCCCTTTGGGAACGTCGCTCTGCCCGGTAAGCAGCTCCAGCTCCTCTTCGGATAATTTTGCTATATCCGCCAGCGCCAGTCCCTTTTTCATCCAGGCAACAGCTTCTTCCTGGTTTTTCCACAACAGAGGCCTGTAATTGGGATCGTAGGAAACAATCCTGCCCTTTGATTTAGCATATTTAACGGCGAACAAGGCCGCATCCCTTGATGGATTGCCGGTTAAGGCAAGGCCGCTGAAATGAAAAATCTTTGCCTGGTCAATCAAAGAGAGGTTTATTTCTTTTTCCGTAATCAGCAGGTCTGCGCCCGGATTTCTTAGAAAAGAAAAACTTCGTTCTCCGTTTGTGGCAAGATGCACAAACGCGAGCGTGGTATGCGTTTCGTCCGTCTGCATCACGCCCGCTGTTTCTATTCCCACGCCAGACAGGGAATGGATCAAAAAGTCTCCAAACCCATCCCGGCCAACTTTGCCTATAAAGGCCGTTTTGGCTCCCAACGCATTCACCGCAGCCAGGCAGTTCGGCGGCCCCCCGCCCGGATTCATTTCAAAAGCAGGATTCCCCATTTCTCCCTTGCCGCAGGGGGTAAAATCTATCAGCAATTCACCAATTGCAACAACGTCAATCATAATCGTATTTACCTTTCAAAATATAACAATGCTATATGAAACGGATTCCATTTGTCCAATATCTGTTTTAAATTATATTTGATCCCAAAGGCATGTCAATCTTTTTTATGGCCGCAGCAAAACTTCATGAGCCATTCGCCATATATTTTTGTCAAAAAAAGGCGGCCCCCCGCCCTTTCTTCAAATATCGCCGCCTGCAGCACGCGCTTTATACCCCGCCGGTGTTTAAAATTGTACCTCAAACCAGGTTTTAGGGAACCGGCTACTTAATGACTCCCTTTTGGATCATCACATTGGCATAAATGGCCTCCTCGCCGGATTGTATGATGCAGTAAGATTTTTTCGCCTCCTCGTAAAAAGCAAACCTTTCCACAAAGCCAACCGCCTTCTCTCCCCTGGGCTCATATTTCTTTACAATCTCTTTATACTCGCCCCAAATGGGTATTTCAAGGCCCCGGTCACATTCCGCCGTTTCCATCAGCAGAACGGGATGCTCCACATAGGCGTCGCAGGGTATAACAGTAAGTATGGCTTCAAGAAGGGCCGTTCCCGATATGCCGTCCGCTCGCAGAAACTTGCAGTTTCCTTCATGCGCAAACCGTTTTCCCGGAAAATTCGCGTCTCCTATCACAATAACGTCGCTGTGGCCCATCTCGCAAAGCGTGGAGAGTATCTCTGGTGAAAGTATTTTGGGAATTCCTAAAAGCATAATATATCTCCTTTTATTTCCTGTGTTTTACTGCCGCTCGCGGCAATTGAATATATAATCAACACTATTGTTATTGCATAAGGGCAAATGTATTGTCAATGCGGTTTGGCTGGCAGGCTGCCGGCCCGGCAAAGCGCCGCGGCGCCGCTTTCTTCGGATATACAGCCGCCTACTTCCGCCGGCCGCCCCTGAAAACACCCGTGAAAATCGCTTCCGCCGGTCAGAAACAAACCGTATTCTTCCGCCAAGCGCTTGATTGTTTTTTTATCCGCTTCCCCATGGGAGGGATGGTTATACTCAATTCCTTTCAGGCCGCACCGCACAAGCGCGGGGATCATATAAAAATTCTGTTGCTGCCCCGGATGGGCAAGCACAGCCTGGCCGCCTGCCTTTGCAATTGTGGTCACGGCTTCAAACACGTCCGCGTGTTTCATGGATATGGCGCAGATTCCGCCTTTTTGAAAAGCAGCGCGGTAAAATTCCCCAAACATCTCCGGAACCTGGCCTGTCCGCGCCAGATACTCCATAATGTGCTGCTTGTAGATATATTTTCCGTCCGCCCGGCGCATATCATCCAGATCAATTGCAAAGCCGCGCTTCTTTAAAATTTCTATCTGTTCCAGGCAAGTTGCATGACGCGATTTTACCAGCGGCCGCACAAGTTTCTCCACCAATGTGGGATTCTGCATGTTGTAACCCAATATATGCGCCTTTACGCCTCTTTCCTGATCCATTGCGGAAATTTCAGTCCCGCAAATCACAAAGACTTTTTTTCGAACCGGAATCTGCCTAAAGTGCGAAGTTGTATCGTGGTCGGTAATGGCTATTGCCTGCAGGCCTTTTTGCGCCGCCATATCTATTATTTCACCAATGGATGCGCTTCCGTCCGATACGGTGGAATGCGTATGCAGGTCCACTTTCAGCATGCAAATTCTCCTTTATACGTTTCATGTAACTCCAGTATTCTATCATAAAACAGTCCCTGACGTACGTTTTTTTACTTAAACAAAAAACGGCGGCTTTTATCCGCCATCTTTTCAATTTGATATCCAAGGCTTGCCGGGCCGCTTACGCTTTGCTTCCCAGGTCGTCTGCCACCCGTATGGCCGCGTACACATCCCCGGGCGTCACCGGAAAGGGCATATTGTGAATGGTTTCGCCGGGCGCGCACGCGGCTTTTGCAACCGCCATCATCTTTTCCTCAGACGCGTCCTCAACGCCCAGGTCTTTCAGGCAGGTGGGAAGGCCAACGGCCTTTAAATACGCAATCGTGTCTTCTATTTCTTGCATGGGAGCGTTCTCCAGAACAAGATGCACAATCACCCCAAACGCAACTTTTTCCCCATGGTAAAAGCGGTGCGTTTCGTGCAGAACCGTAAGCCCGTCGTGGATGGAATGGCACGCCGCCAGTCCGCTGCTTTCAAACCCCAGGCCGCTTAATAGGATATTTGCCTCAACGATGTTTTCCAATGCGGGCGTGACCACATGATTATCGCAGGCAATTTTTGCTTTGATTGATTCTTCCATCAACGTTTCGTAGCAGGCGCGCGCAATGGCAAACGCCGCCTTTGTGCTCTGCCCGCCGGACATGTTTTTTGCGCCGGAGCGTATGCAGGCGCGCGCTTCAAAATAGGTGGAGAGAGCGTCCCCCATGCCCGCTACCAAGAACCGCGTGGGCGCTTTGGCAACCACACCCGTATCCACAAGCACAATGTTGGGGTTATGGCCTAAATGAAAATACTCCTCAAAAGCGCCGTCCTCCGTATATATAATAGCAAGCTTGCTGGTGGGCGCGTCTGTGGACGCGATGGTGGGCACAATAATCACCGGCTTGCCGGAGAGGTGCGCGGCAGCCTTTGCCGTGTCCAGCGCTTTTCCGCCGCCAAGGCCAATAATCACCCCGCATCCCTTTTCTTCAGCCAGTTTTTTTAGCCTCTCAATCTCTCTTTTGGTACATTCTTCCTCAAATTTCCCATACACAAGCTCAAACTGCCCGGTTTCCATGGCCTCGTCCAGCAGGCTCTGCACCCTTGCCTGATCCGCCCTGGATGCAACCAGCAGGGCCTTTTTTGCGTACTCTTTTACATAAAGTCCCAGATTTCCAAGCTCTCCCTCACCCTGCACATACTTGAAGGGCGAAATAAAGATTCTTTTCATAGGGTTTCTCCTTTACTCTATTCTCCGGTTTTACTCATTTTCCTGACGCTTTTATGTAAACACACATGTATGCCTGTAAAACATATTTATATGTATACGCATGCCCGTACACAAGCCAAGGGAGGCTCGGCCATCCGTTCAGTCCGCAAATTCATTGGCCCACTGTTTCTACCAGCACGTCCAGCACGCCTCCGCAAACCATTCCTTCGTCTTCGGCGACAGAACCGGTCAGGTCCACGGTCTGTATCCTGTAACCGCCCGTGCATATCAGATCGCGTGCTGTCACAATCACTTCGCTCTCAGCGCAGCCGCCGCCTATGCTGCCCAATATCCTTCCGTCCGGCCATACCAGCATTTTGGCTCCGGCTTTTCTGGGCGCCGAGCCCTTTGAGGAAAGAATGGTGGCAACCGCTTTTTTTCCGCCGTCCCCCGCGCTCAGTTCCTTTAAAACGTCCCGGTCCAATTCCATGGCGGCAATACGCCCGGATTGTTTGCCCAGCTTGGGATTCGCAAGCCGCCGGTAGCTGATAACCTGCGCCAGAATGGAAACGGAAATTTCCTCCGGCGTTACGGCGCCTATATCCAGGCCAATGGGGGTGTTCACCCTGTCCAAAACGTCCCGCGGCACTCCTTCCCGAATCAATTGTTCCAGCACGCCCGCAACCCGCCGCTTAGAGCCAATCATCCCGGCATAAGCCCAGGCTTTTTGCGCAATCTCGCGCAGGCAGAGCATATCGTACCTGTGCCCCCGGGTTACTATTACAACAAACGTATAGGGATGGAACGCAAGCAGATCAAAACATTTTTCAAAACTCTCGCAGATTACCCGGTCCGCCTGGGGAAAGCGCTCCCGGTTCGCGAAAGCGGGGCGGTCGTCCACCACGGTAACAGCAAACCCAAGCCTGCTGCCAAGCTCGCACAGCGGCTGGGCAATGTGGCCCGCGCCCAAAATCACCAGGCTTGGCTCCGGAAAAAAAGGCTCAGCCACCAGCATCTGCCCCGGTTCGGAGGCTATCTCCATCTCCCCAGTCTGCAGCGCGCGCCTGAGCAATTCTACCCGGCTCACAGGCGCAGATTTCGCACCGCTCAAATCTTCTTCAGTCCAAACCGATTTTTCAGAAACGCCCTGTCCCACTTGCCGCAAGGCCGTTAAAAGCACAGCCTTTTTACCGTTCTTCAGTTCTTCCAGTATGCTTTTGTATACATTCATCCCTTGTCTCCGCCGCTTTGCAGCTCTTTGCCAAACGAATGAGGCGCAAGCTCTCCCAGCGTATACATTTGATAATGCGCCGCGTCCGTGGCAACAATAATTTTAAAATCTTCCCCGCAAAACTCAAACATCACCTGCCTGCATACCCCGCATGGATAGCTGAAAATCCCGGGCGTTTTACGGTCTTCCCTGTCCCCCGTAATGGCAATGGCAATAAAGTTCCGCTCGCCCTCCGATACCGCTTTAAAAAAAGCCGTGCGCTCCGCACAGTTTGTGGGGCTGTACGCCGCGTTTTCAATATTGCAACCCGCGTACACCCGGCCGCTTTCCGTAAGCAGGGCCGCTCCCACCTTAAAATGCGAATAAGGCGCATAAGCCCGGTCCCTTGCCTTAAGCGCGGCGTTAATCAGCTCTTTTATATCCATACGGCGCTTCCTCCAAACGATTTATATTTATCATATCACAGCTGCAAAGAAATTCAACTCCATGCGCCGTCCAAAACCTCAACAGCCCGGGCAATGTCTTTTTCCGCCAGGGAAGCGTATCCCAGCAAAATGTGCGGCGCGCCTGCCCGCCGCCCGCCAATGTAATAACCCGATATTCCGTATACTTTCACACCCGCGCTCTCGGCGAAGCCAAGAAGCCGTTCTTCCGTCATTCCGTTCTCCACCCGCACAAGCAGGTGCAGGCCCGCGTCCGCGCCCAGTATCCGCGCGGGGCAGCGCATGGCTTTAATGCATTCCACCAGCAGCTCCCGCTTTTTTTTGTAAATGGTGCGCATCCGGTTTAGATGCCGCTCAAAATACCCCTCCGCTATAAACCGCGCCATCATTTTCTGCTCTATGCCCGGAACGGGGCAGATCATATACGAAAGACTCCGGCGGTATTCATTTAAAAGCGCCTCGGGCAGCACCATATAGCTCACGCGCACGGCGGGCGAGAGTGACTTTGAAAACGCTCCCATATAAATCACTTTCCCGCCCTGATCTAACCCTTGCAGGGCCGGAACCGGCTTTCCGCTGTACTTAAACTCGCCGTCGTAGTCATCCTCTATAACGTATCTGCCGGGCTGCGCATTGGCCCAGTTTAAAATCTGCACCCTGCGGCTGATGGGCATAATCTCTCCGGAAGGAAACTGGTGCGCGGGCGTTAAGCACAATATACCCGCCCCGCTCTCCTCAATTTTCTGCGGAACCATTCCGCCGCCGTCTATATCAATGGGCCTGTACTGCACATGGTTGCTTCCAAACTGCTGGCCCAACCTTTCATACCCCGGGTTTTCTATGCCAAACACACTCTCCTGGCCAAACAGCAAAATTAATATCTGCAGCAAAAATTCGGTTCCGGAGCCAAGCACCACCTGGCCCGCTTCACAGGCAACGCCCCTTGACTGGTGCAGATACCCGGCAATTGCCGCGCGCAGCTCAAAACGGCCCTGGGATTCGCCAAGCAGCAGCAGGCCCCTGTCGTTCTCGTCAACCGTTTCCTTGTACAGCCTGCGCCAAAGCGCATACGGGAAACAATCCGGATCCACCCCGGTGTATGAAAAATCGTACCGCGCATGCGCCTCGGCTTTTTGTTCTTCCGCCGCCGCAGGCAAGGCCCCGTCCAAACGGGCCAGGTTTTCTATGCGGTTCACATAAAAACCCCTGCGTTCGCTGGGCGTTACGTATCCTTCCTGAATCAGCTGATCGTAAGCGCTCTGGATGGTGTTCTGGCTGAGGCCCAGGGAAACGGAAAGCTTCCGCTTGGAGGGCAGCTTTTCCTTCATGCCTATTTTGCCGGCCTGTATTTCCGATTTTACAAACTGGTACAGTTGCTGGTACAGGGGTTTGCTGTCCTCCGTATCTATTTGAAAGGTCAGGTCCATCTCTCCTCCAAAACTGATACCATTAAATATTATATTTCTGGCACTTACATGCATATCAGTTTATCCATATAATACACGTAAGCCGGCAGATTAGTCAACCTAAAGGAGATGGAATCAAGTGAACGAACGGTATGAGCTGAATAAAAACCTTGCGCAGATGCTGAAGGGCGGCGTGATTATGGACGTTACCACCCCCCAGCAGGCGGCAATTGCCCAGGAAGCTGGCGCGTGCGCGGTCATGGCCCTGGAACGTATCCCGGCGGATATCCGCGCCGCGGGCGGCGTATCCCGCATGAGCGATCCCAAAATGATCAGAAGCATCCAGCAGGCGGTCAGCATCCCGGTGATGGCAAAGGTGCGCATCGGGCATTTCACAGAAGCGCAGATACTGGAAGCGATAGAGATAGACTATATAGACGAAAGCGAAGTGCTTTCCCCCGCAGACGACGTGCACCACATAGACAAAACCCGCTTTGCCGTACCTTTTGTGTGCGGCGCAAAGGACCTGGGCGAAGCGCTCAGGCGCATTGCGGAAGGCGCTTCCATGATACGCACAAAGGGAGAACCGGGCACGGGCGATATTGTGCAGGCGGTGCGGCATATGCGGCTTATAAACAAACAGATACGCCATCTTGCGGGCATGCGGGAGGACGAACTGTTTGAGGCTGCCAAAGAGTTGCAGATTCCGTACAATCTCGCTTTATCCGTCCAACAGAACGGCAGATTGCCGGTGGTCAATTTTGCGGCGGGCGGCGTCGCCACTCCCGCGGATGCGGCGCTGATGATGCAGCTTGGCGCGGAGGGCGTGTTTGTTGGCTCCGGAATATTCAAATCCGGCAATCCGGCCAAGCGCGCGCAGGCCATCGTAAAGGCCGTTAGCAATTACAACGATCCAAAATTGCTGGCCGCGCTTTCTGAAGATTTGGGCGAAGCAATGGTGGGCATCAACGAGCAGGAAATAGAGCTTTTGATGGCCCAGAGAGGCGTCTGATGAAACGCATCGGCATCCTGGCCTTACAGGGGGCTTTTGCCGAACACAAACAAATGTTTGCGGAACTGGGCGTGGAAAGCTTGGAGATACGGCAGCTAGCAGACCTGAACCAAACGCTGGACGGCATCGTGCTGCCCGGCGGCGAAAGCACGGTCATAGGCAAGCTGCTGCGGGAACTTGAGCTGTTTGAACCGCTCCGGCAAAAAATTGCCGAGGGCCTGCCAGCCTTCGGCACCTGCGCGGGGCTCATCCTTCTGGCCAAACGCATCGATGGCGAAGATACGGCACACCTGGGCCTCATGGATATCACCGCGCAACGCAACGCATACGGCAGGCAGCTCGGCAGTTTCCATACTGAATCCCGGTTTACGCACATCGGCATGGTGCCCATGACCTTCATCCGCGCGCCGCTGATTGCAGAAACGGCCCCACACGTGGAAATTCTCGCACAGGTAAACGGCCAGACCGTCGCCGCCCGGCAAAACAACATCCTCGCCTGTTCCTTCCACCCCGAACTCACCGCCGATACGCGCATTCACGAGTACTTTCTCAATGCTATTTAAAGTTTCAGGCTCCCCGCCTCCAAGCCTCCGCCAAAGGGACACTTGTCCCTTTGGAATCCCGCTTGCTAAAAATGCCGCTTACGCGGCATTTTTAATAAATAACAAGGGCCAGCCTGCCCTTAACATATAGTGTGTTTGATAATCTGCCTGTTTTTTCCAAAAAATGCAAAACATTTTTCATAAAAGGGATCCTAAGGGCCAATCGGCCCTTAGCGGGGTACAGGGGCGGAGCCCCTGTAAAAAGCCCTTATTGCTGATCTATATACAAAAGTGTTTTTAAGAGCACGTTCGCGCCTTTCCAACAGTTTTCGGCGGGCGTGTATTCAAGCTCGCAGTGGCTGTGGCCGTGCACACTGGGCACAAATATCATGGTGGTGGGGATTACGTCTATCACATACTGCGCGTCGTGCCCGGGGCCGCTGTACATGCGTTTGTTGGTATACCCCAGCTCGTTTGCGCTTCTCTCCACATAATCAATCAGCTCGGACGTATAGGATACAGATTTGCGGGACCACGCCTCCTCATAACTCACCCTGCATTTTTCAACTTCGGCGGGAATCTTGCTTATAATCTTTAAAACTTCCTTGATCACATCCGGGTTCTGGTGCCTTGCGTCCAGAGTAAACTTTACCTCGTCCGGAATAATTGTGTGGATGTTTGGATGTGCAGAAATCTTGCCGGTGGTGTACACCAGGCGGCTGTCCAGTTCGTCCAACTCATCGTGCAAATATTGGATGGTTTTAACCGCCGCGTACAGCGCGTCCTTCCTGTATTTCATGGGCGTTGTGCCCGCATGGTCCGCCTGGCCAACAAACGTGAACTCGTAGTTGATCATGCCGCATACGCCTTCCACCACGCCTATGTCTATGCCTTCGCTCTCCAGTACCGGCCCCTGTTCTATATGCAGTTCCACCAGCGCCTGGCATTTATCAGCGGTCATACGGTTTTCCTCGCCGCCCGCAAACCCGCTTTTCTCCAGTGCTTCCCCAAAAGTATAACCGGGCAGGTCTTTGGCCTCGGACGCCAGCATGGCCGTTTTGTCGAATTTTCCGCAAATTACGCCGCTGGACATCATGGCGGGTTCAAACCGCGCGCCTTCCTCGTTGGTCCATACCACCACCGTGACGGGATGCCTGTGCGGTATTTTTTCGCGTACAATGGTCTCCGCAACCTCCATGGCTGTGAGTACGCCCAAAACCCCGTCGTAATTGCCGCCCTTTTTTACTGAATCCAAATGCGATCCGGACAGTATGGCGGGCAGGTTCTCCGTGCCCGGAATGGTGGCGTACATGTTTGCCATATCGTCTGTAACAACCGTCGCGCCAATGGCCTCCATCCGCTTTTTAAATTCGGTCCTGGCGGCAACCGCCTCCGGCGAAAGTGAAAACCTGGTTACGCCGCTGTTGCCCGTATCCCCGAATTTACTGAACGCCTTGATCTTTTCGTCCATTCGTTCCAAATTGCACAGTATCATAAAAAACTCTCCTTTGTTTTAAAACCAATCCTTCAATGTTTCTTAGGCACTCTTGCACCCTGGGATATGGCCTGCGCCGGGCAAACGGTCACGCACAGGTGGCACCCCACGCATTTTCCGGCTGCCAACACCGGCTGCCCTGTCTCCACATCCTGCCTGATCGCCTGGTGCCCGCCGTCCCAGCAAGAAAGATAACACCGCCCGCACCCAAGGCATCTGCTCCGGTCGAACTTGGGGAAACAGATGCTCTCCCTGTCAAGATCATCCGCCGGAATGATCCGGGGCAGCGCCTTACCCACAATGTCCGATACGCTTCTGTATCCATGCGATCCAAGGTACAATTCCATCCCCTCCAACATATCCTCTATAATGCGGTATCCATACTGCATCACAGCCGTGGTTACCTGTATGTTCGTGCATCCAAGCGCCAGAAACTCCGCCGCGTCCCGCCAGGTCTCAATGCCGCCCATGCCACTGATGGGAATGTCTTTCAGCTCTCCGCAGCTCTTCATGGCGTATATAAACCTCAGCGCTATGGGTTTTACCGCCTTGCCGGAATACCCGCCCACAGCCGTTTTTCCCATCACTTCCGGGCCGGAGGCAAAGCTTTCCAGGTTCACGTTCATCACGCTTTTAATGGTGTTAATAGCGGCAATCCCGTTTGCGCCCGCTTCCACAGCTGCAATCGCAGGCAGCTCCATATTGCCGATATTGGGCGTCATCTTTGCCAAAATGGGCAGGTTTGTTCCCCGGCGCGCAGCCTTTGTATAGGCGGCCACCAAATCCGGGTTCTGGCCCACGTCCGAGCCCAGGCCGTTTGCGGCCATATGCGGGCAGGAAAAATTCAGCTCAAGTATATCCGCGCCCGCGTCTGTCATCAGGCGCGCCAGATGCTCCCATTCCTCTTCGTTTTGGCCCATAATCGAGGCAACAATTATTTTATCGGGGTAATCCTTCTTGAGTTGCTTTAAATACCACAGATTTTCTTCCAGCGTATGCTCAGATATCTGCTCTATGTTCTTAAACCCCACAAAGGGCAGCGCCTCCTTGCGGAGAGCGTCAAACCTGGGTGATACTTCATTTGAAACAAACGTTGCCACGGTTTTAAACACAGCACCCGCCCATCCCATTTCAAACGCACGGGCCACCATCTCATAATTGCTCGCAACCACAGAAGACGATAAAAAAAACGGATTCTCGCACTTTATGCCGCAGAACTCAATGGAAAGATCGGGCCTTGCGGCCACCGTTCTGGGCGTTGTAAAAAGCGCTTCCATCAGTTCGTCTATAGGCACAGGCTTGTTTATTTTGGCTTTCAGGCAGGCGGCCAGGCAGGGCTTTTGCCTGCACGCGCTGCAGGGCAATTCCTCCGGCAGGGCGTTTGCAGCGCCTTCTGTGTTCTCAAAACGTATGGAACGAATAGCGGCGTCCGGCTTCATGCCGTGCGGGCATACTTTGGCGCAGGGAGCATTGTTGCAGAGCAGGCATGCCCCCGCCTCTTCCCGCAACGATATTTCCTTATATTTTAAATGAATCACATTCAATCTCTCCCAACGTTATATTCTGGGTTCACGCTTTACATATTGTCCGTATCCGGGTTCGCCCACAAACTCGCCGTTGTCGTACACCAGGCGTCCGCGCACATAGGTCTGCACGGGATACCCTTTTAATTTTTTGCCTTCCCAAATGGTGTGGTCGTAATCCGAGTGCATATTCTGTACGGAGACAGTAAAGTCTTTATCCGGGTCATACAGAACAATATCCGCGTCCTTGCCCACAGTAATGGAGCCTTTCTGGCTGCATCCAAATATTTTAGCCGGGTTTGCGGCGCACAGCTCCACCGCACGGTTGAAGCTTATTTTCCCTTCATTCGCAGCGGAAAGCATGTACGGGTACAGGTTTTCCACGCCCGCGCAGCCGTTTGGTATTTTTGTAAAATCATCCTTGCCCCAGTCTTTCTCATAGCTTTGAAACGGGCAATGATCCGTCGCCACCGTATCGATCGCGCCGGTTTTAATGGCCTGCCAGAGCGCGTCCCGGCTTTCCTGCCCTTTCATGGGGGGAGAACACACAAAGTTCCTGCCGTCCTCACGCTTGTATACGTCGCATGTAAATTCCAGGTATTGCGGGCATGTTTCAATATAGATTTCATACCCTTCGCTTTTTGCCGCAATTGCGGCTTCCAGCCCTTCCTTATCCGCCATGTGCACAATATACAGGGGCGCATTTACATTTTTTGCCCAGTGCACGGCCCGTTTGTCCGCTTCCGCCTCCACAAATTCCGGGCGGCTCAGGTAATGGTACCAGGCGGACGTTTTACCTTCCTTTAAAAATTGCTGTATGTTGAGATCAATCAGATCGGGATTTTCTGCGTGTATATTGGTGAGCGCGCCCTCTTCTCTGGCCTTGCGCAACACCCTGACCAGTGTAGCGTCGTCCACCATCATTCCTTCTTTTTTATAAACCAAAAAGCATTTAAAGCTTGTTATGCCGTATGCAACAGCGTCCGCAAATTCGTCCAGCAGTTCCCCGCCGTTCAGGTCTGTGATGCAGCAGTGAAACGCAAAATCCACGCACGCTTCCGGCGCGCACATCTCGCGCCGGGCCTCCACGGTTTCCAGTATCCCCTTGCCCTTGCGCTGCATGGGATAATCGAACACAGTCGTAACGCCGCCGCAGGCCGCGGCCCTGGTTCCGGCCAGATAGCTGTCTGCGGATACGGTTCCGCCAAACGGCATGGCCAGGTGGGTATGCGCGTCTATTGCGCCCGGCAGCATCAGTTTCCCGGTTGCGTCCACCGTCTTTTTGGCTTCCATGTTGAGGCCAAGGCCAATACAGACTATTTTCCCTCCGTCTACCGCCACATCGGCAAAATACGATTCTTTTGCATTTACGATCTCAGCGTTTTTTATGAGCAAATCCATGTTCGCGAACCTCCAGTTCCGGCGCTTTCCAGCGCCGTCTTCCATTCAGGGATAAACCGTTTTGTTCAAATTTTTAAAACAATGGGGGTGCGCAGCCGCGCACCCCGCATTATTGTGGGATCCCAAACCGCCGCGCGGCAATCTGGGGTTCAATTTACTCAGGCTGTGTTATTAGCTGTTTATTTTGTATACAAGTACAAGTCCGGATCTCTGGAATACCTGAGCCACTTCCACCAGCTGCATGCCGCCGGCGTTTGCGGAAATCAGGTTGGATACCCAGGTTACGCCAAAGTCAACCTGCTGGGTGTTAACGGCCGTTGTCTCGCTGATATCGCCGCCGCCGGGTGTAATGGTCACGTTCAGGCCTGCGTCTTTGTAGTAGCCTTTGTCAAGCGCTACATAGTAGCCCATAAACTGCGCCTGGGGCAGCCATTTCAGCTGGATTTTAACGTCCGCTTTTTCAGGTGCAGCCAGTTTGCCGTCCGAAGCCAGCGCGTCTTTCAAATAAGACGCGTCGCGGATATCGTCCAGGGTCAGAGTCTGCAGTTTGTCTGCCGCGGCGGAGTCTTCCAGTTTGATGTATTTTTTGGCAAGATCCAGGGTCTGCTGCAGCGCTTTATCATCCATGTTTCCATAGTTGGTCACTTTTGCGCCGCTCATGTCGGTCTCAACCAGTTTTTTCACTTCGCCAGCCATATAAGCCTGGTGATCGCTGGATACGGAGGAGCCGTATTTATAAACAATCTGCGCGGCTTCTTCCGGGTTCTCGCAGGCATACTGCCAGCCCTTCAGGGAAGCGTACAGGAAGGCCTTCACCGTGTTGGGATTTTTCTCCGCAAATTCTTTGGTGGTAAAGATATTGTCTTCCAGCATTGCAACGCCTTCTTCGTTCATATCAATGTATTTGACGCTGTCGCCGTATTTATAGCCGCCTTCGTAGGAATTCTTCACCAGACCCAGTTCGTTGTAGGTCATAGCGGAAGCAAGCAGAATGGAATCGTCGTCAAACCCGTCCATATCAAACGCCTGGCTGAGATAATCTGTAGGCAAACCGTATTTTGTAAGCAGCGCCTGAATCTCGTATTGGTTGCCCAGTCCCCAGTTGCCAACTTTACCTTTGCCCGCGGCATCTTTCACCACGCTCTCGGTGGTTGCAGCCGCGTCGTAATACTTGCCCGCCGGAGCTGCCGAAGCGGATTCGGACGCGGATGCCGGAGCAGCCGATACCGAAGCGGCAGCGGATTCAGAGGGCGAAGCAGAGCTGGTGGATGTACTGCTGCATCCCGCCATTGCGATTACAGCCAGCACGCTTACCAGACACAAAGCTACGATTTTGGTAAACTTCTGTTTCATTGTTGTTCCTCCTCATTTATTTAAAATCTTGTATTGCAATGCTTACCGGGCCGTTAGCGGCGGCCTTTCAACAGAATGCTCTCAACAATCAGCAAAACTACGTACATAATAATTCCAATGGCGCACGCAACCAGGATATACGCCCAGGCGGTCGCGTACTGGGACTGCACAATGTTCTCGCGTATCTGGCGGCCCACGCCAATCACGAATTCCGCAAAATATTCGCTTACCAGCGCGCTGATCACGGAAGCGGGAACACTGACGCGCAGGGCCGTGAACACATAGGGCACACAATTGGGGACCCTGAGCTTAAAAAATATGGTCCTTTTGCTGGCCGCGTAGGATTTCATCAGGTCCTCGGAAAACGGCTTGACTTCCGTAAAGCCCCGGTAGGAATTAATGCTCATAGCGATCATGCACACCAGCATAACCACGATCATTTTGGCAAACATGCTCCTTACGTCCGCATCCGGGCTAAAATCCTTGGTCAGGTTGTTGATGATGGGCGCAATGGCTATAATGGGGACCGCGTTGAATGCCGCCACGATGGTAAGCCCGCCAGCGCCCCATTTGGGAAATACGGTGGCAATTACGCCCAGCAGGTATCCAATCAGAGAACCCAGTCCCAAACCGCCCAGCGCAACAATCAGCGTGGCCCACACGTTGTTCATAATGGAGGGTGCGTTGTCCGCTATAATGCCAAGCACCCTGTCCGGCAGGGGCAGCGTAAAGGTGTCCGTGCCAAAGATGGCGTGCAAAACCTGCGTCTGCCAGAGAATTACGATAATAACGCCGAATAAAACGGGGTACAGAATCGTTGTAAATGTGTTTTTGTTTATTTTTGAATTGTTTTCCATACCGCTCACCTGTGCGCCCTTTTATACGGAGAAACCCATTTTTCTATCAAAGTCATCAGATAAAAACTTAATATCCCTACTGCTGCGCTTAAAAACACAATCTGCCAGAACACGTAAATCGTCATCGCGTGCTTTAAAGACTGGGAGAGCATGCATCCAAGCCCGCCGCCGCCCTGCAGCGTATCCACCAATATGGAGGCGGTGATGGCCATGGGGGCGGATATTTTAAGCCCGGTAAAAAAATACGGCAGGCTCTGGGGTATCAACAGTTTTGTATAAATATCAAACCGCTTGGCCGCAAGCGTATGCATCAACTCCAGTTTCTCGCGCTCCACGCTTTTAAAACCAGCCAGGGTATTGGTGGCCACAG
The DNA here is from genome assembly GCA_023408315.1 of Bacillota bacterium. GTDB lineage: Bacteria > Bacillota > Clostridia > Christensenellales > Christensenellaceae > JAEYKI01. Next base: position 24,260 of record JAEYKI010000009.1, read on the forward strand.
GGTAGAACGTGAGTATTGCGGCAATCACAATGCGGCTTTTGTCTATATCCTTTGTAATGGCCAGAATAATGGGCGCCATACCAAGAATGGGGATCATCTGGATGATCATCAGGTATGGAAACGCAATCTTTTCCACAGGCAAAAACATATTCATCAGGAGCGCCAGAACAAATCCCACGCCTACGCCGATCAAAAATCCAATGCCTGCCCTGGCAAGCGTGATTCCGGCGTTGGAAAGTACAATCTGCGTGGCGGTCTCGCGCCCGTTTACCAGATTGGGGCTTATGATCGAATCAAAAATCTGGTACAAATGCGGCAGTACGTTTTCCGGGGTGCGTTTTGTGCCGGCCACCACCGTGGCAATAATCTCCCACGCCACTACCAGGCCAATCACCCAGACAATAACCACCATCTGTTTGGAATTAAGCGCCTTTTTGATGCCGTTCACGCTGCTTATACCCCCTCAAAGCTGGACCGTACCTTGGCTACCAGTGCGGTAAATTCGGGCGAATTTTTCATGGGAAGTGTTCGGGGCCTGGGAAGGTCGATGTCCACAATGGCCGATACCCTGCCCGGATGCGGCGACAGCACCACCACCCTGTCCGATAAAAACACGGCTTCCTGTATATTGTGGGTAACGAATACAATCGTTTTGTTTGTTTTGGCCCAAATGCGCTGGAGGTCTTCGTGCAGTTTTTCTTTTGTAAACTCGTCCAGGGCGGAAAAAGGCTCATCCATCAAAAGTATTTCCGGTTTGATGGCAAGCGCCCTCGCGATGCCAACGCGCTGCTGCATACCGCCGGAAAGCTCGTGCGGATATTTTTTTCCAAACTCATACAGGCCCACCAGCTCCAGCATTTCGGTAACGCGGGCCGTCCGGTATTTTTTGGGCAGTCCCATCAGCTCCATGGGCATGCACACGTTCCGGCGTACTGTCCGCCAATCATATAAAACCGGGCTCTGAAACACAATGCCAAACTTTTTTTGCAGCCGTATCTCCCGTGGAGACTGCCCGCGGATGGAAATGCTGCCCGCAGAGGGATTCTGCAAGTCCGCAATGGTGCGCAGCAAAGTGGTTTTTCCGCAGCCCGAGGGGCCTACCAGGGAAATAAATTCACCCTGCTTGACGTCCAGGCTGATGTTCTGAAGCGCGTGCACCCCTTCTCCTCCGTTTTTATCCGGAAAATGTATACTTAAATTTTCAATTTTAATTTCTGGTTCCAGGTTCAGGTTCTCCGCCGTGTTTGCCATGCCCATATTTTTTGCCTCCTTAAAGAAATTCTCAAAATCCTTTTTCTTTTCCGCTTTGCTATTTATACAGTACTTTATAAATTGTTTCTATATCCCCCGCGGTAATTTCCCGTATTGTGTTGGAGGGGCTGCCGCTTGCCATTGCGTCCCGCGCCATTTTGGGGATATACGAATCGTATTCTTCTTTTTTAATGCCATATTCCTTCAGGGTTGGTATCTCAAGCGTTTTGCAGAGCGCCAAAAGCGCCTCCATAAATGCCACGGCCGCTGTTTTATCGTCCGTTTTATCATCCGCCGCGCCAATAGCTTTTGCCAGCGCTGCAAATTTTTCCGGGCAGCCGTCCACTGCAAAGCAGAGGCATTCGCCAATCAGCATCGCGTTGGAGATGCCGTGGGGCACATGGAACAGTGCTCCAATGGGCCTGCTCATGCCATGCACCAGCGTTACGGACGCGTTGTTGATACACACCCCGGCCTCATACGCGGCTATAGACATCTCTTCCCTTGCCTTTGCGTTGCCGCCGTTGCTGTATGCCTCGGGCAGCCAGGCAAATATGCGTTTCACCGCATCCAGGGCAAACAGGTCCGTCATTGAATTGCCCTTCTTTGATGTATAGGACTCAACCGCGTGGGTCAGCGCGTCCATACCCGTGGCGGCCGTAATGGTCTTGGGGGCGGAAAGCGTAAACGCGGGATCCACAATGGCAACCGTTGGAATCAGAGCATCCCCCTTCAGCAGCATTTTTACATCCTTTGCAGTATCGGTGATAATTGTAAATTTGGTCGCTTCCGATCCTGTGCCCGCTGTGGTGGGTATCGCGACAACCGGCGGAAAACTCCCCTGTATTTCCTTGCCCATATAATCGGCAAGGCTTCCGGAAAGATCGCACAGCGCGGATATCGCTTTGGCGCTGTCCAGAGAACTCCCGCCGCCAATGGCGATCAAAAAGTCGCAGCCAGCCTTTTTATAAGCGCCGTATCCCAAAAGAATCATTGCGTCCGTGGGTTCCCCGGTGATTTCGCTAAACGTTTCCAAGGCAATGCCCCACCGGGCCAGGCTGCCCGTCAGAAGCCCGAAGGCCTCTGTTTTGGCAATCACTTTATCGGTAACCACAAAGGCTTTCTTGCCCAGAGATTTTACTGTTTTTTCACTTTCATTAAGCGCGTTAGCGCCCAAAAAGGTATATGCAGGCAATTTAAACTGGTACGCCATCTCTACTTCCGCTCCTTTTAAAGCAACTCGCTGTCCACAAACCCAAGCACACTGTCCAGCTTGGCCAGTTCTTCTTTTAACTGTGCTTCCGTTATAATCAAAGGCGGGGCCACAATAATCATGTTCTCATGGGTATAGGTCATAAATTTCTGTTCCTTCAGCTTGCCCAGAACCTTGCCCATAATCCCTTCCAAATCCCTGCCATAGGGCACCAGTGGTTCCCTGGTTTTTTTATCCCTCACCAGCTCAACGGCGGAGAACAGGCCAATATACCGCACATCTCCCACGCAGGGATGCGCGGCCTTGATTGCTTCCAATTGTTCTCCCAGCACACGGCCCACCCGGGTCACATGATCGGCAATCTTGTTTTCTTCATAATAATTTACGCAAGCCACGCCTGCGGCGCAGGCCAGCGGGTGTCCGCTGTACGTCAGGCCGCAGGAGAGCAGGTTGTCGTCAAAATAATCCGCAATTTTCTGGCTCACCGCAACGCCTCCAATGGGTATATATCCGCAGGTAACGCCTTTTGCAAAAGAGACAATGTCCGGCTTTATGCCAAAATGCTCAAACCCGAACATCTTTCCCGTCCGGCACCAGCCGGTCATTACTTCGTCGCAGATCAGCAGGATGCCGTATTTATCGCACAGTGCCCGCACACCCGGCAAATACCCTTTAGGGGGGATAATCACGCCGTTTGAACCGGTTATGGTTTCCAGAACAATGGCTGCCACCGCGTTTGGGTTCTCGTACTGTATCTGTTCCTCCAGCTTTGCCAGGTAGTATTCTGTTGCGGCTTCTTCCGATTCAAATGCAATTTTCTCCCGGTATATATAGGGGTCAAAGAATTTCACAAATCCCGGAATGCCCGGTTCCAGTGGGTACCGCCTTGGCTCTCCCGTCAGGTTCCCCGCTCCAAAGCTGGAACCGTGATAGCTTCTGTACCGGCTGAAAATTTTGTTTTTCCCGGTGAACATGCGCGCCATTTTAACGGCGTTCTCGTTGGCGTCTGCTCCGGCATTTGTAAAAAACACCTTGCCCATGTTGTCAGGCATCAGCTCTATAATTTTTTTAGCCAGCTTTGCCCTGGATTCCGCCCCAAAAGAAGGTCCCACAAAGCAATACTGGTCCACCTGCGCCTTGATCGCGTCGCCGATCGCCTTGTTGCCAAACCCCAGGTTCATGTTGACCAGTTGGGAAGACATATCCGTATACCGGTTCCCTTCATAGTCCCAGAAATATATGCCTTCTCCCTTTTCCACAGAGATGGGGTTAATGCCTTTTTGCTTGCTCCAAGACTGCAGATTATATTTTTTTAATGTGCTTCTGATTTCCTCGCCTGTCAAAATTCTCTTCCTCCTAAAAAAAGAGCGCCAACAGATTTTTTCAGCTCCATTGCCGCAGTTCATTCCATGAATGATTCAAGATATACAAAAATGCGGCATGAAGCGTTTTTATCCCAGCTTCATTGCCGCATCCGTATGTATCAATCTTTAATTTTATTATACTCGGAATTGTACAAAATGCAATTTACAAGTTTACATATTTCATTGTGCGTTTGCACAACGCATTAAATACGCCTTTATTATGCCGTTTTTAAAATTTATTAAATTTTTAATATGCAATATTATTCTTATAAAATTTCTTTTATGTAAAAAGCTATGCAAAATTTCACCTTGTCATCCAGATTCAAGGGGTTGTGTCCGGTAATCTCTTCAATCTTTTTCAACTGGTTTGTAACGGTATTCCTGTGCACAAAAAGCTTCTCAGCCGTAAGCTGCAGGCTGCCGTTATTATCTAAATACGTGCGCAGCATCACAGTCAGCTGCATTTTATTCTCCTTGTCATAAGATTCCAGCTTGCCAACAATATTCTTGTAATACTCCCGCAAAACAGCCTTGTCCCCCACCGCATAGAGCAGTTTGTATATGCCCAGTTTATCGTAATAAACGGAGGACTCTTTTTGCTTAATAGCCATTTTCATAGCGGAAAGAGCTTTTTCAAAATTCTTTTTTTGCTTGTAGAAGCCCGCCTGGTTGGAACTTATGCCCATGTGCAGGGAATTCCCCTTGGAATGCTGCAGGGCAAGCCGCATAAATTCGTCCGCAAACCGGCTTATTTCATCATCCGTATAGTTCACCAGAACCAGGATCAAAAATTCCTTGTAAGAAAAAGTAATAAACAGTTCGTGCATTCTTTTTGCTATGATCTCCGCAATTTTGGCCAGCGAATCCTTGAAATCCTCCGAACCGTTTCCGTTCTCATTGGTAAAAATACTCACAAAACAAAAATAGCTGTCCCGCTGGTACCCAAACTGCTCCATCTGAAGCACCTGTGTATCAATGTTTCCCACGTTGAATATGATGTTTTTTATAATGGTGGCGGAATCGTTCTCCACATGCTCGTTGCTCATAATTCTGTGGCAGAAATCCCTGGTCATATCCACCATTCTTGTTTCCCAGGGGATGGTGAACAGGGGCATATTCACCTGGTCGCAATATTGGGCCACCTCACGGGGGATGTCTTTGATGTGCGGCCCCACGTTAATCACAAAAGCGCTTGTGCCGGTCTCATGCAATTTGCGGGCAAAATTTAAAAGCCAGTCGCTGCTGTGGTTCAATATACCCGCAGTAAATACCAGCTCGTTCCCGTGCAGAAAAGAAGTCGCGGAATCGTCTTCTATGATATGAACCCAGGTCACCAGGTTGGTAAGCCCGCCTTTCCCGGCAATCAGGTTCATTTTATACAGAAAAGAACCGTTTTTATATAGCTTTTTTACCATGATAGACATACAATCACCCTAAATCCGCTTCAATACTCCCGAGGCAGTATACATCCGGTAAGCAAAAAAGCGCCGTATTTCCAACACAACGCTTTTGTTCCATATTGTTTAGTCCGCATTATATCAAATACTTCTATTATTTGCAATTAAAATTTATATACGCCAAAACACCCGCTTTTCTCCGGCTTTGGATTTGCACCCCGTTTATGCTATAATGCAAAGTACAAGATACTATTCTGCGTAAAAGACGGTGGAACACATGATTGAAAGAAAGCCGGAATGGCTGAAAGTTAAAAGCAACACAGACAAAGAAGGCCTGCGCATGGAGCACATGCTGCGCGGCCTTGCGCTGCATACGGTATGTGAGGAAGCAGGCTGCCCCAATTGCGGGGAATGCTTTCATAAGGGTACGGCCACATTTATGATACTGGGCAACAACTGCACCCGTGGTTGCACGTTTTGCGCCGTTTCAAAATGCGCGCCCACCCCGCCAGACGAATCCGAGCCGCTGCACCTGGCCCAGGCGGCAAAAAAGCTCTCCCTGCGTCATGTGGTGGTTACGTCCGTAACCCGTGACGATCTGCCGGATGGCGGCGCTTCCCACTTTGCCCGCGTAATCCATGCCATAAAGGATGAGTTTGATGGCGCCCCTCCCGTAACCGAAGTGCTGATTCCAGACTTGCAGGGGGATTGGAACGCCCTTCAGGTGATTATAGACGCAAATCCGGATATCATCAACCACAACGTGGAAACTGTACCCCGGCTGTATTACGGGGTTCGGCCCCAGGCGGATTATCACAGATCCCTGGAGCTGATCCGTACCGTGCGGGAACGCGCGCCGCATATAACAACCAAATCCGGCATCATGCTGGGATTGGGAGAAGGGTGCGAAGAAGTTCTGCAGGTGTTCCGTGATTTGCGCGATTCGGGCTGCGATATTCTGACCGTGGGGCAGTATCTGGCGCCCTCCAAAGCGCACCACCCGGTGGTGGAATACATTCACCCGGATGCGTTTGCGGCTTATAAAAAAGAAGCGGAGGCTCTTGGATTCCTGTACGTGGCTTCAGGCCCCCTCATCCGCAGCTCTTACGGCGCGCTGGAAGCGTATGAACAAATGAAAAAACAGCCAAAGGACAATTAGCAGATGATTTATATAGAAAACAATCAAATGGAAGCAGCCTTCAGTTTTGCTTTGGAGTATTATTTCTTGAATCAAAAAGACCTGGGAGACGACATCTTTACCTTCTGGCGCACCCGCCCCACCCTGATGATCGGCCGTTACCAGATTGCGGCGGCTGAGATTAACGAGGCGTACGCAAAAGAAAACAACATCCCGATTGTGCGGCGTTTAAGCGGCGGAGGCACCATCTACACAGACGAGGGCGGTTGGCAGTTTACCTTTATAACAAACGGCAAGGACAAAGATATAGATTCCGGCTTTAAACGGTTTACAGAGCCGGTTGTTCTGGCATTGCGCAATCTGGGGGTACAGGCGGAACTGAGCGGCCGCAACGACCTATTGATAGGCGATAAAAAATTCTCGGGAAACGCGCAGCATCACGGCAGGCACCGCATCCTGCACCACGGTTCCCTTTTGTATAACACCAACCTGGAGGAACTTGTGCGGTCCATCAGCGTGGCGGACGACAAAATCATTTCCAAAGGCATCCAGTCCATCCGCCAGCGTGTGACCAACATCATAGACCATATGGATACCAAGATGGATGCTATTGAATTTAAAAACCGCATGGTAAAAAGCATCCTGCCCGCAGACGGCAAAACATACCGGCTTACGGACGAAGACACGGGCGAAATCAACCGGATTGCGGACGAAACGTTTCGCAACTGGGAATGGAATTACGGCAACTCGCCAAAATATCATATAACAAAAAGCAAACGGCTCGCGGGCGGCAAGCTGGAAGCGCGCCTGAATGTTATGGACGGGCGTATTGCGGATATCCATTTCAATGGAGATTTCTTCTTTTACGGCAATATGGAAGCCTTTGCGCAATGTTTTGCCGGCTGCCCCCTGCGTGAAGAAGATATCTGCCAGGCAACAAAACGCGCGCTTGCGCACGGCTCCTTTTTCCGCATTACCGCCAAAGAGCTTGCAGACTGCATTCTGCAATAATATTATATCTCAGAACGGCCTTCTGCCGCAGATAAAATTCCCCCTCCAATAATTGGAGCTGAATATATCCTGGGAGACAATAACGTTGCCGTTGCTGGAAGAAGCGTTCACAACCTGGCCATTGCCCAGATAGACGCCCACATGGCCGCTCACGCAAACCACATCGCCCCTTTGCAAATCTTTCATGCTGCCAATGCGCTGGTATTCATCCGCATCCGCCCAGCCGTAGGAAGTCATATACCCAATGCCGTTTCCGCTCGCTTTCAGGGAATAATACACCAGGCCGGAGCAATCGAATATGTTTGGCCCTTTTCCGCCCAGCACATACGTTTTGCCCAACTGCGCCATGGCGGCATTTATAAAGGCTTCCACCTTATTCGGATCGGCAGGCGTATTCGGTTGGGAGCTAGCCGTAGCTTTGCCCGGCTGCGGCGTGGCCGAAGCATCCCTTGCATCACGGGAATACAGCGCCCGGCGCGTATCGTTGCCCACATTGCCGTCCGCAGACAGGCTGTTCAGCATTTGAAAAGTCTGCACCGCTTTTTGGGTATCGTCTCCGTAGGTGCCGCTGATTTCAACCGCGTATCCAAGCTCCGTCAGGCGCTCCTGGATGGACTGCACGTCCGGGCTGGAATCACCCAGGCGAACGATATACGGATTGGCGGCGGCGGAAAACAAAATGGATTGCGTCTGCACATCCGCAACGCCGGTTTCCGGCAGGCCGTTCCGTTTCTGAAAATCCACTACGGCCTGTTTGGTTACGGGTCCAAACAAAGTAGTGGGCTCGTCCTGCTCCACATAGAACAAGTCCATCAGCCTTTGCTGAATCATGGCCACAAACGGGTCGCTCATGCCGGAAGATAGTTCTGTAAAGCCGCTCTCCGCGGTCAAGGGAGTCATGGCAGCCGCCGGCAATACGTTTGCTATAGGCACGGGAGAAGGAGCGGTGTCAGGAACCGCAATTGTTGTTTTTTCCATTAAATCGGTGGTAAGCTGCCCGCCCGTCGCGGCGGGCACAGGCGCAACGCTTGCAACCGCGGTATCCGCTCCACCGGCGGACGGCCCGCTTACGGGCTGCAACCCCGAAACCTGGTTTGCATTGGAGGCCACAGCAAAGAAAAACGGAACAGCAAGCGCAACAACCAAAACGGTTGTAACCGCAACCACAATTTTCTTGTTCAAACGTGGGCGTTTGGTATCAATCTGCTTAACCTTGATTTTCTGGCCGGATGGGATATTTGCGGACTCAACAGCACAAACCTTAAACTTTTCAGCGCGCTTTTGTGTCCGGGCTATTTCGTCGTAGGTTTTTATACGAATGACCGTATTGCAATCTTTTTTATTCAAATTCAATTGTCCACCCTGGATTTGATTACATTGGTTTCATTTTATATAATCATCCGTGAATCCGTCAATCTTTTTTTGCAATTTCTAATGTTTTTTATATTTTTCTGCCAAATACCGTCCCCAACGGATGACTTTTAGGCATTAATTCAGAAATATATGCTAAAACAATGGAAAAAGACTTGACATTTTTTTAAACCAGACGATATAATAGATCAAAATTGAATAGTCCAAAATAAACCGTTGAAGTGGAGATAACGGTGCAACGTGCAGTGAAGAGAGAGCGGGAGCGGCTGGGATCCCCGTACACGCAGTGCATCAAATGGACCACCGAGGGCGCGGAACAAAGGTTAGCGGAACCAAGGATTGTTGATAGACAAATCCAGGGCAACAGGCCGAGTATTCTGCGACGCAGCGCACGCGTCAGTTGCGGGGAATATGATGGTATTCTGCTTTAAGTGTGCGGGGCTTTTTGCTCTGCAAAACAAGGTGGCACCGCGGGCGCACGTATATGCACTCGTCCTTGGCAAACTATTTGCTATGGACGGGTTTTTTATTTTTTTGAGAAACAGGGAGGTAATTTGAAGCATGATCAAACCGTCGATTAACGATCTTGGAGGCATTCCGGCCGGTTATACCGTTGTTCCGGTGGTGCTGGAGATGCTTTCGGACATCCGCACCCCCATTCAGGTTTTAAAACGGCTGCGGCAAAAAAGCAAGCGCTGCTGCCTGCTGGAAAGCGTGGAAGGCGGCGAAAAATGGGGGCGCTATTCTTTCCTGGGATTTGATCCGCGCATGGACGTTGTATGCACGGACGGAGTTGTGCGTATACAAAACGGCGCCACCCGCACGGAGTATACCAAACACCCGGAACAAATCCTACGGGAGATATTAAACGCATACAAACCATACCAGCCGGATTGGCTTCCTCCTTTTACCGGCGGATTTGTGGGGTATTTTTCCTACGACTATATCAAATACAACGAAAAATCGCTCCATCTGACCCAGAACAATCCGGCAGGGTACGACGACCTGCACCTCATGCTCTTTGACCGCGTAATTGTGTTTGATCATCTGAGCCAGAAGATCATGATCATTGTAAATATTCAGACAGACAACCTGAATGCCAATTATGCGGCTGCGCTGGAAGAACTCCGGGAAGCGGAAAGCGTCATCAGAAGCGAGGCCGAACCTCAGGATGAACCCTCCGGCCTCAAATCCGATTTCCGGCCCATGTTTAGCAAAGAGGAATACTGCCGCATGGTGGAGCAGATGAAGCACTACATTTATGAAGGCGATATCTTCCAGGCCGTTCCCTCCAACCGGCTGGAAGCCGACTTTGAAGGCAGCCTGCTCAAAGCATACCGCGTGCTGCGCACCATCAACCCCTCCCCCTATATGTTCTATCTGAGCATGGACGACATGGAGATCGCGGGCGCATCTCCGGAGACGCTTGTTTCCCTGAAGGACGGCACGCTTTCCACCTTCCCCATTGCCGGAACCTGCCCGCGCGGTAAAACGGCGGAGGAAGACGAACGCCTGATCCGTGAATTGCTGGCGGACGAAAAAGAGCTAGCGGAGCACAACATGCTGGTAGACCTTGGCCGCAATGACGTGGGCCGCATCAGCGAGTTTGGCAGCGTAAAGGTATCCGATTACCAGAAGGTTTTAAAGTTCTCCCATGTGTCCCACATCACGTCCACCGTAACAGGCAAAATCAAAGAAGGCCTGGGGCCTCTGGACGCTGTCGCGGCAGTGCTGCCCGCGGGAACCCTTTCGGGCGCGCCCAAGATACGCGCGTGCGAGATCATAGACAGCCTGGAAGGTGTAAAGCGGGGCGTCTACGGCGGCGCAATCGGTTATATCGGTTTTAACGGCAATATGGATATGTGCATTGCCATCCGCATGGCGTGCCGCAAAGGCGGCAAGGTGTACGTGCAGTCGGGCGGCGGCGTTGTGGCAGACAGCATACCGGAAAAAGAGCACCAGGAAACCCTGAACAAATCCTATGCAATGATAAAAGCCTTGCAGGCCACGGAGGTGGAATGATGATCTTATTAATAGACAATTATGACAGTTTTTCATACAATCTGTACCAACTGGTGGGCATGTTTGAGCCGGATATACAGGTAATCAAGAATGACGAGCTTACAATTGAAGAGATAGAAGCCCTGCGTCCTTCCCAAATCATCATATCCCCCGGCCCGGGAAGGCCTGCGGACGCGGGTATTTGCGAGGACGCCATCCGTTATTTTAAAGGCAAGCTGCCCATTCTGGGCGTGTGCCTGGGCCACCAGGCCATCTGTGAGGTATTCGGAGCAACCGTTACATACGCAAAAGAACTGATGCACGGCAAAACCAGCGCCGTGCACATTGCAAACGGCAGCCCCCTATTCCGCGGCCTGCCCCCCATTCTGCAGGCGGCGCGCTACCATTCCCTGTGCGCCAAACGGGATACGCTGCCGGACGGCCTGCTGGTAATCGCGGAAGCGGAGGACGGTGAAGTGATGGGCGTAAAAGACGCGGGAAGCGATACCTACGGCCTGCAGTTCCATCCGGAATCCATCCTGACAAAAGGCGGGCAGACGATCATCCAAAACTTTTTAAAGCTGGGAGGGAGCGCATTATGATTAAGCAGGCGATTCACGACCTTTTAAACGGACGGAACCTTTCGCTGGACGCCACCAAGCAGGTGATGTTCCAGATCATGGAAGGCGGGGCGACCCCCGCGCAGATCGGTTCCTTTTTAACCGCCATGCGCATGAAGGGTGAAACAATTGAAGAAATAACCGCCTGCGCCATGGTGATGCGGGAGAAATGCCAGAAATTAATCCCCGGCATGGACGTACTGGACATTGTGGGCACGGGAGGGGACGAACTGAATACCTTTAATATATCCACCGTATCCGCCTTTGTTATTTCGGCCGGCGGGGTGCCCGTCGCCAAGCATGGAAACCGCAGCGTATCCAGCAAATGCGGCAGCGCCGATCTTCTGGAAGCCCTGGGCGCCAATATCACCCTTTCAGCTGAGCAGAGCGAGAAGATATTGCACGAGGCGGGCATGTGCTTTATGTTCGCCCCCACCTACCACGCTTCCATGAAATACGCCGCGCCCGTGCGCCGGGAGCTTGGGGTGCGCACAGTGTTCAATATCCTGGGGCCGCTGGCAAACCCCGCGGGCGCAAATATGCAGCTTTTAGGCGTATACGACGAAAACCTGGTGGAACCGCTTGCAACCGTGCTTTCCAACCTGGGGGTCAAGCGCGCTATGGTAGTGCACGGCCACGACGGTCTGGATGAAGCCACCCTTTCTGGCACCACAACGGTGTGCGAGGTAAACGGCGGCGCCATGAACAGCTTTTTTATCACGCCCGAGCAGCTTGGTTTTGCCCGGTGCAGCCTTGCAGACCTGATTGGCGGGGAGCCGGGCGAAAATGCCGGAATAGCGCACGCGATACTGGACGGGAAAAAAGGCCCCCAGCGGGACATTGTGATTTTGAATTCCTCCCTTTGCCTGTATATGGGGCACAGCAACCGCACCCTGCGGGATTGCATCCGCATGGCGGAGGAAATTCTGGACAGCGGGCGCGCCAAACAGCAAATGGAACGATTTGTTCGCCTGACAAACGAGGTTGCCCAATGATACTGGATACAATCGCAAAAAGCACACGGAAGCGCGTGCAGGAATCTAAAAACATTATAAGCCTGGAAAAAATAAAAAGAAAAGCAACTCCTTCCCCGCACCCCTTCACTTTTGAGCAGGCGCTGCGCAAAGAGGATATCGCCTTTATCTGCGAAGTAAAGAAAGGCTCGCCTTCCAAAGGCGTTATCGCGCATGATTTCCCGTATATTAAGATCGCACAGGAGTATGAGCAGGCGGGCGCGGACGCCATCTCCGTTTTAACGGAGCCGGAGTTCTTTCTTGGGAGTAGCCAATACCTCACAGAAATCAAACAGGCCGTTTCCATCCCCGTACTGCGTAAAGACTTCATGATAGACGAATATCAGATATACGAATCCGCCTTTATAGGCGCGGACGCCATCCTGCTCATCTGCGCCCTGCTGGATACGCGGCAGATCAAAGAGTATATCCGCATAGCGGACAGCCTGGGGCTCTCCTGCCTGGTGGAAGCGCATGACGAACATGAAATTGCATCCGCGCTAAAGGCCGGAGCCCGGTTGATTGGCGTGAACAACAGGGACCTGCGCACGTTTGAGGTGAACATTCATAATAGCATCCGGCTGCGGGCGCTGGTTCCTCAGAACACCGTGTTCGTATCCGAGAGCGGCATTCATTCGCCGCAGGACGTACAGGCTCTTCGGCAAAACGGAACAAACGCCGTCCTCATCGGCGAAGCGCTGATGCGCAGCCCGGATAAACAGGCGGAACTGGAAAGGCTGAGGGGCGCAAATGGCTAAGATTAAGATATGCGGCATAACGGAGCCCCGCGAGATAGAATACGCAAACGCGTTTGTGCCGGACTACATCGGCTTTGTGTTTGCCCCAAGCAAACGCCAGGTAAGCCCGCAGGCCGCCCTTTTACTTAAAAATAGCCTGCGCAAAGAGATACAGGCCGTGGGCGTGTTTGTAAATGCAAAGATTGAAACAATCGCGGCCCTGTGCCGCAACAGCGTAATCGATATTGTACAGCTCCACGGGGAGGAAGACGCGGCTTATTTGCTGGCATTGCGGCAGGCAGTTTCCAATCCAGTAATCCGCTCGGTGCGCGTACAAACGGAGGCGGACATACAAACGGCCCTCTTACCGGACGCGGATTATATGCTGTTTGACACGTATAAAAAAGGCGTGCCCGGCGGCACGGGCGAAACGTTCAATTGGAACGTGGCTGCGGGGTTTCCCCGGCCCTTCTTCCTGGCGGGCGGGCTTAACCCGGAAAACCTGCAAGAGGCCATCCGCGCGTGCAACCCGTATAGCGTAGACGTAAGCAGCGGCGCGGAGACAGAGGGCAAAAAAGACAGAGGAAAAATGCAAAGGCTGATTGAAATAACAAGGAGTGTGAACTAAAATGCCTAAGGGCAGATATGGACAGCACGGCGGGCAGTATATCCCGGAAACGCTGATGAACGCTGTAATAGAACTGGAAAACGCATACGAACATTATAAAAACGACCCTGCATTTTGCGCAGAGCTTACAGACCTGCTGAACAATTACGCGGGCCGCCCTTCCCTGCTGTATTACGCAGAGAAAATGACGCGGGAGCTTGGGGGCGCAAAAATATACCTGAAGCGCGAAGACCTGAACCACACAGGCTCGCACAAAATAAATAACGTGCTGGGGCAGGCCCTCCTTGCCAAAAAGATGGGCAAAACGCGCGTGATTGCAGAAACGGGCGCAGGCCAGCACGGTGTGGCGACTGCCACCGCTGCCGCGCTGATGGGCCTGCAATGCGAGATATTCATGGGCAAAGAGGACACCCAGCGCCAGGCCCTGAACGTATACCGCATGGAACTGCTGGGCGCGCAGGTGCACACCGTCACCTCGGGCACGCAGACCCTGAAAGATGCGGTGAACGAGACCATGCGCGAATGGACGCGCCGGGTAGCGGACACGCATTATGTGCTGGGTTCGGTCATGGGCCCCCACCCCTTCCCCATGATCGTGCGGGATTTTCAAAGCGTGATCAGCCGGGAGATGCGGCTGCAGATACTTGAAAAAGAAGGCCGCCTCCCAACAGCCGTGCTTGCGTGCGTGGGCGGCGGCAGCAACGCCATGGGCGCGTTCTATCATTTTATCCCCGATAAAGAGGTCCGACTGATCGGCTGCGAGGCCGCAGGGCTGGGCGTGGAGACGGACAAACACGCGGCAACAATTGCCAAGGGGACTCCGGGCATTTTCCACGGCATGAAATCCTATTTCTGCCAGGACGAGTTTGGGCAGATCACGCCGGTGTATTCCATTTCCGCCGGTTTGGATTACCCCGGCATCGGTCCGGAGCATTCGTACCTGCACGATACCGGGCGCGCGGAATACGTGCCCATAACAGACGAGGAAGCAGTGCAGGCGTTTGAGCGCCTCTCCCGCACGGAAGGGATCATTCCGGCCATAGAATCCGCTCACGCGGTTGCGCACGCAACAAAAATCGCTCCTGGCATGCAAAAAAACGACATTCTTGTAATCTGCCTTTCAGGCCGTGGCGACAAGGACGTGGCCGCTATTGCCAGATACAGGGGGAGGAACATCCATGAGTAAAATAGCAAACGCGTTTACAAATAAAAAAGCGCTGATCACCTTTCTGACAGCGGGTGACCCCAGCCTTGCAAAAACGGAAGAATACATCCTTGCGATGGCAAACGCCGGGGCGGATCTGATCGAGATCGGCATCCCCTTCTCCGACCCTATCGCGGAAGGCGAAGTGATTCAGGCTGCAAATATCCGGGCACTTTCCGCAGGTACAACGCTTCCCCGCATATTTGATACGGTGCGGTCTGTGCGCAAAAAAACAGACGTGCCACTGGTTTTCTTAACGTACGTCAATCCGCTGTTTAAATACGGCTATGAACAATTCTTTACCGAATGCCGGGAATCCGGCATAAACGGCGTTATCATCCCGGACCTTCCGTTTGAAGAGCGTGCGGAAATTTCAGACGCCGCCTCCGCAAACGGTATAGACCTCATTACGCTAATTGCGCCCACATCCAGTGAGCGCGTCGCAATGCTGGCGCGCGCGGCAAAAGGATTTGTGTACCTGGTATCTTCCATGGGAGTTACAGGCGTTCGCAATACAATTGAAACGGATATACCCGCCATCGTTTCCGCCATAAAAAAAGAAACGGATACTCCCGTTGCGGTTGGGTTCGGCATCTCCACCCCGGAGCAGGCCCGTACGATCGGCGCGTCTGCGGACGGCGTGATTGTGGGCAGCGCGGTTGTGCGCATCATAGAACAGCATGGCACAAATGCCGCGCAAGCACTTGAAGATTATATGCGTTCCTTAAAAGCCGCCTTAGTCTAAATCTTCCGTGGCTTTGCCCTGTTCCCCACTTCTTTTCTATAGAAAAGAAGCAAAAGACTTATATGTAAAAATGCCATCTACGATGGCATTTTTGGACTTATCAACATCCATATTGGAGTGCTACCGAATACTGCTTGCCAGAGGCAGGCTAGCCTTTATATGTTTAAAATACCGCGCAGCGGTATTTTAAACAATGGGATTCCCAAGGGACGATCGTCCCTTGGGCGAGTGCCGGGGTCCCCAAAGTCTTTGATTTTTTTGGAGGGTGCGCGGAGGCGAGAAGCCTCCAAAAAAAAAACCGCAATATTTGCGATTTTTTTAAAATCTGTTTCCTTGCACTTTTCCTTTCAAGGTATCCAACCGGCTCAAAACCTCGTTCAGCGTTTCTTCTTTTTTGGCAAAATGGAACCGGATGAAACTGTGTATATCCTGCCTGAAAAAGCTGGAGCCAGGTACAGCGGCAACGCCCACCTCCCGCGCCATCCATTCGCAAAACGCGAGATCATTCTGTACCCCAAACGCGGAAACATCCACCATCACGTAATACGCGCCTTGCGGAACGGAATACGGAAGGCCCAAGCCAGCCAGCCCGTTTAAAAACAGGTCCTTCTTTTTTGTATAGATTTTCATAAGTTCTGTGTAATAAGCATCTTTAAAATTCAGCGCAACCACTGCGGCTTCCTGCAACGGTGCAGCCGCGCCCACGGTTAAAAAGTCGTGCACCTTGCGCGCCGCATGGGTCACCCGCGCGCCTGCTATGATATACCCAAGCCGCCAGCCCGTGATGGAATATGTTTTGGACAGCGAACCGCAGGAGACCGTGCGTTCAAGCATGCCGGGCAGTGAAGCCATATATATATGCTTATGGGGCTCATATACAATGTGTTCGTACACCTCGTCCGTCACCACAAACGCATCGTATTTTTCCGCCAAAAACGCGATTGTTTTAAGTTCCTCCAGGGTAAACACCTTGCCCGATGGGTTGGACGGGTTGCATAAAATGAGCGCTTTGGGCTTTTGCATAAAGGCCTTTTCCAGTTCATTTGCGTCAAACGTATATTCCGGCGGCTTTAAGTGCACATAAACCGGCTCCGCTCCCGAAAGGATCGCGTCCGCCGCGTAATTTTCGTAAAAAGGAGAAAAAACAATCACCTTGTCTCCGGGGTTGCAAACCGTCATCATGGCGGCCATCATGGCCTCCGTACTGCCGCAGGTCACCACAATCTGCGTTTCCGGGTCAATGGGCATCCCCATAAAATGCGACTGTTTGCGGGCCAGCGCTTCCCTGAAATTCTGCGCGCCCCAGGTAACGGAATACTGGTGCCTGTCTCCCTGCGCGGCGGCTGCCAGCGCGCTTTTCAATTCTGCCGGAGGGTCAAAATCCGGAAATCCCTGTGAAAGATTGACAGCGCCGTATTCATTTGCAATTCTGGTCATGCGGCGTATAACGGAATCCGTAAAAAAACCGGTTCGTTGGCTGAGTGCAGGCATACTGTATCCCCTTTTGCTGTTATTTATTTTCATCCATTGTATCCGGCTTGCCCCTTTCAGTCAATCCCGCGTATTACCGGGCCATTTTCTTCACAGCACATAGAACAGCAGCACATAATAAACCAGCATCAGGGCAGCGCCAAGGGGCACGCCCAGTTTGGCCCACTCCTTGCTTTTAATCTTTAAAATACCGGCTGAAACAATGTTGGGAATGTTTCCGGGAATCAGCATGCCTCCGCTGATCAAAAGCCCCATTA